>NZ_JAQIRJ010000006.1:0-340723 GCF_032601995.1 Klebsiella sp. 141153 | reverse complement strand
GCCCCGGCGTCAAAGGCGGCGGCATACATATCGTGCAGCACAATCTTTGACAGCAGGCTGGCGGCATCGGTCTGCACCTTACCGAGTTCCGTGGGCTTACAGTCGCCGCCGACATCGGCATGCATCCCGGGGTAGACCACCTCCACCGCTCCGGCCGGGTATGTCCGAGGGATGTTCTGACTCTTTAACATACCCCTCCAGGTACTGCCTGGCGTAATTGCCTTCGGTCTGCGTTCTGCTCGCAGGCAGGCGCCCGCGCTCGTTGTATTCGGTTTTCTGCTGCGTGGAGTTATCCGCTGACGTTTTCCCCTTTTCATCATCCGGCCCGGGAAACTTTGGCGGTAGGCTGGCCGCTTCTGCGGTGGAGGTTTTGACCGCGACCGGAGTGGCACCGGTCTGAAAAGCCGCAATAAGCGCCTTCAGAGCATTCAGCGTGGAGTCTGCGGTGTCGGACATACAACTTCCTCCTTGATATGTTTGAAAATAACGCTATCTGCTTTTTTTTCTTCGTCAGGTTCAGGTTGTACTGGGTATTCAGGGGAATCACGCATATGACAGGAACGGACTATCCGCACCTTATCGCAGGGGAAAATATGCACGTCGAAACCGCAGGCCTGATCCTCCTCCCAGCGCTCAATGGGCACGGTAATAGGCCCATGGCGCTGATAGTGAGTTTCATAATCATCGGGCATCTCACTTGATTTCATCCAGGCGTTAGGATCGGAGGTCCAGGTAATTTTTGCCGTCAGCCCCGGGCGCCAGACATCTGGCACCATCACGCAGCAGAAGCCGCCGCCGCCGCCGTAGGAGTTAGCGCCTGGCCCGCCGTAGCCATTCACCTGCACCGAAACGATGGCGTCCGGACCGTGGTTATAGACATTTAAATCAGCGCCGCTCATGCCGTCGCGACTATGGTCGCGGCAGGCCGTCAGCAGGCAGAGAAAAACGGCGGCCAGCACCGCCAGCCCGCCGGGCAAAATACGGATATGCTTTATCATTGATGTGTCCTTACAAATATAAAGTGATGACTTATTAATAAATGGCGTAATTAAATGCTTGTATTTATGCTAATAGATGAACCTCCATATATAACTGATGATGATATTTGTAGCGGTCAAATAAAATGGGCCGCTGCAAATATCAATACCGGTTTCTCATAGGCCAGAGCCGGCAATATTAGTCAGCAGCGAATTGTGTATGCAGGCTGGCGGGCAGCCTGGCTCCGTTTTTTTGTCCGATTGATGATCGGCCTCCCCGACATATCCTTCCAGATACTGCCTGGCATAGTTGCCTTCGGCCTGCGTTCTGCTCGCCGGCAGGCGGCCGCGCTCGTTGTATTCGGCTTTCTGCTGCGCGGATTTATCCACGGGCTTTTTGTCATCCGGCCCGGGAAACTTCGGTGGTAAGCTGGCCGCTTCTGCGGTGGAGGTTTTAACAGCGACCGGGGTGGCGCCGGTCTGAAAGGCGGCAATGAGCGCCTTCAGGGCATTCAGCGTGGAGTCTGCGGTGTCGGACATACAACTTCCTCCTTAATATGTTTGAAAATGATCTTATCCGCTCGTTGCTCCCAGTCAGGTGGAGACTGGGGTACCGGATATCCCGGCAGTCCCGGCGGGATGCAGGAACGCACTATCCGCACCTTATCGCAGGGGAAAATATGCACGTCAAAACCGCAGGCCTGCCCCTTCTCCCAGCGCTCAATCGGCACGATGATCGGCCCATGGCGCTGATAATATTGCGAATAGTTATCAGGCATATCGCTTAGTCTCATCCAGGAGTTAGGATCGGAGGTCCAGGTGATTTTTGCCGTCAGGCCCGGGCGCCAGTCGTTGGGCACCATCACGCAGCAGAAGCCGCCGCCGCCACCGTAGGAATTCGCCCTTGGCCCCCCGTAGCCATTAACCTGTACCGAGACAATGGCGTCCGGGCCATGGTTATAGAGATTTATATCAGCACCGCTCATGCCGTCGCGACTGTGATCGCGGCAGGCCGTCAGCAGGCAGAGAAAAGCGGCGGCCAGCACCGCCAGCCCGCCGGGCAAAATACGAATATGCTTTATCATTGATGTGTCCATACAGAACTGATAATCGCCTATTGATTATCAAAAGGGAGGATGTTTCATTTCTCAAAGTGACTTTCGAACCAGGAAGCTAAATCACCGATAAAATTCTGCTGATGCGCCTGCCAGCGGAGCTGCCAAAGGGTATTAAATTTGTCCTCCTGAGTCGTAAAAAAGGGGCTGAATTTTTCAGAAACCGTAAATCGCTGGGCATCGATAGCGACATCCAGTTTCATTATTTGCTCATCGCTGAAATTAATCTTGATCGCCTCCGGGATCGTTGCCTGAACTGGCGAACACTCGCCTTCCAGCCAGCAGATCTTGTTGTCTCTATCGCGGTAGCTCCAGAGATAAACCGGTTCTAAAAACCACGCTTTTTGTTCTTCAGTGAGCACATGCCGCATCAGCAAGGGGAACATGCGGGTATCGTAATAGCGCACCAGGCCAGAACGGTCTTCCCAGGCACCATCGGCCAGATTGCGCAAGTGGGCGGCGAGCGTTGAAAAACTTAGCGGTGAGAGAAAGATCAGCAGACCCGGCTTGTAGGAAAATGCGGCGATCAGATCGGCGAGCCACTGACGATGCTGCCAGCAAGCTAGCTCAAGCCGCATCAATAAAGGCGCCATCTCCAGCAGCGGCTCTTCCGGTTGCCCCTGATAGAGCGAGAACCACTGCACCGGAGGAGAAAGTCTATTTAAGCCATCCAACAACGGATTGCTTAAAACACCTTGATCGGCAATGAGATAGACGTCGCGCAGCGCGAGCTTTCGGGCAAATTGTTCCAGCTTGCTAGTCCATTCCTGATTCATTAACGACATGTTCATTCCTTCTTATCTTGAGGTTGCGGTGCCGGCACGGCTGCGGTGACGATGCCCAGAGAGAGAGCATGACGCGGATCGCGGGCGATCCAGCCGCAAGACTGATGAAAGCGGCGGGCAAATATCGCCGCCAGCGCGATGGTGATGAGCTGCTCCATCTGCCCTGTCTCTCCCCAGTTTTCATCCTGCAGTAGTTGGTTGCTGTTCCAGCCGCTTTGCGCCAGTTCCGGGATTTGCGGCTGTGTAAATGCGATACAGGGATCGGGCGGACGTTCGGCCCCGCTTTGCTGCATCGCCCGCTGACAGACCTGCTGGATATTTTCCACCGCGGCGCCTTCATAAACCTCGCCGCGGGTCAGTCGCGCCTCCCCCTCCCGGGCCAGTAACCACAGCACGGCGGATTCACCCGCCGGTCTTGCGGTATCAGCCGTCGCCGCTACCGACTGGCACCCTGCCACCAGAATGAAACATGCGTCGCCAGCCACATTCATTCGTGCGGTAATCTCCGATAAGCTGGCCTCACCTTGCCAGGGTTCCGCCATATGCGGCAACTGAGCGGTGGGATAGCGCTTTTGCAGCTCGGCGCAAAATTCTCGCCATGCCGGTTCGCTGCCCTGCCAGTAACAGCCGCTCAGGCAGGGAAATTGATGATCGCCTCGCTGCGCCAACCATTGCCGCACCAGCATCCGGGCCAGCTGTTGTTCGCGCAGGTCGATATCAACGATGTCCGAGTGGATCAGCCGCAGCGCCCGCGCACCGGCCTCCAGTTTCTCTTTTGGCGCCTGATGTTCTCGCTTCAGCAGCGTCTGCCAGTGCTCGGGCTCACACCCCACCGGCCCCAGCAGCACCGTTTCCACCAGCCCTACGCTATGTTGATGCCGGGCCCACCACGTTTGATGATCGAGATCGATCAACCGCTGGTAGTACTGGGTGTAGTGGACCGACAGGCGGTAATAAAGCAGACGCAGCATCCAGATGATGAAGACCAAGAGCACGGCGCTAACGATCGCGACGGCAATTAACGCCCCTCCACGCGCTTCGGCAGGCATTAACGCCGCGCCTCCTCCGCTGATAAACGTCAGCCCCGCGCCAAAGGACAACCACCGTCCGTTGTGGGGTGGCGTGGCGGTTTTGTAAGGCAGATAGTCGGTGAGCTGTCTCATAGCGCGACTTCGCAATCAGGGCGTGAACTCACCAGCGTACAGCCGCAGGCGCAACGATGCCCGTCAAGAGCCACCGGAGCACCATCCACTTCATACAGCGAGCTTCCTTCGGCTATGACCGTCAGGCCATGTTTATTGCAGCTCACCTGGTCGCCTTTACAGGCGATACCTTTACCAAAACAGAGGTAATGGCCGTCGATCACCGTACCGCCATGCTCACGCAAGCTATCACCCTGCCGAATAATGGGTTTCAAGGTCTGTTCCTCCGGGTAAGTTATATCAATGAGCGATTGTCAGGCGGCACGCGGAACAAAGGTCTGAGCCAGTTCTTGCGCATGAATCAGGCAATCTTTACAAATCGATGTGGGAAGGTCGGGAAGCGGAAATGTCTCGCCGGCGGGCCCTTGCATCTTATGTGTGCCCTTAAAACTGAGCAGGCTCGGGCTATGAAGGTGGATTTCCCCCTGCGGAGTCAGACGAATGTAGCCGCCGCCGCAGCCCAGGGTGATACCATTTTTGGCGGTAAGCTGCAGATGACCCTGCGTTGACTGAACGGTAATATCTTTCAGTGAAGTGAGCGCCAGAGTATCGCCGTGCGACTCTATCTCCAGCGGGCCTTTCACCGATACCATACGCATCCCTTCGCGGTGGGAAAGCAGTGAGATAGCGTTTTTGGTATTCACCGACAAACGATTACCGCTGGCCAGCGCAATATCGCTGGCGCTTTGCAGATACAGTCCTTTACCACTCTGCAGCAGCGTCGTTTCCGCCGTCACCATGCCGATGCCCTTCGGCGCGCTCATCAGCAGGACGGGGCTCACCAGATTGACGGCTTTACCGACGAACTGCTTTAACGTGCTGATATCCGGTGGGATGTTGTAGTGGGTGCGGGCAATCTCCTGCCAGTCGTTGAGCTGAACTGCGGCGGCACTGAGCAATTTACTGGCGGGCTCCATTTCCGCGACCGCCCCCATCGCTTTCAGCTGTTCATCGGCGGTGATAAATATCCCCTTGCCTGCGCGGATCGCGCCGTAGCTGTCGGTGCGTAACTCAAACCCTTCTCCCCGCGGCGTGTTCTGATGATCCACCAGATGGCCGAGGTTCAGTTGGCTCTTGCCGCCATATTCGGTGCTGACCTTAACGTGCTCTTTACCTCGGGTATCATCGAGGCGAATTTTGTTGTTCGCTGGCGTGCGCAGCACGTTGCGCTTGTAGTTGTAAAGCGTCACATGGTCCTGGTGCGTGGAATCGTGCAGCGCGCCGGCGATGTAGGGCCGATCCGGATCCCCCTGCTCAAAAGCGATCGCCACTTCGGTTCCCGCTAACAAAGGCAGATGCAGGCCATAAGTTTCACCGGCGTAAGGGCGTGCCTGCCGCACCCACAGGCTTTCCTCACCCGGCTGCCAGCGATCGCGGTCGAATAATAAGTTCACCCGATAACGTCCGTCGCGATCGATATGGCCGTAGAGATCGTTGATTTTGGTGCTGGTGACGCGCGCTGGCAACGTCCCGGCCATCTTGGGTTTGCTGATGATTGCCGGGCGAAAGCAATAGGTTTCTACACTGGGAATGGCCTGAAACGTCACTTCGAAGCTGCGATCGCGGCGGGCGCGACAGTGAATAGCGGTGATCGCCACGCCCCGGCGCCAGACCTCCGTCACCTCCTCGCCGCCGTTCACTTTTAGCAGTTGGCCGGGAGCCAATGTCGCGCAGTTTGTTTCCCCGCTCAGCCGCGTCTGCTGGTTCAGGTAGCGCTCATGGCGAATACGGGCATAAAAGGCCCCGCTCTCCGGGTCCGGCGTATGCTGGTAGCGATTACCCGGCGCCAGATAGTTGTCCGCCCAGTGATAGGCTTCACCATAGGTGGTACTATCGCCGCGGCTGACATTGATGTTGAGATTCATGTCCTCGGGCGCGTTACGATAGTTGTAGTCACGGGTGAAGACCGAACGTTCAACCACGTGGTGTCGGCTCTGCAAATCCCACACCGACTCGCTGCCGCCATCATGCTGCCCTGACGGGGCGACCGAGGGCAACATCAGCCCCGCCTCGTAGTGTTGCTGGTCGTCGAAGAACTCCGCCACATCAATATTTAGCCGGGTATCTGCGGTGAAGCGAAACCAGATCCCCACCTCGCCCAACAGCCGGGAGATAAAAGTCAGATCGTCCTCGCCGTACTGCATCACCTGTTCACGGCGCGGATATTCCTGCGCCAGTCGAAATACAAAATCTTCCCCGCGCATGTGGTGACGGGTTCTGAGAATGTGCTCCACAATCTGCGGCACCGACATGTCCTGGTAAATTCGATTCTGATGGCTCTTCGACAGTAACGCCAGACGCGGCTGTAACGTCAAGGCGTAACGCGTTTCCTCCTTTGAGGTGGAAATCCGTTCAAAAGTGGTGATCGTCCCCTGCAGCACGCGCACCGGTTGCTGGATCTTAATGCCAAATCCCTGGTCAACCGGCGCCTGCAAGGTCAGCGAGGTGTTTTGCAGCAACATCTGCTGCGGGGTGATGGCGCGATCGCTGCTGGTAAATTCAATGGTATAGCGGAAAGGCTCGCTTAAGTTTTCCTCGCCTTCGAAGCACAGAACATCCAGCGAGGAGTTACAACCATGCACCTGTAAAAGATGATGACTGTGGTTGAAAAACAAAGGCTTTATGTCACTCATGGTTTATTTTCCCTTATCAAACACCATTTTCTTTATCTCCCTTCCATCACTTTCAGCCACGCTACCGCCCGTCGCTGTTTCCTGTTGATGAGGAGCCCAAAAGCGCACAAGGTTGGGCAGATTGTGTTGACCCCGGTCCCCGGCAACAAAAACGACGGACAGGAAAACCTGCCCGCACGGAGATTGATGAGATAGTCGGTTTAGAAAGCACCATCCGCCGGGGATGAGGCGGAGTTGGTCGCCACCCGGCAGGCATCGGCCTGCGGCACCAGGCTAATTTCGACCCGGCGGTTCAGCGCCCGGCCTTGCTGCGCCTCGTTGCTGGCGATAGGTCGGCTTTCGCCATAACCCTGTACCGCAAAACAACTTTCCGGCACGTCACCGGTGTCGCGCATCCAGTTGCGCACCGATTCGGCACGCTTCAGAGAGAGTGTCTGGTTGGATTTATCATCACCCACGCTGTCGGTATGCCCGGCGATGACGATAAGCCAACCTGGCCTGGCCTTTATCCCCAGCAGCGAGTTCACCAGCAGCTTGGTGGAGCCCGGTTTCAGCGTCCACTTGCCGGTATCGAAAAGTGACATGCTGTCGAGGCGGATAATTTTCGGCACGATTTTTTCTACCGCTTTCGGCGGTGGCGGGGGGACGTAGGAGCGAATCGTTTCCAGTACCGTCTGACGCAGACGCTCGCCGCGATATAGCCCGAGCCCCAGCGCCAGCGGCGCGCCATCACGCGCGAAGGCGTCCAGTTGCGCCGCATCCTGACGTAAAATCTGTACGGCGCGGGCTTTTGCTACATGGTCGTCCATCGCCGTCCGTTCATAGCGCTGAACATCAAAGCCGATCCGCTGAAGGAGTTGATGGTTATTCCATGCGCTGCAGCACAGCGCGATCATGGCCGCGAGGGAGAACAGGCAGAATGCCCGCCGCAGAGCACGGTTTTTCGGCGTGATGCCACCGCCCAGCGGTAGTATTGGCAAAATGAAATCAGGCAATGCCCGCGCTTCTGAAGTCATTTCCGGCAACCAGCCCGGTAGTGAGTTGAGGGCGGTATGACCAGACAGCCAGCGCTGCCATAAGTTATCCGCCACGACAGGCGCCCCGGCAGGCGTGAAATGATACAGCACGACTGCCGGAGCAATCGGGGGAACATCGTCGGTTGCCGTAGTCAACGCGCTCAACGCCATCTGCTGCGTAAAGCGGGCAAACGCATTCATCCTCACCAGCGCCGCCAGGCGATGAGCGCCATCAGCCTGCATCAGCCAGCTTGCGCTGCTGCACGGCACGCCGTCAGAGGGCCACACCTGCGTCATCTCTCCGGCACGCGCAGTCTGCCATAACGGCTCCAGCGATGCGCCGGACAGGGTGCTGTTCAGCAGTAACGGTATCGCCCGGCGGGTATCACGCCGCACCTGAGCAAGCTGCCAGCGCAACTCGCGAAGCCGGGCCGTCAGCGCCGCGTCATCATCATGTTGTTGCGGCTGCACGCAGAACATCACTGCCAGTTGCGCGATGAGCGCCGGCCGCTCACGCTGCAAATAACGCACCGTCTGCTGTAACGCGGCGGTGGTGACTCTCAGCCAGCAACCTTGTGAGGTAGGATAAACCGCGCTTTCTCCCGGCCAGTCCGCGGTGTCGCCGCAGACCAGCACAACCGGCAGTCGGTAAGGCGCCGGCGGTAGCTCAACCATCCAGTCGGCATCCTCTGGTCGCCCGCGTCGTTGCCGCTCGACGTAGACCACTCCGGCCGCTACGCCCGCCACCGTCAACCCAACAGCCAGCAACCGGCCGCCGGTGGTTAACGGCAGAAACAGCAGGCTCAGCAGCACTACCAGCAGCCCCGCCCACAACCATAACAGGCGCTGATAGCGCGCGTTCATTGCCCGCTCCCCAGTTGCAAAGCCGCTACCAGACCATCCAGCCAGTAGTTCAACCCCAGCCACAGCGCGGCCACCGCCGCCAGCGACAATCCAATGCAGATAGGCCAACGGCGCAGCCAGTCAGCCATGCCGTTGCGCCCGGAGAGCGCCGCCAGTATCGGCTGATGCGGGTCGCTCGCAAACGGCGGTACACGCTCGCCGAGCGTGCTGACAAGCGCTGCGCGCGCCGGGTCATTAAGGCTATACCGGCCCTTAAACCCCAGCGCCAGCACCCGATGAAAACAGGTCAGTACGGCTAGATCCGGCGCCGGTTCGCGCAGCACCTGGCGGATGCGCTCATAGAGCGCATCCCCGGCTTCCATGCCGCCAAAATATTTGACCTCCAGCGGTCGATCGTACCAGGTGATACTGGCGTCATCTTCCTCTTTGCGGCCTTTGGCGGTTTCATCTAGCAGCGCGCACCAGCTATAAAGGATATGCTGGCGGTTCGCCTCACTGACATCCGCGGCCACAAGCTGCGCCATCACCTGTTCAATGTTGTTTACACAACGCTGCCAGAGGAGTTTCCCCTCCCCCTCGGCCAGTTTGGCGCCGAGACGCAGTTCCGTCACCGTAAGCCAGCTATCCGCCAGCAGAGCATCAATATTGAGATCCTGAGTCATGAGCGCAGCACCGCATACAGTTCGAGTTCAGGGTCGCCCAGCAGGCCGGGCACATAAAAGACGCAACTCCCTTCCGCCAGCATCGCCTGCGCCGCCGGATGAGTCATATCAAGGGTGAAATACTGATTTTCCAGTCGCAGCGGGATGGCGGCGGGAACATGGCTCATGGCCTTTAGCGGAATACCCGGCTGCGAACCGTTGACCACCCGGTCAACCTCATCGGGGCTACCGGCTTTACACTGTTGCGGAAATTGCTCCAGCAGCTGCGCCGCTGGTAGCGTGGAACGCACCGAGAGATAAAAATCGGCCTCTTCGCGCAACCTTGGATCGTGCAGACGGGCATGCCAGCGCTTACGCCGGTCATCGTGCGTCATTTCAATCGCCACGACCCTGGATGGCAGGCTGGCTTCGAGCAGTACGCCGAGTAATTTGAACAACGGTGGAAAGACTTCTGTCAGCGCCTGATGACGATAAGGCGGAATATCCGCCGTAGTATGGTCAAGGGAGAAGGTCAGCAAGCTGCCCGCCAGGCCGGCCAGCGCTTCATACAGCCGTTCCGGATGTACCTGTGGATGGCGTAGAAAATGGCTCAACACCGGCTCCGCGCTGTTGAGCGCGTTCAGTAGCCAGAACAGTGATACATCCGCTACCGCAAAATCCGCCATCCTGGCGTTGCTCTCCCGGCGCATCGCCATCAGGCGCTGCAGGCGCGCGCGCAGCTGATTCGTCAGCTGTTCTGTTTGTTCGTAAAGCCAGTGGCTGGCCAACACTTTCAGCAGCGGCGGGATAAAGTGCTCATCCAGCGACCAACAGTTCTGACTGTCGCGACGTAGTCTGGCGAGGGCGACGGTTTGATAATCGCCGTTATCGTCATCCGCAGCGCGCAGCGTTAGTTGCGCAAGCAGCACCGCAATTTGTCGACTGTCTTCGCCATATCTGTTGCGCACTTCTCGCCAGGCCAGACGCCAACGTACCGGCCGCTCTGCGCGCTCTTCCATCTGCAGGCAGTTGCCGCCGTTTTCATGCTCATGAGGCAGCGCCAGCACCACGGTTAATTCACGGCAGTCCTCCTGCGGCAATACCATTACCGCAGGAAGCGCATCAGCGTTATCGCTGTCGATAAGCGTGCCGTCAGGAAAGCGCACGTACAGGTGACTGGCTTTCAGTGTCCCTTGCTTTAGCAGGGCGGCGTCAAATTCGACGCGGATGACGCCCCAGGGATTCATTACTCCCAGACGGGCAATACATTCGCTTTGCCAGGCCGCCTGGTTCACCTGTTGTTGAAAATGTTGTGGGGAGATCATCTGACCCCTGCCCCACAGTGGTCGTAATGTTTTCATCGCACCTCCTGTGCGTTACTTTTGCTTCTTCAATAAGACGTTCTTAAACCCCAGATTTCATTTCACCTTGCTAACTCACGGGCGAACGGCGCTCCGAAAGAGAAAAACTTGAATTATTGTTATTGGTATTTATTTTTTCTTGAACGAATATTGGGTGGGCTTTAATATTATCGAAACGACTAACGGCCAGAAGTTTAAGCGTCAGCTCGACGGCCCTCGGTTCAATTTCGATATGCAGTGACAATTGTGAATGAATACGGGTATTGAGTCGCTCACCTGGGAAGGCGTTGTTCATTACATCCCTTATATATCCGAACCACATCAGAATGAATCACTAGTTACCGTTAACCACCCAGATTAATGAACCATATTTAGATTGATATCAAGAATATTCACTATAGAAATAACAAACAAAATAACCAGCAATCGCAATATTGCAATATATCGCGTGGGCTCATGTGTTTTTAGTAGGGAATTAAACCAAAAACTCACTGACTAACGGGGCATGCGCCAATGATGCCTATTCCATTGATATAAATCATCACTTACCGCTATGCCGCAACAATATTGACCTGAAAGAATTTCCGGCTCAATTATATTTCTGGCGAATTATTTACAAACATTCTACCTCCCCCAAAAGCGCACCAACCAGAAAAGTCACCTCTTCAACGGCGGCGAATAATTTTATATTCGGCGAATAACATTCATTCAAATAATAAAACCCATTAATTGCGCGCAATTAATGGGTTTTATTAGCCTTGCCCCGGCTTATCGTGTTGCCCGCATCAGCAGACTAACAATAAACGCGCCGCCAAGCCCGGCAGTAATAATACCAATCGGTAATTCTTGATTCGCTATCAGGCTTCGGCTAAGTATATCGCCGCCAATGAGCAATATCGCGCCCAGCAGAGCGCACATTGGCACGGCCATTCGGTGCCTGACGCCCACGACCCGACGCGCCAGATAAGGCACCATCAGGCCGACAAAACCAATGACCCCGGTTAAAGAGACCAGCAAAGCGGTAGCCAACGCGCAGCAGAGAAAGGTTTCGCTTCTCAGCCGCTCCACGTCGACGCCCAGCGAGCAGGCCGTCTGCTCCCCCGCCAGCAGCGCATCCAACGCCCGCCAGCGAATCAGGGTAAATCCGCTCAACAACGCCAGGCTCAATAACGGAATGAACAGGTTGTCCCATCGCGCCAGTCCCAGACCGCCCAATGACCAGAATAGCAACGAACCGGCCGCTCGCTGATCGCCGGAAAAGACCAGATAGCTGGTCAGCGCGCTGAAAAGAAACGACACCGCCAGGCCGCAGATAATTAACTGTTCCGCTCGCCTTAGCTGGTTGACGCGAAACAACATCATCACCGCCAGCGCGGATAATATCCCGCCGATGAAGGCCGAGACCGGCAGCGTAAACGCCCCCAGTATCTCGCCGAAACGGGTGATCACCAGCACCGCGCCGGCGGAAGCGCCTGAAGAGAGACCGAACAAGAATGGATCGGCCAGTTCGTTACGTGTCGTAGTCTGTAACAGCAAGCCGGCGATCGCCAGTCCTGCGCCGGTCAACGCCGCCAGCAGGCTCCGTGGTAGGCGTAAGTCAATGATGATAGTTTTCAAAATTTCGGGAATGGGAGCCGATGATAGCCCTAACGCTGATATCACCTGTCGCCATGAGAGTTCCACACTCCCCAACCGCAGGCTCGAAATCATCAAGGCGCATAAAACGACGGATGCCAGCGCCGTCCATAGAACAAAACGTTGCACTGACGGCTTCATTTCACGTCCGTGGCATATAAGAGATGCGCCAGCTTCTCAACTGCCGCAATATTCGCCGGCCCCGGAGTCAATTCAGCATACTGCAACTTTAGATAACGCTGCTGCCGGACAGCGGGGGTCTGTTTCATCAGGGGATGGGATTCCAGTATGCGCTGCAGCGCCTCGGTTCCCGTGCCGGTTTGGTAATCGAGCAGAATAATCACCTGTGGTTCTCTGGCCGCCACCGCCTCCCAGCTCGTCGTTGTCCAGTTCGCGTCCAGAGTATCCATCACGTTGCGTCCCCCGGCCGCCTCGATAATGGCCGTCGGCATCCCGTACTTGCCGCTGGTAAAAGGTTTATCTTCGCCGGAGTCATAGACAAAGACCCGCAGCGGCTGCGTATTCGCTGCCCTGGCAGGCAGATGCGCCAGGCGACGCTTCCATCCTTCCACCAGCGCTTCTGCCTGTTGTTGCTTGCCAAAAATCTTGCCCAACTTGAGTTCATCGTTGTACAGCAAACTCATATCAGCTTTCCTCCCGCGCCCGCCGGCCTGGACGCAGCTTTCACTGAGTACCAGGGTGTTAATCCCATATGGCGCCAGCGTCTGCGGCGTCACATCGCCGCCGATTTTCATGCCGTAGTTCCAGCCGGCGAAGAAAAAGTCCGGCCGAACCGCCAGCAGCGTTTCCAGCGCCGGATATTTAGGCGCCAGCTCGGGGATGGCCCCCATCGCCGCTTTGAACTCCGGTGTTAGTTTGTACCAGCCGGTGATGCCGGTTAGCCCCACAATCCGCTGCTGGAGATCGAGCGCGAAGGCCATTTCCGCCATATTAAGATCGTTAATCACCGCGCGCTGCGGGGGTTGATTAAAGGTGATGGGCTTACCGCAGCTATCCACGGTGACGGGAAATTGATTAGCCAGCGCCAACGGGCTACTTAACAGCAGCAATAAAGTAGTTAAAAGTTTGTTCATATTTACTCGAGTTCATTAAGCGCGATGAGGAACTTCAAAAATGCGCAGCGCTTTACCGCTAACGGGATGCGCCACGCGAAAACTGGTCATGCCAAAAACCGGATAGCTCACGCTGGGGTGCAGCGCAGCCTCGGGTACGTCGCAAATCATCTGCTTGCCATGGTGGAGAACCAGCATCCGGTCGGCAAAGGCTTCAGCCGCGGCAAGGTCGTGTAACACCGCAATCACCGCAACCTCTGCGCGCTTTACCAGGGCAAGCAACTCGGTTCTCGCCAGCGGATCAAGGTGATTAGTCGGCTCATCCAGCAGTAATAATGTGGGCGATTGCGCCAGCGCGCGGGCGAGCGCGGCGCGCTGGCGCTGACCGCCGGAGAGGTCGCCCAACTGGCGATGGCGTAAAGGTTTCAGATCCGTATCACTAATAACGCTCTCCACGATGCGACGTCCCTGCGCCGAGGACGGTGATTCGCGATACGGTAAACGCCCCAATTGAACATACTCTTCCACCGTCAGACGCAAATCGGGGATATCGTTTTGCGACAGGAAGGCAATATTCCGCGCGCGCTCTTGTGGCGACAGTTGCCGTAGTGGACGCCCCTGCCAGTACAGCGTCCCTTTATCCGGACAGAGTTCGCCAATAATGGCTCTTAATAGGCTCGACTTACCGCTGCCGTTAGGTCCAATAACCGCCAGCTTTTCCCCGGCTCGGAGCGAGAAATGAATACCGTCGAGTATCACGGCCCCCCTTTTGGCTGTCAGATGCAGCGTATTGATGCGAAGTATTTCAGTATCGACCTTGGACATATTACTTTATTTCGTATGTTATAACATAACAATTATGTATCACACCCCACTCGTCTCTGCAAAGGGGTTGCATACTTTGTTATCGTTATTCGCTAAAAAGTCTTCCGTTCCGGAGCGTAGATTCCGGGTCGCCTTCCAGACAGAGATTCGCTATCATCCGCCCTCACCCTTAAGCAGCGCCTGCCCATGTCTACCGTAATTGATACCTTCATCGCCCCACCTTGTTCCGCGCAGATTAAGATCCTCTACGAGGACGAACATTTGTTATTGATCGACAAACCCAGCGGTCTGCTCAGCCTGTCGGGTAAGAACCCGCAGAACCTGGATTCGGTCCATCACCGCCTGGTGCAGGATTTTCCTGGGTGCTCGCTGGTTCATCGGCTCGATTTCGGGACTTCCGGCCTTATGGTGGTGGCGCGTAACAAAACGATCAACGCCGCGCTGTGTCAGCAGTTCAGCCAGCGGGCGGTAAGCAAGGTTTATCACGCCCTGTTGTGTGGGCATCCAGAGGAAGATGAAGGGGTGATAGACGCGCCGATTGCCAAAGATCCGGCGCTGTTTCCACGGATGGCGATTAGCGAGCGTAACGGTAAACCGGCGCGCTCGCGCTATCAGGTGCTATCACGGGAATGGTTGCCAACAGCCAGCGGTTCGCTGGCGGTAACTCGCGTACGATTGCTACCGGAAACCGGACGCACCCATCAGCTACGCATCCACTGCCAGCATCTCGGCTATCCGATTCTCGGCTGCGATCTCTACGGAGGGCTAGCGTCACATCAGGCCTCACGCCTGATGCTCCACGCCAGCGAACTGCATTTTCACCATCCGGTCAGCGGTGAAGCGATAGCGGCGCGCCAGCCCAGTCCTTTCTGATTCGTCAGTCGCAAATCACTTTTATCGCCAGCCCGCCGCGTGAGGTTTCGCGATATTTATCGTTCATGTCTTTACCGGTTTCATACATTGTCTCAATGACCTTGTCGAGACAAACCCGCGGCTCGCTGGTTCGGCGGAGCGCCATCCGCGCGGCGTTAACCGCCTTCACCGCATTGATGGCATTGCGTTCGATGCAGGGGATTTGCACCTGCCCGGCCACCGGATCGCAGGTCAGACCGAGGTTATGTTCCATGGCGATTTCCGCGGCGTTGCATACCTGCGCCGGGCTGCCGCCAAGGAGTTCCGTCAGCCCAGCCGCCGCCATAGAGCAGGCCACGCCAATTTCGCCCTGACAGCCAACTTCTGCGCCAGATATAGAGGCATTCATCTTATACAGTGAACCGATAGCCGCCGCAGCCAGCAGATAGCGGGCAATCGAGTTGGCATTGACCGGGCGGCGAAACTTGTCGTAATAGGCCATAACCGCGGGAATAATCCCGCATGCGCCATTGGTAGGCGCGGTGACGACCCGGCCACCGGCGGCATTTTCTTCGCTCACCGCCAGCGCAAACATATTGATCCAGTCGATGACGTTCATCGGATCGCGGGACAGACTATCGCTGGCCACCAGCTGTCGGCGCAGCGCCGCCGCCCGCCGCGGCACGTTGAGCGGCCCCGGCAGCACGCCCTCGGTATTCATTCCCCGCTCAATACCGTTACGCATCACCGCGTAAATGGCGGCGAAGCCAGCATCGATTTGCCCCTTATCGCGCAGCGCCAGCTCGTTTTGCATCATCAGGCCAGAGATGGAAAGGCCATTGTGTTCGCACAGCTGAAGCAGTTGATGGGCGGAACGGAAATCAAAGGGGACGGGCGTTGCGATATCGTGAGTCTGGCCAAAACGCGATTCCTCAACGATAAATCCGCCGCCAATTGAGTAATAGGTTTTGCTGAGTAGCGGCTGCTGATGATCCCAGGCGCTGATGCGCATACCGTTCTCATGGCGGGCCAGCGCGCTATCATGAAATACGATGCTCTCCGGCAGCGGGAAATCAACCTGCCGACTCCCCTTCGCCACCGGTAGACGGCCGCTCGCGGTCACCTGCTGAATGAAAGCCGGGATGGCGTCAATATCGACATCCTGCGGACTATTTCCCGCCAGCCCCATGATAATGGCGACATCGGTCGCATGCCCTTTGCCGGTCAGCGATAGCGAACCGTACAGATCGACGACAATGCGCGTAGTCTGCGTCAGGTCGCCGCGGGTCGCCAGCTCGGTGATAAAACTTTTTCCTGCATTCATCGGCCCCACCGTATGAGAGCTCGAAGGACCAATACCAATTTTGAAAATATCGAAAGCGCTAATCATATCTACACCTCGGTTTACCGTGCAGTGAAGACCAGGTTTCACACCCATGATAAAAATGGGGCGACCATTATCGTCGCCCCGTTGCGTTACAGCGCCTGGGTGAAGGTTCGCGAAATGACATCCTGCTGCTGTTCGTGGGTTAGCGCATTAAAGCGCACCGCATAGCCAGAGACGCGGATGGTCAGGTTCGGATAATTTTCCGGATGAGCTATGGCGTCCAGCAGCATCTCGCGGTTCATCACGTTGACGTTCAGATGCTGGCCGCCCTCGATCCGTTCTTCGTGGTGGAAGTAGCCATCGAGCAGACCGACGAGGTTGGTTTGCCGGACGCTCGCCTCTTTACCTAACGCCGCCGGGACGATCGAGAAGGTATAAGAGATTCCATCCTTCGCGTAGGTGAACGGCAACTTAGCCACGGAAGTCAACGAAGCGACCGCCCCTTTGCGATCGCGGCCATGCATCGGGTTGGCCCCCGGCGCAAACGGCGTACCGGCGCGGCGGCCATCCGGGGTATTACCGGTTTTCTGGCCGTACACCACGTTTGAGGTAATCGTCAGGATCGACTGCGTGGGCACCGCGTTACGGTACGTCGGCAACAGCTTAATTTTCTTCATAAAGCGTTCAACGAGATCGCAGGCAATACTATCGACGCGCTGATCGTTATTGCCGTACTGCGGATAATCGCCTTCAATCTCAAAATCGATCGCCAGGCCGCTGTCGTCGCGGATGGGTTTCACCTTCGCGTGCTTAATAGCCGAAAGCGAATCCGCCGCCACCGACAGCCCGGCAATCCCGCAGGCCATAGTGCGGTATACGTCGCGGTCGTGCAGCGCCATCAGCGAGGCTTCATAACTATATTTATCGTGCATGTAATGAATGATGTTCAGCGCGCTGATGTACTGCACCGCCAGCCAATCCATAAAATGATCGAGGCTGGCCATCACTTTGTCGTAATCCAGTACCTCATCCATCAGCGGCGCGGTTTTCGGCCCGACCTGGATTTTGAGTTTCTCATCCACCCCGCCATTGATTGCGTACAGCAGCGTTTTGGCGAGGTTGGCGCGCGCGCCGAAGAACTGCATCTGTTTGCCGATGACCATCGGGCTGACGCAGCAGGCAATAGCGTAATCATCACTGTTGAAATCGGCGCGCATCAGGTCATCGTTTTCATACTGCAGCGAGGAAGTGACGATCGAGACCTGGGCGGCATATTTCTTAAAGGCAATCGGCAGCGCTTCCGACCACAATACGGTAAGGTTGGGTTCCGGCGCTGGGCCCATGGTGTGCAGCGTATGCAGATAGCGGAAGGAGTTTTTAGTCACCAGCGTGCGGCCATCCAGCCCCATCCCGCCAATCACTTCGGTTGCCCAGATAGGATCGCCGGAGAACAGCGTGTCGAATTCCGGCGTACGCAGGAAACGCACCATGCGGATCTTCATAATGAAGTGGTCGATCAGTTCCTGGGCCTGTTGTTCATTGAGGATCCCGGCGTGGAAGTCGCGCTCGATATAGATATCGAGGAAAGAGGCGGTACGCCCCAGCGACATCGCACCGCCGTTTTGCGATTTCACCGCCGCCAGATAGGCGAAGTACAACCACTGTACCGCTTCCTGAGCGTTGCGCGCCGGGCGGGAGATATCGCAGCCGTATTTCGCCGCCATCTCCTGCATTTGCAGCAGCGCGCGGCGGTGTTCCGCCAGCTCTTCACGCAGACGAATAGTGGCTTCCAGATCCTGCCCGCGCTCCAGCGTTGCCTGCAGATCGGCAAACTGCAGTTCACGTTCACGCACCAGATAGCGGATGCCGTATAGCGCCACGCGGCGGTAGTCGCCAATGATACGCCCGCGGCCATAGCCATCCGGCAGACCGGTCAGTACTCCGGATTTACGGCAGCGCAGCATATCCGGCGAATAAGCGTCAAATACCCCCTGATTGTGGGTTTTACGCAGCTCGGTGAACAGATATTCAAACTGGCTATCCATTTCCCGGCCATAGGCATCAAACGAGCTTTTAATCATGTTAATGCCGCCAAACGGATGCAGCGCGCGCTTGAGCGGTTTATCCGTTTGCAAGCCGACTATTTTTTCCAGCGATTGCTCAATATAGCCGGCATCGTGAGCGGTAATGGTGGTGGCGATATTAGTATCAAAATCAACCGGCGCGTGGGTGGCGTTCTCTACGCGAATGCCGGCCATGACTTTTTCCCACAGCGCGGTCGTCGCCGGCGTCGCCTCAGCAAGGAATGATTCATCTCCGGTATACGGCGTATAGTTGTGCTGAATAAAATCACGGACATTAATTTCTTCTTTCCAGTCCGTACCTTTAAATCCGTGCCATGCTTCGGCGTACAGCATATCGCTGGTATCGATATTTACCTTCATGAAAATAATCTCTCTACAGGACCACAACGTAATTAAGCAAATTCCAGGGATGCATTAATTTTGCCTAAATGAATAGCATCGAGCGCAATCATCTTCTCTTCATTGGTGGGTATGACTGCAGATATCACTCGTGCCTCGCGGGAAGAAATAATGCGTTCACCGGCGGAGTTGGGTTGTTTATTTAGCGCCTCATTCAGGCTGACGCCGAATACCGCTAAATGCTCAATCACCAGTTGGCGGATTAATACCGAATTTTCGCCGATACCGCCGGTAAAAATAATCGCGTCAAGGCGGCGTAGCGAGGCGGCATGGCCGGCAATGTGGCGGGCGATACGATGCACAAAGGTTTTAATCGCCAACCGCGCGCGTTCATGCCCCTCATGCCAGGCTTTTTCCAGCACCCGCAGGTCGGATGACAATCCGGATATCCCCAACAATCCGGACTCCTTGTTCACCACGCGTTCCAGATCGCTGAGCGTCTGGTTAGTTTCGCTGGCAATCCACGCCATCGCGCCAAAATCGACATCCCCGCTGCGGGTACCCATCATCAGGCCTTCCAACGGCGTCATGCCCATCGAGGTATCCACGCTGCGGCCGTTGCGTACCGCGCAAATCGACGCGCCGTTGCCAAGATGAGCAATGACCAGCCCGCTATCCTGCTCGGGTAAATCAAGCAACGCCAGCGCGCGCTGAGAAACATAACGGTGCGAAGTACCGTGGAAACCGTAGCGACGCACGCCCAGTCGCTGGTAATAGTCCCACGGCAGACCGTAGAGAAATGCCTCTGGCGCCAGCGTCTGATGAAAGCTGGTATCAAAGACCGCTACCTGCTGTACGCCCGGGAATAACTGCTGAGCTGATTCAATACCGCTGAGATTGGCGTAATTATGCAGCGGCGCCAGCGGCGACACCTGGCGAATATTGTCGATAACTTCATCGGTAATTATCGCCGATTCGGTAAATATGCTGCCGCCGTGCGCGATACGGTGGCCAATTAACGCCACGCTATCCATTAAATCACGTTTTTCTAATTCAAATGCGATCGCCTTCAATGCGCCTTCATAGCTGCGGTGAGCCAGCTTAGCCGGCTCTCCCCCATTTATTGACAGGAACGCATCTTCAGAATTAATGCCATCTGCAATACCAGCCATTAATACTTCACAGCTGGCGGCATCAAGTACTGAAAATTTAATTGAAGACGAGCCGCAGTTAATGACCAGTACTACCGGATATTCATTCATGTCATCACTCCGCTCGTCCTGAGCTTAATTAAAACAGTTTGTAAACGATGTTCAGAATGGTCAGCAGACCGATTACCGTGACGAAGACGTTGTCCAGGCGGCCGCGATATTTCGCCAACGATGGCGCTTTACGGATGGCGTACATCGGCAGCAGGCACAGCAGCGAGGCAATAATCGGCGCGCCCATCGCTTCAATCAGGTCGAGAATGTTCGGGTTGGCGTAGGCGACAATCCACGTTGAGCCCATGATAAAAATCATGCTGATGGTGTTGAGCTTGCCGCTGGAAACGCGGGTTTTATCGCCTTTGTAACCAAACTTCAGCACCAGACCGTTCAGGCCTTCCAGCGTGCCGAGGTAGTGTCCGAAGAAGGATTTGAAAATCGCCACCAGCGCGATGATTGACGCGCCATATTCAAGCACCGTTGCAAAGGTGGATTTGGTGCCGGACAGCGAGGCGAAGTGGTTCGCCAGGTACGAGAGCACCGGGATATTCTGCGCTTTGGCATCTGCCATATTCTGCGGCGACAGCGTAAACAGGCAGCTGAAGGCGAAGAACATTACCACGGCCACCATCAGCATGCTGGCGCGAGAGATAATCTGTGAACATTTGCGCTCGGTGAACTCGCGACCAAAGTCTTTTTCATACTCTTCGCGCTTGGAGACCACGAATGAAGAGACAATAGGCGAGAAGTTAAACGAGAACACCATAATCGAAATACCCAGCCAGACGGTCACCAGAATGCCATCGTGACCGGTCAGCGAAATCTCGCTTAAATTGACCTGATCGATAACTGCGGAGTTCCAGTAAGGGATCAGCGACAGAGAAATCAGCACCAGGCTGGCGATAAACGGCCATACCAGATAGCTCATTACCTTCACCATCAGATCTTTACCGAACCAGATGACAAACGCCATCAGCAGCAGCAGGAACAGCGCGACAAAACCGCGGTTCAGCGCCGGCAGCTGCAGCTGGTTTTCCCAGAAGGTCATAAAGGTATTGGTGATCGTCACGCCGTAAATCCACAGCAGCGGGCAAATCGCGAAGAAATAAAGGAAAGTAATCACCACCCCGCCGGTTTTACCAAAGTGCTCCTCTACCGTTTCAGTGATGTTGCCGGAAGGATTTGAGCCGGAAAGGCACAGCCGGGCCAGCGCCCGATGGCAATAGAAGGCGATCGGGTAGGCCAGCACTAACATCAGTAAGATGGGGATCAGGCCGCCGAAACCGGCGCGGATCGGGAAGAATAATACCCCGGCGCCAATGGCGGTGCCGAATAAGCCCAGGGTCCAGGTGGTGTCCGATTTGCGCCAGGACGACTCTTTGGTCTGGCTGGATACAATGCTATCTGTAGTACTCATATCCTATCCTCATCAAAAAGATTAAGCGTCAACTAAACCAGTAATTTGCGATACGCGAGACAGGTCGATATTGCCGCCGGAAATAATGCTGACGGTTTTTCGGTTCTGAATATAGCTGTCCAGCTTACCGCTTAATAATGCGGCACAGGCTAACGCCCCGGCCCCTTCGGTAATCACTTTATTGCGTTGAATAAGTGCGACCATGCTGTTGCGAATTTCGTCTTCGCTGACCAGCACAATATCGTCAACTAATTCACGAACGATCTGATAAGTAATATTTCCCGGGCGAGAAACGTCGCAACCGTCAGCCAGGGTGGCATTATTGCGATGATTGGTGATTTCTCCGGCGTAATACGAGGCCGCCATGCCGTGAACGTTTTCAGACTGTACGCCAATAATACGAATGGTCGGGTTGATCGATTTAATCGCCACCGCGATACCGGCAATTAAACCGCCGCCGCCAATCGGTACAATAACGTTATCGACATCATATAAATCCTCCATGATTTCCAGACCAATAGTCCCCTGGCCGGCTATCACTTTTGGATCGTCGTATGGTGGAATAAATATCCGCCCTTCCATTTCAACAATTTCGCTGACTTTGGCGATGGTGTCGTTAAAATTATCGCCATGTAGCACCACTTCCGCCGAATAGTCGCAGGTGGCGGCCACTTTTGATTTTGGCGCGCCTTTCGGCATCACCACTTTACCATCGATGCCGAGCATAGCGCAGGAGAGCGAAACGCCCTGCGCATGGTTACCGGCGGAACACGCCACCACGCCTTTGCGCTTTTCCGCATCAGTCAGCGAACTGAGTTTATTAAACGCGCCGCGAATTTTAAAAGAACCGGTGCGCTGCATATTTTCAAACTTAAGGAAGATTTCGCCTTTGCATCGTTCGCTGAAATAATTCGAACGCGGCATCCCCGTTTTATATATTTTACCTGCCAATCTTTTTTTCGCTTCGAGGATATCTTCAATAGCAACTGGAAGATCGTATGTAATATGCATGAGAACCTCTTAACCTGGAATTAAACAAATAGCGTTAATGGGCAGCGACTGATAAATAAATCGCAGCTTAAGTTTCAATCAATATAAAAGACAGTTAATCAACGGTGATTAATTGTCGTCGTCGGCAACCGCTATGGGCTGAATATTCTTTCGCTAATTCAACTAACGCCGAGGCCGCGCTTTTAATGCGATAATTCTTCGACCATACCGCAGCATAATGCGCTACCGGTAATGCGTCCTCGACAGGAATAGTAATAAATTGATTAGAGCCAAATGGTGCGGTCATATCACACGGAATAACCGTCAGGAAATCAGCATTGAGAACAAGATTATAAATAGTAACGACAGAGTCTGTTTTAACGATGTTTTCATTGTTGATACCGCTGCGTTGAAGCGTGGCGAGGAGTTCACTGTAGTAACCCATATTGGTTTGCGGCAATACCCACTGTTCGTGCTGTAACGATGCCAGCGTGGCACTGCCGCTCCGCGTTCGCGATTTGCTGGCCACCAGCACGAATTCCGATTCAAATAGCGGTTCGACATGTAGATCGTGCAGCTTCATTTCATCGCTCAGCGTGCCGATGGCGAAATCGAGACGACCATCACGGATCGCCGGCAGGAACGAAGAAAGCTGCGCTTCATACATCGAGACCTGTGCTTTTGGATATAATTTTTTGAATTTATGGATCATATCCGACATAAAAGTGAAGCCGATTAGCGACGGGAAACCAAACGAGACGTCAACGACTGTGCTGCAGGTCATACTGTGCATTTCGTTAACCATATTTTTCATTTCACGGGTAATCGACTCCGACCAGGTCAACAGCACCTGCCCGGCTTCAGTCAAAGTTACACCGGTATTTTTACGGACGATGAGCTCGGTACCGAAATAGTCTTCAATATCATTAATTGTTTTACTGACTGCAGGTTGAGTTAATCCTAATTCTTTCGCTGCTGAACCAATCGAACCACTTCTGATCACCTCCTGGAATACAACCAGGTGCTGAGTTTTAGGGAGCGGAATAGTATTCATATTGGTTATCCACGTTAATGACTTTGTTGACGGCGGGAAGTGTATCAAATGATGATCTGGTGGTTGTGTGAGACCACTCACAAAGCCCTTTCACCTATAATCAACCTTATCCAAAAAACAAATTAAAACATTTAAAATCAATAATTTAAAATCGAAAACATGAAATTAATCATGATTTTAGTCAAAGAAATATGAGGGGATAAAAAATATTTATGGGGATAAAAAAGGTTAATTTTTAAGCTAAAAATGAGCGAGCAAAGGGTAATTTTCAAGCAATAAAAGGAGGCATTTTACATTAATTTCTGTTTAAACCTCAAGTGTAAACAATCAAATAAAATGAGAAAACTGTATTTATTTCGATTCATTACGGGATGAGGTCACAATTTTTCACGTTATTTGTATGTAAAGATATATTTCATTAATTTAGCTGAAAACAAAAACAAACAATTGGTTATCATTATCAACATTATTTTAACCTAATTTTTAGGCTATTTTATAGCAGGTAATTCCTTGATTAAAATCAATATCGATTTTTCATCCAGTCACAAACCTGCCAAGCAGTGATTTGTGCTAATCATCACAAATCAGGAAAACTCATCATCCATGTGCCGCAGATAACGCCAACCGGTAAGCGCACTCACCGCCGCACAGATCGCTAACGTGATACCCAAGGATTCCCCCCAACCCACAATTGCCAGCCCCAAGCCGATAATCAAATAATAGGCCAGGCCAAGCAGCGCCCCGGCACTACCGCGGCAATCGCCGTAATCGCTAAGCGCCGTACCCAGCACCACGGGGATCGCCATGGCATAGGCTGTCGCTACCCCCATCATCGGTAGCAAAAAGAGCCATGAATGTGTTAACAGGCCAACGCCTGCGCTGGCGAGCAATAACAGAAGACCGGCACAAATAAATATGTGCTGCTGCCCCGCTCCACGTCGTAGCAACAGACGATTCCCCTGCGCGCCGGCTAACGCTCCCGCGGCCAGCGCCATACCGCTGTAGCCAAAAGCCCGCGCATCCAGCCCCAGGCGGGCAAAAAGGAAAGGCCCCTGGCTGTAGTAGCTGAACAAACCGATATTCAATGCCGCCACCAGCGCCACCGCTAAACGGATTTTTGTATCCGCCATCATGCGCAGTAATAGCGGCCAGAGCGCCTGATTTGCCGTTCGCGACGGCCGGGTTTCCGGCATTACCGCCGCGCACAGCAGCAATAGCGTCGCCGCCAGCAACGCCAGGGCGCTAAACACGCCATACATCCCCCACCACCCCGCCAACACGCCGCCAGAATAGACGCCAATTGCTGGGCTGATAGCCAGCGCCATGCCCACGAAGGAAAAAATCGCCGCCAACTGCCGACCTTCAAACGCATCGCGCAACACCGTTTGCCCAACCACCGACCCGATAGCCGCGCCGAAAGCCGCCACGATGCGAGCCGCCAGCAATACGCCAAAATTTGGCGCCGCCAGCGCCAGCATGCAGCCTGCGGTATACACCGCCAGACCGAGCAATAACGCCGGCCGCCGTCCACGCCGGTCGCTGAACCAGCCCCAGAACAGCACACCGATGGCAAAGCCGATGAAATAGACCGCCAGCGTCTGCGCCGCATCGGCGGCGCTAACGGAAAAATGGGCGCTGATATCAGTCAGCGCCGGGCTATAGATAGTTTCCGCGATTTGCGGAAACATGAGTAATGCGGTAACCAGCGCCATCGCCGAACGACTTAACATATCAATCTCCCTCATCAGAGGCGCCATTGTAGGGAGCGGCAAAATCGGCGATTATAAATATAATGACACTTAACATCGAGAATCAGACATCATGGCCTGGCTCAGCGCGGATGCATCCTTTGACCCAGATATATTCAATGCGCCGCTGATTGGCGTGCAAGCGACCCTTAACGGCGATCATGACGATGGTCTGCATCAACATCAAATGGGACAGATGCTATTTACCCGTCAGGGCTGCATCCGGCTGACGCTGAACGACGGCGCGCTATTGTGTATGTTGCCGCCGACCCGCGTGGCGTGGATCCCCGCAGGCGTCACCCACCGCGCCGAAATGCAGCACATCGTTGATTACCGTTCGGTATGGTTCGCCAATGACTCATACCCGCAGTTGCCCCGTCAGCCTGCGATCCTCAACGTTACGCCGCTGCTGCGCGAACTACTGGAACGCATTAGCGCCAGCCCCTGGGATACCGACTGGCGACAGGGCCCGGCCCTGCACCTGGCGGCGCTTTGCGTGGCGGAAATCGGCGCGGCAAAACACGAACCGATGATGCTAACGCTGCCGCAGGATAAACGCCTGCGTCATCTCAACGGCCATGAGCAACCGCCGCTACTTCAACAACTGGCGGCGCAATGCGGCGCCGGAGAAAAGACCATCAGCCGCCTGTTTCAGCGCGAAACCGGCATGTCATATCAGCAGTGGCGGCTGATGAAAGCCGTAGAATTGCTGTCCTGCGGCCAGCGCATCACGGATGTCGCCCAGGCGCTGGAGTTTGCCAGCGATAGCGCCTTCATCTACTTCTTCCGTACTCAGACCGGCAAAACGCCGGGACAATATGTCGCCAGGTAAATACTCTGTTTTCGGCCAAAATGTTAACTCCAGCACGCGAGGCGGCCGATATTCGGCTAAGGTTTTCTGATGGCCGTTCGCAGTGGCGCGAAGTCAGCAAAACGTAAAATGGAGAATTATCGATGACGAGATCGGTTCTACGTCGCCCGGAAACCCTGACCCACCTTATTCAACTGGCGCTGGGAGGCGCAATGTTAAGCCTGGCGACATTCGCCGCGCAGGCAGATGACAACACCTCCCCGGTGCCGCAATCGCCTGATGAACTTTTAGGCCCGCTATTTAACGACGTGCAAAGCGCGAAACTCTTCCCTGACCAAAAAACCTTCGCTGATGCGGTCCCGAATAGCGATCCGCTAATGATCCTTGCCGACTATCGGATGCAAAAAGGTCAGGCCAGCTTCGATCTGCGCCATTTCGTCGAGATCAACTTCACCCTGCCGCGGGATAACGATCAATACGTGCCGCCGAAAGGGCAAACCCTGCGTCAACACATTGATGGGCTATGGCCGGTGCTAACCCGCAGCACCGTCGAGGTCGAGAAGTGGGATTCGCTGCTGCCGCTACCGAAACCTTATGTGGTGCCCGGTGGACGCTTCCGCGAAGTCTATTATTGGGATAGCTATTTCACCATGCTGGGCCTCGCCGAAAGCGGGCACTGGGATAAAGTGGAAGACATGGTGGCCAATTTTGCCGCCGAGATTGACCGCTGGGGGCATATTCCAAACGGCAACCGCAGTTACTATCTGAGCCGTTCGCAACCGCCGTTCTTTTCCTTTATGGTTGAGCTGTTGGCCAGCCACGATGGCGATCGGGCGCTAAAGACCTGGCTGCCGCAGATGGAAAAAGAGTATCGCTACTGGATGGAAGGCGCCGATGCGCTGACGCCCGGCAACGCGAATAAACGCGTGGTACGTCTGGAAGATGGCGCGCTGCTTAACCGCTACTGGGATGATAACGATACGCCTCGCCCGGAGTCCTGGCTTGACGACGTGACTACCGCCAAAAACAATCCTAACCGCCCGGCCACCGAAATCTATCGTGACCTACGTTCCGCCGCGGCCTCCGGATGGGACTTCAGTTCTCGCTGGATGGATAATCCGCAGCAGTTGGGGACTATCCGCACCACCAGCATCATTCCGGTCGACCTCAATGCGCTGATGTTCCACATGGAGAAAACCATTGCCCGCGCCAGTAAAGCCGCAGGCGACAGCGCTAAAGCCGGACAGTACAACGCGCTGGCAAATGCCCGCCAGAAGGCGCTGGAAAAATATCTGTGGAACGATAAAGAGGGCTGGTATGCCGATTACGATCTGAAGAGCCATAAAGTCCGCAATCAGCTGACCGCCGCGGCGCTATTCCCGCTGTACGTCAAAGCGGCCTCCAGCGAACGTGCCGCGAAGGTAGCCGCCGCCGCCGAAAGCCGCCTGCTGAAGCCCGGCGGGCTTACCACCACCACGGTCAATAGCGGCCAACAGTGGGATGCGCCAAACGGCTGGGCGCCGCTGCAGTGGGTGGCGGTGGAAGGTCTGCAGAACTATGGTCAGAAAAAGGTGGCCATGGACGTCACCTGGCGCTTCCTCAGCAACGTTCAGCACACCTATGACAGCAAGCAGAAGCTGGTTGAGAAATATGACGTGAGTTCGACGGGTACCGGCGGCGGCGGCGGAGAGTATCCTCTGCAGGACGGCTTTGGCTGGACCAACGGCGTGACGTTAAAGATGCTCGACCTGGTTTGCCCGCAAGATAAACCGTGCGATGCGCTGCCGGCAACCCGCCCGGCGCAGGCAGAAATCACCGCTGGCAAGCAGCCCGCTGCGAACGATGCCGTGGCGGCTGCGGAGAAAAAAGCCCAGTAATCCCCTGCGCGCGGCGATATCTTCGCCGCGCTTTTTCCATCGACGTAACCCCACCATCCGCCGACAGCCAGCAAAATGTCTACTTGCTCTGAGGAGGACTATTTTGCTTGATCATGCAAAAGCAAACGATAATAATTCGCATTATTTTTAACGAAAAAGCATTTCGTTTATTTCCGCGGCGGCGCACAGGAGTGCCAGACCGCGCTATTCAGGATTATGGCATGATCTCCTCTGTTAATTTTAAGCGATCCGCGCTGGTGTGCGCCCTCGCGGCCGCCTTCCCTCTCGCCGCTCAGGCGCAAGATACCCTGATCGTGACCGCGCAACCTGACGACTCCGCCAGCGCGCAAACTCAAGGCTATAGCGCCAAAACGTCAACCGGCGCCACGAAAACCGACCAGCCGTTGATTACTACCGCCCAGTCGGTATCGGTGATCACCCGCCAGCAGATTGCCGATCAGGGCGCCAATACCGTAAGCCAGGCCCTACAATATACGCCGGGGGTTTATTCCAGTTTTGGCGGCGGCGCGACGCGCTTTGATACCATCTCGCTGCGCGGCTACCACGGCGGCGACGTTGATAACCTGTTCCTTGACGGCATGCGCCTGATGAGCGACGGCGGCAGCCATAACGTACTGCAGATCGACCCATGGTTTATTGAACGCGTCGACGTCATCCGCGGCCCCTCTTCCGCCCTTTATGGCCAAAGCGTGCCGGGCGGGGTGGTCAATTTGACCTCCAAACGGCCGCAGTTCAGCCAGCAGGGGCACTTTCGCCTGACCGGCGGCACGCAAAATACTAAGGGCGCGGCCTTCGACTATACCGATGCCATTAATGACCAATGGGCCTGGCGGCTCATCGGCATGACCCGCAGCAGCGATACGCAGTATGATCATACCCGCGAAGAGCGCTATGCGATTTCGCCTTCCTTGCTGTGGCAGCCGGATAGCGATACTTCGCTGCTGTTGCGCGCCTACCTGCAAAAAGATCCCTCCGGCGGCTACCACGGCTCTCTGCCCCTGGATGGTACCCGTTATGCGCACAACGGCCGTAAGCTCTCACCCAGCACCAATGAAGGCGATCCGGGCGATGGCTACCAGCGCCGCGAGCAAATCTACAGCTATGAATTCAACCACCAGTTCAGCGATGTCTGGTCGGCTTACTCCGCGGGCAGCTATACCCATACGAATGTCTCGCTGGATCAGGTTTATCAGGTTGGCTGGGTGGGTGACAGCGACATGCTTTCCCGCGGCTACAGCGGTTCCCGCGGGTCGCTGGACGGCTGGTCAACCGATAACCGCCTGCGCGCCGATTTCGCGACCGGTGAAGTGGCGCATACGTTAATCCTCGGCGCTGAGTATCATCGCTTCCGCAACGATTTATGGACCGGAGCCGGCGGCGCGGCGCCGCTTAACCCCTTTACCGGCTATACGCCGCAAACCGGGCATACTATCACCTACAGCGATAAAAATAATCGCCGTTATTACCAGACCGGGCTTTATCTGCAGGATGAAATGGTGTGGAATCGTTGGCACTTTGACGTTTCCGGACGCTACGACCGCATCGTTTCACAACAGGTTAGCGACACTTCAGGCACGTCAAACCGCCGCTCCGACGATCACATCAGCGGCCGCGCCTCGCTACTGTACGCGCTCGATAATGGCCTTTCGCCCTACTTAAGCTACAGCCAGGCGATTACCCCGGCGATGCTGCCGGGCGCCGATGGTACGTTATTAAAACCCACCACCGCCGAACAGGTGGAAGCCGGCTTGAAATTCCAGCCGCCGGGCAGCAGCGATTTGTATAGCATCGCGATTTACGATTTGATGCAAAAAGATGTCGCCACCCGCGATCCGAACATCGCCACCGCCACCTATATTCCCGCCGGGAAAGTGCATTCACAGGGCGTAGAGCTGGAAGCGCATAACCAGATTACGCCGCAATTGAGCACGATTGCCTCTTATACCTGGAATCGCCTGCGCTTTCAGGACACGAAAGACGGCACCGATAATAATACCCCTCAGCTGACGCCGGATCAGATGGCCTCATTCTGGGCGCGCTATCAATTGCCGGCGGGCATCACCCTTGGCGCGGGTGTGCGCTATATCGGTAAGCAGTGGGCCGATGACGCCAATACCGAGCGTTTACCGTCAGTCACCCTGATAGATGCGATGGCGCGCGCCGACCTCGGGGCATGGTCAACGGCGATGAAAGGCGCCTATATTCAGGTTAATGCGAATAATATCGGCGATCGCGAGTATATTTCCGGCTGCTACGGTACCGGCAACTGTTACTGGGGGGCTGAGCGTAGCGTCACGGCAACCGTGGGCTACGATTTTTAATTTACCTCGTAAACATAAGCCTCCTGAAATAAGTCGGAGACTTAATTTCATAAACCACATAAATATCTGATGAGTGCTTTTTAATGAAAGCCGCCAGACAAACTAAATTTATTGTTTAACCAGAACCACCCTATTAAACTAGCTACTATTCTGGTAAAAATTCACGCGCAAGGTTGCGGTTATCACAAGGAGTGTGAAGTGAACAATTTAATCAATTTCATCTCTGATTTATCCCCATTATCCTTTATGGGTTACCATATATTATCAACCACGGTGATATATATTCTAGTGATGATTATTATCTCAAAGACTCGTCCTTCTGAGAAAAACACGCCGATACCACCACCTTACTCCATATCTCCGTCGTTTCTTGCCTGGCTACGGGGCAGAGCCACCGTCGTTATTCAATTAGCCATGTTCAGGCTATTAAGAAAAAACTACGTAACCATTATTCATTGCGCTGAGAATATCGAACTTTGCGCCAACCAGCAGTATGCAGAGTGCAAGATGACTCGTGTAGAAAAAATACTCTTTGACCATTTTTCTACACCAAAACCCAGCGCCCAGAATTTACCCCTTTCTCTTTACGTCGCCGATAAAAACCATTGGTCAGACGATCCCCAGTGTAGGGGCCTGATGCTCAGTCCGGCGCAACATACGTGGAATATGATCCTGATCGTCGTTCCTTCATTAATTTTAATCGGTACATATCTGTGGAAAACGTTTTTCGATAGTAGCACGCTTATCCACTCCGGCGTATTAAGCTGGCTCATGATGCTTATCGTTACCGGGCTTTGGTTGTTACTTTGGCTCATCATTACCTTAAATGCCACCCGGATGGACCGTGAGGGGATCTCAATTAACATTGTTCATAATTATGTAAATAGATTAAAGGATACTCTCATGGCTGAGGCCGAGACAACAACGGATGAAACAGCTGATTATTACGTCGCCATCGGTAAAACTTCCCTGCTACCCGAGAAATATCGTGAATTTATAACGATCATCAAGCCAATAAATTATGCATTTTCTGTTGAACGGCTTGAGTAGTCTGAGGGCGACATCATGTGGACTCTTATTATGCATATGCATCCTTTACTGTTTCTCGGCTGTATTATCGTTGTCGTCCCGGCTATTTATCTTTCTATCGGAATCATTATCGCCCTGACGCGGCCTGCGGCTAAAGCCCAGCAGTTAACGACCGGGATCGACCCATGGCTTCTTGCCTGGATTGACGGCGGCGGCACGCGGGTCATTCAGTTAGCAATGTTCAGTTTGTTACATAAAGGATATCTGTGGATCCCCGAGCCCGGGCAGATGTTGGCTAACGGACGTTATGCAAGCAATGAAATGAACGTCATTGAAAGAATTTTATTTGACCATTTTGAGGTACGAAAACCATGTCATGAAGATCTGCCTACTAGCCTGCATATCACCAACCTTAACATCTGGCAGAATCAGCAAAAAAGCCCAGAGTTGGCCTTAAGTATGCTACGCCGCCGATGCAATTTTCTGTTGTTCAGTATCCCCTCACTCATCTTAGCCGTAATATTAGCTTGTCGAATATTTAGCTACGTCGATGTCGCTGAAAACACTTTTTGTTGGATATTGATGGTTACAGGGAGCCTGTTGTGGTTCACAGCATGGGGTTGCAACGTCTGGGATCATAATCGTCTGGAATTGAATGGGGTCTCACATAATAATTCTCAGGCGCTTATCGGATTATTACGCGAAAAATTAGCCCAGACTGGCGATGAAATGGATGAGGCCACGGCTATGCTGGTGGTGGCGGTTAGTGGAATCGAGTCCCTTCCTGAAAGTTACCGGGATTACAAAGAGTTGATTGGTCCCGTCAGCTACATCAGTCCAATTAGCCACGAAAGTTAGGATTTTCTGAAAGGCACCCCGCAAGGCGAATCCTGCCTGACGGGGTGAGAGATGACGCTACATCGCGTCCAGCGCTTTCTGCAGTTTCCAGATATAGCGCGGGGCCTGCGGGGCAGGATGCTTTTTCGCCACGTGTTCAAAGAACTCATCGGCATCAAGATCGTTAATCTCGTCGATGGCGTCCTGGCGATTCGACGAGAAGGTGCGCAGCAGCGCGCCTGCGCCGTTGGCATAAGAGACCACCACCGCATAGCGCATCACCTGCGGGTCCTTAATCCCCGCCAGCGGGCCGTTTTCCAGAATGCTCAGATAAGCGGCGCCCATCGAAATATTGCGTTCCGGGTTTTTCAGCTCGCTGACCGAAGGCTGGCCACGCCAGCCCATCCGTTGATAGACATCGCGCCCGGAGGTCGACGGCTTCAACTGCATCAGTCCTACCGCACCGGATTTACTGACCACCGAGGGATTACCGCCGGATTCAATCGCGATGATCGCGGTTATCAGCTGCGGGTCAACCCCCCACGCGGCACCGGCTTTTTCACTGATCGGCATCCACTGCATCGACCGCTTCACCGGGACTTCCGGGTTCCACGGCGGATTGGTGTAATCGTGCTTCGAGCTACAACCGGCCAACAATACAAATAAAAAAACAAACCATCTCAATTTCACACATCTATCCTTATTGGCTGAAGTTTGCCGCACGGAGATGACAATAAACGTTCCAGGCGGCATGATAACCCTTTCATTCTTTGCAAGGAATTGCCATGTCTCAGTTTTATCTGGTCGCCCCTTCCGGTTACTGTATCAATCAACAGGCTGCGGCCCTTGGCGTGGCCCGTCTTCAGGAGGCCGGTCATCAGGTACTGAACCAACAGGCGATCCCCCGTCGACAGCAGCGTTTCGCCGGCAGCGACAGCGAACGTCTGGCCGATATTAACCAACTTGCATCCCTTGAGGGAAAAAACCACATCGTGCTGGCGGTGCGCGGCGGCTATGGCGCCACCCGGTTACTACCGCATATCGACTGGCAGGCGTTATCGAAACGCCAACAGCGGGAACCGCTGCTTATCTGCGGCCACAGCGATTTCACCGCCATCCAGATGGGACTGCTGGCTAAAGCCAACGCTATCAGCTTCAGCGGGCCGATGTTAGCGGGCAATTTCGGCGCCGAAACCCTGAATGCGTTTACGGAACATCACTTCTGGCAGGCGCTACGCGAACCCGAATTTACCCTCGAATGGCAAAGCGACGGCCCAACCTGCCGCGTCGAAGGTACCCTGTGGGGCGGCAATCTGGCGATGGTCACGTCGCTCATCGGCACGCCGTGGCTCCCGCAGATTGACGACGGTATTCTGGTGCTTGAGGATATCAACGAGCATCCGTTCCGCGTTGAACGAATGCTGCTGCAGTTACTCAACAGCGGGATCCTTGCCCGCCAGCGGGCTATCGTGCTCGGCAGTTTTACCGGCGCGCAACCCAACGACTACGACGACGGTTATGATCTTCCCACCGTCTACGCCTGGCTACGTCAGCAACTCGCCATCCCGCTGCTGACCGGCCTCGAGTTCGGTCATGAACAGCGCACCGTTACCCTGCCTCTCGGCGCGCGGGCGCGGCTGATCAACAACGCCTCAGCCGCAACCTTAACGATAAGCGGCCATCCGGTGCTGGCGGAATAAAAATTCCTCTGCGCGAGTATCCTGCAAACGCGCGGATTGTTAAAATGGTGTAATTTTCACCCCTTCACGCTGACAAGGAGTACGTGAACATTGGACGCCGCTGCGGTCATTAGTCTGTTTATCCTGGGTTCTGTTTTAGTAACCTGCAGTATTTTATTGAGTTCTTTCTCCTCACGCCTCGGCATCCCGATTCTGGTTATCTTCCTCGCCATCGGTATGCTGGCAGGCGTAGACGGTATCGGCGGCATTCCTTTCGATAACTATCCTTTCGCCTATATGGTGAGTAACCTCGCGCTGGCGGTGATCCTGCTGGACGGCGGAATGCGCACCCAAGCCAGTTCGTTTCGCGTGGCGCTCTGGCCAGCGCTGTCGCTGGCGACGGTCGGCGTGCTGATAACCTCCGCCCTCACCGGGATGATGGCGGCATGGCTGTTCAAGCTCGATTTAATCGAAGGGCTACTAATTGGCGCCATCGTCGGCTCCACCGATGCGGCGGCGGTGTTCTCGCTGCTCGGCGGTAAAGGGCTTAACGAGCGCGTCGGCTCGACCCTCGAAATTGAATCCGGCAGCAACGACCCGATGGCGGTGTTCCTCACCATTACCCTGATTGAAATGATCCAGCAGCATGAAGCCGGACTGAGCTGGATGTTTGTGGTGCATATCATTCAACAGTTTGGCCTGGGCATCGCTATTGGACTCGGCGGCGGTTATCTGCTTCTGCAGATGATTAACCGCATCGTCCTGCCTACCGGGCTCTATCCGCTGCTGGCGCTAAGCGGCGGGATCATGATTTTCGCCGTCACCACCTCACTGAACGGGAGCGGTATCCTCGCGGTCTATCTCTGCGGTTTCCTGCTCGGTAATAAACCCATTCGCAACCGCCACGGCATCCTGCAAAACTTTGACGGCCTGGCGTGGCTGGCGCAAATCGCCATGTTCCTCGTCCTCGGCCTGCTGGTCACACCGTCTGACCTGTGGCCGATCGCGATTCCGGCGCTACTGCTGTCAATGTGGATGATCTTCATCGCGCGTCCGCTGTCGGTATTCGCTGGCCTGCTGCCGTTCCGCGGTTTTAATCTGCGCGAGCGGGTGTTTATCAGCTGGGTCGGTTTGCGCGGCGCGGTGCCGATTATCCTCGCCGTTTTCCCGATGATGGCCGGGCTTGAGAACGCGCGGCTGTTCTTTAACGTCGCCTTTTTCGTGGTGCTGATTTCACTGCTGCTTCAGGGCACCTCACTTTCCTGGGCGGCGAAAAAAGCGAAGGTCGTGGTACCGCCGGTCGGCTGGCCTATCTCACGCGTCGGGCTGGATATCCATCCGGAAAATCCGTGGGAACAGTTTGTCTACCAACTGGGTGATGATAAATGGTGCGTTGGCGCAGCGTTGCGCGACCTCCACATGCCGCCGGAAACGCGTATCGCCGCACTCTTCCGCGACAACGTACTGCTGCATCCTACCGGCAGCACGCGGCTGATGGATGGTGATATTCTTTGCGTTATCGGCCGCGAGCGCGACCTGCCGGCGCTGGGTAAAATGTTCAGCCAGTCGCCGCCGGTCTCGCTCGATCAGCGGTTCTTTGGCGACTTTATCCTCGATGCGGAAGCTAAATTCGCCGATGTGGCGCAGATTTATGGCCTCGACGGCGGTGAAGAATTTCGCGAACATCAGCAGTCGCTGGGCGATGTGATTCAGCAACTGTTGGGCGCGGCGCCGGTCGTCGGCGATCAGGTGGAGTTTGCCGGTATGGTGTGGACGGTCGCCGAAAAAGAGGACGACCACGTACTGAAGGTGGGTGTGCGGGTTGCGGAAGATGAGGCGGAGTGATCCGCCTCACACAAAGTTACACTGTCACCACCGGTACGCGCGGCGCCAGAGCGCACATTAATTCATAACCGACGGTGCCGCTGGCCGCAGCGACATCGTCAATCTTAATCTCCTGCCCCCACAACTCAACCGGCGCGCCAATACCCGCATGCGGACAAGGTGTCAGATCTACCGCCAACATATCCATCGAAATACGCCCGACGGTGGTGGTGCGTACGCCGTCGACCAGCACCGGCGTGCCGCTCGGGGCGACGCGTGGATAGCCGTCGGCATAACCGCAGGCGACAATGCCGATGCGCTGCTCGCCGGATGCCTGATACAGCCCACCATAGCCCACCCGTTCGCCGCTTTTCAGCGTCTGTACGGCAATCACTTCACTGCTGAGGGTCATCGCCGGTTTCAAGCCGCTATTGGCAATATCCCGCCACTGACCCGACGGCGATGCGCCGTACAGCACAATTCCCGGGCGCACCCAATCAAAGTGCGCTTCCGGATGCCACAATGTGGCCGCTGAGTTCGACAACGAACGCGGGCAGTCCAGCCCCTCCGCCGCCTGCTCGATACGGCGCAAGGGCTCCACGATGCCATCCGGGTTTTCCGCATCAGCGAAATGCGACATCAGCGTCATTTCACCGACGTTGGCGAGCGATCGCAGCTGTTGCCAGACGGTATGCACTCGTTCTGGCATAAAGCCCAGCCGGTTCATACCGCTATTTACTTTGAGATAGATATCCAGCGGCGCATGCAGTTTAGCCTGCTGCAGCGCTTTAATTTGCCAGTTGCTGTGTACGCTGGTGGTCAGGCGATACTTATCCAGCAGCGCCAGTTCATCGGCGTGAAAGAATCCTTCCAGCAGCAGAATCGGCCCTTTCCAGCCCTTTTCCCGCAGTAGGATCGCCTCTTCGAGATTCAGCAATGCGTAGCCATCTGCGGCGTTCAGCGCCTGCCACATCCGCGCCAGGCCATGGCCATAGGCATTAGCCTTCACCACCGCCCAAACGCGCGCCCCAGGGGCGGCGCGGCGAACAATCTGTAAATTCTGACGTAAAGCCGACAGGTCAATGCTGGCTTTTACCGGACGAGACATGGAGGCTCCTTAGTTATGCACGCCGTGCAGATGCTGAGCGCGAGCCGGCGTAAAGCCCGGGCTGTAACGCGCCACGGCCAGATCATCATAAGGGATCGCCGGCGTACGCCCGGAGATCAGATCGCTCAGAAGCTGCCCGGACCCGCAGGCCATGGTCCAGCCCAGCGTACCGTGCCCGGTGTTCAGCCACAGATTTTTGTACGGCGTGCGGCCAACCACCGGCGTACCGTCCGGCGTCATCGGTCGCAGGCCTGTCCAGAAGGTCGCCTGCTCAACGTAGCCGCCGCGCGGGAACAGATCGCGAACCACCATCTCCAGCGTCTCACGGCGCGGCTTCAGCAGCTCTTTATTAAAGCCGACAATTTCCGCCATCCCGCCAACGCGAATACGCTGATCGAAACGGGTAATCGCGATTTTGTAAGTCTCATCAAGGATAGTCGATACCGGCGCGCCGCTCTCTTCGGCAATCGGAATAGTTAACGAGTAGCCTTTCAGAGGATAGACCGGGATGTCCACCAGCCCTTTAAGCATCGCGGTGGAGTAAGAACCAAACGCCATCACGTAGGCGTCGCCCTTAATAATTTCGTCGCCGCATTTCACACCGGCGATTTGATCGCCTTCGTAAAGCAGCGCATCGACGGAGGTATTAAAGCGGAAAGTCACCCCTGCCGCCTCGGCCATCGCCGCCAGACGGGTAGTGAAGAGCTGGCAATCGCCGGTTTCATCATTTGGCAGGCGCAGGCCGCCGGTCAGTTTATGGCTGACTTCCGCCAGCGCCGGTTCGACTTCGAGCAGGCGGTTAGCTTCCAGCAGTTGATACGGTACGCCAGCCTCTTCCAGCACGGCGATATCACGAGTGGCGTTCTCATACTGTTTTTCGGTGCGGAAGAGCTGCAGGGTGCCGCCCTGGCGGCCTTCATACTGGATACCGGTGGTTTCACGCAGCGCTTTCAGGCAATCACGGCTATATTCCGCCAGGCGCACCATACGCCCTTTGTTTTCCATATAGTGGCGGGTATCGCAGTTACGTAGCATCTGCCACATCCACTTGAGCTGGAACTGCGTGCCGTCAAGGCCAATCGCCAATGGCGCATGGCGCTGGAACATCCATTTAATCGCCTTCAGCGGCACGCCCGGCGCCGCCCACGGCGCCGCGTAGCCGGGAGAGATCTGCCCGGCGTTGGCGGCGCTGGTTTCTTCAGCGGGCCCTGGCTGACGGTCGATAACCGTCACCTCATGTCCCGCCTGGCTTAAATACCAGGCGCTCGCTACCCCAACCACCCCACTTCCCAGTATGACGACTCGCATAGCCACTCCGTAATAGTTAAAGAACAATCATCTAATTACAAATTGATAACCCAGATGAAAATATTATTCAACATACGCTTTATTTATGGTGACTTATCTCACACCAAACCGCACCAGCACTGACACCAGAGATTTACGATCTCGTGCTGCGCTTTATTTTTCCTCAGCATAAAATGCTAAGTAAATGTTAAATTAAGGCCTTTGGGATTGTGATATCGCGAAGAAAAGAAATTACCCGCAGACGCAGTTTGTTATGGCGTGTTCTATGCTTGATAAGAGGTTCTCCACAAAGAGAGAACCACCAACAACGAGGGCGCGCTAATGGCTACGATTGATTCCATGAACAGGGACACCACCCGGTTAAGCGATGGACCCGACTGGACTTTTGAACTGCTGGAAACCTATCTCGCCGAGGTCGACCGGGTGGCGAAGCTATATCGTCTCGATACCTATCCGCATCAAATCGAGGTGATCACCTCCGAACAGATGATGGACGCCTACTCCAGCGTCGGGATGCCGATCAACTATCCGCACTGGTCGTTCGGCAAAAAATTTATCGAAACCGAACAGGCGTATAAACACGGCCAGCAAGGCCTGGCCTATGAGATAGTCATTAACTCCAACCCGTGTATCGCTTATTTAATGGAGGAGAACACGATTACCATGCAGGCGCTGGTAATGGCGCACGCCTGCTATGGGCATAACTCCTTCTTTAAAAATAACTATCTGTTCCGCAGTTGGACCGATGCCAGCTCAATCATCGACTATCTGATCTTTGCGCGTAAATACATTACCGAATGTGAAGAGCGTTACGGCGTCGATGAAGTTGAAAAATTGCTCGACTCCTGCCATGCGCTGATGAACTACGGCGTCGACCGCTACAAACGCCCGCAGAAAATATCGCTGCAGGAGGAGAAGGCGCGGCAGAAAAGCCGTGAAGAGTATCTGCAAAGCCAGGTGAACATGCTATGGCGTACTCTGCCAAAACGGGAAGAGGAAAAAGCCATCGAGGCAAGCCGCCGCTATCCTTCCGAACCGCAGGAGAATCTGCTGTACTTTATGGAGAAGAACGCGCCGCTGCTTGAATCCTGGCAGCGCGAGATCCTGCGTATCGTTCGTAAGGTCAGCCAGTATTTTTATCCGCAGAAACAGACTCAGGTTATGAACGAGGGCTGGGCGACATTCTGGCACTACACCATCCTCAATCATCTGTATGACGAAGGAAAAGTGACCGAGCGCTTTATGCTGGAGTTTCTGCACAGCCACACCAACGTGGTGTTCCAGCCGCCCTACAACAGCCCGTGGTACAGCGGAATCAACCCCTACGCGCTGGGTTTCGCTATGTTCCAGGATATTAAACGTATCTGCCAGTCGCCAACGGAAGAAGACCGCTACTGGTTCCCGGATATCGCCGGCTCCGATTGGCTGGAGACGCTGCATTTCGCCATGCGCGATTTTAAAGATGAGAGCTTTATCAGCCAGTTCCTGTCGCCGAAGGTGATGCGTGACTTCCGCTTATTCACGGTACTCGATGACGACCATAATAATTACCTGGAGATTTCCGCCATTCATAATGAGGAAGGCTATCGGGAAATTCGTTCTAAGCTGTCGGCGCAGTATAACCTCAGCAATCTTGAGCCGAATATTCAGGTCTGGAACGTTGACCTGCGCGGCGACCGTTCGCTGACGCTGCGCTATGTGCCGCACAACCGCGTGCCGCTGGATAAGAGCCGTCGCGAAGTGCTTAAACACGTTCACCGCCTGTGGGGCTTTGATGTGATCCTTGAGCAGCAGAATGCCGACGGCAGCGTTGAGCTGTTGGATCGCACCCCGCCGCGGCAGAACGCGTTGTAAATCGGATCAAGTGCCAAAAAGCGAAATGCCCGGATTATCCGGGCATTTTTTATAGGGTGGTCCGTACTTAGCGCATATTGATGGCTAAATCGCCGGGCAGCGTTTTTTGCATCCGATGCCAGATCTCGCCGCTGTTGTGGCCATAGGCGCGGACGATTTCGTACACTTTATCGTGCTGACTCTCTTCGCACACTTTCGCCAACTGGTGGTAGAAACCCAGCGCCAGGCTACGCGCTTCCGGATTAGCAAAATAGTGACGACCAATGCGGGTATACAGCCCCTTCATGCCGTTGAGGATCAGACCGTAGATCGGGTTGCCGGAGGCAAACGCCAGACCGCGGAAGATGTTGTAGTCCAGTTCGGCGAAAGCATCGGCATGATCTTCAACTTCACGCGCGGTAGCCAGGACCTCCAGCGCTTTGTCCGGGTGCTGGCGGAAAGCGGTACGAATAAAAATCGTTGAGATATTGGTTCGCACCGACAGCAAGTTATCAATCAGCTGCGGCACGCTATCGTGGTCGAGACGCGCCAGCGTTTCAAGGATATTCAGTCCGGAGGTTTCCCAGAAGTTGTTCACTTTCGTCGGTTTACCGTGCTGGATAGTCAACCAGCCATCACGGGCCAGACGTTGCAACACTTCGCGCAGAGTGGTTCGGGTCACACCAATCAGTTCAGAAAGTTCACGTTCAGCAGGGAGAATGGATCCAGGCGGGAAACGATTATTCCAGATACTTTCAATGATGTACTCTTCCGCGAAACCCGCAGGGCTTTGCGCCTTAATGACCATAATAAGATTTCCATTACACAGCGTTGCAAATTGCACTCATCATACCAGAGCAGCCATACGCCAGATAGCATCTGAAAGTAATTAAAAGGGGATCGCCGTTTCATTTTCAGCTTTTGCTTAACGCCTTCCATTACCTGTAATGCGCCGCGAAGAAAGTTGCTTACCTTTTTACTCAACTGGTAATCTTGCAATAGTTACGCATAAAATCATGTTGTTTGACGGAAGGACCTCTGTCGTGGAAATGTCTTATGGCCGCGCCCTGTGGCGCAATTTTCTTGGCCAGTCGCCAGACTGGTACAAGCTTCTCCTGATTATCTTCCTGGTGGTTAACCCGCTGGCGTTTTATCTTCAACCGTTTGTCGCCGGTTGGCTGTTAGTGGTGGAGTTTATCTTCACCCTGGCGATGGCGCTCAAATGCTACCCGCTGCTGCCTGGCGGCCTGCTGGCGATAGAAGCGGTGCTGATCGGTATGACCAGCCCCGAACATATTCGCGAAGAAATAGCCAATAATCTCGAAGTCCTGCTGCTGCTGATGTTCATGGTGGCCGGGATCTACTTCATGAAGCAGCTATTGCTGTTTATTTTTACTCGGCTGCTCCTCGGGATCCGCAGCAAGATGCTGCTGTCGCTGGCCTTCTGCCTGGCAGCGGCTTTTCTCTCCGCCTTCCTTGACGCGCTAACTGTTGTTGCGGTGGTCATTAGCGTAGCGGTCGGCTTTTACGGTATTTATCATCGCGTCGCCTCCGCGCGGCCTGATGATAACGACATGCTTGATGACAGCCATATCGATCAACACTACCGCGACGTGCTCGAACAGTTCCGCAGCTTTTTACGCAGCCTGATGATGCACGCCGGCGTCGGTACCGCGCTCGGCGGCGTGATGACCATGGTCGGCGAACCGCAGAACCTGATTATCGCCAAAGCCGCCGGCTGGCACTTCGGCGAATTCTTCATCCGTATGTCGCCGGTAACCCTGCCGGTAATCGTATGCGGCCTGATAACCTGTCTGTTGCTGGAAAAATTCCGCCTGTTTGGCTATGGCGAGCCGCTGCCAGTCCCGGTGCGCAAAGTCCTACAGAATTTCGACGACCGTAGCCGCCAGAGCCGCAGCCGCCAGGATCGGATGCGCCTTATCGCTCAAGGGATCATCGGCGTGTGGCTGATTGCCGCCCTCGCCCTGCATCTGGCGGAAGTTGGCCTGATTGGCCTCTCCGTCATCGTGCTGGCGACCACCTTTTCCGGCGTGACCGACGAACACGCCATCGGTAAAGCCTTTACCGAAGCGCTGCCGTTTACCGCCCTGCTGACGGTCTTTTTCGCCATCGTGGCGGTGATTATCGATCAGCATCTGTTTGCCCCGGTGATTGAGTTCGTCCTGCAGGCTTCACCGCACGCTCAGCTATCGCTGTTCTATTTGTTTAATGGCCTGCTGTCGTCCATCTCCGATAACGTCTTTGTCGGTACGGTGTATATCAACGAAGCAAAAGCGGCGCTGGAACACGGCGTTATCAGCCTGCAGCAGTTTGAAATGCTGGCGGTCGCCATTAATACCGGCACTAACCTGCCTTCCGTCGCGACCCCCAACGGCCAGGCCGCGTTCCTGTTCCTGTTGACCTCGGCGCTGGCGCCGCTGATCCGCCTCTCTTATGGCAGAATGGTGTGGATGGCGCTTCCCTATACCATCGTGCTCACGCTGGTCGGCCTGCTGTGCGTCGAAACCCTGTTGATGCCGGCCACCCAGTGGATGCTCAGCCATGGCTGGTTGACCACCCCAGTACTGCCCTAATTGCGCAGCCCGTTACCCGGGTTCCCCCCGGGTAACGAATATTCATTTACGTAATATTTTCCGACTAGCGGATGGCGTCGCGGTAGTTTTCGTTTACACTGCCATGATTTAGCATGTTCCAGGGAAATGATTATGTTGCAATACTTAAACCAGTGCTCAAGGGGACGCGGCGCCTGGCTCTTGATGGCGTTAACCGCTTTTATACTTGAATTAGTGGCGCTGTGGTTCCAGCACGTGATGCTGCTGCAGCCCTGCGTGTTGTGTATTTACGAACGCTGCGCTCTGTTTGGCATTATGGGCGCCGGTCTGGTGGGCGCTATCGCGCCGAAAACCCCGCTGCGCTATGTCGCGTTGCTCATCTGGCTATACAGCGCACTGCGCGGTCTGCAGTTAGCCTGGGAGCACACCATGATTCAGCTACACCCTTCTCCGTTCCAGACCTGCGATTTCGCCGCTCGTTTCCCGACGTGGCTGCCGCTGGATAAATGGCTACCGCAGGTATTCGTTGCCACCGGCGACTGTTCAGTGCGCCAGTGGGAATTCCTGACTCTGGAAATGCCGCAGTGGCTGGTAGGCATCTTTGCCGCTTATCTGGTCATCGGCCTGCTGGTACTGATCGCTCAGCCATTTAAAGCCAAAAAGCGCGATCTGTTCGGCCGTTAAGCTATCCTGCCAGATGGTAAACGCTCCTTCGGGGGCGTTTTTTGTGCCTGTAAGTTGACGACGCCCCTTTAAAGTTGCATATTAAATACATCTTATTTGCATCCACTAAGGAGCTTACTATGTCCCACCTGCGTATCCCGGCTAACTGGAAAGTCAAACGCTCCACTCCGTTCTTCACTAAAGAAAATGTTCCGCCAGCGCTGCTCACCCATCACAATACTGCCGCTAACGTTTTCGGTCAGCTGTGCGTAATGGAAGGCACAGTAACTTATTACGGTTTTCATGATGAGCAGGCTAGCGAACCGGAGATGAAAGTCGTCATTAATGCCGGGCAGTTCGCCACCAGCCCGCCGCAATACTGGCATCGTATCGAGCTCAGCGATGATGCCCAATTCAATATTAACTTCTGGGTTGAAGATGAAAGCCACGGCGAAGACGGCCTGTTCCACGCCAGGAAAAGCTAAGCCCCTCACGTGCTTGCGGTTGAAAATCGACATCCGGATGTTTAAAGTCGTTACCCGATAGGCTCGTCTTTCTTGAGTCTGAAATGGGATAAGTCACCATGAGCATAGTCTGGTATATGACGCTAATCTGCATTGTCGTCGCGTATTTGATGATGAGTTTCCTGCCCATCTGATCGCCGCAAGCAGTCATCGCGCCGGGGAGACCTGGCAGCTCGTCAACTCCCTCTCAGCCCGGCCACCGCGCCGGGTCTATTTTTATCTACATCTGCTTTACAAATATTCCTAAAGTTCCCCGCCCCCGCGCCGATGATGAAATGCCAAACGCACCTGGTGATGATGACTTAAATGTGGGGTTTCCGATGAGTAGAAACGGCTGGCGTTCTCTTAGTGTTGTTATTTTTCCATGCGCTTTATTGTGGGCGGGAATTATCTGGCTGGCATTAAGAATGATGGGATATTGATGCGTACAAAGAACCGGGCCGCGCAGGCAGGGAATGCCCGGTTCTGATATTTCAACGAGCTTACTGCGCCCAGTCTGGTTTATTTAAGACAGGCATCAGTTTAAAAGCAAGGTGCGTTGAAGTAATGCGGATGTAGTGTGTAAGCAATGCATTAGCGCAAGACGAATCGATGCCTTATGAGGTTTTGAGTTGTTTTGCGCTAATTTTTTGCCCCATACATGCCCCATTAAAAATTCTGCGAGCAGCTTTCCAGATTAAAAGCAACGCCGTTTACCTCTCCCCCATCCCATGTCATCCTCTTTCGCGTTAATCATGGATTTTCGGTGCGCACCACTCTTTCGTGATTCCCTTCTTTTTCAAGCTTACGGCTTCGTCCAGAACTCGTTTTTGACGCCTATACTTTCAGTCTGACCACTGGAGGTTGATATGTGCGGACGCTTTTCCCAGTCAATGACCCGTGAAGATTATCTGTCCTACCTCGCCGATGAGGCCGATCGTGACATCGCATTTGACCCGGAGCCGATTGGTCGATACAACGTCGCGCCCGGCACCAAAGTTTTGCTTCTCAGCGAACGCGACGAACAATTGCATATCGATCCTGTCTTCTGGGGTTATGCGCCAGGATGGTGGGATAAACCACCTCTGATTAACGCACGCGTCGAAACGGCGGCCACCAGCAGAATGTTTAAACCTCTATGGCAACATGGCCGGGCGATCTGCTTTGCTGATGGTTGGTTCGAATGGAAGAAGGAAGGCGACAAGAAGCAGCCCTACTTCATCCATCGTGCCGATGGGCAGCCGATATTCATGGCAGCAATCGGAAGCACACCATTTGAACGCGGAGATGAAGCAGAAGGCTTTCTGATAGTCACCGCGGCTGCAGATAAAGGGCTGGTAGACATTCACGACCGCCGGCCGTTGGTACTTTCATCAGAAGCAGCCAAGGAATGGATGAGACAAGACATAGGAGGGAAAGAAGCCGAAGAAATAGCTGCGGACGGTACCGTGTCAGCAGGCCATTTTACATGGCACCCTGTTTCACGTGCCGTTGGTAATGTGAAAAACCAAGGCTCAGAATTACTCGAAGCTATTGAGCGCCATTAAATTGATAACGTCCGCAACCATTCTAAAAGCTGTGGTTGGATAGCCAGAGACTCTCTAACAATAGAGAGTCATTTTGAATTGGCAGTTACACAAATGCTTACCAAACGCTATAATTGTATAATACTTCATCATGCAGGCACTAATCTATGATCAGGTTGAACTATAGGTATTATTTATTATTAACTATTTCAACATTTTCATTTTATTCGCTTGCCGATGATCGTTCATGTATCGGGGTCAGAACTCAATCAAGCATAGGTGGAAAAACTGTAGCAATAATCTCAAATAATTGTGGCAGTTGCAAAAGCGGAGATGTAAATATATACAGGGATAATCAATATGATAATCAAGGAACACATTTTAAAAATTTAACAAATGGCTCCGAGATGCCATTTGAATATTCGACGATTAAGCCTGGTTCATATTTCTATGTTGTTATGAACGTGCAGGACTGTAGCTCCCTCCCAAAACCACCTTCTACGCCACCAAGTGAACCGCACGTTCCAACACCAGTACCTGCCCTAGATTGTCCTGGTCCAGTTGAAAACACGTACCCCTTCATGCAAAGGCCAATAGCAGGACAATCACAGTTTCTAACTGTTCCCGCTTCAACTAAGACGGTCGAGCTCTGTGTATCTAAAGTTTCAGTTCCTGTAGTTGACCACGTTCTATGCACAGCAGATATTTTCCCTCCAAATATCAACGAGAATAAGTACAAGGAGATGTGGGTTTGTAAATCTGGAGAATATTGTGGCGGCCTTTATTTTTCTCATGGCTATGAGAAAGTCTTTACAGGAAGCAGCACCCGAAAGGATGGTGCATATTGGTGTGTAAACGCATCTATCGAAAACTCCTTTAAACCGTATCGTGTCTTTTTTACTGTTTTACCTAAGAAGTAACATCTTGAATTCATTTCTATTCTTATAGAGGGCATTATTATGAAACATAAATATTTTATATACTTGCTTTCATCATTATTATTTTTTAGTTTCAATTCTTTTTCTGAACAACCTAAAGACCAAATGTCGATTACTCAGCTTAAAGCGCAAAACGCTATCCTGCTTCATGCTCTGACTCCTGCGCAGAAAAAATTACTTATGCAGTCACCTGAAGTCATGCAATGCACACCACCTAATGATTGTAACTGCCGTGCCGGTGGGTACGGATATTGTACTACCAAAAAGGAATGTGATTATGTTCAGGGTACGTGCTACTGAATTATTAGGTCTTTGACTTGCTGTTCTGCATGATGGCATATGACCGAAGGTTTACTTTGCGCATGTGCAAAGTATGGATCTGTCGCATTAAGCTGGCGTCAGGTAACATGTTGTTTTTTTGATGTTACCTGACCATATTTCCATTTCGTAAAGCCTTATTAAGTATCTATGTAATCCGAACCATTTACTTTTAGATATCTTCCTACTAACTAAGTTGTTAGCTCATGAAGGACTTAACTTGCTACAGAAACAGCAATGATACATTTCATATTAATGGATGAATTACCTTACTTCGAGTAAATCACTGTATCTTGTGGTATATCTAGGGGAAAGCATTTCTCTCTTCATCTGCCAGGTGGCCTGGATCCCCTGCCCAGCAAAATAGAGAGTTCCCCTCCCATCCTTTGCGTTGAGGTGGTCGAGAACTTCCATCAGCTTCTCGCTGTTCTGCCTTGGCGCATTATCATCGAACAGGTTCAGTTGCGAGACACCCTGGCTATAGAAATCACCGAGCATGATCCCCGCTTTCTGATACCGATGCCCGTCGACCCATATCGCATCCAGGCACTTTACCGCCGCATTGATGATATCCCGGCTATCCTGCGTTGGCGTCAGCAACTTAATGGATCCGCTGTTACCGTAGTATTTTTCATTCAGCGCAAAGGGAGATGTCTTCACAAAGGTGGAAATGTAACGACAGTACTGATGCTCTCCACGAAGTTTCTCTGCACCTCTGGCCGCATATGAACATATAGCCTGGCGCATTTGTTCATAGGTGGTAATGCGCTCCCCGAACGACCGGCTGCAGACAATTTCCTGTTTCACTGGAGCAAACTCTTCCAGCTCAAGACACGGCTCGCCACGAAGCTCCCGGACGGTTCTCTCAAGCACCACGTTGAAGTGTTTGCGGATAAAGCGGATATCCGTATCAGCTAGCTGCAGGACAGTTTTTATCCCCATAGCCTCAAGCTTTTTACTGATGCGGCGGCCTACACCCCACACCTCATCAACCGGAAGTAAAGCCATCAGTTTGCGCTGCCGTTCCACATTCGACAGATCGACAACCCCGCCAGTGGCTTTCCATGTTTTCGCCGCATGATTGGCGAGTTTTGCCAGCGTCTTTGTTTGTGCGATGCCCACGCCTACCGGCAGACGGGTATTGCGGTAGACGGTATCTTTCAGCTCATGTCCGAACTCTTCCAGCACACGGCAATTACGCACACCAGTGAGATCGCAAAAGGCCTCGTCAATGCTGTAGATTTCAACTCTGGGACACATTTCCTCCAGTGTCGTCATGACCCGGTTGCTCATGTCCGCGTAGAGTTCATAGTTTGAACTGAAGCAAACCACGCCATGCCGGCGGAACTGGTCTTTGCATTTGAAGTACGGATCCCCCATCTTGATACCAAGTTTCTTGGCTTCGGCAGAACGCGCTATCACGCACCCATCGTTATTGGACAATACGACAACTGGCTTCCCTCGCAGATCCGGCCTGAAAATGGTTTCGCAGCTCGCATAGAAGCTGTTCACATCAACCAAAGCAAACATCACATCACCGGGCAGTCATCAAAGCCAGCTTTGCTGATGATGTGGGTCACCACACCTATCAGCTCTACATTCGCGAGCGCATCCCATTCCATGCCTTCTCCATCCCTGACAATAAAGGCACTCCGTAAATCTGATTGCTTGACCATGACTCCCCCCCGCCTTGACACTGTATAAATATACAGTATAACTAAAAATGAAAACAACCACGGAGAACTAGTTATGGCATCTTTAACCGACGATAACCTACGCAATGATTTGTCCTCTACAGAAACTGGAAAAGGGGCATCACTAGTAGCACTCGAACAGGGTGGAAATACACAACAGGCGATTCGGTACATCACACCTCAGATGAAGGGGGCATATGCAAACGGCACAAACTATGATACGGATGCAATGATTGCGTGCCTTGGGACCGGGAAGGAAGTGAGGTTAACTGGCGAAAAGTATGTCTTCGAATGTAACAAAATTAACTTGCCTTCAGGCGCCAGAATATATCTGGAAGCTGGAACCGAAATTAAATGGGTAAATAACACAGGGATTAGCGGAGGCGGCCAGCAGGCTTGGGGATTTAAGGCTCAAGAGGTTGCTAACATACTTATTTCAGGGGGTACTTACCTTCACGATGATGACACTATGGTTGTCCTCGCGGTGCAAAGTGGGTGTGAATCGATCACGATTGAGAATGCCCTTTGCTATGGACCACGTTTGCTTGATGTTATGGATGGCAATAACACCTATGAAGGAAGCACAAACGCAACACGCCCTAAGAAAATTAAAGTCCGTTACGTTGATGGCTTCGCCCAAAGTCGATTAACTAGCGGTTCGTTTATTCAATTCCGTTATACCGATGGTGGCGGTGCTGAAAACGTGAATGTCGAAGGATATTTTTATGGAGGAATGTTTTGGGGGGGTGATTCAAACTTCGAAGTTAACGGTGAGGAGGGAAATGAGAGAAAGTGCAAGAACCTGACCTTTCGTGAAGTTAATTGCCATACCGTTTGGGCCGGGGTTTGGGGGTCTATGGGTGATAACATCCTTATTACTGGCTGTCGAGCACAATCCATTGATCCGACTCATTGCGACGTTGGCTTCGATTTTGAAGGGTGTATTAACAGTCGTATCGATTCTTGCTATGCAAAGAACTGGGCGAATGGTGGCATAGCTACTTTTTTCTACAATAACCAGATATCTATAACTAACTGTGATGTTATTGTTGATAACGAATACTCACGCATCGCTAGATTTTATAACTCAGCTCAAAATGGAAAAGCCAAAAATATTGTAGTGGAAAATAACCGATTTTATGGGGACGGAATTGTTTCGGCAATAGTCCAAATGGGGGCAGCTGATAATTTTATTTTTAGAAATAACGTGTTAACGAATGTTCTTGTGTGGCTGGTAGCCAACAATAACGGATACCTTAACATTTCAGGTAACAACTTCAATTATACGATAACCCCTTATAATAACTTCAATAACTACGGTATTTATGCAATGCTTTCCGTGGGAGGGTTTCATGCTGGCGGTAACAATTCAGCTGGAACTCAACCAGCAGCAAGAGCATCTATTACAGAGAATACATTCTCTACCATTGTTAACTTTCCTGGTGAATCATATGCACTATGGTTACTCCATGTTAGTTCGAGGAATAGTTCTACTGCTCATATTGAGGGTGGAGGTACTTTAAGCAATGGTGTAACAGGAGATATATGCTTTGTAAATGGAAGTACGACACCTACTATCGGTTTGAACTTCAGCGTAAAAAATTTTGTTTTCTTTAATAAATCGTGGGCAACAAAAGTTATTAACTCTGCGACTCTTTACCCAAAGGGGATTGTTAAAGGATTCGACCAGTTTGATCGTGTATGGCCCAATACCATAACAGATAATGTCCTTTATGCTAACACTTGGTTCGAAGTACGTCAGGAGTTCGAATTACTTACCCCGACAGATACTAAACTAGGTGATGTAGTAAAAATAGCAGGAATTGGCACCAATGCAATAACCAGAGCATATTGAGAGGTAAATAATGAATTGGTTCGACGCAATGAAATATCTTGGGGACGGTGAAAAAGTATTTTCCTCACGCTTGCCGGATGGGAGTTATATTGTCAGCTGTACAAAATATGAAGGCGGTTTAAAGCTGGTACAAAGAAATGGGTCCATTGAACCCTGGAGACCATCAGGAGCTGATCAGCTTTCTGAAAGCTGGGAATTAAAAGATAACTGAACAGATTGACAATCCTAGGAAAAAGATGATGATGTCTTCTGTTCGTTCCCAATATTGTGTTACTACTATTTTGTAGCTACATGGAATAAAACTTTAGCAAAAGCGAAGTGAATAACCTGCAGCATAGCCTGCTGCAGGTCCGCATATCATCAGATACTTTTACCCAGCCCGGCATAATAGCTTTTGTAGGCCCGGTAGATAGTCGCCATTTCCGTATCAGTGATAGCCCGACTAAAAGCCAGTACAGCCATTACCTGACCCGTTACTGTAGTGCCATGGTCAAGACTGGCGCCAATATAAATATTTCCGGTGATTGACGGTGAAGGCGCTGTGCCATTCGTCACCAGCGCATGCTGACCCGTTATCGGCAAGTCAGCGTGGATCCCGACCCGACCAGTACCGTCATTTGTCACCGTTCTGGAGACAGAGAAAATACCATCTGGCGCGGCAGCTTCTGCCGGCGCTGAGTCCAGCACTGAAAACCATGATGCACCGGCGGAGTTCAGCCATAAACCGCCTGGTTTATGCGTAGTTTCAAACTCATGGCACCGTGACCGTTTCGGCGCAGCAACCTGCATCACCCCAACCACGTTAAACTTGCCTCCTGGATTGTTCGTTATTCCGATAAAGGTCATATCACTGTTGGCAAAGGGGGCAATACTGATCCCCGTATCAATGTATGCCGTCTCATTAAGTGATGCGGCGTAGCTGGCGATTGCTGGCGAACCCACAACCGTCATATCCTCACCAACGCGATTGCGTGCCAGCGAGCCGGTTGTCCCGTCAACGTCCCACTGGAGGATCATGCCCGGTACCAGGTCAGGTAAACTAGTGATAGGGAAAGCAATCTGACCAAGAGAACGGCTGGCCGTCACGGTACCATCGATATAAACGCGGGTAGTTGTCATTGTTACCTCAGAGAGTTTTGTTAAAAGCGACCAGGTCGTTGTAAAGCGGAAGGTTTGATACAGGTGAAATATCAGTGGCAGAGTCCCTGATACATCCCCTGCTGCCAGTCGTTGCGCCCGGCATATTTGCCCGGTTACCCACGTAGGCATAATTCACCGCGGTTGCGGTACCCGTTTTTGCGATTCGAATGGTTCTGCCCGCGTCAATGGTCACCCCTGTGATGGTGGCGCCGACAAGACGGAAACCATAGTTACCCGGATCGGATACCCTGACGGTATCAATCACCGCATTTCCGACACCGCCAAGCAGTGGAATGACCACCTCTGTTGAAGTCTGGGTGATGTTGGCATCATCAGGGCGAAGCGCCAGCACGCTACCCGTATTCAGATACTGAGCAATTGAGACACCGGCAATTTCCCCATCAGTCCGGTAGCCATTGCTGGACAGATGGTCTTTATCGACATACGGCCGCGCATACTGCGTTCCCGTCAGGATAAATTCTTCGTTATCACGACAAATTTCATACTGTGCATTGCCAATGACGAGATTAACGTCAGCGCCCGCCGCCCCCGCCTGAACGGTAGCGTTACTGAACTGCTGAACAAACATCTTCAGTGACTGATCGCCGTCGTCGGTGAGGGAGTGGAGATAGCTTTCGTAGTCCTGACGAAGACTGATCATCAGGCTTTTATAGGTTTCCGCACTGGTGTTGTTTACCGCGTCCGCATTGCCGTGAATGAACAGCATATAAGGCTGGTAAGCCATTCCGAGACTTCTGGCAATTTCATACCCTCGCTGCATCACCAGTTGAGTCGCGATGAAAGAGGCGGTCCCTTTCGAAATATTCGCCAGTGATGTGCCGGACGCCCCGGTAGCTGAAACAAGACAGGTCACACCGCCCTTTTCAAAAAGGCGCTCGCCAAGGCCACTGCAGTCTGATTCCTGAGATCCAGCCTTACCGATGTTTTCCACAGCTGGAACCAGGTACTGCAAATCGGACAGCGCGACTGATTTCTCAGCGTGTGCGCTGTCATATTTTGAACCGCCATTGAAAATCACCGCCCCGTATGGGTATCTGGCCGTTGTCGTTACGGGAGCCTGAACCACAGATGCCGCGCCAACAGAGAGCGACTGTCCAACAAGCATGATGTGAACCAGCTCAGCGCGCCCCTGCCTGATGCGTGAACGCCCATCAGTTTTGATGCGGTGAAGATGATAGTCACCGCTGCCGCCCTCCCGCGAAGCGAATTTCACAAAATAACTGTTATCAACTGCACGGAACGTAACCGGTCCGGTATTCCCCCCGTCAGTCGTGATGTCAGTATTCGCCCCTTCAGGTGAAATAAATTTGAGGTTTCCGCTTACTTCAATTGCCATTCCGCCATCGGCAGATGCAACCGGCTCGCTCTGGTCTGCTCCGCTATCTCGCAGATCTATAACCTCACCATTACGCTTAACGATTTTGAAGATTTCGCCATTAATATCGGCGTGGACTTCTGCATAGTCAGGGTAGTCAGCAGAGAAGAAAGTATTGAACCGAAGCATTCCCACGCTGCCATCTTCTGACAATGACAGCACTGAAGCGCCTGATGCTCTTGACTGAAACACTGAGCCATCAGCTTTCTGAACCTGCTCAATACTGCTGCCTACCATCACAGCCGGGAACTGTGATGTTCCGTCCTCAAGGCGCTGATAGGTTACATTGCCATTCTTATCTGTTGCCATCTCAGCTATCCCCGGAAACCCTGTCACGTTTTTTGCATTGCTGTCGAAAATGAAGTCGACCTGTTTTTGCAAACCGTAAACAAAATCACTCGATGGGTAGCTTTTGCCCGTTCTGGTAGGCACGCCATTGATACTCTGCCAGACATCAGCAACATTATTTTTATCGTTAGACCAGACAAAATAATAAGCCATGTTTGGTATTTCACCGGATGCAATAGCGGCGCTGGCCTCTGCTTCTGTCCATGGATGACCGAGAGGCTCTATATTTGCGAGAGCGCCAGCCCACGTATAGCGCTCCACTCCGAGCCTGTCGATATACGTTTTGTTATCAGACGAGACAATCTCATCCATTTTTGCGCCGGCAAATACAGCATCCCTGATGTCCGTACTTGGCACCGGGTTCTGCGTTGGAGTCGGTAACGGTGTTGCCATTGTGCTTGTCGCCCTATAAATGGCGCACGAAAGCCTCAGAAATTAATCTGATGTGGTGCGCGAAGGTTGAAGAGTTACTGCTGTATGTTACGGATAAATTGCGTCTGAATATTCGGACAGGGTCAGTGTCTGGGTGTAATCGCCATTGGGTTTGGCAGTTTCAACGCGCCAGATGGACGAGTTTAATTCAGTGTCTGTTGCAATGAAGTAGCGGCTGGCTACCTGACAATCGCTGCCATTGTAGATATTCAGGTCGAAAGCATCTGCAGCGGCCTGGAAAGCTTTTGCATTTCCCGCTACAGGATATGCGCGCCAGCGACCGCGGAAGTTACCAAGGCTATCCGTCATCACCACCCACATGTCACCCAGTGAAAAATCAATACGCTCTGAGGTCGTGAAGATGTCCCCATCACGGCCCGTTAGATAGCCGTTCTGCTGCTTATTGTCGTACATGTCAGGACACTGGACGACGGCGCCGCGAACCACCTGCTCAGTTTCCAGAACCTTGACCGTCATGCTTAGCCGCGAATACAGAAGGCGCTGAGCCTCAAGCCATGCCCGATCCAAAGCCTGAGTACGATTACGGCAACCATCCAGGCTAATCTGGCTGGCATTGACGGTTGCATCTTCAACTTCCCTGATTCCACCTGCGTCGATTTGCAGGTAGATATAAGATTTCTTATTGGTGAGCGGGTCGACATAATCAACCGTGACGCCGTCATATCCTCCTGGCAGCGACATCTGCCATGAAACCTTATATTCGTCAAAGAACATGTTTGAGCGCGCAAATACCGCATCAGGATAGCTGACCTTTTCATCGCGCCAGAACGTCAACACATCACCGATATTATTTCCATCCACCCTCGCCGCATTGCAGATAGTCCGGATCCGCTCACCGAGCGACAACTTCTCATCTGAAAAGGTGTAATCGAAATAGCCGAGTTCCGGAACCGTTATTGAGTCAGCAATCGCGTACAGCGTAGCGACATCGATGCTTGAAACATCCTGCTTACCGATAACTATCCACTCATGCAGTGCAGCGTCTGCAAATGAACGGCTTGGGCGCAGCGTGTAGTCAATCTGGCCGGTCGCCCGGTCATAGCTGATGGTATGGCGCTCTGCGAGCATGTTGTATTTCTGCTCGCGATTGCTGTTGCTATTGTTGCTCCCCTTGATGGTCACTCTGGCGATCGTATCGTCAGGATAAACAACATTGACGCGGGTATTTACCGCGTGAATCGCCATCAGAGTGACGACGTTGCTGTCGTTGCTGTTATCCAGCCTCTCAATTGTGACCGCATAGCGCCCTGTCCCGGCTGCAGGGGTAAATTTGTGCGTGGTTCGGAAGTTACGTGTCGAGACCTGATAATCGTTATCGAAGAAGTAATCATACTGCTCTGCCGTTCCGGGGATCTGGTTGTTATTCTCGTCAACCTTCCAGAACCGGATCCGATAGCGCGTCGTACCCGCCGTGGCACCTAACTGAACCATCGCATGAACCCAGATTTGAGAAGACTCAAGGGGAGAGACCGAAGGGCCTATTACCAGCGGCGTCTGATCGTTCAGGGTAAACAGAGTCAGATTTATGGTCGCGTTAGCGGGTAAAGTGGTGATTTCTCCGGTCATGTCACCCAGATAAAACGTGGTGTATGACTGCGTGTCTTCACCAATATAGCTCTCTGAATAGACAATATTCCCGCTGCCGGTGACATTCCTGGTGACGGGGTTTCCGCCCGAGTTCCATGTTGCATTAATCTCGAAGGTAACCGGATGCGGTACAGCAAGCGCAGCAAAGTATGAGAAATTGTCGTCATTGGACAGCACCGTCGCTTTAAGCTGATTGCTCTCAATGCTCATTGCGGTCGGCGTGGATGTGGTCGCTGTCTGCGCCGGGAAATCCTCACTCTCATTCAGCCCTGGCACTTCTTCGTTATCGATATCATCGAACTGATATCCAACGTCAATAGTGCCTATCGTCGCGCCAGGATCAAAAATCTGGTAACTGGCGCCGGCCAGACTCCCCAGATTCGATTCTGAATACCGGACAGAGGAAATAGTGTATTTTCCCAATCCCACTTCAAACCATTCGGTAATGTATTTGTTGTTGTCGATGAACTCGAACAACGCCTGCTGCGTCAGATCCGGAAACACCCTACACTGGCCGTAAATGTTCGGTCGCCCTTTGTACAGTCTGGCGCGGTTAGTTTGTCCGGTGGCGTCATTATTTGGTGATTCGCCGGTCGAAATTGATGGAGCAGATGCATTTTGTTGCCCGGTGATCCCCGCCAGCACCTTTTTGGTAAAGCGTATCGGGTTAAGGTGGTCTACCGGGTTGAGCAGCGTCTTCAGCAGGCCGCCGCTCTCTGGCTGGTCAAAAACCGCTACAACATCGCCGGCTCGCAACTTAAACGACAAATCAAAATCATCGTTCAGCTCACGACCATTCAGCCGCACCTTCACGTTATTGTGCAGCCTGAGAGAATCCAGTAATGCGATCAACTCAGTTCCCGGCGTCGTCGTTCCATATTGTTTCGGCGCGCCAGGCAGGCGCTGGAGCTCATATCGAACCATGAACCAGATACTCCACTTTGTTGAATTTCTTCGCCAAGATGACCATGCTGTCAGCGCGTACAAAACCGAACTCACCGCGGGAATGCAGGCATTTAACCGGATCCAGCATTACGCCCACGTGAACAGGACGATCAGCGTAATAAAACACGGCCAGGCAGCCAGGCGACGCCACCGGCACCGCTCGCCAGTGAGCTGATTCCGCTGAGTAGCAGGTGATGAAGTCGGCGCCCGATTCGTAGCCGGGGATATGATGCAGCTCCAGACCGAGCACATGCCGGTAATACAGCACAACCAGCCCCCAGCAATCCATCTGCTCAAAACAACAGGCACGGTTAACCCACGGCTTGCCATTCACAAGCCGGATAAATTCGCTCTGCGTCATACGGTAATCAGCCCTGGATAATCTTTCGTGGTGAAAATAATTGTATTAGGCAGCGTCAGCGGATTGGTCTTACCGGAATTAACGGCGACGTTTGTGCCGTCGGCGCCAACATCCTTCACAAACAGTGACCAAGTCTTCAGAGGCTCAGTATCACCGATCATACTCCATTGCTGATATTTGCAGGTTATCGCCGTCATCCTGGCGGCACCTGTCCATGCTTTTAGTGTGTTTCTGACCTCTTCTGCCCCCTGCAGGAAGGTGATCCCCATAGTGATGATGGCAGACCCGTTCTGCGTGGGCTCGGTGATATCAAACGCAGCAGGTTGATACAGGTTTCCGCCGAACGTCGCTTCACGAAACAGCTTGTTCACCACGCGGTAATAACCAAAAGCAGGGTGATAGAACTCGATGGTCTGTTTGATATCACTCGCCGGCCGCCGCTCCTTCCATTCGCGCAATGTCGTCATGAATTACCCCATGGATATTTCGGCATGATCTCCGTAACAAGCAGGTCATAGAGATATTCGGTACCCGGAGCCATGCCGACGATCCAGTCGTCGTATTGCTCGGTATAGTCACTCATGCCGTTTGACAGAACCGTCGCCGTCCAGGTCACCACTCCGCCATTTTTGCTGGTTTGCACCGGCATGTTGATGAAGTGAAGCGTCTGCAGCTGCGGCCCGTAAGTGTCCCCAAGATCTATCCGCATCTGGAACCAGTTACGCCCGCGGTCACAGTACGTCGGCGATCGTAGCCAGGACTTAAACACTTCCGCCTGCTTAAGAGTGAATATCCACTGAAGCGTCCAGGTTGTTTTCAGGTCCGTCGTAAACGGGGTGAATATTGCTGGCCCGACTGCCGGCTGCGTTGTCTGCCAGCCGGTATCCTGCGTCATGTTCTGGCTGGGACGCTGCGGAAGAGGAAGAAATTCCGGGTATGAAACTGTTGCCACGTTTCCTCCGGGCATTAAAAAACCCGCCGGAGCGGGTTGGTTTTAGTAATCGCCATTGGCCTGCCGGCGAAGGCCGAACGTGTCCTGCATCTGAGAGGACATCGGGCCGCCGTTCTGCATATCGGTGATAAAGGTTTCGATAACCAGTTGCCCGCCGTTCTGGCTGCTGCGGGTATCGACATTGACGCCATTTGCATAGTTGTAAACGTTGTTCACGACCTGCAGTGCTCCTCCGCCACTGCCCTGCAAATCCTTATTGCTGATGACAGAGCCATTATCACCGGGGATCATGTACTGACTGCCGTTACTGGCGCGATAGATTTCAGGCATACCGCCCTCACCTACCTGGTACATTGAGCCCGCCGATACCGGACCACCGTTCTTACGTTTACCGGCCAACGATGAGCCAACAGCCAGCGCAGCTACCAGGGCGCCGAGGCCAATAGCAACCGCGCCGCCGAACGAACCAATCGACGCCACAAGCGCCGCCGGCGTCCATGCTGCAGTTGTGGCCGCTGCCGAGGATGTACTGGCGGCCGTGGTCGTTGCCAGAGAACTGACTTGCGTAGCAGTGGTGGCGGCTATAGCCGCTTGCTGGGTAGTTGCCCCCAAAATAGCAGACTTAGCCCACTGAACTCCCATTTGCACAAAGGTATTAATTACCTCGTTCAAAATGGTATTCCCAATTGAACGCAATGCATCAGAGGCCGCCATGCTTCCTGTCACTATGCCTGTTAATGCATTACTAGCACTATTAGCAAAACCATCAAACGCCGCCGCTGCCGCTTGTGTCGCAGTGGTTTGCTGCGCCCACTCTTGCCACATAGCTGCTATGCGCTGGTCTCGATATTGCTTTTCAATAGAGGATCTAGCCGCCTCAGCCTCAGCTATTTTTTGAGGGTACATTTGAGCGTACATTTTGATATCAGCAATATCCTGCTGGTACTGAGTATCTAGCCCTATAACCCTACTGGATTTATTCTGAATTGAACTAAACTTGCTTACCGCATCAGCACGTTCTTTTTCAGCTTTGGCCTGTTCGCGCAACGCTTTTGCGTTGTCCCAAGCTTTTGCTGCATACTCTCCAGCCAAAGCAATTTGTTCTTGCGATGCCGCTTTGCCCAAAGATTGCTGGGCATTTAGGATTGCTTGAGCTCTTGAGAGTTCAGCGATGCTACTGGCGGACAGTTCTGCTTTGCTTTTTAAATCCGACAACCTTTCCGTAATTAATTCTTGTGCTCTAGCGTACTGCTCAGCCTCTTTCTGTGCTGCGGACTTCCCCCCCTTGGCCTTACTTTGCGAAGTGGTCGATACAGCTTTTATCTCAATAGGCTTGGTGTTTTTCGCCACCTTTTGCGCTGCGTCCCAACCGGCGCGGGATGCCTTTTCCCAAGCATCTGCAGTTAACTTTGCTGATTTCTGCTCATTTTCTTTCTGCCAATCGCCAACCCCCAACCATCCCCAAGTCCTTGCTCTTCTTGCATACATTTCAGCTTCAGATCTAAGGTCTGCGATTTGTTGACTTGCAGTCGCAGCCTGACCAGTTAATCTGCCTATTGCTACAGCCAAAGAATCGATCACTAAGACCATTCCGTTACTTGCCCCTGTAGCCTTATTTAGATTATCCACCATTGTTAGGAATGAATTAGTTAATGATGTATTGGCTTGAGACAAAGTCCTTGGTAGTTTCTCGAACTCGGTATTAACTAAAACGGTCTGTTTCTGAATGGCGTTTAGAGCATCCTGCGCCGATAATTTTCCTTCGAGCATCAATTGGCGAAGCTCTCCCACGCCAATTCCCATTCCTGCAGCAATCTGTCGCGCCAACTCCGGCATTTGTTCAAGTATTGAGTTAAATTCCTCAGCCCTCACAGTCCCCGAAGAAATCGATTGACCGAATTGTCGAAGAGCATTCGTCATTTCCTCTGAAGAAGTGCTACCTATACGACCAATTTTCTGCAAAGTTTCTGTAAGTTGAATAATTTGTCCGTTTGATGCCCCTGTGTCACGTAATGCAGTACTAAGCGATTCCCATAATTTTGTCGTGTCCTGTATAGACCCGCCTGTCGATGAGCTAACTCGCATGAGACTTTGCATGGTTTGAGAGGCAGATGATGCACTTCCAGTTAATCTTTCAACTCTCGCATTTAACTGACTCATATTATCTGCAGCAACAAGGAATGCTCTTCCCCAATCAACGACAATAGATGCAGCAACAGCTCCAGCGACTTTATTAAGGCTTGTTTGCAGTTGTTCAAATTTTTTCGAGGCATTATCGGCGCTGTTACCGATTGCGTTTAATGATTTGTTAGCCTGTCGCTCTCCAATCAAAAGCTTAGCGGTATCAGCTTCGATTTCTATATAAAGGCTACCTACTTTTTCACCTTGCGACATATTTTCTCCAGGCAATAAAAAACCCCGTCAATGCGGGGCTTAAATCAGTTCATCATTGTTTACGGGACTCGCTTAACCCTTCCAAAGTGGAAGTTTGCTGTGGAGTCATACATCACCCCATTAGAGAACATAAACACATAAAGTTGATTTCCTGTGTATCCGCCATAACTGTTTTTTGCATTAACCTGCACACCGACAACTTGGCCATATGTCACACCTCCACTCGTCGAAGAAAGGGAGCCATCCTGCGAATAACCTTTGAATGGAGGTTCAAACGTATATCGAGCAGACTCCGGGTCTTTCAGAATAGATGCCATGTGATTTTTAATTTGTTGCTGATAGTCATTCGGCAAAGTGCCGTAATTTGCAGTGGATATTTCCACTTGAGAAGGTGGCTTAGGTGCGCAGCCTGCAATGACAAACGACGAAGCGGCCAATACTGCCGCCATCAAAACCTTTTTCATATCCCTATCCCCATCAGTAAAAGTATGAAAATCGTAGCAAATCAAACACATTTAGTCTGCCCATCCTTCCGCCTTTTTCTTTTTGAGAAGATCTTCCAATGCCTTTGCTTCCTTCCGCTTCTTAAGGATCGTCGTGTATTGCCTATAACCATGATGGCCAGGAGCAAAGAATTTTCCATTATCGTACATGCCCTGATTGTTCTTCATGGCAGACATAGCTAACGGGGCGAGGGCTATTTGTTGCTGACAGTAATGAATGACCTTCTCGAGGTTATTGCCTGTATCGCGCAGTTTATAGTGCTTCTTAATTTTCTCTTGAAGGTCAAAGTGGATCTTTAGAATCACATCATCAGGCAACCCCCGAAGCCCCTCGAGCCACTCTTCTTCTGTCATATCCCTATCCCCATCGATTAGTTTGGACAAATCCTAGCAGGGATAGAGGGTAACGACAAAATCCAACCATTCGAACGCTATTTCCCATAACAAAATTCAAGCTATAGTAGACTTTTCTTGTGCCTGAGCAAAAAACACTTACGGGATTGAAGATGATCAAACTTGAAAGGGAAAAGCAAAAAGAGCTTCTCCAGATACTGTTTAACGCCTACCCAAACCATATGCAGAACAAAGCATATGTTGAGTTGAAATCAATGTTTGATAGTGATGACACCTTTGTAGCAAACCTGCTTTACCTTGAAGAGCACGAGCTGATTCACAGCGGGATACGGCATCATCTGAGCGGCTATAGCATAAATCCCGGAGCAATCATGATCACTGCTAAGGGCATCGACTTCATTCAACAGGACGGTGGCCTCTCTGCAATCCTTAACGTGCAGACAATCAAGTTTCATCGTGACGCCGTAATCGTCCTGGAAGACCTCATTGCCATGTCTAATATGACAAATGAGCAGAAGGAAAAGGCCAAGTCGACTCTAGGCGAAATGTCTACTGAAGCTCTAAAAACCGTGGTACAAGCTGCGACGACTGCCGGGATATCAGTGCTTTTCGGTAAATGAGCCGGAATCTGAAAGCAAAAAACCCACCTAAGTGGGACATCCAAATACCACGGATTTGTGGGTTTCATGCTTCGGTAAGCGCGCCAGGAAAACCGGGCAATGCCAACTGACCTTGCTTGTCCAGTTTCTCAATGCGTGAAAGTAACTGGGGCTTCTTCTCTTTCCCCCACCGACGCAGCAGGCGACCCGACATACTGGCAACATCCTTCTCTTTCATGAACTCCAGCATGACGGCGTTACGCTCTTCTTCAAACTGGCGCCGACCAACCTGAAGCATCGCGTACATCCAGTTAAAGGCGTTGATGTAGGCGATCTTGATGCGCATAGCCTCTTTTTTGGTGTAGGACATAACCAGAAGCATTAACCCATCTTTGCGGAGTCTATAGAACTTCTGCGGCTTCCCATTCTGTAACTCATTGTTTTTATAGCAAAGCTCAAAGTTGAGTTTTGTATCAAACTCTGGGGGACAGGCCTCGATAGTTCGCTCGATGTCGCGAATTACGTTTTTAGGCAACTTTCCAAATGCCTTCGCCACCATAAACGAGTCAGTTACCGGGTCGTTATCGGCCACAAAAATCAGATCACGGAAGTCTAATCCATTAATTACTGTTGGATATTTCATGTCGGTCTACCTTTTAGTGATGAACCTTGTCGCACAGGAAACCGGCCCACAGAAGGCACCGACAGCCGCCGGCATCCTCAAGGGTCATCCTGAAAGGTTCTGTGTTGAATGCGCGTGCGAAGCGCGTCTGAAGTGAGGCTGCAATAGCCGACCACCATCGAGCGGATATAAAAAAGCCCCGGACTTTGCCGAGGCTGATTCATCTGATTTTGCTGGTTTGTTCCTGCTGCATTAACGCCTGCCAGCGCCGATCGTCATCATCCATAACTGCGTTGTACTCTTCCCGGGTAAAACCTTTCTGGTTCGGGTACTTCGCATTGAGCATTAAGGCGAACTCAGTCATTGTGAGGTTTTCAGCCTCTTCCCGGCTTATACCAAAATGATTGCGTGCAGCCATGATGTAATCTGTCGCGCGAAATTCTGATGTGGTTTCATTCGACTCGTAGCGCTGCAACTTGCGCACTTTCGCCTTGCCAATGATTCCATGCATCATCAGATTTTGAGCAACGATGATCATTTCCGGCGCCGGCATCGTTCCAGGACGCCACATAAATCCCCGCTTGCGTGACTTACCCGGCTTCATCCATCCGACCAGTTCCCCGATATCGTCATCGCAACAAGCAGTAAGAACGGTATGGGCAGCCAAAACTGCTTTACGGTTCAGAAGTCCGCTCTGGATGTATCGCAGAACGCAATCAGGCAGGCGGCTGTACTCATCGCGGATATATACCTGAGCCGCCTGTTGAATTAACGGTGTCGCCTCATCGTTACACAGGTCATAGAACGTCTGGACGATTTCGTCCGGCTCGCCGATACGCGCCATATTTCGGAAGGAGGGACGAAAGAAGTACTCATGGGTATCAGTGCCGATGACACATTCGCCTAATTCTTTAATGGGGGTCATAGTCGCTCCATAAACAGTATCAAGGGCGCGTAAACGCCCTTTGTACTATTCACGAACTGGCTTGTGCTTAGTTGATTGTCACTGTACAGGCGATAGAGGTGATCTTCGCCGGTGTCGCTGCCGAATCAGTCACCTCACAGGTATAAACCCCGGCATCGCCGGCGGCTGCACTGGCTTTGTTAAAGGTCGCTGTAGTCTGGCCACTTACAGTAGAACCGTCTTTTTTCCATACGTAAGTGTACGGAGCAGTTCCACCGTAAACCGCTACTGGCATATTAAGCGCAGATCCCGCGGTGACCGTTTTCGTTGCAGTCAGGTTGGTTGTGAAAGCCAACGCCGGGCCAGCAACCTCAAAGACGACAGTATCGGCATCGTAGACTTTCCACTCCCCGGAGAAGGTGGAAATATCTGAAGTACCGAAGTCACCAGACCATGAAGTGGTGTTGAAGTAGCCCATGATATAAGTGCCAGCGTCTTCACCAGTGAAGTCAAAGCGCACCCAAATCGTCGGCTGCCGGCCAGCCTGCACTTCGTCGAAAATGTATTTCGAAATAGCGATGGCGCCGATCTCAGTTGTTTTGTCCTGTTTACGGAATTCACCTTCACCGGAAATGGTGAAGTCCATGTTGTTCACCAGGTTCTCAACCAGTCCTTTCGTATCGTCAGCTTCCGAGTTGACGGTATTCATGGAGTAGTCAAAGCCTTTTGTGGTCATAGCCCCGAGACGCTTCCATTCGGAAAGCGCCGGAACGGTATCAGCACAGCCATAGGCCATACGTAGCACCGCAACCTTACCGATTAGCTTACCGGTATCATTCTGGCAGCCCTGCATGTGTACCTCTCAAATAAAAAAGGCCGCCAGAAGGCAGCCTGATGGGTGAATCTGGCGATCACTCGCCGTATGTACATGAAACAAGCAGCCGGGTGACTAACCGGCCCTCTTCGGTTGGTATAGCCGCCGGAACATTGCCGACAAGCCGAAGCGCGCCGACGCACTCATCAGCTCCAGATTGCGCGCTAATATATTCAACTATGGCGTTAACCGCGGAGTCAGCGCCATCCGGATCAGCTTTCGAAGAGATTACATCGACCATCACATACCAGTCGCCGCCGAGGTCATAAGTAATATCGGTGCCGCCGGAAGGCCGGAATACGATGAACTGGTCAGCATCTTTCCCGGTGTCACGCCACTGTCGCCATTGAACCTTAAAGCCGGCAGTCAGACCTTCGCTCTCAAACAGATCCTTCAGGCGCATATACATCGGAGGTGTCATAGCGAAAGCTCCTTCTTAACCGCAGCGTCTATCTGGCTACGGGTATCTTCGAAGCCCTTCGTTAAGAACTCCTTACGGGCTGTTGCTCGCGTGAAGTTCTGTTTCACTGCTGGGTCGTGAACATAAACCGCATAGTTTGCGGAGTAACCGACGCGCCCGGTTACCCTGGTGCCGTTAGTAATGATTTCCCTGAACTGGCTGTTGATGAGCGTATTCGTATCGATCGGAGTGTAGAATGATGCCTGCGCGCCACCAATGATCATCGCCTTCTGGATGGCACTTACAACCTTTCGTCCACGCAGGTCTTTGATGATGCGATCGAGGTTGGCCTTGGCCTGGCGAATTCCTCTCACTTTCACGCCCATAATCAGACTCCCGTAATCAGTGCGAAATCGTCCGCCAGCCGCTCGAAGGTGTCGGCGAACTGGACGATCTGCCGTATCTCATCAGCTTCATCCGGTGGCGCCGCATCGGTTGACGCGCCAATCAGGATGTAATCGCCCTCCCGCGCCGTTGCATACTCGGTCCATATCGTGTTTTTAACCACGATCTCCCGACCGAGGTCACCGATTTTCGCGGATAGCCCGCCCTGGTAGTCACAGAGAATAGCGTTCGGTGCTTCCCATCCGTACGGCTGACCTCCGCCGTCGGTATCACTACCGTCAGCATCGCGTATGCGCCGCCAGATTGTCGCTGTCGCGGTATAAGACCAATTGGCAATCGAAGACATCAGTCATCCCTCCATCGCAGCACAACGGAACCCGTGGCGCGTATGCGGTCGCAGTTGATGTACCACTCGCCATTGGATTTGACGTACGCCGTCGTTTGCTGTCCGGTATCGGTCATCACCCAGACACGGACGAATGACCGCGGATGGCGCTCTTTGACGGATATCCATTTCATCAGCAACCACCAACGACCATAAACAGGCCTACGCTATTACCAGCACTAATTGGGAGTTCACCAGTGCAGCCACTGGTATCAAGCCGGGACAGCGAGTCGCGCAACCAGGTGATGCTGTCAGCACCGTAATCGAACGAACGCGACGCTCCTGATGGCGCCCCCTGCGATTTTATTCGCCGGGCACCGGAAGACGTCGCCATGAGCGCAGCGGCATACATCAGGATGAGCTTTGCCGTGCAGTCGTCATATCCCGCACCATCGAGGCACGGGATAATCTTGTTCACCACGCAGATAATCGGATCCAGTAGCGCGCCGGGAATGGAATAACCCAATTCACCGAGGAATGCCTGCGCGTCTGCCGCTGTGATTGGGTCAGCCATGGTTATTTCGCCTTCTTGGTTGCTTCCGCCAGTGCGGCTTCTGCCTCTTCAGCGCGTTTGTTCGCCGATTCCAGCTCAGCCGCATGCACCTGCTTCAGGTGCTCAAGGGCGTCAGAATGCTCTTTGTCTTTTGCATCCGCGTCTGACTTCGCCTGCTTCAGCTGCTCAAGGGCGTCATTGAGTTTTGACTGCAAATCAGATGCACCGGATGCCACAGGCGCAGACGGTGTAGCCACTTCAAAGACGAGCTTCTCCCCCTTCTTGTCAGTTGATTTTTCCACCTTACCCTGCTCGATCCACTTTTCAGCGATCGAGTCATCGACGTCATAAACCTGTCCAGCCTCCAGCTTTTGAAAGCTGGCACCGGCAAAGAGGTTTGCTACCAATACCTTTACGAGTGCCATGTTGTTTCCTTAGCTCGAAGCGTGAATAACAGAGTAGTTGCCGTTGATGTCCTGCTTAACCATCAGGCCAGCAGCTCCCCAGGTACGCCAAACGTAATCTGAGTTGTAGAACTGACGCGGATCGGCGACGGTACCAAATGCCTGGCCGACGATAGGAGCAATCACGCCAGCTTGCAGCGGCACGATTACGATTTCGTTGCCGGTTAGCTCAGCATCTTCTTTGATTGCCGAGATGCCTGACAGTTTGGAGATCTCTTCCAGCACGGTGCGGAGAGAGTTCACATCAAAATACTGTTCCCAGTTGGACATGATTTCGCTGGAGACGTACCACGTCTGCTGACCGTACTGCATATTTTGCAGCTTGAGGACGTCACGCAGTGCGATCGCCGCGGCACGCATGGCTTTCGGGTCGGTGCTGGTTGCGAAGTTAACGGTCAGTGTCACCTGGGCCACACGCTCATCGTGACGTAAACCCTTCCAGGTCTTGTCATCGAATTTGATGTAGTTACCGGCTGCGTCACGGAAGCCTTCCCAGATGTAGTCCACATACTGGCGACGTACGTCATCGACAGAACCCGCCTGAGCATCGGCCAGGGATGAAAGCGCAGAGCCTTTATTGAATACCGGATCGCGCCAGTTAAACTTAAAGCCGCTGTCATGGATCGGCACCATGGTGCCATCGAAGGTGTAAGACTTCGCATCCAGCGCAGCACCAATCTGACCAGACATGGAAGTGTGCGCCCAGCCACGGCCGCCGGTGCGAGCGTACTCGTACACAGACTCTTCCAGGCGAACAGAGCGAGACAGCGGCATCAGGTCGTTCAGCAGCGTGAATTCTGTGTTCGGTTCGAATTGCTTCAGCACGGTCTGGTCATAGGCCTTGTACAGACGGCGGATGTCGTCGACTGCGTTTACCGCATTCAGCTCTGGTGTATCTTCTGCATCGCCACGCCATTTAGTTCGCGCAATAAAGTCAGCCGCAGCCTGAGCACTGGCATTGCGCGCGGCGGAGAGTTTTTTGAATTGAGAGGAGTTAACCTCGAGGTTCCCGGTTTCGGTGGCCTGTTTAGTGGAGAATACAAACATTCAGGTGCTCCTTATTTAATGACCACGCGCAGGAGGTCACCTGCCGTTTCAATGGTGTATGAGCGGTCTTCTTCTACGTAGCAGCGGACTGATTCATCAGTCCCGACAGCTTTAACTCGACCGTTGGCCACAGAGAGCGGCTGCCCTTTTGTGTAAGTGCCTGCTGCAGCTGGAACGTTGAAGAAAACGCCTGGGGTTGGGTGGAAAGCAACAACCCAATCGCCAGCCTTGATGACGTCGTCTACGGTTTTGCAACGCAGGTAGTCATAGTTGGCTACGTAGAGGATCGCGGCTTCATTGCCATCCACGGAAGCGGTGAATTTCTTCGTGGTGTTGTCGAAGAAACCAATCGTCCCTGGAGGGGTATCAGAGGCTGCAGCACCTTCACGGTGAAGCTGTGGGTTTGCGAAGATACCGCCCGCGTGAATTACGTGTTTTCCGTCTTTAGCCATTTTTTACTCCGGCATCTCGCTGACTGATTGGTTGTTGGTTGCCTGGCGGTATGCACCGTTCAGGCCGAAAGAGGTTTGGCACTTGGCGTACATGGCATCGAGCGCCTTGCCGTCCAGATCTGCGACTTCGTCGTCGCTCATGTTCATCGCCAGCTTCACAGCTGCGCGCTTTTCGCCTTTCTCTTTGTCAGCGTTCGCGTTCAGGCTGTTGAAAACGACGTCCACGCGATCAGCGAGTTTCTGCGCCCAGGCTGGCATCTCTTCGTTATTAGTGGCCTGTTCTTTAGCCTTCTTGTCATCCGCCTCTTTCTTTTCACGGGCGGCCTTCTCTTCTGGCGTTTCTTCTTTGCTGTCGGCATTTTCTGCCAGCATCTGGTTGTATGCGTCCATCAGTTCGGCATCGGTTTTACCGTCAACCGATTTACCTTTGGCCTTCAGCGCATTAACGATGAGCTCTTTCATCGGGTCTGTTTCCTTCTGGGTTGAATCGCTGTTGGCGCCGAAAAACGCCTTTAGCTGGTTGAAAAATGTTTTGAATGCGGGGTCTGGCTGGTCTGGGGTAGTGGACTCTTCGAGGTTTACGACCTCGATTTCGACTTCGTCACCCTCGACGTTAACGAAGATCCCCACGCCCTCCTCCGGCGTTCCGGCACCCGGCTCGTCGAGCAATACCGCCACATGGTCAAACATCATGTTGGTGGCGATCTCGTTGTACTTCTTGCCCTTAGATTCGCCGTTGGCGGCGATGCCTGAATACAGCAGGCCAGTGGAGATGTGGATCGGCTCGGAATTGGTGCCCGCTAGCATCTCGTCCAGGCGGTTAATCAGGCGCTTTCCCTTCTCGCTGGATTCGGCGTACTGGCGGTTAACGTACATGTCGCCAGTCACCTTTCCGTCTTTGTGGCTGACGTTCTGCAGCCAGGCGCCGACGTGGTATTCGTTCACCGCCCGGACATCGCGCGCCGACACGTGCTTACCGTCCACTTTCGGGTGGCCCAGCGGCATCGGGTTACGTTCGAGTGTGTTGTAGGCCTTTTCGATTTCGGCTGCCGGGTACAACTTCCGGTTCATCACGATATCGTCCACGACAGGCGTGATGCCGCGAACCACGATATGTGGCTTGCCGTCGATGGTTTCAGTGGTGATGTTTGAAGCGGAGTTGACGACGGTCAGCACGTTAACGCGGTTGCGTTTCATGCTGGGTCCTCGTTGGTGGATTTCAGGCAATAAAAAAGGCCGCCTGAGCGACCTATGTAATGTTAACTAAGTCCCCACTGATGGGGGTATTTAAATGGTATTTCTGGAAGTCTAACTGACACTAAAACATCATTCGTAAATGCAGTTTCAAAAAGAGGTATTTCTTCTCTTACGCGACCACTAGCATCAATCTGCCTGAAAGGATCGTTAAGAATAACATTAACAACTTGCTCGCGAGTTAGGGTTACTTGAACATTCTCGTTGATGGCAGACATTAGGTCATCAATACTAACAAGTATGGGGTTATTACGATTTCTACAGTTAGCATTCCATAAAACATTGTAAATACGCTTACCTATTTCTCGTGCTTCCATAAACCCTCCAAACCATAGGAAACACAAGGTTATTACGCACAGCTAAACATGCCAATCATTTCTTTCTTTCGCAAGCCTTTCACTCAACCCTTCGTTGAAAATGCTACCGTCGTCGTTGAGCAGCACCGGTATCTGGCTGCAGTAGCAGTTGTACCGGTTGCCGTTCTCGGCGTAGAAGTCTCGCACCTGCTCGGTGGTATAAACCTTGCCGTGACGGCTGGCGTGCCATGCACGAGTAGTTGGCTTGAGCGCCGACAGCCACAGCAAGCCGGTATTCAGCCCAAGACGATCCGCAGCCCAGTCCGTTTCGTTCCATTGCGCCTGGCGCAGCGCGCCGACCTGCTCAGTCTGAGCGATGGTCTTGGCCTTCGACATCGAAACATCGAGGCGCTTGCTGATGACGCTGGCCGTTTCGCGAGGATTCACTCCGCGCGCCACCGCATCGGTAATGATGTTAGTCAGGTCGCCGCGGGCTGTATCGCTGATGACCTTCCAGTCACTGAACGTTGTCAGCCTGGCTGCCGCTATCTGGTTCAGATAACCGGGGCTGTTTAAAAGCTGATGTAGCGTCGTCTGGCTGGCGTATACCTGTGACTGCTGCGAGAGGTTATTGAAAGCCTCCAGCGTGCCGCGCTGCGCCTCTGCGACGACGTAATCCATCGCCCAGATGTTTTGCTCGCCGCCATCCAGCAGGTAATCGTCGAGAATGGCCTGCACCGCTTCCAGTAGGTCCGCCAGTTCCTGCGCCGACATGTCGTAGATAAACTTGCTGGCATTGACCTGGTAGAGCCGCACATCCTCGCCGTGGTCATGGCAAAGGAAGTGCCAGTCATGGCTGTTTACCTCACGCTCTCGCCCGCTCAGTCGCTGGTCGAACAATGCTTTCAGCGCTCGCTTGATGCCGAGATACCGGTCCTCGATATCCCGGAACATCGCGCTGACCTGCTTCGCTGATCGCGTCGGGTCAACCTTGCTGCGCGGCACTACTGGCGTACCGACTTTCGCCTTTTGCTCCGGATTCATCGGAAAGAGGATCATCGGTAGTTACCTTTTGGTTTGGGTCAGGAGTTTTCACTTCTTCGCGCGGCTCTAACTCTCCCGCTTCCCTGACCTCATTCTCATCTACAGCCGGTGTTCCGTAGGCTTGCTGCGTATCTCTCGCGACAGCCGCCATTTCCTTCATGTTGGCAATCTTTTCTTTCTCACTTGGAGCTAATAAGTCAGACCAGGTTAAAGTTATTTCGCCAGATTTCGGAGGCTCGATTACTTCTACTGCCCACAGCCGCTCTATTACTGCGCTCGCTCGATCCGTCTGAAAGCCGGCACGACGCCCGTTGCAGCGCTTAGCAAAGTCGTTTTTGTCCTGATCTGATGCAAGCCTCCCTGTCTGCTGACCAAAGAGGATGGTGAATGGCATCTGGACTGAAGAGGAAAACTGATTTGCTAACACTGTCCATGTCGGACTCGGATCCGCTGCCGCCACCGACAATACTTTGGCTTCGCCATCTTGAGTCACCAGCGCTGAATCTGTACCAGAGTTCAGCTTCTGTATGGCAGCATTTAGCGCTTCCGCCAGCCCTGAGTAACCGGCTTTCTTTGCTTCATCAATGATGGTCTTAAGGTTTGTGTCCTTCGACATGTTTATGCCGAGCTGTCTGCTGGCGTTCTTCAGGAAGCCTTCCGCGCTACCGCCGGAAGTTTTCGCCATATCAAGCAGGTCGTTGTAACCAGCTCGCAGAAACGGAATGCCGGCCAACGATGACTCGTCTTCTGAGCCTTCGCAAAAGATGATGATTCTTTCGGGGTGGATCTTAATCGACCGCATCGGGCCGGAGATGTTGCCATTGTCCCCGACTTGTTGCTCCTGGAAGTAATAAAACTTCGGCATGCCGTAGTCTGGCGATTTCTGGTCCTGTTCAAGCTCCCCGGGGTTAACCTGTGCCTCCCATGCAGGAATCATTTTGACCAAGCCACGCTCGCGAGAATTCCGCATCACGCTGCGATCGACTGGCTCCCACCACTCCTTACTGTCTGCAAATTGAAGAATAAGTGCGGAGTAATGACCTACCAGATTTCGCCGATCAGCATCCTTCACCTTAGCCCAGTGTTTTTTCATCAGTTTGGTGACTTTTTTCTCCCATGGCGTCGATTTTTTCGATTTCTTGGTCTCATCGCCGTCTACGATCACCGGCGTGTCAGTCCAGCATGCATCGAGCAGTTTATGCACCGCACCAAACGCAGCGCCATTACGCTCATACATGTTGTAGAAGTGGTCAAAATCAAGACGCTCCGGGTAACCAAATTCGCACCATAGATGATGTCGTTTCGTGTTCCCTGACTTCCCTAGCCCTGAAGCATACAATTGGCGCGCACGGCCCACCTCGTTAAGGCTATTCACTATGAGCCCAGCGAGGATTTGCATTTCGGTATCGTTACTCACTGAGATTTCCTTAGGTGAAGAAAATTGCACCGACTTGTTTGTGGTTGTTTTTCGCTACTGCGAAGTAGCGGAACCCGTCGGCTCCGTGTGATGTGAAGTCGTGAAGGGGTTTATCTTTCCAGCATCCTCGCTTGTCATCCCACTCCTTTCGATACCCCTCAAGGTGAGATATGCCCTCAGCGCATTTCTCTTCATCGAAAACACAGGATGGGAGGATTTCACGCACCGACTCAATGCCGGTATCTACACCGACTTTTGGCACCACCTGGAATGTCATGCTGTAAACCTGACCGTCGATATCATACCCTTCCTGGGCGAGTTCCCTCCGAGATTTTGCGTCTGCACCAAATTCACGATTATCGATGTCGTGCGGCCCCCAGTGCTCGCCGTACTCGTAGCCGCGGTCTTTCAGCACCTTCATATAGTGCCTCAGCCCCTCGCCAGAGTTTTCGTAGTAGTCGATGATGTGAAACTCCTTACCAACTTCGCGAACAAACCAGATCGCCGTGGAGTCGCCCACACCAATATCCCAGAACGTGTGAACCGGTAGATGTGAGTTATCCGGGATTTGGCCGATCCGCTTGTTGGTGTAGAGCCAGCGGAACTGTTTGGCGTAGTACGCGCCCTCGACCGACTGCTGGAACGCCTCCGCCGGTATGGTCGGGTATTCGCGCTTCATGTCGTCGCCGAGCGTCTTTTCTTTGGCGTAGTACCACGCCTTCTGCCGTTCGTTAACGACTACGCCGTGTTTCGCCTCCATCTCGGCGAAGTATTCAACTAAGCGCTGAGGTAGCTGCTCTACCGGGTCAATTGCGTACTGCGGATTCTTCCACCATGAGAAGAAGAAAAACTTCCAGTCGAGCGCGGACAGTGGCTTACCCTGCAGCAAGGCTTTCTCTGCTGTCTGGCAGTAATCGAAGAAGTAACCCGCCCGACCCTCCGCTGTGCTCTCGATAGTAGCGAAGCAGCCTGTCGATACCGCCTCAAATGCACCAGTGACGATTTCACGGGCTTTGTCAGGATACTTGGCGCATATCTTCCCGAACTCGGAAACATGCAGGTAGCGCAGCGTACCGCCACGAAACGACGTGCTGACGTAGAGAGAGCCACCTTTCTTAAATACGAGTTCGCCAGACGAATCGTTGCTGGCCGGGTTAGCCGCCTTTATCTCCGCAGGCAACTTGTCGTATGCATACTTCACCTTTTCCCGAAACAGGCGCTTTGCATCATTCAGAGTGTGGGCAATCAATGCACACTTTGCCGACTCAAACAGAGCCGCGTCGAGCTGGATGATGCACACCTCGGTAGTGAAGCCGAGCTGTCGAGCTTTCAGGATGATGTTGCGGGTGTGGATCCCCTCGAAGTATTCCCGCTGCTCAGGCGTCATCCTGAAGCGAGTCGGCTTTCCCTCTTTGTCGGTGATCCAGTAAAGATTGTTCAGCCGCCAGTCTTTATTGGACAGCAGCTTGAGGTGCTCAGGTTTCATTACGCCCCCTGAGACAATGAATCCATCAGGTCAGAAATTGACTCAACAACGTGCTCTGTTTTCACTTGCTCGCGGAATGCCTGGACGTCGATATGCTTACCAATCAGCTCAAGGTTCTTCACCTTATCAGGCCACTTAATCTTCTTAAGCAGCGCTGTTGTGTTTCCCTCCGCTGCCATCTCGACGACATCCAGCCCGGATAGCGTCGTTCTCCAGACCTTCGGCCACTGAGACACCGGCTTAAGCTCACCGGTCGAGGTCAGGATGTCCAGCACGTCCATCTGGTCTATCTCAACCAGTCGATTCAGGACATATGTCGCATTTATGCCAACCAGATCATTGCGCTGCGCTTTCAGTTCGGCAATTCTGGACTGGATGTCAGGTTTTGACAGGTTTTCGGACGCAGTGCGGTTAGCTGTCTTTGCGCTGTACCCCGCCCGAATAGCCGCTTGCGTGGCGTTTAAATCGATGAGGTACTCGCGACAAAACATATCTTGTTTTGCGTTGAGCGCCATAGTTATCTCACTGAGGAAAATTTATGAGTAATTGGTTCGTATATGACATCGCCCCAATCGACTTTCACTGGCGAATGCTCTCTACAGTAGAGGAAACCCTCAAGAAGATTGAAGCTCCGGGCGAAAAAGATTATGAATGGGATTCAATCAACCCTGAACACTTTAAAGAGCATTGGGAATTAGCAAAGCAATGGGCAAAAGAAAAAGGTTGGGAAGGTGACTTCCGTGAAGACGCGAGAGTTTTCTGGGTTCCAGACGATTCTCAGTTGTCATATGGCTTTGTCTGGAAACAAGACAATAATGGAACAACCTATGTCGTGAGCCCAATCGCGTTACCACACTTACAGTACTGATAAATGTAATGGCGGCGGCCCCGCCATTATTCGCCACATACGGATTCACTAGTTGTGTACTGCCAGCTAGGGCGATTCCATTACGATGAGTCCACCCATGGTGATGGCAATAAAAAACCGCCCGGAGGCGGTTAGTAGAAATTTGCTTTCGCTTGAATTTCACAAGCTCTTCAGCAGGGTAACCCTGAAGCGGCGGCTGACTAATGAGTTCTTTTTCCAGTTTAACAATTTATCCATAGATTTTTTAGTCATAGAGGCTCCTTTTGCGTAGAGGTAAGTTGAGGTAAAACTAATTAATTCAGCTATAACGAAGTTTGACAAGAAGACAAGTGCGCCACCACTTGCACCAACAATAACGAAGGTTAATACCAACCTCAAAAGACAGCCGCCGCCTATTTCTAGTTCCTTTATAGCGCAAAATCTATCATGGCGGAATACCATGCATCCACATTATCGAAGCCCCTCAGTGAAGAGCTTCTGTAATGCCGCTATTTGCCAACGCAATTCTGCGTTGGCTACCCTGCTTTCGCTTCCATCAGCGTGACCATGTCAGGGTCCATCTGGCTGACGATCCGCTCACGAGCGCAATTGAGAAGCTTCTTGTGACCACCGACGCCCCATTTATTCATTGCCCTCGCGCAGGCACTGACCTCTTTGGTCTCGGTCGCGATCAGCAAGTCGAGGCGGTTAAGCCGATTCATACTGCTGATGCCGCTAAGCACAGCTTCTCCGAATGTTTCGTAGACCTGAATTTCAAACTCAGGCTTAATCCACGCCGCATAGCGAATAGCTAATAATTCAGCCGCCCAAACACCTTGACTCACCCCACCATTAACAATGTTAAGTGATTGATTTTCTTACAGACGACATTTTTGTCCTCTGGAGTTCAATGCAGAAACGAAACGCTTTACAGCTGCACTTCGAATAAATTTGTTCGGCCTTTGTGATTCTGTCGCCTCTCCATTGGCAACAGCTGCTGCATGCAGATCGTTCAAGTTGTATCTACCTGCAGAGTCAACCCGGACAGATACGCCGTAAACATTCACGGTTTGATTTGTCATAGCGTCTTTACCTTTTAGAAAGTGAGCCTGTCTCACAGAAAAGCCGCCCGAGAGAGGTCGCCACCTATAACGGCTTTTCTCAGGCTCGCTTACTGAAAGGCTCTCGTTGAAGTACGCGTGAGATGCGCGGTGAAATTCAGGAATAAAAAAGCCCCGCTATTGCGAGGCCAGTTGTTTTCGTCTCGGATTCTGCGACTGCTACACTCAACCCTCATTCAAAGGAGAATCGACTATGGATATCACTCGCCTGCTGGTAATCACCATCACATTGTCTTTGGCTGGCTGTGCCACTCACCCAAATTCCGATCACGGGATGAAGGAAACGAAAGAATGCATGCAATACCGCAGTATGATGACGGCTCCATTGCCGCCGGCAGTAATCGATAATTTGAAGGAGAAGTGTGAACAATCCAGAAAGTGATGCTTGCGCTATTTCAGGCACTGCGTTCGGATGTAGTCCTGTAAGTAGCTCACTTGCTCGGTGATGGTGGAGATTCGCTCTCTGAGGGTGAAATAATCCCGTTCAGCGGAGTCAACAAGTCTGGGGCCGGAAGCATCGCCCATGACGCCGGTGCTGGTCGCTCCGTTCGTGGGACATTTTGCGTTGAGTTGCAACCGGCGCTTGCCAGAAGCAACATCGCGCTCAAGCTGATCGATAGTGGCTTTAGCATCTGCCAGTGCTCCGGTGTATTTGGCATCCAGCGCAGCGACATCTCGCTGGCGGGTCTGCATGTCTTTAATGGTGGCGTTCGCCAGGCTGAGTTTCTCAGTGGCCTTATTACGCTGGTCTTTGTAGGTGATCGCGTTGTCGCGGTAGTGGTTTATCGCCCAAGCCATGGAAACCAGCAGGCAGATAACGACAGCGCAGATGATTGCGGTTAATCGGCCCATTTCTGGCCCCACTCGCAGACTTGGCGCTCTATCTCACGTCGAGAGATCAGTCCCTTCCACTGCATCCCACCGGCATACGTCCAGCGCTGCAGTTCTTTGCATGCCCCCGGCACATCACCAGCGTTCAACTTCTTCAGCAGCGTGGAACTGGCGAAGGCACCAGAGCCAACGTTATAAGTAAAGGAGTAAAGTGCGGCACGGGTTGGCTCAGGGATGCGAACCTTAATCAGCGGGTCGATGGCGTTAGCAACCTTTCGCAGATCTGCCTTCAGCAGGTTGTCGCACTCTTTATCAGAGTATCGGTGACCACGGCGAATATCGGCGCCAGTGTGGCCATCGCAAACAGTCCAGACGCCGACGACATCCTGGTAAGCGTAATAGCGACGCCCTTCCAGCCCATCAGCGTTACCAAGCATGACAGAAGCGATTGCGATCGCGCCGGAACCGCCGGCGATTGCGCCAATAAGCTTATTCCTGAGCGTCGGGTTCATCTCTGCTCCTGCTTCGTCGGTTGTCTTCGCGGATTTTAAAATACAAATTTGTCAGATACGTTAGTACGGCAATGACAATGCCCACCAGCACGCCGATGGCATTCCACTGCTCGGGGCTGTAGGCATTAAGCATGCCATTCAGAATGCTCCCGGCTGAAGCGCCATACGCAGCACCAGTGGTTATCTTTTCCATGGAATACATACTCTCACCTCGCGTAGTTAGCGGGTGCTGTGTGTGTTTGAAAGGATCAGGACCGTCGGGCTGATTTATCAACAAAGCTCGTCGTAGATGATTCCCGCGGTCCTGAAATAAAAAGACCGCGCAAAAGCTCAGCCTTGAAATGTGTTTTATCGAATGTCGATTTGCCCTTTTGCGGCAAAAAAAAGCCTGCTATGGAGCAGGCCAAGAAGTAGGTTCATGTCAGACCAAACCGACAGCATCATTCCAAGTATCCCGAGCTACTGTTTTACCTGGAGGGCAATCGATGCTTCGCTTTGTCTTTGTATATATAGCATGCGTTACAGAAGTGGGAAACATAGCAAGAACATAAAATTACGGAGTGGTTTTAACGTTCTGTAGACATTAAGATCCGATGTTTTCTTAATGACAAGGAGTCGATATGAAACATGTGATTTTTACAATGGTCTTGCTCGTATCCTCAGCAAGCGGCTTCGCTTCAGACGCAGTCGGAAAATATAAACAAGGCGACTGCATAATAGGTACCGACCCACATTATAGCTGGAATGGTCAGATCGCCGCCGTTGAAGCATATCCTGAAATCTCGGGCTTCTTCGGGCCTAAATACATCCTTAATTTTCCAAAATACAAATCTAGTGCTGTAGTCTTCGACAAGGGCATCGAAGCGCACTCAACCAAAATTGGAGATAATTTCTGTAGAAATCTTTGAGACAAAAAAACCCGCTCAGAGGCGGGTTAACGTAAAATTGGCACACTATCAAATTTACATGAAATATATGCGTTTCAATCCAGTTTTGCAAGACTTACATCTAAATTTGTCGCCTTTTGTTGTGAACGTGTTCGCGTAACCTGTAATAACGAATCGCTATCAAGGCGCCGCAAAGTGCTTTTCATCTCCTCCCACCGCTCCGTAAACGTTTCTGACCAGTTCTTCGTGGTCACTCCGATCAGGGAGGCAAGCATTTGGTATTCGTATGTGTTGCGCCCTGTCAGTTCAGCTTTGACGTCCTGCGCTGCCAGCCAGATAAGTTGACGCAGACGATCGACCGTTTTCTTTGCAATGCGCACGCCGGCCAGCTTCTGGCTGAATTGTTCCCACGCCCACCGAGTGATCGTCTCCTGATGCTCCCAACGGATATTGTCGCTGTAGTTCCACAGTAGCCAGGCTTTCTGATGCTCTTCCAGCGACAGCAAAGCCCGGCGCCAGCTTGCTGTCGAATACTCAACGGGCATAACGAGAGCGATCGACGAACCCTTAGCGCGGGACTGCTGTCCGGGGATTGGCGGGCTGGATGGGTTTACCATGCGGCCGGAGACTGGATCGGCGACTTTCTTCCTGCCGCGGCTGCGCGCCGTCGCTGTGAATTGTGCGTTCTCCGCAAAGGCTACCAGTTGCCCTTTCGTCGCACCGCTCAGATCGGCGGTGGCCACTATCAGCTGCTGGCGAACATACTCAAGGTACTGGGTATTCATGCTTTCTCTCCTAAAGCCTGATAGATGCGGACGAAATTCTTGAGGATGCGGTAGTCGACCAATACGGTTCCTCGGTGCCGGCAGAGGCGGAGCTTGTGCCAACGGTCGCGGATGCGTTCGATAACGTCACGGCTCATGCGGCCTCCATTTCGGTGATAGTCAATTCAAGCCGGCCACCTTTAACAATCGGCATCCTCTTCACGCTGTAGTAGTCAACCTGCTGATCATCGAGCCAGAAACCAGATTTCGTCAGGGCGTCGAATGCTGCCTTTTGCAGGTTGTCCAGGTCACGGCGACGCCGGTCAGGCATGTGGCACTCGATACGGATTTTCACCGGTGTCGATAGGCCGATATCCAGCATTGCGTCTTTGATGATTCTTGCGACGCTGTCTCGGTACGCCTGCCCTTCTGCGCTGATATGCGTGCGCCCTCGGTTATACCGGTAGTAGCGATTGTTGCTCGGTGGCCAGGGTAATGAGATCCGGTATTGGTTAGCCATGCTGCTCACACCACTCTTTTGCCCATTCAATTTCGAGACGGGATTTCTCGCTGAACTTGACGCCCTGCTGTGTTCCGAACCAGTAGATAGCCTCAATGACCTCTACCATCTGGCGAACGGTCATCTTGCTGGTACGCTGACCAAACATCACAACGCCGCCATCAAGTCCGGGCGCCATTCGTTGTTCCTGCCTTTTGGCCTTAGCTACCATCGCCGTGATGAGGTCTTTCCAGTCGTCGGAATCGTATTTGTTCCCGAACCAGGTAACCTGGTCAGACAGGTCTTTAAGGAGAGGCCACATCTTGCGGTTCTGATCCAGCGTGCGAGTCATTTCTTTGATGTCGAGAATCAGTGGCCGTTTCTGGTCAACCGGCAACGTGCGGATGAAGTTGATAGCGTTCTGCTTAACGCTTTCGTTAATGAGATGGAATTGTTGCTTCACGCTTCACCTCCTGAGAGATAAAACGCAGAATGCAGAAAATCGCAGGTGCATTTCTGCATCTGTGACTGGTTGAAAGGTGTTCTGATTGTCGTTTGCACTTTGAGTCCCCTCAAAGCGCAGAAGTCACCGGAGTTGTTCAGGCTCCGATGACATGATTATGGCTGGTTGATAACGGAAAATCAAAGACAAAAGAAATAGCTTATGAGAGCTTTAAGTCTTCCAACCTTTGAGCGACACTAACGAGCTTAATGTTAAGCTCTGCCACTTTATAGTCGGAATATTCATCGTAATTAAGCCAGTACTTAGCTTTTTCTCTACAGACGATAGCCAATTCCCTGTCATACCGACTAACCGCAGAAGAAGCTTCATACCACATTTTATGAAGCTTCTCTTCCGTTTCCTTGTTTCTCTCAAAGCCTTTATTTATTTTGTCGTTATAAACGATTGTCTCCGCGACTGCAGGCGTCAACCCTGATATCGCAGCAAGTTTATCTTCACGCTTTAACTTCGAAAAACCAAGTAACTTGTCAGCAACCCATGTTAATAATCTAATTTCCATCTTTTTCTCTAATGTTATTTTTTTGAGTTGTCCTCAGACATTTCGATGTAACGCGGATCACTCGCTCTCGGGAGTTGCACGCTATGCTCACGGTAGTAGCGAACTCGCTCCATGAAATACTCTCGGAGGTGCTCCGGCTGCTCTCTGGCGACCTGTTCAGCAATGACCGGCATGTTAAGGCGCTCTTTGTACGCCACTCCGGAGGCTGCCAGGTCAACGTTAACCTTGTCGCGCTCGTCCTGCGGCTTTGCAGCAATATTCCAATCAGACATTAGTCAGCAGTTCTCCCACGCCAGCGTTTGTTACTCTCGGAGATTCGGTCCGTATCGACGGACTCGACCTCCCCTTCGGAAAATCTAATGGCATTTGCTTTATTTAGTGCTGCTCTGGCTTCTTCTTCGGCCTTACTGAAATGCACCTTTTTCCTTCCCTTGAAGTTGCCAATGCGAATTTTGGAAGAGGCCTGCACCTTATACTTGCTAATCCGTAACTGTGCTGCCAAATGGGCTTTTGCCTCGGTGCGATTGGCGGGCTTCTTTTTAACCAACTCAAGGTCTAACTTGTATTGCTGCTCAGCGTTTAGCTTCTTAGGCTTCATGACGTCACTCTCAAACCAAGTCCGTTTATCATAGAATAAAAGGCCCCTAAGAGCTTTGATTTAAATCTATGCTAATTCTCGTTCAGTCGTACGTCACACCACTTCCTACGGGGCGGCTCCCTCCCTGCACCGCTTCAATTCAGATAGTGCGCTTAGTATCTGTGCAGACTCCTCTGCTTCCTGTTCTGAACCCAATTCAGACATCACCTCTGAATGTGCTTGTGCTTTTTCGATGAGAGCATTTAACTCTTCATCAGTGAGAATCTTTGACATGCTAGTTTTCTCTTAAAAGACGGCTCGCGGAACACACAGGCTCAAAAAAAACCCGCCATAGCGGGTTTAGATTGTTTTGGAATGGCTCAGAAAGTTAACTATCCTTGAATCCTGGCTTGCCATTTTTTGCACGCCATTCTTTTACTTCCTTGACAACCCCCTCTGGACTATCCTCTCGGTCCTTTGGTGGATAGAAGATAACATCAGAACCATCAGGGTGCTCAGTAAGCCTTTCAAACTCTAATACGTTTTGTACGTCTTCGTCTTCCATTGTAGTATTTGGGTTAAATATCTTTTTTACGAAAGCTAAAAATTCAGCTTCGGTAAAATCAGAAATAACTTTATTAATCATTACGTTATCTATTTAATTGATTTTGAGATGAAACTCATTAAGCATCAACCCATCATGTATTTCGATTTTTCACAGAGCATGGGAGTTTACCGAACAGCCTGCGTTTATAATGACACTAACGTAAACGAAGCACGCTACTGCTGAAATTTTATGAGATCACAAATGAATGTCCGGTAACTTTAATTTACCGGACATAGTGCAAGTGTAAGAAAAGAGTTATTCAATACCGTATTTTTTTTCGGTAACAAATCTCGGCTCTTTCCAGTTCGGCCCTTTTACAACAAGCATTTTCTCTCCCAATTCAACTTCTCCTTTTAGTCGCATCTGTTCAAATGTCCTCATGAACTCACCGTTCTCTATGACTGAAAACTTATGACGACTGAAAAAACGATCCATTTGAGGGTAACCAAAGCCGTTCTCTTTCCTTACCAGGAAGAGGATAATATCTACCAGATTTTGTTCTGCTACCATACGTTCAAAATCTATCATTTTAACTCCCTTAGTTCTTGTTCTTCCGCTGCCTTGAGTGCCTCTGGAGTGTATAAAAGAGTTTCACTGTTACCTAATTTATAGTCCTCCAGAGTAGCCGTATGGGTATTATTCCACACTTCCGCTGCGTTAGCAGGAAGGGTCCCATCTGCTACACCAAGATTCCGATATCGCTCCAACTCTCTGATTTCATGTGTGTAGTATCGCTTATCGGTGTCTGTTGCATTTAACTCGCCGGAGAGAATTTTTTCCAGCCGCTCTATCATTACTTTATTGGCATCAGACTCAGTAAATCGGCCGGTATGCAGTTTCACCTTATTTACACCTTCTCGGTCAATAACTGCTGCTTTCCAGTCCAAGCTCTGAATGGGACCGCCTGCTCTGTCAGTATTAAATGGACGTCCGCTGGATTTACCTTTAGCGTTTGTTTCACCATAAATACCACTCATCACAACATAAATTGGCTCAACACCTGTCCCAGAAGCATCCGGCTGCCAGTAAATGAAGTCCTGCAGTGGCGGAATGTCTGCAATCGGCAAAGTTGTCGTGACGATACTGTCAGCCTGCTTCGCCTCTGTACCGGTGTGAACAGGTGTTACTGGCACTGGCCCGCTATTGCCGGTATGCCACGGTACAGCAGGGCCAATTGGAACCGGATTCACGAGGATGGTCCGCGACGGCGCACCAGACATCGCCGGAACATTGATTTTATCAAGCCCTGTCGCCTTGTCACGCACGGCACTCAGCACCGGTACCGTGGCCGAAATCCCGCCCGTACCCGTTCTGACCAGGTTCACCGACTGCCGGCCATTGCCGTCACTGGAGACATACCCCCTGACGGGCAAGTCCACGCTCTTCATTCCCGGCTTAATTTCCGTCTTCATGGCCGTATACAGGTTAGCCTGCGCGGCAAGCATGTCAACGTCGCGTCCGGGGACCCTGTCGCTGCCTTCACCTGCTGCGGGGATATCCAGTGCAGCCCTGACAAGGGTGAGTACAGTGGCAACCGTGGCCACGGCGGACGCGACCGGCGCGATTCTGGCAAGCACGTCGACGCCGCGCCAGAGCGCACCAGCCTCCCATCCCGCCAGACTACTGTTGAAAGGAAGCGTCCCCACACCGGCTGCCGAGAGCTGTATCATTCCCGGGGCCTGACAAAGTGCCATTGAGTCTCCGGCAGACAGCGCAGCGTTTGCCGCCTTCACCATCTCCGGGGTGTAGACTGGCGTATCCAGGATGCCAGCCTTTGCGAACAGCGCTTTCCGGTCAGCTTCTGCTTTCTCCGCGGCTGCTTTGTCCGCTAGGGCTTTTGCCTTCGCGGCGGCCTCACGTTCCTGGGCTTCCTTCAGTTTCCGGTCGATTTCAGCCTGCCGGCGCTGCGCCTCCTCGCGCGCGCGCAGAGCGGCCTGATAAGCCTCCTCTGCCTTCCTGGCTTCTTTTTCTGCCCTTTTTATGGCCTCGTTCTGTGCGACCATTTCAGCGAATGCCGCCATCTCCATATTGGTCTGATGAGCCCGGTCAGTGACACTCGGACCGGCTCTGCCCTTCTGAATGGCCGCGTTCGTCACATCCTTCAGCCGCTGCGTGAGTTTATCCTGTGATGCCTTTGCCGCCTGCTGTGCCGCCATGGTCGCCCGGACCCGTTCCGCCTGTGCCGCCTGCGTTTTTTTCAGATTCTCGGTTGACCATTTTGCCGTGGCATGAATGGCCGCAGAGCTTTCAGCCTGCAGTCTGGAAGGCGTTTTTCCGTAGCTGCCACCACCGAACGCCACGTCTCCCTGACCGGCGCTGCTTCCGCTCGTGGGGGTAACAGTCAGCGTGTCGCCATTCAGGCTACCAGAGGTGGGAGCCACCCAGCGCCCCGGACCGTCTTCATCAGCAGGCAACCAGACATTCCCCGTCACCGGCGGCACACCATTGTTGTAATCGTACTCATCCATGAATCAGTCCTCCCGGCCCGCACGTCCTTCCAGCACTGCCAGGCGGCGCTCAATCTCCTGCCGGGCTTCCTGCTCTTTCAGCAATAGCATCTGGTCTTCCAGGCGTGCCTGACGTTCTTCTTTAAGCGCCTCAACCAGCAGGGCGACCACACCGTTGATGTTAATACTGCGGGCATCCTCAAGGATGCTGCCGTCATTGAGCGTCAACGTCGTTTGCGTCACAGCCTGTGGCAGCACTTTCTCCACTTCCTGAGCAATCACCCCGGCTTCCGGCATCCCCTGTTTGAGGTAGATGTAACCACCGATGCTGTCGAGTCTGTCCAGTGCATTATCGATTTTTTCGATATCCGTTTTCATTCGCGCATCAGAGCTGCTATTCCAGGCACCATTAGTGTAGGCATGACCATCATTACGGAATTCATACCACCCCTGCGCGCCACCATTAGCTACATGTAGTCCGAGGAAATGATGCTGACCAATACGCTCATAGTGATAAAAGTCTGCGGATAAATCCCCCGCGCCCTGAATCCATAACGCATTGGTTTTACGGTCTTTATCATTGTTGACGTTACGGTTACCTGCAGCTTTAATCCATCCCTCTGAATTGCGTTTGGTAAACTGCCCAGCATCCAGTTCGGCGTTTGATCGAACGCGCAGTTCGTTCCATTTACCTTGCCAGTCGCGATAGGACAGCAGACCGTAATCTTGCTTGCCTGCTTCTACCCTGGAGCCCATCATCATCTGGGTGGTGATATTGCCGCTTGTAAAATCGGTATGAATGGAGGGGGCTGAATAGGTCTGTCCATTTATGATCGGCGACGGGCCGGTCGTACGCGCCGAAATTCCTGCATTATGCGAAACTACTGCCCCACCAGAAATGTCCACGCCATTACGGAGAGAAACACGACCAGTTTTGAGATTGAAAGATAATGGGCGAAGGGTGTTCCATTGTCCGTCTTGCGCCTGACCTTCTGGAGTTACAAGAGCGTAAAAGTCATTACCGTCATTGCGCAGGATGACCCCCGTTTTACCACCTGCCAGACGAAAAGCGCTCTGTGATTTAGAAACCACCTCACCATCGGTAACCACACGCTTGCGCAACGTGGTCAGTGATTTCATTTCTGAAATATCGTCGTTAACACCGTTTGAAACTTGTGCATTGCTTTTTTGGTCAACCATTTCCATTTTTCCTTGTCGAATACCAGAATCTATACTGTATAAATACACATGTGTATTTATACAGTACTTATAGTCCTGATTTTTACGTTCGTCAACTTCACTATCGATTAAAGAAATGGTGACACTCTTTAGACTGCCCTACGCTTAACTTACTGAGATTAAAGCATTAAATAACCCTTGTGTTATCGTTGATTTGGTCACATCTACGATGTTTTTAGAGGTGCTCTATCGACGCAGCTCAAGGATGTTTCAACGCACCACTCGCTAAGATTGCCTCTTTTTCACCAGGCTGACCCAGTGAATCTGACGAAGATGTTTTCGATTCCAGCATCGCTACCAGCGCATCAATGTCTTCTAGCTTCACAAACAGAACATCGTGGCCAAACTCTTTTGCGTGGGCTGCGCGACGCTTGAGGCTGCCTAACAGTCGAGTGAGATCAGTCATGGCAGGCATCCTTACTATTAGTCACAGTCAGGTTCTTGTTCACGATGGCATCCATCAGACGTAAAGCCGCTGCTTTCTGAGCGGAGACATTAGCAATGACCGTTGGCCTGGATTTTTCACAGCTAGCGCAAACACCATCCCAGGAAGAAATGAGGAAAAAATCTTCGCGATCAGTGATGCCGGTATTCATTACCAGGTCTTCAATCATCAATGTGACCCCGCGAACTCCACGACCTTCGCTTAACCTCTGCACTGCATAGCCGAAGGCATTAATCATTACTGCATGGAACTGGATATACTCGCGTTTGTACTCAGCTTTGTTCGTGCCTCGGCGAATATCATCTAACCCGGTCAGCATTAGCCACGCATTCCATAAGCCCTCCAGATCATCCTGTGAGCAGGAACCAGAGAATTTCGCAGTAGCATCAGTAAGGGCTTTAAAACTTACCCACTTATCGCTTTTAGCGGGAACGACGTTATGCTCAAAATCGGTGACTTCAGAAAAGACATCGTGTGAGCTGATAAAATTAACCATCTCCTGCGCATTCTTATCACGCCTGTTATAGGCCATGTTGATAGCCGCAGATGGCTTCGAAACATTGTTGTTAATGTCCGAGAAAAACTGCTGTCGTGTCTTCAGTGGCAACTGGAGAGTAAGCATCATCGGTACGTGGATCGGCTCATCAATGGTGCGGCAATACTCCGCAATACCGGCTGCGCGATGCTGACCATCAAACAATTTAATCTCTGCATCCATCGGGAATCGGGCCACCCCGACATTAGTGTTTCCGAACTCTTCGAATTCAACATACGAGTCGCAGTTACCTACCAGCGGTGGAATGATAAATGGCTCTTTGTTTTCGTATGCTTCAACCAGATACTGATAAAACTTTTTCGCCCGGGCTGGGTTCAGTTCTCGCTGTGAGCGTTCAAGAGTGTCCCCATAATTATCACTGGCAAGGACTCGCGTTAGTGTCCGAGCAGGAACAGTCAGCATCAGGACAATTGAACCACCCTGAGTTCCACGTGATGCGGGGAACTCAAAGAAATGATCGCCAACTTTACTCTTCTTGCTCGTTGCCAGTGCTGCTGTGAGTTCAATTTCGTTATTCATGCCTGCGCTCTCCCGTAGACCGCTAAAATTCGTTTCATAACCGGGCTCTGCCGGCACTCGTTGAAAATCTGATTGGTACTCTTCTGACCGGAGATTTCTTCCTCGGTGGCCAGCCGGTAGTGAACCGTTCGCCAGACCTTCGCTACTGCCACCAGTACGCCCTGCTTTACCAGAATGTTGGCCGCCTGGTTAATGCAGGTGTGAGACATGCCAGAAGCTTCAGCCACATCTGGGGAGCTGCAGGTTTTGTGTGTCTTGAGGTAATTCAGAATTGCATCTTTGCCGGTCATTGTTTGCGCCCTCTCAGTCCGTGCTTCTCGCGAATTTCAGCCAGCCTGGCCAGCCCCTGCATGCGTGATAGCGGCTTACCACCAAGAACAGGAAGTTGCTTAACGGGCTCCGGAATCGTCTCTCCTGAGTTAATTCGGTTAGCCATGCGCGCCAGTTCTTCCGATGCCTTACGGCGTAACTCAGCGTCGCTGAGACCGTTTGCTCGCATGTTCTGGTACAGGGATGTAACCAGCCAGTAGTGCGCGTTGGAGTCCCAGGGGTAAGATTCGGCATCCGGATACTGTCCGCGGGTGCGGCAATACTGGTAAATCATATCCACCAGCTTATCGGCGTTCGGTAACCCGGCCGCCACGGCTTCTTCTGCCTTGCACCAGGCGACAAACTGGCCGGGTGACGGAAGAAATGGGCGTTCCTGACGACGGGCTACCTGCATACCAGCTGCAACCTGCTCCATGGTGGTGATGCCGTTTTCCCTGAATGCCAGAACCCACTGGCGCCGGATTTCGTTCATCTCGGTCTGGTCACGATTAGCAGTGGTTGCCGGGAACGCGGCCAGCAACTGGCTGAACACGCTGTTGATGACCTGGGCCACCTGCTCAAGCTGCGGTTTCTCGTCGTACTGCTCCGGCAGGTTGTGCGCAACGCGGCGCATCTGCTCGCGGTCAAAGTTATGCATCTGCTCTGCAAGGCTTTTCATAGCTGCACTCCGTAAATCCAGTCAGTGTTGGTCAGGTCAACCTTCGGCTTGTCGGCAGTAATTCCGTTGGTCTGCTTACCTCGCTTGATATCGAGCTGAGTCCACTTTTCGCGAAGGGTTGATGGGCACAGGACATTGCCCTTCCAGAATTTGTCTTCACAGGCCCACTTGAACAGCGAGGCGATTTCCTTGTGGGTGCGCTTGTCACGCTCCCGCATCAGGCGGATATCATTCGCCCAGGTGGCGTAGTTAGGTTTTCTTGCAGAGGGGGCGATGCCCTGTACGACAGTGAACAGCCATTCAGCACAGCGGAGGTCTTCAGAGTTGCCCCATTTGGTTCCGCTCTGGATCGCTGCTTCTGGTCTCAAAACAGGAGTTTTCTTTCCGGGCTTGTCAGAGGATTCGTCAGAATTCTCGGACGAAGAGTTATTTATATTCTTGTTATTACCTTCTTGTTCATGATGTGCGGGGAATTGTGCGGCCTTATGTGCGGCATACCCTTCCGAACCCGCGCCATTACAGGCTTCGTCATGTGCGCTTATATGTGCGGCTTTATGTGCGGGTAAATCGTCCATTTTTTGAGCATATTCGACATAGTTTTTAATGGTGATCACCCTGCCTTTTCGTTTCTCTCCTTCGATGGTGATCATCCCTTCGCGAACGAAGACAGACAGCATTCTCTCAACTGCGTCACGGCTTGTCGGATTACCCTGACGGTCACACAACTGAAGCCCAAGATCTGCAGCAGTGACGACCAGTTGACCGGTTTGCAGAGGCCATTGCTTGCCCTTGAAGAAGGCCACATATGGCTGTCTGGCTGCGTCAATGAGAAGGTTTTCCCACAATGCGCGCAGGAACACGTCTTTAGCCCATGACTTCTTCTTGATGCTCCGGTACAACGGGACGTAACCAGACTTCTGGTTCTCCATCCTGTTGCTCCTAGCGGCTGAGTGTGCCGCGAAATTGGCGTAAGCTACGTTCGACACAGTTAAACCTCCTGCGCCTGGCGTTTTTGATTAGCGTTTGTCATAATGACCTCGCAATTGACTCGCGTTATTGCATCGAAGGCTGTCTGTGTTGGCGCACAACAGTCTTCACCCATTCCTAACGTCTTCACATAACCCCCAGCATCGACGTGACCATAGCCATCAAAGGCGCAGTCAGTTCCGGGTCAACACGGAACATCTCTACGATCCCCTCACTCAGCTCCTTCAGCTTTTGATGGCGCGGGGCGTTCATCGCAACGGCCACTTTCGCTTCGCTCGTTTCCTTCTCAAGGCGAGCGAAGCGGGACATGAAACTGTCTTCTGGAAGAAGTCGGTGGCGGTACTCCAGCGGCAGCACGGCCATGATTGCCGGAGTCAGCTGGCGAACGTTCTCGCGGTACTGATCGGAATCAAACCGGTTATCCAGGAAGCGAAAGAGTTTCTGCCGGGCCCGGCTGATATCGTCAGGAAAGCTGATTGAATTGCCGCCCTGCTCCCGGTACTCGTTGATAATCAGAGCTGATACCACGTCCTGATTTTCGATAGCCGACGCCCAGGCTCTTACTGCATCTCGGATAAGGTCATGATCGTGATCCTGTTTTGATTGAGCGCGATTTATCATCGCGGCCGGAACGAATCCGGTATTGTGGTGATACGTAAGTGATTGCATCGATTTCCCTTCGTGGTTAGGCCGCTGTATCACGCGGCGATGCGAATACCAGGCTTTCTTTGAGGACCGGAGCCTGGCGATGAAAATTCTTCGTGCCTTTTTCGATAGCAGATGCCATTTCTGGAGATGCCCGGCGATTTCCGTAGGCGATCTGGTCCAGGTACCCAGGCGTCGTGTTAGCCAACTTTGCGAGCTGTGCCCATTCGTCGGTAGTGGCGGTCTTGCGCCAGCGGTGTAGTTCAGTGCTCATTGGTGTCTCCGGGTGAGTCGTTTGATTTGGAGTTTAGCGTTATGCTAAATACTACGCAAGCAACATTTAGCAATTTGCACATTTATCGATTTGCTAAAAGCAGTAACAATGCAGGGATGGAAAATAAAGAAATCCGAAAAGCCAACCTGGAAGCGCTGTATGAGAAGCGCCAGCACGAATCTGGAATGACCAAGGCGCAGTTCGCCGAACTCATCGAGACAAGTCCGGCTGCCCTTAGCCAGCTCCTGGGACCGACCCCTCATCGCAATATTGGCGATAAGATGGCTCGTAAAATTGAAACCGCTCTTGATCTGCCTTTTGGCTGGATGGATGTTTTACACTCTAATGAAGAACCTTCGAACGTTGCATTTCGAGGACTGAACGATACAAAAGGAAGTTATCCGGTAATAAGCTGGGTAAGCGCGGGACAATGGATGGAAGCTGTAGAACCTTATCACCGTAGAGCGATTGATCGCTGGTATGACACGACCGTTATCTGTTCTGAAGATTCATTCTGGCTGGACGTCAAAGGAGACTCCATGACCTCCCCTGCAGGCCTGAGCATTCCTGAGGGAGCGGCCATCCTAGTTGATCCTGAAGTGGAGCCTCGCAACGGAAAGCTGGTTGTTGCAAAGCTGGAAGGCGATAACGAAGCAACCTTTAAGAAGCTTGTCATCGATGCAGGCAGGCGATTCCTTAAGCCTCTTAACCCCGCTTACCCAATGATAGAAGTTAATGGCAACTGTAAAATTATCGGTGTAGTGGTTGATGCCAAGATACTGAACATTCCATAGCCTGACACAATACCTATCAAGCCCGCCATCGTGCGGGCTTTTTTACACCCTAAATTCCTGCCCAGTAAATTTTTAATCGCTTATTAATCAATACGCTAAATCCAACCAACGAATAATTTAGCATTTTGCTATTGATATTGATTTAGCATAACGCTAAATTCACTCCATCGAAACGAAACATCGATGCGGCCACCAGAGTTAAGCCGCGGCGGACAGCAAGTCGCCTGCTCATTAACAAATCAGATAAGCAACACAATCACCCGGAACGCTCCTGGCAAATTGAACAGAGCGCCCAATAGGACTGAGGCAGGTGTGTAACGCGTGGCGGGTATAGCACACGAAGAGGATTACGGCCCGGTGATGGTTGGTTGCTCAGTCGCCCTGAACATCGGGGCATCAACTTAGAGGAGAGACTCCAATGAAGCATTAAAGCGGATAGACCGCACTTTGATGCCTGTTCAGGCAGCGTGACGACGGCGTTAATACGGTCGGGTTCCCACGGCGGCGTAGTGAGGGAAAGGAGGCGTAAAGCATCACTGAGTTACCGGTTAGCGCCCGGTTAACGCGTAAGCAGCTTCAAAAGATGACCGGGAGACCGGCGCTAGCCACTGCGAGATTGTGGCAAAGATTTACCTGCAGGTCTTAAAAGGGTTCTCCCGTTAAGCCCAAATAATGGATCGAGATAGTCCTTTAATAATCCAAGGAGAAGTAAATGAGCCAATTTGAAAATGTATTCCTGTCTGCAAAGAAAATCGTCGGTAATCAGCTGGCGGTTGAAATCAACGTGGAGAAGGCGAAAACCTTCAGCCCATTTGTTCGTGTTGGTATTTCCGCTACCGGCATTTTTGAGCGCCGCCCTATGAACATGTTTGGCGGCATTTTTGAGCAAAATGAGCTCTCTAACGTTGATACCTTCCCTGCAATTCTGTGGCAAATCGACAACTTCGCCAATCCGGAATATCCAGACCATCTGATTATTTCCACTAACGGTCAGTTTGGCGATTACCTGGAACTGAACGTCATTGATCAGATGCAGCAGTTCAACGAACCAGCAGAAAGCTTCATCCTGGAAGTTCAGGACCTCACCAAATAACACTGAGCCAAAGGCCGCTTAGGCGGCCTTTTCATACCTCAGTCGCTTCACCGAGGCGGCTTAGTTATGACAACCGGCGGCCATCCACCGCCAGAGATTAAGCGCAGGAGTCTTTCTTGTTCCGCGGGCCGGCGATAAGGCAACGAGGGTGATATGAATCACGATGAATTTGATGATGGTCGTTGCGGTATGTCGCGCCGGTGCTGGCGATACATGGTCCGCTTCTGCATTGGCTTGATAGCAATATACCTGCTGATTGCCTTATTTGTGATGGAGGTCTTCCATGATTAGTCAGCACTACGGTACCCAGACCGTTAACCGCGGCGCCGTTCAGCCAGGCATGCTGGTTAAGCATCGCGACGGCACTTGGACGGCATCAGCTCACAAGCGCGGCAAGTTGTACCTTCACCGCGGCTGCGAACGTACCTACACCAAAGCCCTGCTTATCGAGATCTACCTCGATGGACGCGGAAACGGCTTAAGCAACTAACCTGTCATTTATTTGGCCCGTGAGGCGCGAGCTTGAATTCGAGGTTGTAAAGCTTGCCATCAGGCGCTCTAAAATCGACTTCAAAGAAATCAGGCGGATTAAACGGATCAGGTGCATTTTTTGCGATACACGTAGAACGCCACGCTATATGTCCACTCTCACCTAAACCAAGTGAACGTGATTTCCACCAGTCATACCATGACTGATCGCTTGGCTGATCACTACCCTTTTCCTTCACAAACCAACGATTCCGTTTAGAACGCTTACCCATCTCTTCGGTTGGGTACATCGGAGTTGGCAATTTTTTATCAATCAGCATCTGGTCACCTTATTTGTCGCCGCTGCGCTTCATACATTCTGAGCCGTCATGCTGATTAATCAAGTTTCACATTGAAAGGCCGGGCTGGCTTCATGCAGCCGGGCTCTGCACATCCAAATTTCAGGAGTTCAGACATGAACGAATTTCTCACTTACGACTGCATTGAAGATCGTCGTTGGGTTGAGCAACAGCTTTCCGAGGAAAAAGAAAAGTGGATTGACGACCGGGCGCAGGAAATTATCGACGCCCTGCCGAAAGAGCCGTCAGGTCTGTTCCTCTTCTCTGTACCGATGGACAAAAGCCCATACGAAGGACTCCGCAGCGATGCCGCCGGAGAGGCATATAACGATTTCATTTCGGCAGTTGCTTACTCCCAGGCGGAATACGACTGGGAACACCGTACCGGCTGCCCGTTTTAATTTTTGAGGGGATTAACGATGGCAAACGAATTAACAATCACAGCGAGCGCGCTGCAAGAAAAAGGCATCGACGTCGCTACTTGGAGCGCGCTGAAGAACAGCATCTACCCTGGCGCCAAAGACGAATCTGTGATGATGGCGCTCGATTATTGCCGCGCCCGCCAACTGGATCCACTACTGAAGCCTGTCCACCTCGTGCCGATGAGCGTCAAAGATTCGAGAACAGGGAAAAGTGAATGGCGCGACGTGGTCATGCCGGGAATCGGGCTTTACCGCATTCAGGCAGACCGTTCCGGCGATTATGCTGGGGCGCGGGAACCAGAATTCGGTCCCGACGTAACTCAGACGCTTACTGGTGTCGAGGTTACCTTCCCTCAGTGGTGCAAATACACCGTTTTCAAGCGCATGCCGAGCGGCGAGATCGTCGAATTCAGCGCCAAAGAATACTGGATTGAAAACTATGCCACCGGCGGCCGCGACACCACGGCGCCGAACGCTATGTGGAAAAAGCGCCCATACGGCCAGCTGGCGAAATGCGCAGAAGCCCAGGCGTTGCGTAAGGCATGGCCTGAGATTGGACAGCAGCCTACAGCCGAAGAGATGGAAGGTAAAACGCTGGAATTGGATGTGCGTGACGTTACTCCGCGCAGCACTACAGAGGAGCTCCCCCTAGTGGCCAGCGATGAAACGCTGCAGGCAATCACCGATCTCTTATCGTCACTGAATAAAGACTGGGAACAGGACTTCCTGCCTCTGTGCAGCAACATCTTCAAGCGTGATATTTTCCTGGCATCACAACTCACCGAAGAAGAAGCGCAGAAAGGCTATAGCTTCCTCCAGAAAAAAGCGCAGGTGGCAGCATGACACCTGAAATTATCCTAGCCAGGACCGGCATTGACGTAAACAACATCCAACAGGGCGATGAGGCGTGGCACCGGCTGCGCCTCGGCGTCATCACTGCCTCCGAAGTGCATAACGTCATCGCCAAGCCAAGATCTGGGAAGAAGTGGACAGACATGAAAATGTCCTACTTCCACACCCTACTCGCCGAGGTATGCACAGGCGTTGCGCCAGAGATAAACGCCAAGGCGCTGGCCTGGGGTAAGCAGTACGAGGAAGACGCCCGCACTCTTTTTGAGTTCACCACTGACGTGAAAGTCGCGGAGTCTCCGATCCTGTTCCGCGACGAAGGCATGCGTACCGCCTGCTCACCTGACGGCCTGTGTAATGATGGCCGCGGCCTTGAGCTGAAGTGCCCTTTCACCTCTCGCGACTTCATGAAATTCCGGCTTGGCGGCTTTGAGGCTATCAAGTCAGCCTATATGGCCCAGGTGCAATTCAGCATGTGGGTAACCGGCAAAGATGCCTGGTATTTCGCGAATTATGACCCTCGCATGAAGCGAGAAGGCATTCATCACGTAGTTGTTGAGCGCGACGACAAATACATGTCCGACTTCAACGAAATGGTGCCTGAGTTCATCAGCAAGATGGACGAATCGCTGGAAGAGATCGGCTTTACCTTCGGGGAGCAGTGGAAATGAAACGCACTCCATTATCCCTTTTACCCGGCCTGGCGCCGGGTTCTTTTGCCTGGAGAACAACATGAGCGAAGTTATTCAGCTGACTCCTAATAAGTGGGTTTCGGAAGAAGTGCTGATGACGATCACCGGACTCACCAAAAACGCTATCAAATCGGCCCGCGAAAAATCATGGATGGAAGGTCGCGAGTATCGGCACTATTCCGGAGACTGCCAGCCTAAGGACAACTCCCCTATCCTCTACAATCGCTTAGAGATAGACAACTGGGTTGAACGTCAGCGACCGGCGATCCCGCGCCAGAAATCTGTTTAAATACCCCAGTGATTCACAACAAGGAGAACGCATGAAATATCCTACCGGGGTAGAAAATCACGGGGGTAGTTTGCGCCTGTGGTTTATATATAAGGGTGTAAGGGTTCGGGAAAATCTCGGTATACCTGACACCCCAAAAAACAGGAGAATGGCAGGAGAACTGAGAACGACCATTTGCTATGCCATCAAGATCGGCACGTTCAATTATGTCGAGCAGTTTCCGCAGTCTTCAAACCTTGGGCGATTTGGCCTGACGCGCCCAGGGATTACTGTTGGCGAACTCGCCAAAAGATGGTTGGAGCTTAAGAGGATGGAAATTACGCTTAACGCCTTCAACCGTTACCGGTCTTACATCAAAATTTGCTGCGAATTACTGGGCCCAGACAATATGCTTACCAGCATTAACACGGAACAGATTCTGTTAGTAAGAAAGGAGTTGCTTACAGGGTTCCAGATTTGTGGGAAACACCAGAAGAATCGCTCCGCCAAAAAAGGCCGGACAGTGAGAACAGTAAATGTTTACCTTAACTGCCTTGGAGGCATGTTTTCTTTCGCTAAGCAAAATGGGTATATCGACAGAAACCCATTCGAAGGCATTGATCCTCTCAGGAAGAGTAGATCGGAACCAGACCCACTTACCCACGAAGAATATTTCCGACTTCTTGACGCTTGCCCATCAGAGCAAATAAAAAATCTGTGGATACTGGCCGTTAACACTGGACTACGTCACGGAGAAATTAGTGCGCTTGCCTGGGAAGATATAGACCTGAAAAAATGGACAATCACTGTAAGCCGCAACATTGCCATTAAAGGGCATTTCACCCCGCCTAAAACAGAATGCGGTAACCGGGAAATAGTGCTCACCGACGCAGCAATACAGGCTCTGAAAAGCCAGATGGCTTATACACGGATGGGCAAACAGCATCAAATAGAAGTGCATTTGAGAGAGTTCGGCAGAACTAGAACAGATGCGTGTACTTTCGTATTTGTCCCGCGGTTGACTGCAAGGAATGGAAAAGGTGGAGACTGGTATGCGCCTGGTTCTTTCGGCGCGACGTGGAATGATGTGCTCAAGAGAGCCGGCATTCGTCATCGCCGTGCGTATGAATCAAGACACACTTTCGCATGCTGGGCATTAAGTGCGGGAGCAAATCCTAACTTCATTGCTTCACAGATGGGCCACACGTCAGCACAAATGGTTTACAACGTTTACGGAAAATGGATGACTGACAACAACAGTAATCAGATGGCGATACTCAACGCAAATTTTGGAGGTTTTGCCCCATCCATGCCCCAGGCTCTAAATCAGTAACCACTTTTCCCTTTCATTTCAACGTGTCATTGCGCCCAGTCTGGTTTGTTTAAGATATGGTCCTGCCAGTCGACGACGGTGGACTCTTTCACCGCTATATGGCGCACGGAAATACGTTCGCCGTGCATCGCCACTTTTGAGCCGGTCAGCAGCGGATGCCAGTGTGGCAGCGGTTTACCTTCCGCCAGCAGGCGATAGGCGCAGGTGTGCGGCAGCCATTCGAAGGTCGGCAGATTCTCACGCGTGAGTTTGATGCAGTCCGGTTCGTACTCGAAGCGACGCTCGTAGTTGCGGCACTGGCAGGTTTTAATGTTGAGCTGACGGCAGGCGACGTTAGTAAAGTAAATCTCGTCGGTATCTTCATCCATTAGCTTATGCAGGCAGCACTGTCCGCAGCCGTCGCACAGTGATTCCCACTCCGCGTCGGTCATTTCATCCAGTGTTTTTTGTTGCCAGAAAGGTTGTTCGCTCATTGGGATGTCCGTCATTACAATTCAGGGTGCACCTTATAACCAGTCTGGCACGCCGATGCAAGTTTTGCCGCCCCAAAAGGCGGCAAGCGGACGTTACAGCACGCGGGTAGACAACGTCAAACCATTGAAGCCGACTTCCAGCTCGTCGCCGCTGGCCAGCGGCCCGACACCGTCCGGCGTCCCGGTCAGGATGATATCGCCCGCTTTCAGCGTAAAGAAGCGCGACATATAGGCAATTAGCGGTACGATCTTATGAATCATATCCGCGGTCGTCCCCTGCTGGCGGACTTCACCATTAATCTTCAGGCTTAGCGGCGTATTTTGCGGATCGCCGTTGAACTCGGCGGCAGGAATAAAACCGGAGATCGGACAGGCGTTATCAAACCCCTTAGCTTTCTCCCACGGTTGCCCGGCCTTTTTCATCTTGCCCTGAATATCACGCAGGGTGAGATCGAGCGCCACGGCATAACCGGCAATCGCCTTGCGTACGTGGTCTTCGCTGGCCTGGCGCAGGGTACTGCCTATCAGCACCGCCAGTTCAACCTCATGATGCACCGAGCCCAATCCTTCAGGCAGTACCAACGGCTGGCGGATATCGCATAGCGCCGTTTCAGGTTTAATAAACAGCACCGGTTCTTCCGGCATCGCGCTGCCCATCTCCTTAATATGTTTTGCGTAATTACTGCCAACGCACACCACTTTGCTCACTGGATAATCCAGTAACTCACCCTGCCAGTTATGATGTTGGTACATTATTTTCCCTCAATGGGTTAATCGGATTTATTCCCCTGTTCCGCGAGGTGTTTCTTAAGTAGATTCTCAGGAGGGGGAGGAAGTTGAAGGTAATAGCCCTGATCGACGAGCGCTTGTTTTACTTTTTCGAGGTCAGCGTTAGCCAGCGTCTTGCGCCCGTCGAGCGGCAGCAGCATGGTCATCTGCGGGGTGCCGAAGCTTGCCATCAGTTCCGGCGGGACGCGTGAGAAATCGTCCTTTTTTTCGACATATAAATAGGTTTGTTCACGTTTAGCACTTCGATAGATCACACAAAACATAGTTTTACTCGGAATTAGACCCGTGGTCACTTGCCTCAATATATGAGTGACTATAACATGCCTTTTAGTCTTCGGAATATCACCGCACTTCGGCGGATGATAAACAGCAAATTGAGTAAGGCCAGGATGTCAAATACGCCAATCGAACTTAAGGGCAGTAGCTTCACTTTATCTGTCGTTCATTTGCACGATGCAAATCCCGAGGTTATTCGTCAGGCGTTAGAAGACAAAATCGCCCAGGCTCCCGCTTTTTTACGTCATGCACCGGTCGTGGTCAACATCAGCAGTATTGAAGAGAGCGTCGACTGGCGCCCGATGCATGAAGCTATCGTCGCCACCGGATTGCGCATCATGGGGGTGAGCGGTTGTAAAATTTCCCGCCTGAAAACGGAAATCGACCGCGCCGGGATCCCGCTACTGACGGAAGGAAAAGAGAAAATCGTTCGTCAGGCGCCGCCGCCGGAACCCGTTGAACCACCACCAGTTGCTACGCCGATCACAAAAACGCGTTTGATTGATCTGCCGGTACGTTCCGGTCAGCGCATTTATGCGCCACACTGTGATCTAATTGTTACAAACCATGTGAGTGCCGGAGCGGAACTTATCGCTGATGGTAACATCCATGTGTATGGCATGATGCGGGGACGTGCGCTGGCTGGCGCAAGCGGCGACAGAGATGCCCAAATATTTTGTACTAACCTCGCGGCGGAACTGGTGTCCATCGCAGGGGAATATTGGCTGAGCGATAACATCCCAGCTGAATTTTATGGCAAAGCGGCGCGCCTGCGTTTAGGCGACGGCGCTTTGACAATTCAACCGTTCAATTAATCCCTTTTTAACAAGGAATTTCTATGGCACGCATTATTGTTGTGACTTCGGGTAAAGGGGGCGTTGGTAAGACCACCTCCAGCGCGGCCATCGCTACTGGTTTGGCCCAGAAGGGAAAGAAAACTGTCGTTATCGACTTCGATATCGGCCTGCGTAACCTCGACCTGATTATGGGATGCGAGCGTCGGGTGGTTTATGACTTCGTCAACGTTATCCAGGGCGATGCCACTCTCAATCAGGCGCTAATCAAAGATAAGCGTACTGAAAATCTCTATATCCTTCCGGCTTCTCAGACCCGTGATAAAGACGCGCTGACCCGCGAAGGTGTAGATAAGGTTCTTGAAGAACTGAAAAAGATGGACTTCGATTTTATTGTCTGCGACTCCCCGGCAGGCATCGAAACCGGCGCGCTGATGGCGCTGTACTTCGCTGACGAAGCCATCATCACCACTAACCCGGAAGTCTCCTCCGTGCGCGACTCCGACCGTATCCTTGGCATTCTGGCCTCCAAATCCCGCCGCGCGGAAAATGGCGACGAGCCGATCAAAGAGCACCTGCTGCTGACGCGCTACAACCCGGGCCGCGTGAACAAAGGCGACATGCTGAGCATGGAAGACGTGCTGGAAATTCTGCGCATCAATCTGGTCGGCGTGATTCCGGAAGATCAGTCCGTGCTGCGCGCATCGAACCAGGGCGAGCCGGTCATTCTGGATACCGTTTCAGATGCGGGTAAAGCCTATGCGGATACTGTGGATCGTCTGCTCGGAGAAGAACGTCCTTTCCGCTTCATCGAAGAAGAGAAGAAAGGTTTCCTCAAACGCCTGTTCGGAGGATAAATTATGGCATTACTCGACTTTTTTCTCTCGCGAAAAAAGAACACGGCTAACATTGCGAAAGAACGCCTGCAAATCATCGTCGCGGAGCGCCGCCGCGGCGACGCGGAACCGCATTACCTGCCGCAGCTGCGCAAAGATATCCTGGAGGTCATCTGTAAATACGTGCAGATAGACCCAGAGATGGTCAGCGTACAGCTGGAACAGCGCGATGGTGATATTTCGATTCTCGAGCTGAACGTGACCCTGCCAGAAGCTGAAGAGTCGAAACCCTGACCCTGTTGTCTTGTTAACGGCATTTCGCCGTAGCCTTAAAAAAACCGGCCACGCAACGCGCGGCCGGTTTTTTATGGCCTGAATAGCGCCCGGCGCTAGCGAGGATAGTCGTTGAGCAGCGCTTTAAGACGATCGGCCATCAATTCGCCACGCCAGCCGGAAACCAGTTCTGGCTCACCATTTTTATTTTTAAGCTGCCAGTGCCAGTTCAGCAGTTGGTTTATCTGACGGCGCGACGCCAACAGCTCGGCGCTCACGCCCTTCTCCGCGCTCACTTCCTGCACCAGCGCTTTAATATCTTTAAAGGCTTTACGGTATCCCGGCATATCGATCAGGTTTTGCAGCGGCTCCGGCAGCGCCGATTCCGGCAAGGCCTGCGCTTTTTCAACCAGGCTAATCAGCGTTTTGCCGTGGAAGCGAATTTCGCTGCCGGATAAACCGAGGCTATCGAGCTCGCCGAGGCTGGTCGGCATATAGCGCGCCACGCTCCACAGATGCTCTTCGCGTACGACAAAGTTCACCGCCAGGTTACGCTCGCGCGCTTTGCGCAGACGCCACTCCGCCAGCAACTGCAGGCAGCCCAGCTGGCGCGTTCGCAGTTGCCAGGCATTGCCGATTTCCCGCCACGCATCCGCCGGGTCAAGGATTTCCTGACGGCGCTGCTGCATCAGGTGGCACTCGTTCAACGCTGCCGGCAGCCAGCCCGCATGGTCGGTTTCCGCCATTAATTTGCTGGCGATCGGCAACAGGTACCAGACGTCGGCGGCCGCATATTCGCACTGACGCTCGGTCAGCGGGCGGGCCAGCCAGTCGGTGCGTGATTCGCTTTTGTCCAGCGCGACGCCGGAATACTCTTCCACCATTGAAGCAAAGCCCCACGACATCGGGCGCCCGCAGAAGGCGGCCAGAATCTGGGTGTCGATCAGCGGCTGCGGCATCAGGTTGAACGCGTTGAGGAAGACTTCTAAATCTTCGCTACCCGCATGCAGGTATTTGGTGACATCCTGGTTGAGCAGCAGCTCGCGCATCGGCGCCCAGTCGTTGATGGTCAACGGATCGATCAGAGAGACCTGTTTGCCGTCGAACAGCTGCAGCAAACCAAGCTGCGGATAGTAGGTACGGGTGCGAACAAACTCGGTATCCAGCGCAACTGCGGGTGCCGAAGTTGCCGCTTCACAGATAGCGCGCAGGCCATCGTCGGTGGTGATCATCTGATAGTTCAAATCATACTCTCTTAACTTGCGCCCATAAAAAACGCCGGCTTAGCCGGCGCGAGATTAATCACAAACCTCATGCAATCGTTGGGCTTGCAGATTGCACCAGACAAATAACAAGGAAAATCAATTGATTGATTTTCGGCCGATCGCCACAAAGAAGGAAAAACCACGCTTTTTCCTTCTTTGTCAGTAATCTGGACGCCGGCTAGCCGGCGCCTGGCGACTCACTCGTTGCTTAGCCTTTATTGTCTACTTTAGCACGGGCTTCGTCACGCAGTTCTCGACGTAAAATTTTGCCGACGTTGGATTTCGGCAGTTCATCACGAAACTCAACCAGCTTCGGCACCTTGTAGCCGGTCAAATGGCGACGGCAGAAAGTAATCAGCGCTTCTTCGGTTAACGCAGCATCTTTCTTCACCACGAAGATCTTCACCGCTTCACCGCTGCTGCCGGACGGTACGCCGACGGCGGCCACTTCCTGCACGCCGGAATGCTGCATGACCACATCCTCAATTTCATTCGGATAGACGTTAAAACCGGAGACCAGAATCATATCTTTTTTGCGATCGACGATGCGCAGGAAGCCTTCATCATCCATCACCGCAATATCGCCGGTATGCAGCCAGCCATCTTTAATGATTTCATCGGTGGCATCCGGACGCTGCCAGTAGCCCAGCATCACCTGCGGCCCTTTGATGCAGAGCTCACCCGGCTCGCCCGGCGCGACTTCATTATCATCGTCATCGACCAGCTTGGCTTCGGTCGACGGCACCGGCAGGCCGATGCTGCCGCTGTGGTAGTCGATATCATGCGGGTTGACGCTCACCAGCGGCGAGCACTCAGTCAGGCCATAGCCCTCCAGCAGATACTGGCCGGTCAGTTTCACCCAGCGCTCCGCCACCACCTGCTGCACCGGCATGCCGCCGCCGGCGGAAAGATGCAACGAAGAGAAATCAAGCTGCTGGAACTCTTTATTGTTCAATAGCGCGTTAAACAAGGTATTCACCCCGGTCATCGCGGTGAACGGATATTTTGCCAGCTCTTTTACCAGGCCCGGAATATCGCGCGGATTGGTAATCAACAGGTTCTGCCCGCCGAGTTCAATAAACAGCAGGCAGTTCATGGTCAAGGCGAAGATGTGGTACAGCGGCAGCGCGGTCACCACCAACTCTTTACCACGGTGCAGTAGCGGACCGTAGGTCGCATTCACCTGTTCGAGGTTAGCCAGCATATTGCGGTGAGTCAGCATCGCCCCTTTCGCCACGCCGGTGGTACCGCCGGTGTACTGCAGGAAGGCCAGATCGTCCGCGACGATTTCCGGCTTCACGTACTGCATACGGTAGCCATGCTGCAGGGCGCTACGAAATGAGATGGCGTCCGGCAGATGATATTTTGGCACCAGCCGCTTAATGTACTTCACCACGAAGTTGACCAACGTTCCTTTAGCGGTGGAGAGCTGATCGCCCATCCGCGTCAGGATGACGTGTTTTACCTGGGTTTTATCGACTACTTTCTCCAGGGTATGTGCGAAGTTGGAAACGATCACAATCGCCGCCGCGCCGCTGTCATTGAGCTGGTGCTCCAGTTCGCGCGGGGTATACAGCGGGTTAACGTTGACGGCAATCATTCCGGCACGCAGGATCCCAAACAGCGCCACCGGGTATTGCAGCAGGTTAGGCATCATCAGCGCGACGCGATCGCCCTTCTGTAGCCCTAATCCTTGCTGGAGATAAGCGGCGAAAGCACGGCTGCGCTCTTCCAGCTTACGGTAGGTCATCACCTCGCCCATGTTGATAAATGCCGGCTGATCGGCATAACGGGTGGTGGCGTGTTCAAACAATTCAACCAGGGATTGATAGCGGTCAGGATTTATCTCCGCCGGGACATCGGCGGGATAACGGTTTAGCCAAACCTTTTTCACTGCTTCACCTCTGAAATAGTTATTCGTCGTCATCACAGCCCCTGATCAACAAACATTTTGTTAACATTATATTAACTCAGCGTACCAGTTTATTAATTAGGCGTTTTTCAGGTTGCGAAGCGCGTCACTATTTATTTTTCTTATGAGACTAAAAAACACGAAACAGCGGGCTAGCCGCTGTTTCTATTCCATTATAAAAACAACAAAATCATTCCGTTACGACATTTCTGACCTCGGCCGGTCCCGGGTTATACCAACCCCAACCGCCGTATCCGTAGCCCCAGGGGCGTGGGCCGAGCATCCACGGGTCGATGGGCTGCGGCGGCATCACCACCTGCTGCACCACGTTCCAGCGCTTATAGCCGGTGGCGTTCATCAACATGAATTTATAGGGGGTGGCGCCAACTTTTCCGTCGACGACGCCGCTAATCGGCCCAACCACTGTCACCAGCTGGCCGCGGAAATCGACCGGGTCGAGGAAACCGCTCACGTCGGCGAGGATACGGCCGCGTGAAGGTTCCCCCAGTTCCGGCCGCGCGCCACTATCCAGCGGTACGGTGGCAATCTCTAAGCGGGTTTTCCCCTGCTGATTCTGCACGTTGACGACCTTACCGCCAAAACGCGCTTCCTGGCCGATATACAGCTGCGGCGCGTTCATCACCCGCACTAAATCCTGCTGCGGCGTAGGGCTGGTGCCTTTAATAACATCCGGCACCGACACGCAACCGCTTAGCGCAACGGCGACCGCCGCGGCTAACAGCCAACGAACACCCTGTTTTTGACCCGCCATGATGCGACTCCTTCTCTCAGTCTTCTCTCTACTGAGATTCACTCGCGGCCAGGAAGTTTCTTCCACGCCACTTCGTTTCGCAAATAAACTGGTTCCGCATGCTCAACGGCCACGGTTTTTCCCGCCGCAAGCAGTTGGATGGCCAGCGGTAGCATATCTTCTGCCGCCGGCAGTTCAATCTCGCCGCTGCTTAAAATCAGCCCGCTCTCTTTCGCCAGATCCGGCCACGCCTGCCAGCCGGTGCCGACGGTAGCCCATTCGCCGGAAAGCCGCGCCAGGCGTTCGGCAACCGCAGCCGGTTTGAGGACCGCTTCAGTTTCTTCGCCGTGCCAGACGCCATCTTCGTCGCGCTGATACTCGGCCCAGTAGACTTCGCCCATACGCGCGTCAATGGCCGCCAGCACGCGAGTAGCGCCGGTTTTGCGCCACGCGCCCTGCGCCATCGTCGCCAACGTAGAGACGCCAATCATCGGTAGCTCCGCGCCCAGCGCCAGTCCTTGGGCAATGCCGATACCAATACGTACGCCGGTAAAACTGCCCGGCCCGCGGCCAAAGGCCAACGCGTCAAGTTCATTCAGCGTAGTGCCGCTTTCAGTGAGGACCTCCTGCACCAGCGGCAGGATACGTTGGGTGTGTTCGCGAGGACAAATTTCAAAATGGGCGCTCAGGGCGCCATCATTCCACAGCGCCGCGGAGCACGCCTCCGTGGCGGTATCGATAGCCAAAATTCGCATGGGTGGTCACGCTCTCGTTACATATTCCAGGTTTTAGGGCGGTACATTTATCGGCGCGCGGACTTACCGCCGCCGTACCATCCTAAATCCATTGGGGATAGCTGATTAACAAAATGGCGCGCAGCTTATCACATTTTACTGCGGATTACCTTGCCGGCGGCACGGCGAGGAAGCGCACCGCCCGGCGGATATCGCGGGTCCGCGGCGCGGGTGGCAGGCTGGCCAGGAACACGGCGCCGTAGGGCCGCATCACCAGCCGGTTGTCGCAGATAACCAGAACGCCGCGATCGTCAATATCGCGGATCAGGCGCCCCACACCCTGTTTGAGGGTAATGACGGCATCCGGCAGCTGAACTTCATCAAACGGATCGCCGCCGCGCAGTCGGCAGTCTTCCATTCGCGCTTTGAGCAGCGGATCGTCCGGTGAGGTAAAGGGCAGCTTATCGATAATCACCAGCGACAGCGCGTCGCCGCGCACGTCAACCCCTTCCCAGAAGCTACTGGTCGCCACTAATAGCGCATTGCCGGCGCTAACAAACTGCTGCAGCAGCTGGCCTTTGCTGGTCTCTCCTTGTAGCAGTACCGGCAGCGTCATGGTGGCGCGAAACTGCTCCGCCAGATCGCGCATCATGGCATGCGAGGTGCAGAGCATGAAGCAGCGTCCATCATTGGCCTCAATCAAGGGTTTCAACATGGCCGCCAGATGACGGGCAGCACCGGGCTGGTTCGGCAGAGGTAGGTTACGCGGTACGCAGAGCAGCGCCTGATGCTGATAATCAAATGGGCTGGGCAACAGCAGCGTCTGCGCGTCATCAATGCCGAGACGAGCGGTAAAGTGGTGGAGATCGTCGTTCACCGACAGCGTCGCCGAGGTAAAGATCCAGCTCCCCGATTTTTGCGCCATCACCTCTTTAAACTTCTCGGCCACCGTTAACGGCGTCAAGGCGAGGGTAAAATGACGCGACGTGCATTCATACCAGTAGCTATAGCCAGGCTGATTGATCTCTTTGAGCCGCTTCAGGCGCCCGCGATAGAGCGTCGCGCGCTCAAAGGCGGCGTCGAGCAGCGCCGAGCGGCCAAGGGAGAGTTTGGCGACGTCGTAACACAGTTCAAGCGCGTCATCGAGCAGCAGCAGCGCGCGCTGAATGTGGCTATCCGCCAGCAGTTCGCGCAGGTTGCCGCGATAGCCCGGATCGCCCAACTGCAGACGGAAATCCTGCGCGCTTTGCGCCAGACGATCGGCGCATTTTTGCAGCTGTTGGGTATCTTTCAGTTCGGTACGGTAGGCAATGGTGATGTCTTTGGCCAAATCCAGTAGCTGGCGGCTGGAGAGCGACTGGCCAAAATACTGGCTGGCGATATCCGGCAACTGATGGGCTTCATCGAATATCATTACTTCCGCTTCGGGGATCAGTTCGGCAAAGCCGCTCTCTTTCACCACCATATCGGCAAGGAACAGGTGATGGTTGACCACCACTACATCCGCATCCATCGCCTTCTTACGCGCTTTCACCACAAAACAATCTTTATATAACGGGCAGTCGCTGCCAAGACAGTTATCGTTGGTGCTGGTCACCAGCGGCCAGGCCTGAGAATCTTCGGCGACGCTGGCGCAGGTGCTGATATCGCCATCCTGCGTCTGATTTGACCAGGAGCGCAGAAGAATAACGTCACTTAACGTTTGTACCGGCAGATCGCCGCCCGCCAGCGCCTGCTGCTCAAGGCGTTCAAGGCACAGGTAGTTTGAGCGCCCCTTTAATAGCGCCAGTTTACCGGTGAATTTCAGCGCTTTGGCGACGGTCGGCAGATCGCGGCTATAGAGCTGATCCTGCAGCGCTTTCGAACCCGTGGAGATGATCACCTTTTTCTTCGCGCGCAGCGCGGGCGCCAGATAGGCGTAGGTTTTACCGGTGCCAGTCCCTGCTTCCACCACCAGCGGCCGGGAGGCTTCAATAGCTTCACTCACCGCTATCGCCATCTGGCGCTGCGGTTCGCGCGGCTTAAATCCCGGTATCGCCATGGCCAGCTGGCCGTCTGCTGCAAAATCGTCGATCACGTTGCCCCCTGGTTATTTGGACAGTGATTATGTCAGGGAGGATGGCGTTTCGCCAGCCCGGGTAGTGACGCGGGCGGAACATTGTGGCAGTCTTGCCGCAGCCAAATGGATAGAACAAAGAGGAAAGATAAATGACAATTACGCGTATTGATGCCGAAGCCCGCTGGTCTGATGTGGTGATTCACAACCAGACTATCTACTACACCGGGGTGCCGGAAAACCTCGACGCCGACGCGTTTGAGCAGACCGCCAATACCCTGGCGCAAATTGACGCGGTGCTGGAAAAACAGGGCAGCAATAAGTCACGTATTCTTGATGCCACCATTTTCCTGGCCAACAAAGATGATTTTGCGGCGATGAATAAAGCCTGGGACGCCTGGGTGGTTGCCGGTCACGCGCCGGTGCGCTGCACCGTACAGGCAACCCTGATGAAGCCGCAGTATAAAGTTGAGATCAAAATCATCGCCGCGGCGTAATTACTCGTCTTCGTCGTCATCTTCGAAGCGCGCTACGATCCGGTCGCCGGTATGCGTGGCGCGCAGTTCATCGGCCACCAGGGCGATTGCCTGGCCGCTGCTCATCCCCTGCGCCATCAATTCCTGAATACGTTCGACCGCTTTTTGCTGTTGCTCATGGCTCAGCGAAGGTAAACCTGCAAACATCACTCACTCCTGCTACATTGTGGGGCGTAATTATTTCACGCCGTCCGCCATTTCGCCAGTGGGCGGCACATTAGGATCGAGGTTAATGTTGTCCCCCGCTATTATTACCCTGCCCTGGCGCCCGGATGCCGCCGAACGCTATTTCGCGCCGTTAAGCGCCACGCCGTGGGCGATGCTGCTGCACTCCGGCTTCGCCGACCATCCGTATAGCCGTTTCGATATTATCGTCGCCGAACCGCGCGCGACGCTGGTTACCCGCGGCGAGCAAACCTGTGTCTGCGACGGTGAAGGCGAATTTGTCTCGCAGGACGATCCGCTGCAGCTGCTGCAACAGCAGTTGGATCGCTGTCAGTTAACGCCGCAGGCCGATGAAAACCTGCCGTTTCTCGGCGGCGCGCTGGGGTTATTCGGCTACGATCTTGGCCGTCGCTTTGAACGTCTGCCGACGCAAGCGCAGGCTGATATCGCCCTGCCGGAGATGGCGGTCGGCATTTATGACTGGGCGCTGATCGTCGATCATCAACGCCAGCAGGTGTCGCTGCTCAGTTACGACGATCCGCAACAGCGCCTGCAGTGGCTGGAGTCGCAAATACGTGAGCCGGGTGAAGCATTCGCCCTGACCTCCTGCTGGCAATCGAATATGAGCCGCCAGCAGTACGGCGAAAAATTCCGCCAGGTGCAGGCGTATCTGCGCAGCGGCGACTGTTATCAGGTCAACCTGGCGCAGCGTTTCCAGGCCCGCTACCGCGGCGACGAATGGCAGGCATTCTGTAAGCTTAATGCCGCTAACCGCGCGCCGTTCAGCGCTTTTATTCGCCTGCCGGAAGGGGCGATTTTAAGCCTGTCTCCGGAACGTTTTATTCAATTGCATCAGGGTGACATCCAGACGCGCCCCATTAAAGGCACGCTGCCGCGACTCGATTCCCCGCAGGAGGACGCACGCCAGGCGGCGACGCTCGCCAACTCGCCGAAAGACCGCGCCGAGAATTTAATGATTGTCGATCTGATGCGCAATGATATCGGCCGCGTCGCCGTGCCGGGCAGCGTTCGCGTACCGGAACTGTTTGTGGTCGAACCGTTCCCGGCGGTGCATCACCTGGTGAGCACCATCACCGCACGATTGCCTGCTACGCTTGATGCCAGCGATCTGCTGCGCGCGGCCTTCCCTGGCGGCTCCATTACCGGCGCCCCGAAAGTTCGCGCCATGGAGATTATCGATGAACTTGAACCGCAGCGACGCAACGCATGGTGCGGCAGCATTGGATATCTCAGCTTGTGCGGCAATATGGATACCAGCATTACTATCCGTACGATCACCGCCTGGCAGGGCCAACTGTACTGCTCAGCGGGCGGCGGTATCGTGGCGGACAGCGAAGAAGCCGCGGAATATCAGGAAACTTTTGATAAAGTTAACCGTATCCTGCATCAACTGGAGAGCTAGAACATGGCGGCTAACGCCCTCGATCTGGACGACTTTCTTTCCCGTTTTCAACTGCTGCGCCCGCAGCCCTCGCCGCAGTCGCTGAACCAGCGCCAGGCGGCGGTACTGGTGCCGATTGTCCGTCGCCCGCAGCCGGGACTGTTGCTGACCCAGCGTTCGCCGCTGCTGCGCAAGCACGCGGGCCAGGTCGCCTTCCCCGGCGGCGCAGTTGATAACACCGACGCTACATTGATCGCCGCCGCGCTGCGCGAGGCGCAGGAAGAAGTGGCGATCCCGCCGGAAGCCGTGGAAGTGATCGGCGTGCTGCCGCCGGTCGACAGCGTCACCGGCTTTCAGGTGACGCCGGTGGTCGGCATAATCCCCCCGGACCTGCACTATCATGCCAGTCAGGACGAGGTGTCTGCGGTGTTTGAAATGCCGCTGGAAGAGGCGCTGCGCCTGGGTCGCTACCACCCGCTGGACATCCATCGGCGCGGTAATTCTCATCGCGTCTGGCTATCGTGGTACCAACATTATTTTGTCTGGGGAATGACCGCCGGCATTATTCGCGAGCTGGCGCTGCAAATCGGCACTCGCCCTTAGCTATAATAAGTAATGCGAAGCCGCTCGCACTATTAGTAAAACCAAGGTTATCCATTAGTTTAATTCATGTGAATAGTTAAGCTGACAACCCGGTTCCCTCTTACACTATGCGCAGTTATTACATCGTTACCGCAACCGCGGTAACCCTGTCAGGAGTGTTATCGTGATTAGTATATTCGACATGTTCAAGGTGGGGATTGGTCCCTCATCTTCCCATACTGTAGGGCCGATGAAGGCCGGTAAACAGTTCGTCGATGACCTGGTCGAAAAGGGATTGCTTAATGAAGTGACGCGCGTCGCCGTTGACGTTTATGGGTCGCTTTCATTAACCGGCAAAGGCCACCACACGGACATCGCCATTATCATGGGGCTGGCGGGCAATCTGCCTGCAACGGTCGATATTGACGCGATCCCGGCATTTATCCGCGACGTTGAAACTCGCGGCCGTCTGCTGCTGGCAAACGGGCAACACGAAGTCGACTTCCCGGCGGATGACGGCATGCGTTTTCGTAGCGACAACCTGCCGCTGCACGAAAACGGCATGACTATCCATGCCTGGGCCGGCGAGAAAGAAATCTACAGCAAAACTTACTATTCAATCGGCGGCGGTTTTATCGTCGACGAAGAGCATTTCGGCAAAGAAGACGCGAGCGAACTGCAGGTTCCGTATCCGTTTAAGTCGGCGCAGGAAATGCTGGGCTATTGCAAAGAAACCGGTCTGTCGCTCTCCGGCATGGTGATGCAAAACGAACTGGCGCTGCACAGCAAGCAAGAGATCGAAGCCTATTTCGAAAACGTCTGGCAAACCATGCGCGCCTGTATCGATCGCGGCATGAACACCGAAGGCGTGCTGCCGGGGCCGCTGCGCGTGCCGCGTCGTGCTTCGGCGCTGCGTCGCCTGCTGGTCGCCAGCGATAAACTGTCTAACGATCCGATGAACGTTGTCGACTGGGTGAACATGTTCGCGCTGGCGGTCAACGAAGAGAACGCCGCCGGCGGCCGCGTCGTTACCGCGCCGACCAACGGCGCCTGTGGTATCGTTCCGGCGGTGCTCGCCTATTACGATCACTTTATCGAGTCCGTCAGCCCGGATATCTATATTCGCTACTTTATGGCGTCCGGCGCGATTGGCGCGCTGTATAAGATGAACGCGTCCATTTCAGGCGCTGAAGTCGGCTGTCAGGGCGAAGTCGGCGTCGCCTGTTCAATGGCGGCGGCGGGCCTGGCTGAACTGCTCGGCGCCAGCCCGGAGCAGGTTTGCGTGGCGGCGGAGATCGGCATGGAACATAACCTCGGCCTGACCTGCGACCCGGTCGCCGGACAGGTTCAGGTGCCGTGCATCGAGCGTAACGCTATCGCCTCCGTGAAGGCGATTAACGCCGCGCGTATGGCGATGCGCCGCACCAGCGAACCGCGCGTCTCTCTCGATAAAGTTATCGAGACCATGTACGAAACGGGTAAAGACATGAACGCCAAATATCGCGAAACCTCTCGCGGCGGCCTGGCGATCAAAGTGCAGTGTGACTAAAACGCGTCTGTGAAATGCGCCCTTTCCGGGCGCATTTTTCTTTTTCTCCCACCAACTTATCTTACCCACTACACTTGCTTTAAGCCGGCTGTTACTCTTATTCCTCTATTTAGCCGACAGGGCGCCGCGCATGCAAAATGCACAGAAGGTCATTTCGACATATCGCCGCAAGCGCATTCTGGTGTGCCTGGCCGTTGCATTTCTGACGCTTGCCGTCACCCTGACAATCCGATTTATTTCACAGCGTAGCCAAAATCAGCAGCGTATCCAGACGGTGACCCGCAATATGGTGATCGCGATGGACAATATCCTGCAACCGCTGGCGGCAAAACACGCTACCCTGCTAAGTATGGTCGGCAAACCCTGTCAGGATGTACATCTTGAACTGCGTAAAACCGCAGCCACGCTACAGACCGTGCGCTCAATCATCCTTGTTCAGTCCGGGATGGCCTACTGCTCCAGCATTTTTGGCCCGCGCCATGTGGCCATTCATCAGCTACAGCCCACACTGCCGACGGTAAAGCCGCTGCTGGCCTTTTCAACCGACAACTCACTGCTCAAAGGCACGCCGGTACTGATCCAGTGGTATCCCTCCTCCGTGAGCGGCGCCGACGGCGCGTTGTTAATTATTAATATCGAGCTGCTTGGCGAATTGATTCTCAAAGAAAAATCATCGCTCATAAGCGACATCAGCCTCACTGTAGGCAACAAGAGCTTTCTCAGCGATGTCGGCGTCGTCGAAAGTCATCAGTTGCCGGGTCTGCCGATAATTTACCGGCAAAGTTCCAGCCAGTTCCCCTATACCATCAACATCAGCGGCCCGGGAGCCTCCGCGGTGGCCTTAGAAGAGCTGCCCGCTGAATTACCGCTGGCGCTGATGTTCAGCCTGTTGATGACCGGTATCGCCTGGCTGACGACCGCAGGACGAATGACTTTTTCGCGCGAAATAACCCTGGGTATCGCCGCCCACGAGTTCGAGGTATGGTGCCAGCCGCTGCAGGATTTACGCACCCAGCAGTGCTGCGGCGTGGAAATTTTGCTGCGCTGGAACAATCCGCGCCGCGGCAATATCTCACCGGATGTTTTTATTCCTATTGCTGAAGGCTACAACCTGATAGTCCCCCTGACCCGCTACGTCATCGCCGAAACCGCCCGCCGGCTACATTATTTCCCGCAGGATGCCAATTTTCATATTGGTATTAACGTGGCGGCGCGTCATTTCAGTAATGGCGAACTGCTGCGCGATCTGCACACCTATTGGTTCAGCGCTAATCCGGTACAGCAGCTGGTGGTCGAGCTGACTGAACGCGATGTCCTGCGTGAGGGCGATCACCACATGGCGGAGCACCTGCATTTTAAAGGCGTCCAGCTGGCCATTGATGACTTCGGCACCGGCAACAGTTCTTTGTCCTGGCTGGAAAAACTCCGCCCGGATGTACTGAAGATTGATAAGTCTTATACCGGCGCCATTGGCATTGATGGCGTCAACGCGACGGTGACCGATATGATTATCGCCCTGGCGCACCGGCTCAAAATCGTCACCATTGCCGAAGGGGTCGAAACTCAGGAACAGAAGATTTACATGCGCAGCCACGGCGTGGATTTACTACAGGGATATTATTATGCCCGCCCGTTACCGGTAGAGGATTTTCCGCGCTGGCTGGCGGAGGAGAAGCACCGTCTGGCGGCGACTGGGGATAAAAAACAACCCGCCGGGCAAGTTTAGCCCGGCGGGTTCGACATTACTCTTCTTCGTCGTTATCGTGTACGGTTTTAATAACCCGTACCAGATCGACGCGGTAATCGTTCGCTTCAACAATGGTAAACTGCAGCGGCGGCAGTTCCACAACATCGCCTACCCGCGGGATATGGCCGTTCGCGGAGATAACCAGCCCGGCAACGGTAGCGATATCATCGTCTTCGTTGACCAGGTCGTCCAGCCCCAGCGCCTGCTGCAGCGCGTGGAGGTCGGTTGAGCCTTTGATTAACCACCCCTCGCCATCCAGCACAATTTCCGGCGTTTCATCCGCATCCGGGAACTCACCGGCAATCGCTTCCAGGACGTCCAGCGGCGTCACCAGCCCCTGCACCACACCAAATTCGTTGGTGACGATGACAAAGCTACCGCGCGCCCGGCGCAGCACGCCCAGCAGGTTGATCGGGTCCAGCGTTTCCGGCACCACAATCGCCGGAGAAGCGGAAGCCATTGCGGCAACGTTCTCGCCCGCTTCCAGCGCCACCAGCATCTCTTTGGCGCGTACAATACCGATGATTTCATCAAGCTCACCGCGGCAAACCGGGAACATGCTGTGCGGAGACGAAAGCAGCTGGCGACGAATTTCTTCTTCGCTCTGCTCAGCATCCACCCAGCTAATTTCGCCTCGCGGGGTCATGATGCTGCGCAATGAACGCTGCGCCAGGGTCAGCACGCCGTTAATCATATAGCGTTCTTCTTCAGCAAACGCGCCTTCCGGCACCGGCACTGCCGCCGGGCTATCGCTATCGTGCGCGACGGCCGCCTGTTTGCGACCGCCCATCAGGCGCAGAATCGCATCAGCGGTACGCGCGCGCAGCGGCAACGTCGACTGGTGGCGGATAAAGTTACGCCGCGCCACCTGGTTAAAGAACTCAATGGTTATCGAGAAGCCAATCGCCGCGTACAAATAGCCCTTAGGAATATGGAAGCCAAAGCCTTCTGCCACCAGACTCAGACCGATCATCAGCAGGAAGCTCAGACACAGCACGACAACCGTCGGGTGCTGGTTCACGAAGCGGGTTAACGGCTTCGAAGCCAACAGCATCAGGATCATCGCGATGACAACCGCAGCCATCATCACCGGCAAATGGTTCACCATGCCGACGGCGGTAATCACCGCATCAAGCGAGAAGACGGCATCCAGCACCACAATTTGTAGCACTACCACCCAGAAGCTGGCATAGCCTTTGCCGTGGCCGGCATCATGCTGGCGGTTCTCCAGTCGTTCATGCAACTCTGTCGTCGCCTTGAATAGCAGGAAGATACCGCCGACCAGCATGATCAGATCGCGCCCGGAGAACGAAAAATCGCCTATGCTTATCAAAGGCTTGGTCAAGGTGACCATCCACGAGATAACCGAGAGCAACCCCAGACGCATAATCAGCGCCAGCGACAGGCCGATGATACGTGCCTTATCACGCTGTTTTGGCGGTAGTTTATCGGCAAGGATGGCGATAAAGACCAGGTTATCGATACCCAGAACAATTTCGAGGACCACCAGCGTCAGCAGGCCAGCCCAAATGGTGGGATCCATTAAGAATTCCATGAGCGGCTCCCGTTAACGACAGCGGTAGTCATCGCGATGTCATGCACCGGCGAAACAATAGTTGCTGGTAAAAAAGCGTATGAGGTAGAGGCGGCAGACGAGTGCCTGAGGGTGAAAAGACGTCGATGACGGTCCATACGGCGGGCTATGCCCTATACTCCTGAGTAATTAAACGGAAGCTAAACATAGCAAAATATAGCGCAGAATTGGCAAAAATTTACCTGTCTTTGCAATAGCTAAGGCTATTTTTTGCGCTGCGAAATTATTGATTATCGAAGCGTAATTTACGGAGCTCCATCACATTAATTATTTTTTCACTATCTAAAATAATTCGCTGTAGTAATTAAATTAGATCTTACACCCTTACTGAATCGATTTTTCCACAAGAGTGATTCAGGATGTATCAGACCAGATGATGCATTCACCATAATAACGGAGGTAGCAAGTGACGATTGCTATTGTAATAGGCACACATGGTTGGGCTGCAGAACAACTGCTGAAAACCGCAGAAATGCTGTTGGGCGAGCAGGAAAACGTTGGCTGGATCGATTTCGTTCCCGGTGAAAACGCCGAAACGCTGATCGAAAAGTACAATGCACAGCTGGCAAAACTGGATACCACAAAAGGCGTGCTGTTCCTCGTCGATACGTGGGGCGGTAGTCCATTCAACGCGGCAAGCCGCATTGTTGTTGATAAAGAAAACTATGAAGTGATCGCTGGCGTCAACGTCCCGATGCTGGTCGAAACCTTCATGGCCCGCGACGACGATCCGTCGTTTGATGAGCTGGTGGCGCTGGCGGTGGAAACCGGTAGCGAAGGCGTGAAAGCGCTGAAAGCCAAACCGGTTGAAAAAGCGGCACCGGTGCAGGCGGCCGCGCCAAAAGCGGCGACACCCGCTAAACCGATGGGTCCAAATGATTACATGGTGATTGGCCTGGCGCGTATCGATGACCGTCTTATCCACGGCCAGGTTGCGACCCGCTGGACCAAAGAGACCAACGTCACCCGCATTATCGTGGTCAGCGATGAAGTCGCCGCCGATACGGTGCGTAAAACGCTGCTGACCCAGGTGGCTCCTCCGGGCGTGACCGCTCACGTTGTTGATGTCGCGAAGATGATTCGCGTTTACAACAACCCGAAATACGCCGGCGAACGCGTCATGCTGTTATTTACCAACCCAACGGACGTTGAACGTATTGTTGAAGGCGGCGTGAAAATTACCAGCGTCAACATCGGCGGTATGGCTTTCCGTCAGGGTAAAACGCAGGTGAATAACGCGATTTCGGTCGATGAAACCGATATCGAAGCATTCAAAAAACTGAATGCCCGCGGTATTGAACTGGAAGCGCGCAAAGTTTCCACCGACCAGAAACTGAAAATGATGGATTTGATCGCCAAGGTGGATAAATAACCCGGCGCTCGCGAGCCAATTTTCACTTTAAGACTTAATCAACAGGAGAAGTACAATGGAGATTACCCTTCTTCAGATTGTGCTGGTGTTCATCGTCGCGTGTATTGCGGGTATGGAGTCGGTACTTGATGAATTTCAGTTCCACCGTCCTCTGGTCGCCTGTACCTTAATTGGCGCCGTTCTCGGCGACATGAAAACCGGTATCATCATCGGCGGTACGCTGGAAATGATCGCCCTGGGCTGGATGAACATCGGTGCGGCGGTTGCGCCTGATGCCGCGCTGGCGTCCATTATTTCTACCGTACTGGTTATCGCCGGCCACCAAAGCATCGGCGCCGGTATCGCGCTGGCTATCCCCCTGGCGGCGGCAGGCCAGGTTCTGACCATTATCGTGCGTACCATCACCGTTGCCTTCCAGCACGCGGCGGATAAAGCCGCTGAAAACGGTAACCTGACGGCCATCTCCTGGCTGCACGTTTCCTCGCTGTTCCTGCAGGCGATGCGTATCGCCATCCCGGCGGTTATCGTAGCCATCTCTGTCGGCACCAGCGAAGTTCAGGGTCTGCTGAACGCTATTCCGGAAGTGGTAACTGGTGGTCTGAACATCGCGGGCGGTATGATCGTCGTCGTCGGTTACGCGATGGTCATCAACATGATGCGCGCGGGCTACCTGATGCCGTTCTTCTACCTCGGTTTCGTCACCGCGGCCTTCACCAATTTCAACCTGGTTGCGCTGGGGGTGATTGGTGCCGTCATGGCCATTCTCTACATTCAGCTGAGCCCGAAATATAACCGCGTAGCGGGTGCCCCGGCTCAGGCGGCTGGTAACAACGATCTCGATAACGAACTGGACTAACAGGTGAGCGAAATGGTTGATATGACTAAAAATACCACCGAGAAAAAACTCACTCAGAGTGATATTCGTGGCGTGTTCATTCGTTCTAACCTGTTCCAGGGTTCATGGAACTTCGAACGTATGCAGGCGCTGGGCTTCTGCTTCTCTATGGTTCCGGCAATCCGTCGCCTGTACCCTGAGAACAACGATGCGCGTAAGCAGGCTATTAAGCGTCACCTTGAGTTCTTCAACACCCATCCGTACGTCGCGGCGCCGGTACTCGGCGTAACCCTGGCGATGGAAGAGCAGCGTGCTAACGGCGCGGAAATCGACGATGGCGCAATCAACGGTATCAAAGTTGGCCTGATGGGGCCGCTGGCAGGCGTCGGCGACCCGATCTTCTGGGGTACCGTACGCCCTGTATTCGCCGCGCTCGGCGCCGGTATCGCGATGAGCGGTAGCCTGCTCGGTCCGCTGTTATTCTTTATCCTGTTCAATGCCGTGCGTCTGCTGACCCGCTACTACGGCGTAGCATATGGCTATCGTAAAGGCGTGGACATCGTTAAGGATATGGGCGGCGGCTTCCTGCAGAAACTGACTGAGGGGGCGTCAATCCTCGGCCTGTTTGTCATGGGAGCTCTGGTCAACAAATGGACGCACGTTAATATCCCGCTGGTGGTTTCCACTATCACCGGTCAGGATGGTCAGACTCGTGTGACCACCGTGCAGACCATCCTTGACCAGCTGATGCCGGGACTGGTGCCACTGCTGCTGACCTTCGCCTGTATGTGGCTGCTGCGTAAGAAAGTCAACCCGCTGTGGATCATCGTTGGCTTCTTCGTCATCGGTATCGCCGGCTACGCGGTCGGCCTGCTGGGCCAATAATCGTCACGTTGTAGGCCGGGGACAGCTTTGTCCCCGGCTTTTTTTTAGCGTTAAAACGTGCGCCTGTGCGAAGGCCCACGCAGCCTGGAGGATCAATGGCAATCACGGAGCTGGTGCTCATTCTGTTTATCGTCGCCCTGGTGGCTTTCGCTATCTACGACCAATTCATCATGCCTCGCCGCCATGGCCCCACCCTGCTATCAATCCCCCTGCTGCGTCGTGGACGGGTCGACGGGATGATTTTCGTCGGCCTGACGGCAATTCTCATCTACAACAATATCGCCAGCCACGGTGAAATAATCACCACCTGGTTATTATCTGCGCTGGCATTAATGGGGCTATATCTGTTCTGGATCCGTACGCCGCGAATTTTGTTCAAAAAGAACGGCTTTTTCTTTGCCAACGTGTGGATTGAATATCCACGCATTAAAGCGATGAATTTGTCGGAAGACGGCGTACTGGTGATGCAATTAGAGCAGCGGCGCCTGCTTATTCGCGTACGAAATATCGACGACCTGGAAAAAATATACAAACTACTTGTTACCAGTCAATAAGTTACAGATATAGCCTGCGCTATATTTTCGCCATTCATTGATGCCGGAATATATAGCCATGGCTATATTTACTCACCTATCCTCGTTATATTATTTAACCAATCCTTCACTTAATATTTTAAATGAAAATCGTTATCATTTATTGTTGCTAATATTATTTTTCTGTGATTGTTTTATCTTCTAAAAATATGTTAAGGTTGCGCCCGTCGTTGGGGAGTAGCCGATTTTCCGCAGGTGGAAAATGTACGTGTCAACATACTCGTTGCAAAACGTGGCACGTACGGGTTGAGCGGTCGTTCAATCAGGCGAGACCATAGATACATCACTGCTGTACGTTATGCTCAAGCTCCGCGTATGTTTACTGGGGGCAGCGATGTGTCATATGGATATTCCCCGGTCAGGACACGCTCATGAACATATCTGCCACTATTCTTCTTGCCTTCGGCATGTCGATGGACGCGTTTGCCGCTTCTATCGGTAAAGGCGCCACCCTGCATAAACCTAAGTTCTCCGAAGCGCTGCGTACCGGTCTTATATTCGGCGCGATCGAAACCCTGACGCCGCTGGTCGGCTGGGGCCTGGGCATGTTGGCGAGCCAGTTTGTGCTGGAGTGGAATCACTGGATCGCGTTCGTACTGCTGGTGTTTCTCGGCGGGCGAATGGTCATTGAAGGTTTTCGCGGCGGTGATGACGAGGAGTGTGAAGCGCCGCGCCGCCACGGCTTTTGGCTGCTGGTGACCACCGCATTCGCTACCAGTCTTGATGCAATGGCGGTCGGCGTGGGTCTTGCTTTCCTGCAGGTCAATATTATCGCCACCGCGCTGGCTATCGGCTGCGCCACCTTTACCATGTCGACGCTGGGAATTATGGTTGGCCGCTTTATCGGCCCGCTGCTCGGCAAACGGGCCGAAATTCTCGGCGGTATTGTGCTAATCGGTATCGGCGCACAGATTCTGTGGAGCCATTTCGCCCCTTAGCGCTTACGCTTCGCGCTGCAAGCAGTGGATCATGAAATCGGTCTGGCAGCCAAAAGTTTCCTGCTCGCGCAGTGACTCACGGACTTCCGGTTTCGCTCGCCAGGCAAACGGCGTCATCTGCAGCAATGCTTCCGCCTGCGCGCCGCTCAACTGCATCGGATACGCTAACTGCTGCTCATGACGCAACGTAAAGCCCGGCATCGCTTCCCGGTTCTGTTCATGCAGACGAACTTCATCGTAGATCAGCCCTTTCAGCTCCATCAAATGGCGCGGCCCCGGCGTAGCGGTAATCACCCAACCGCCAGCTTTCACTACACGCGCTAATTCGTCCGCGTTACAGGGCGCATAAATACGCACGACGGCATCCAGAGAGCGATCGGCAAACGGCAACCGTTGGCTGGAAGCCACGCAGAATTCGACCTGCGGGTAACGTTTAGCGGCGGCGCGGATCGCCGACTTTGAGACGTCGAGGCCGAAACTGCGTGCGGCAATGGCGGCGAAAGCATGCGTGTAGTATCCCTCGCCGCAGCCGATATCCAGCAGCTCGCCCGGCGCGAAAGTCCGCAGATAGCCGCAAATCGCCTCGCGCAAGGGTTGATAATATCCGCCATCAAGGAAGGCGCGACGCGCCTGCATCATCTCAGCGCTATCGCCCGGGTCACGTGAACGTTTGAACTGCACCGGCAGTAAATTGACATACCCTTCCTTTGCCAGATCGAACTGGTGCCGCTGCGGGCAAATATAGCTATTTGCGCTGCGGCTAAGCGGCGCGTGGCATAGTGGGCAGGTATAAGACATGATAACTCCGGTGGCGCTGAAAGGGCGAAAGTGTAGCGCTATTCGCCCTCGCAGACCACTGTTACAACGCGGGAGCCAGATCCTCGCGGTTATGCATGACGATAAGATTCTCAGAGCCTTGCGGCATACCGTCTGGCATCACGTTTTCCAGACGTAACACATCGCCCATGATCTGGCTGAACACCGGCGCGGATACCGCCCCACCGTAGTATTTACCGTTGCTGGGGTCGTTTATCACCACCACCAGCGCAAACTTCGGCTGACTGGCCGGCGCCACGCCGGCGGTGTAGGCAACATATTTATCGATATATTTTCCGTCAGGGCCAATTTTCTTCGCCGTGCCGGTTTTCACCGCTATCCGATAATCACGTACCGCCGCTTTTGTACCGCCGCCGCCCGGCAGCGCCACGCTCTCCATCATATGTTCAACTTCATGCACGATCTCTTGCGGCATGACTCGCGTACCGATGACAGGCGGGTCGATACGGGTTATCGACAGCGGGCGCTCAATACCGTAACCGCCGATCGTTGCATAGACATGCGCCAGCTGCAGCGGAGTTACCATCAGTCCATAGCCAAAAGCGAAGGTGGCGCGATCCAGCTCGCCCCAATAACGGCGATGCGGCATTAACCCGGAGCTTTCGCCGGTCAAGCCAAGCCCGGTCGGGTCGCCAAAGCCAAAGGCCTTATAAGTGTCGATCAAGTGTTGCACCGGCATTGCCAGTGAGAGGTGCGAAACTCCTGTATCACTCGATTTTTGCAGGATACCGGTAAGCGTCAGCTCGGGATAATAACCCACGTCGCGGATGCGATGACCATCAAGCGTAAAGGGATGGGTATCGACGACGCTATCCGGCTGCACGATACCCTGCTGTAACGCGGTCATAATCACCAGCGGTTTGACCGTTGAACCCGGCTCAAAGGTATCGCTGATAGCGCGATTTCGAAAATCATCGAGCTGGGCGCTGTCGCGGTTATTAGGGTTAAAATCCGGGTAGCTGGCCATCGACAGGATTTCGCCGGTATCAATCTTGATCAACACCGCCGCGCCTGATTCCGCCTTATTCCAACGCACGGCATTATCCAGCGCATCCTCCGTGACCGTTTGCAGCCGCTCGTCGATACTAAGTTGCAGGTTATGTGCCGGAACGGGGGCCTGCTCGGTAATATTTTCTATCACATGACCGTGGCGGTCTTTGCGCACCAGCCGACGCCCAGGCGTGCCCATGAGCTGTTTGTTAAAACTTTTCTCAACTCCCTCAATCCCCTGATTATCTACGTTGGTAAAGCCCAGCAGGTTGGCGGCGACGTGTCCGGCCGGATAAAAACGGCGGGACTCATCGCGCAAATAAACGCCCGGGAGATGCAATTTATCGATCCAGTCGGCCTGTTCCGGATTAACCTGGCGCGCCAGATAGAGGAATCGGGCATGGGGATGCGACTGCACCCGATGAGAGAGCTCAATAAGATCGAGATGCAATGCTTCCGCCATAGCCTGCCAGCGCGGGCCATAGCCGACGCCGCCCTTCTCCAGCATGGTCTGTGGATCTATCCAGATTGCGCTTACCGGCACGCTCACCGCCAGCGGGCGTCCTTCACGATCGCTGATAGTTCCGCGCATTACGGCAATGGGTTCTTCGCGCAGCGAACGCATATCCTCTTGTTTAACCAGATTATCCGGAGAGACGATTTGCAGCCAACCTACCCTCGCCAGCAGAAATCCAAGACATCCCAAAATCGCCACACACAGCAACCCAAAACGGATAGGGAGAAAATTTGTGGCGGACTTACTTTTATTCTTTTGCACCGTAGCTCCAGCATTATTTTGCAACCACCTGATTTAACAGAAAATTGGCAAAACAGACTGCTAAACAGTGCTAATAAGGGTGATGTTTTGCAACAAAGCGCGTCGGAGGGGAAATATTGGAAATACTTTGCAACAGATGCTAAAAAGCCCCGCAGTAGCGAGGCTTTCTTACAAGATGAGTGGTCTTGAATCAGATAGCAGTTACGTTAACTGCAGCCGGACCTTTCTGGCCGTCCTGAATTTCGAACTCAACGTTCTGGCCTTCAGCCAGAGTTTTGAAGCCGTTACCCTGGATTGCAGAGAAGTGTACGAACACGTCTTTGCTGCCATCAGCCGGAGTAATGAAGCCAAAACCTTTAGACTCGTTGAACCACTTAACTTGACCTTTAATCTTTGCCATTTGCAAAATTCCTTAAACTGTTTTCTTCACCCGCAGGTGCTTACATAGATAAAACTGACACATAACTGCATGAGGCACTAATATAAGGTTCGGCAGAGAAGCGGTATTCAACGACAACGTGTTTACTCAGGACTTCTTTACTGAAAATGCCACACATAAACAGAACTGTACCTCGTTTAACCCGAAACGTGTTATCACACACAACGTAAATAATGGCAAGCCATTTTTAAACGTGTCACGATCGTTCGCACAAATTATCAGGAAATCATTTGATCGCCTGCACATTTATGCGTCTTTGCCGCGCCTGGCTTATCTTTGCATTGTTACCAAACAAACAATAACGTATGCCTGATAAATGCAACTTTTTTACCATAGCTCAACAACTTCTGTTCGTCCAGGTACGTACGTATACGAACTGCCATATTTAAGGGGGCGCAGCGGCGTATTGTGCATAATGATGCGAAAATGGCGCTGAAGAACAAGAGGAAATCGCCTGAACTATGCCAGTAGTAGAGTTAATTAAACCGCTAACTCGTTACCACACAAATATTCGCTAAAATAGACGTTAATAATGAAACATTAATGACAACGTATTGCCAGCAAGCAATAGAAACGTTTCGTTATTACTTTTTTTGATTAGCTCAAAAGATTATTCAATATGTGAAATAGAGCATGGATGTTTAATCCATTAAACGGAAACAGTTTGAGGCGGAATAAGGGATTATATAAGAATAAGTTATAGCTAAATTTTATGACACTCACAGGCGCGCACATGATGTGCACACCTGTTCATCAACTTAACGTTCGGCAACGAGACGAATGAAATCGTCGTCGTTTTTCTCCTTCTCAGCCGCTGAAGGTTCAGCAACCTCTGCTTTCTCCGGCTCATTGGCTTCACAGAGACGGCGCAGCAGCGCATTCTGCCGCTTTTGTTGATCCAACAGCGACTGCAGCAGTTCGATTTGCTCATTGCTACGTGAACTGGCGCGATTCACAAAGAACCACAGCAGCAACCCCACCAGCAGCAGTACAACGGAAAGCGCCAGAGACGCCAGACTTACAATCCCAGGATTCAATAACTCACTCATTTCACCACCTCAAAGAGAAGGCGTTCATTCTACCACCCGCGCGGCAGAAGAAAATCCGTCGGCACAAAAATGTCTTACCAGGGGATGAACTTGTTAATAGCGCAAATACCGCTGAAAAATTGCACATCCTGATCGCACATTACGTTAAGCATCTGAGTCCACAGCAGTAAACAGCCCGCTATGACAACAATCAGCAAAACCCAGCGTAATTTTTTCACTCCACTCTCCGTACCATAATCAGATGTTGCCAGGATAACACGGCCTTCTTAAACCGCGGCTAACTGTAATACGAAAGGCGAGTTTAGGAATCATAGACTTGTATCAAATAATGTTCGTGCCAGAATAAACGTCAGGATCATACAAATAACGAGGCAACAATGCGATTGATCATTCGCTCTATTGTCATACTGGCGATCGTCTGGATTGGCGTATTATTAAGCGGTTATGGCGTATTAATTGGCAGCAATCAGAATGCTGGCGGGCTGGGACTACAGTGCAAATACCTGACGGCGCAAGGCATCACCACCGCACAATATGTTCACTCTGATAGCGGTATTATCGGCATTACCAACTGCCCGATTCTGCGCAAAAGCGTGAAGGTTATCGATCAGGGTTAATACCAGTGGAGCTACAGCATCGCGCTGTAGCTCCCGCTGACTATCAGAACGGATAATTGTTATAACCCATCTGCTCGGAAATCTTACGCGCGGCGGCATGCAGCATCGCCACATACTCGTGCAAACGTTCTTCAGAGAAGCGCAGCGTCGGGAAGGAAATACTCAAGCCGGCAATCACCACGCCAAAGCGATCGAAGACCGGCACCGCAATACAGCGTAATCCTTCTTCCTGCTCCTCATTGTCTTCGCCATAGCCCTGCTCGCGCACCTGGTCCAGCACTTTCAACAGCTCGCTGGTATCGGTAATGGTTCGCTCGGTGCTACGTTTGTACTCCACGCCCTCCATGATTTGCTCGACTTCCGCCCGCTCGCGCCACGCCAGCAGCACTTTACCAATGGCGGTGCTATACAGCGGATTACGACGACCGATACGCGAATACATCCGCAGGTTATACATGGAATCAATTTTGTGGATATAAACGATGCTGTCTTCATCTAGCGCGCCGAGGTGAATCGTCTCTTTAGTCAGACGCGAAATTTCGCGCATCTGGATATCAGCGCTGCGGATCAGATCAACGTTCTGCAATGCCCGCGCGCCAAGCTCGAACAACTTCAACGTTAAAGAATATTTCTCAGACTCGCCTTCCTGTGCGACATAGCCCAGCGACTTCATAGTCTGTAAAAAACGATACACCGTGCTTTTAGACATCATCACACGCTGTGACAATTCGGTGATACCAATCTCACGCTCTTCGCCCAAAGCCTGCAGGATGCCAAAAACTTTTAATACTGAAGAGACAGAATCTGGCTGTTTATCCATATCAGCAGCTGCCATTGTTCACCTCATCGTAACTGTTTTATAAAATTCAGAACTGTTTTTTATTATAAATTCACATTATGACCGTCGCAATCGTTGTTCTGCGAGTTGGTTACAAATCTGCGACTTATGGTTGAATAATCAATGCTAAAATCATTAATCAGAAAATAGTTTCCTCTAAGACTTAAACTTCACATGGATAAAAAATTTTTGGATGGCCTGCCGGCGCCGCAGCGCTACGGCGCCATTCTGACGATTGTTTTAGGCTTGACGATGGCCGTACTTGATGGCGCTATCGCCAACGTCGCCCTGCCGACGATTGCCACCGACCTCAATGCTTCGCCGGCATCGTCAATCTGGATAGTCAACGCTTATCAAATCGCTATTGTCATCGCCCTCCTACCGCTATCGTTTCTTGGCGATATGGTTGGCTATCGGCGCATCTATAAAATCGGTCTGGTGGTATTTACTATCACCTCGTTGATTTGCGCACTTTCCCGAAGCCTTGAGATGTTGACGCTGGCGCGAGTGGCTCAAGGTTTAGGCGGCGCGGCGCTGATGAGTGTCAACACGGCGCTGATTCGCCTTATCTATCCTAAAAGGCAGCTAGGACGCGGAATGGGCATCAACTCTTTCGTTGTCGCCGTATCCTCCGCCGCGGGGCCAACCATTGCCGCCGCTATTCTTTCGCTCGCCTCCTGGCAATGGCTGTTTTTAATCAACGTACCGCTGGGGATTATTTCTATTTTCCTCGCTATGCGTTTTTTGCCGCCCAACAGCGCCGCCAGCAAAATTACCCGTTTCGATCTGCCGAGCGCGATCATGAACGCTCTCACCTTCGGGCTGCTCATCACGGCGCTCGGCGGCTTTGCCCAGGGGCAATCCGGTTATCTGGTGCTCGCGGAAGTCATCGCCATGCTGATTATCGGCTTCTTCTTTGTGCGACGGCAGTTGCGCATGCCGGTACCACTGCTACCCGTTGATTTACTGCGAATTCCGATCTTTTCGCTCTCTATCTGCACCTCGATCTGTTCATTTTGCGCCCAGATGCTGGCGATGGTATCCCTGCCCTTTTTCCTGCAAACCGTTATCGGACGCAGTGAAGTAGAGACCGGGCTGCTGTTAACGCCGTGGCCATTGGCGACCATGGTGATGGCCCCTCTGGCGGGTTACCTGATAGAGAAAGTTCATGCCGGGCTACTGGGGGCAATGGGGTTGCTGATCATGGCCTGCGGCCTGTTTGGCCTTGCGCTATTACCCTCTTCCCCTTCCGACCTCGATATTATCTGGCGGATGGCGCTGTGCGGCGCGGGCTTCGGGCTGTTTCAGTCGCCAAACAACCATACTATTGTCTCCTCCGCGCCAGGCCATCGCAGCGGCGGCGCCAGCGGCATGTTAGGTACCGCACGCTTACTGGGACAAAGTAGCGGCGCCGCGCTGGTCGCCCTGCTGTTTAACCTGGCGGGCGATAGCGGCACCCATACCGCGCTTCTGCTGGCAGGCGCCCTGGCGGTGGTTGCCGCCGCCATCAGCGGGCTACGCGTAACTCAACCGCGCGCCGCCTGATAACGCACAGCCAAAAAAAATCCGCAGCCCGAAAGCTGCGGATTTTTATTTTCAACGTCTGCACGCCAGATTATTTCAGGTATTCCCCGCTGCGCAGCGCTTCAATGCGTTTATCCAACGGCGGGTGGGTCATGAACAGTTCGCTCATCGACTTCGCTTTACCGTTGATACAGAACGCCATCATGCTGCTCGCTTCCTGCGGTTCATAGCTGGTTTTCAAGCGCTGCAACGCAGCAATCATCTTCTCACGGCCGACCAGTTTGGCGGAACCAGCATCGGCGTGGAATTCACGGTAGCGCGAGAACCACATGGTAATGATGCTGGCGAGAATACCAAACACCAGCTCCAGTACGGTAGCGACCGCAAAGTAGATAAGCGGGTTACCGTTGCTGCTTTCGCCTTCATCTTCACGATTACCGCCGAGGAAACCAGCCGCAATCTGCGCGATAACGCGGGAGATAAAGATAACGAAGGTGTTCACTACCCCCTGAATCAGCGTCATGGTGACCATGTCGCCATTGGCAATATGGCTGATTTCGTGAGCGATAACGGCTTCCGCTTCATCACGGCTCATATTCTGCAGCAAGCCGGTGCTCACGGCGACCAGAGAAGCGTCGCGGCGCGCGCCGGTGGCGAAGGCGTTAATGTCCGGGGCGTGATAAATCGCCACCTGCGGCATGCCGATGCCCGCCTGCTGCGCCTGCTGCGCGACGGTGTTCATCAGCCAAAGCTCAGTTTCGTTACGCGGCTGCTCGATAACTTCCCCACCAACCGACTTCAGCGCCATCCATTTCGACATCAGCAGCGAAACGATCGAGCCGCCAAAACCAAACAGTAGCGCCATGATCAGCAGGCCGGTCATGCTGCTCGACTGGATCCCCGTCAGGCTAAGCACCAGGCCAAATACCACCATGACCGCCAGGTTAGTCAGCAGGAAAAGCGCGATTCGCATCATAATATTCTTTTTACCTCGATTTAACAAAACGCACTATGCGATACCCCATATCGTATGGGTCAGATGCTAATTTTCAACTATCAGACCCGGCTAAGTCACGAGAAAGACACAACTTTACATTTTGTAGCATATCGCTGACACCCTGAGAGAGTGTTGACATTTTTGTTGAATAAAGTCGACGGGCAGATGAAGAGAGAAAAAGAAACGGGCACAATCACTTGTGCCCGTTGAGGAGTTATTTGCTAACCGGCGGCTCTACCGGAGGCTGAGCTTTTTCCTGTTGCGCCAGGTCAATGGCGATATGCACGGTCTCATCAAGATACGGATCCGGTTCCTGATAATCCTTCGGCAGATCGTCAATCTTTTTGAGCAGCGGCTTGCCTTCGCGTTTCAGGCGATCGTTCACTCGCGCCAGACGAATCGCATCATCTTCTTCATTCTCTTTCTCACGCTGCGCGTAGTTCAGAGAAACAATATTGCGCTTGTCTTTCATAGCGTTAAAGCGCGCAATATCCTTCATGATGTACTGGAATTCCGGATCTTTCGCGATACGGTCTTCATGGCGCTTAAGCAGTTCAGGTTCGAACGGTTTCATATCGCCGGACTTCACGTAGGTCGCCGGATCGATACTATCCCACGGCAGCGCGTTATCTTCATACTGCTCGCCGGTATCGCGATCTTCTTTACCGGTTGGCATCATGATGTCCGGAGTAACCCCTTTACGCTGAGTGCTGCCGCCGTTAATGCGGTAGAACTTCTGGATGGTGTACTGTACGGAACCTAACGCCGGCCATTCCGGGCGCAGCATCTGATCGTAGATACGGTTTAGCGAACGATACTGCTGAACGGTTCCTTTACCAAAGGTCTGCTCGCCGACGATCAGCGCACGGCCATAGTCCTGCATCGCGGCGGCAAAAATTTCCGATGCCGAGGCGCTGAAGCGATCGACCAGGACCACCAGCGGACCTTTGTAGTAGACGACACCGTCGGTATCGCTATCTTCGCGAACCTTACCGTTGTTATCACGCACCTGTACCACCGGGCCGGATGGGATAAACAGACCAGAGAGCGAAACCGCCTCCGTCAGCGCGCCACCGCCGTTACTGCGCAGATCGATGACGATGCTGCTGACATTCTGTTTTTCCAGCTTCTGCAGTTGCACTTTGACGTCATCGGTCAGGCCAACGTAGAAGCCCGGGATATCCAGCACGCCGACTTTTTCTTTACCGACGGTTTTGACCGACATCTTAACCGCACGGTCTTCAAGACGAATACGTTCGCGGGTCAGAGTAACAATTCGGGTTTTCGCCCCTTTGCCAGCCGGCAGAACTTCCAGGCGAACTTTGCTGCCCTTCGGCCCTTTGATCAGCGCGACAACATCGTCCAGCCGCCAGCCGATGACATCGACCATGCTCTTACCCGGCTGACCGACGCCGACGATACGGTCGCCAACGCTAATCGCTTTGCTCTTCGCCGCAGGACCACCGGCAACCAGTGAATTGATCACCGTATAGTCGTCGTCCATTTGCAGCACCGCGCCAATACCTTCCAGAGACAAGCTCATTTCAGTATTGAACTGTTCGGTGTTACGCGGGGAGAGATAGTTGGTATGCGGGTCGATTTCGCGCGCGAAAGCGGTCATCGCCAGCGAGAAGACGTCTTCGCTGTTGGTTTGGGCCAAGCGACGAATCGCAAACTTGTAGCGACGAGTCAGGGTTTCACGAATTTCTTTCTCGTCTTTACCCGCCAGCTTCAGGCTTAGTTCATCGAACTTCACCTTGGCGTCCCACAGCGCGTTAAGCTCGGCTTCATCCTTCGGCCACGGCGCCTTGCTGCGATCGAGATTGAAGTTGTCGTTGCCGGTAAAATTCATCGGACGATCCAGTACCTTTAGGGCGTACTGGTAACGCTCAAAGCGTCGCTTCTGCGCGAGGTTATACAGGTCGTAGAAAACGTCCAGTTTACCGCTGCGCAGTTCGTCGCCGATTTTATTTTTTTGCGCCGCAAACTGAGAAACGTCGCTGGCCAGCAGCACGTTATGGCTGTAATCCAGCAGATTCAGATAGCGGTCGAAAATTTTTGCCGAAAAGGCGTTGTCGAGATCAAACTGCCGATAATGGGAGCGAGTAAAGCGCGAGGTAACGCGCTCACTCACCGTCGCGTGCTGCGGCTCTTCTTTCAGCACGGGAATTTGATCGACTCGGGTGATATCGTCCACGGCGAAGGCATGGCCTGCTATTGCTAGCAGGCCCGCAAGCGCGGTGAGCTTAAAAAGTTTGTTCATGCCTGGCCCGGCCTCCGTTTCAGAACACCAGGTGTTCTGCGCGTACAATCATTGACATACCAGAAGTCAGCTGTACACGAACGCCATCTTTGGTGATTTCCACAACGGTGGCGTCCATTGCGTTGTTGCCTGCTTTCACCTTCAGAGCCTGACCGACGCTCAATACAGAGACGTCAGACACCGGGGTAAGGCGTTGCTCTTCACGCGGTGCTTTGGCAGCTGCAGGACGCGGCTTACGCTGTTCACTACCTTCTTTACGGCGAGCCTGCGGCTGAGGACGCGGTTTACGCTCGCGGCGTGCCCCTTCTTCCTGCTGGCCTGCCGCGGCAGCGGCTTCGCGCTTCTTCGCCTGCTGGCTGGCGCGCTGCGCCTGAACGCGGGCTTTGGCTTCTTCGAGCTGCTGACGGGCGTGAGCAACGTGTTGCTCTTCCAGTTCGCCGCACGGGTTGCCGTCGAGATCGACGCGAATCGCTCCCGCTTTCACGCCGTACAGATAACGCCAGCTCGAAGTATAAAGACGTAAGGCAGCGCGCAGTTGGGTTTTGCTGAGATTCATCTCGCCGCCAACTCGCTCTACAAGATCCTGAAAAATACCGATTTTCAGGGGGCGCGCTTCGCCTTCAGCGCTGAAACACTGAGGAAAACGTTCGGCCAGAAACGCGATTACTTCTTTACTGCTATTCAACTTAGGTTGATTTTCCATGAAATTTCCTGATTACAACGGACGTAGCCAACAAGCCGCAGGCATGAACAGGCGTCATTATAATGACGTCATCGCTAAATGCTACGTTATCCGTTGATTATCCTGCGACGTGGGCAAAGATTTTTTGATAATCGGTCGCCGCAATCAGCGTTTCAAGGCGCGAGACCAGCTCTGCAAGCCCCTGTTCGTCTTCTGCGGTGAAGCGGGAATACGCCGTGCTATCGATATCCAATACGCCGATAATCTGATTATTCACCTGCAACGGAAAGACGATTTCCGAATTGCTGGCGGCGTCACAGGCGATATGGCCATCAAAGGCATGGACATCTTCCACGCGCTGGACGCGGTTCTGCGCCACGGCGGAACCGCACACGCCGCGGCCGACAGGAATACGTACACAGGCCAGCTTACCCTGGAACGGCCCCAGCACCAGCGTGTCGCCTTCCAGCAGGTAAAAACCGGCCCAGTTGACCTCTTCCAGGCGTTCAAACAACAACGCGCTGGTATTGGAGATCATTGCCAAAAAACTGGTTTCGCCTGCCATAAGCGCCTGGAAATCGCGGTTCAGATCCGCGTAGAATTCTGTTTTGTTCATTTTTTAATCACTTAGTTGTCTTACTATCTCATCTGCAGATGCCTACTAAAATAAGCATTAAATGCCTTCGGGCTCAAGATGAATTCATTCCTGGGTTAATATAGTGGGATACATTCATTCCCGAACGTAATAAATGCTGATAAAAACACCCTCAATCACGCCGACGAAGAAGATTACCGTTCATTCGGTCAGTTCGCCAACGCCGCATGCGCACTATCAGCGCTGTACGCAGTGCGACATGCTGTTTCGCATACCGGTTGTGAAAAGAAATCAATGCGCCTGGTGTCCGCGGTGCAACACGAAAGTACGCGACGGCCGCGATTGGTCCCTCTCCCGGCTCGCCAGTATGGCGTTTACGATGATGTTGCTGATGCCGTTCGCCTGGAGCGAGCCGCTGCTGCGTTTGCATCTGCTCGGCGTGCGCATTGACGCTAACGTCCTGCAGGGGATCTGGCAGATGACCAACCAGGGCGACCCCATTACCGCCGCGATGGTGCTCTTCTGCGCCGTGGTTGCGCCCGTCCTGCTGGTGGTATCAATCGCCTACCTTTGGCTTGGCAACGTGCTGGGGATGAACCTGCGTCCGGTGCTGCTGATGCTCGGGAAACTGAAAGAGTGGGTGATGCTGGACATTTATCTGGTCGGTATAGGCGTCGCCTCCATTAAGGTCCAGGACTATGCCTTCCTGCAGCCCGGCATCGGCCTAATCGCGTTTATCGCGCTGACCCTACTCAGCATCCTGACGCTCATCCACATGAACGTTGAAGAGTTGTGGGAGCGTTTTTATCCCGAACGACCGGCAATGCGCTACGACACCAATCTTCAGGTTTGCACCGGCTGTCACTATACCGGTTATCGCGACTCCCGCGGCCGCTGCCGCCGGTGCCATACTTCGCTGCATCATCGCCGGCCGCAAAGCCTGCAGCGTAGCTGGGCGGCCCTGATTGCGTCGCTGGTTTTCCTGCTGCCGGCCAACCTGCTGCCGATATCGATAATCTACGTCAATGGCTCGCGCCAGGAAGATACGATTCTTTCGGGCATTATTTCACTTGCCAACAGCAACATCGCTATCGCCGGCGTAGTGTTCATCGCCAGTATTTTGGTACCATTCACCAAAGTTATAGTGTTATTTACCCTGCTGGTCAGCATACAATTCAAATGCGAACAGGGGCTACGTACGCGTATCCTGCTGCTGCGGCTGATTACCTGGATCGGCCGCTGGTCGATGTTGGATCTGTTTGTTATCTCATTAACCATGTCGTTGATAAACCGCGATCAGCTCCTGGCTTTTACCATGGGGCCGGCGGCGGTGTACTTCGGCGGCGCGGTGATTTTAACTATCCTTGCAGTTGAATGGCTGGACAGCCGCTTACTTTGGGACGCTCATGAGTCAGGAAACGCCCGCTTCGCCGACTGAAGCCAAAATAAAAACCAAACGTCGTATCTCGCCATTCTGGTTGTTGCCGGTCATCGCGCTGATGATTGCCGGATGGCTCATCTGGACCAGCTTTGAAGGCCGGGGAACGACGATTACCATCGATTTCCAGTCCGCAAACGGGATTGTTCCGGGGCGTACGCCTATCCGCTATCAAGGGGTAGAAGTTGGTACGGTACAGGATATCTCTTTGAGTAAGGACCTCAGCAAGATCGAAGTTTCCGCCAGCGTGAAGAGCGATATGAAAGACGCGCTGCGCAAAGACACCCAGTTCTGGCTGGTGACGCCAAAAGCTTCACTGGCCGGCGTTTCCGGGCTGGATGCGCTGGTCGGCGGTAACTATATCGGCATGATGCCGGGCAAAGGCGAACCGGAAGATCACTTCGTCGCCCTGGATACTCAGCCAAAATACCGCATCAACAACGGCGAACTAATGATTCATCTGCAGGCGCCGGATCTCGGCTCGCTGAACAGCGGCTCGCTGGTCTATTTCCGTAAAATTCCGGTTGGCCGGGTGTATGACTACACGCTCAACGCCAACAATCAGGGGGTGACGATTGATGTATTAATCGAGCGTCGCTTCACCAATCTTGTTAAAAAAGGCAGTCGGTTCTGGAACGTCTCCGGGATTAAAGCCGACGTCAGCCTGAGTGGCGCCAAAGTCCAGCTGGAAAATCTCTCCGCGTTAGTTAACGGCGCCATCGCCTTTGACTCGCCAGACGACTCCAAAGCGGCGGCGCAAAACGACGAGTACAACCTGTATGAGGATCTGGCGCACAGCCAGCGCGGCGTGCTGGTGACGCTGGAGCTGCCCGACGGCGATGGGTTGAAGGCGGGCTCTACGCCGCTGATGTACCAGGGGCTGGAAGTGGGTCAGTTAACCAAACTCAATCTCAATCCCGGCGGTAAAGTTAGCGGTGAGATGACCGTCGACCCGAGCGTGGTCACCCTGCTTCGGGATAAAACGCTGATTCAAATGAAGAAGCCGAAAATCTCGCTGGATAACCCAAGCGTCAGCGCCCTACTCACCGGCAACACCTTCGAACTGGTACCCGGTGACGGCGAACCGCGCAATCACTTTATGGTTATGCCAGCCGATAAAGCGCTGCTGGATGAGCCTAACGTCGCCACCGTGACGTTATCGGCGCCGGAAAGCTATGGCGTTTCCGCCGGCCAGCCGCTGATGCTGCACGGCGTGAAAGTGGGCCAGGTACTGGAACGCAAGCTAACCGCAGAGGGTGTCACTTTCCAGGTCGCCATTGCGCCGGAGTATCGCAATCTGGTACGCGGCGATAGCAAATTTGTCGTCAACAGCCGCCTTGATGTGAAAGTTGGGCTGGATGGCGTGCAGGTACTCGGCGCCAGCGCCAGCGAATGGGTTGATGGCGGGATCCGCATCATCCCCGGCGAAAAAGGGGAAATGCAGAGCCGCTATCCGCTGTATGCCAACCTGGAAAAAGCGCAGGAAAATAGCCTTAGTGAAATCCCAACCACCACGCTAAGCCTTTCTGCGGAAACGCTGCCCGATGTGCAGGCAGGCTCGGTAGTGTTGTATCGCAAATTCGCCGTCGGCGAGATCATCTCGGTGAAGCCGCGCAGCAACGCATTCGATATCGATCTGCATATCAAACCGGAATATCGCCATTTGTTGACCAATAACAGCGTCTTCTGGGCCGAAGGCGGCGCAAAGGTAAAACTCGACGGTAATGGGCTAACCGTGCAGGCGTCACCGCTGGCGCGCGCGCTGAAAGGCGCCATCAGCTTCGATAACCTCAGCGGCAGCAGCGCCAACGCGCGCTTGAACAATAAGCGTATCCTCTACGCCTCCGAAACCGCTGCCCGCGCGGTGGGCGGCCAGATCACGCTGCACGCTTTCGATGCCGGTAAAATGGCGGCGGGTATGCCGATTCGCTACCTCGGTATCGACATCGGCCAGATCCAGTCGCTGGAACTGATCACGGCAAAGAATGAAGTTCAGGCCAAAGCGGTACTTTATCCGGAGTATGTTGGCACCTTTGCCCGTGCCGGGACGCGTTTCTCGGTCATTACGCCGCAGATCTCTGCCGCCGGCGTTGAACATCTGGACACGATTTTCCAGTCTTATATCAACGTTGAACCTGGCCGTGGTTCGCCGCGCCGCGACTTTGAGATTCAGGACACCACCATCACCGACTCACGTTACATCGATGGCCTGAGTATTATCGTCGAAGTGCCGGAAGCCGGTTCGCTCGATATTGGTACGCCGGTGCTGTTCCGCGGCCTGGAAGTGGGCACCGTGACCGGGCTGACCCTGGGTTCAATGTCCGACCGCGTAATGGTTAAGCTGCGTATCAGTAAGCGTTATCAGTACTTAGTGCGCAACAACTCGGTGTTCTGGTTGGCTTCCGGCTATAGCCTCGACTTCGGCCTGATTGGCGGCGTGGTGAAAACAGGTACCTTCAACCAGTTTATTCGCGGCGGTATCGCCTTTGCCACGCCGCCGGGAACGCCGCTGGCGCCGAAAGCGCAGGATGGCAAGCACTTCCTGCTGCTGGAAAGCGAGCCGAAAGAGTGGCGCGATTGGGGAACGGCGCTACCTAATTAATTCCCAATGTCCCATAAACGCCCCGGTGTCCCGCTCCGGGGCGTTTATGGTAAACTGCGCACCCTTTTTTCTTGTGGTGCGCTGCTCGTGGCTCAAAACGCTGTCTATCTTCCGGAACCCTTCCTCGCTCAAATGCGTGCGGCTATGCCAACGCATCTCTCTTTCGATGACTTTATCGCCGCCTGCCAGCGTCCGCTGCGTCGCAGTATCCGCGTCAATACGTTGAAGATTACGGTCGCTGATTTTCTGCAACTGGTCGCCCCTTACGGCTGGCAGTTAACGCCGGTTCCGTGGTGCGCCGAGGGTTTCTGGATCGAGCGCGATGACGACGATGTATTACCGCTTGGCAGCACCGCCGAGCATCTGAGCGGGCTCTTTTATATTCAGGAAGCGAGCTCGATGCTGCCGGTAGCGGCGCTGTTCGCCGATGGGAACATGCCTGAGCGAGTGATGGACGTCGCCGCCGCGCCGGGTTCCAAAACGACGCAAATCGCCGCTCGCATGGGCAATCGCGGCGGGATTCTGGCTAACGAATTCTCCGCCAGTCGGGTGAAAGTGCTGCACGCCAATATCAGCCGCTGCGGCATCACGAACGTTGCCCTCACCCACTTCGACGGGCGCGTCTTCGGCGCCGCTCTGCCTGAGTGCTTCGACGCGATTTTGCTCGACGCCCCCTGCTCGGGCGAAGGGGTAGTGCGAAAAGATCCCGACGCGCTGAAAAACTGGTCGCCAGAAAGTAATCAGGAGATTGCCGCCACCCAACGTGAGCTCATTGACAGCGCCTTTCACGCTCTGCGTCCTGGCGGCACCCTCGTTTACTCCACCTGTACGCTGAATCGTGAAGAAAACGAGGAAGTGATAAACTGGCTCCTGCAAACCTACCCGCAGGCGGTAGAAGTCCTGACGCTGGATTCACTGTTCCCACAGGCCCGCGAGGCGCTCACCGACGAAGGCTTCCTGCACGTGTTCCCGCAGATTTTTGATTGTGAGGGTTTTTTCGTTGCCCGCCTGCGTAAAACCGCCTCTATCGATCCGCTGCCTGCGCCCGGCTATAAAGTGGGTAAGTTCCCTTTCGCGCCGATGAAAGGACGTGAGGCAGCGGCTGTCACCGCAGCCGCCAACGCCGTTGGCCTGCATTGGGGAGAGCATCTTCATCTGTGGCAGCGTGATAAAGAAATCTGGCTGTTCCCACAGGCGCTGGAAGCGCTAATCGGCAACGTCCGTTTTTCGCGCATCGGGATCCGCCTCGCTGAAACACATAACAAAGGCTACCGCTGGCAGCATGAAGCAGCGATCGCGCTGGCCGCGCCAGAGGAGCCGTTTGAGCTCACCTTAGCGGAAGCGGAAGAGTGGTATCGTGGACGCGATGTCTATCCCGAGGCGCCGCCGCGGCAGGATGAAGTGATTGTCACGTTCCAGGGAACGCCATTAGGACTTGCCAAGCGTGTGGGATCGCGGTTGAAAAACAGTTACCCCCGCGAACTGGTGCGCGACGGCAAACTCTTCGCTGGAAAGTCGTGACCGCGCGCCAAAAAGCGCACTTTTTGACTGGCGATTTACTCCCCGTTGTCTACGCTGAAAAATGACGGCCTAACTGGTCGTACCACAACTCAGCAGACAAACGGGGTGAATGATGAGTAAAACTAACGTACGAATCGGCGCGTTTGAGATCGACGACGCCGAGCTGCATGGCGAGTCACAGGGTGAGCGAACGTTAAGCATTCCTTGCAAATCCGATCCTGACTTATGCATGCAATTAGACGCCTGGGATGCCGAAACCAGCGTTCCCGCCATTCTTAATGGCGAACATTCTGTGCTTTACCGCAAACATTACGATCGCCAATCCGATGCCTGGGTCATGCGCCTTGCCTGACTCAAATGAACCCGTCGCCTGAGACGGGTTATTTATATCCCTCCCCCGCTGCGCCAACTTCCCCTACACTTACCTTATGTTCATTCGCTAATGAGGGCGGGATGTTTGCCTTAGTATTATTCATTTGCTATCTGGACGGCGGGTGCGAAGACATCGTAGTGGATGTCTATGATAGCGAACGACAATGCCTCGTCGCTATGGACGACCAACGAATTCGCCAGGGAGGCTGTTTCCCGGTAGAAGATTTTATCGACGGCTTCTGGCGACCGGCGACGGAATACAGCGATTTTTAAGCGGCTCACTGCAGCTGCACCAGCGTTAGCTCTCCGCCAAACACCGCGCCGGTGTCAATGTAGTGTTGGTTATCGCTATCGTAACGGCGTTTAAGCGGCGTATGGCCAAACCAAAAGTGATCCGCCCCGGCTATCTCACCGTGCCGCCCCGCCAGATGATCGGTTAAACGCTGGCGGCCCCAGAGCACCTGATGTTCGTCCACGGGCAACTGCCAATGATAAACGCTGGCGGGATAGTCGGCATGGGCAATCACGTGGGTGGTATCCTGACAGCGGAGTTCAATGATTAACGGCACATCCCGGCAGCGGTTAAACAGCAAATCAGCCAACCGTTTCTGTTCTTGTGAGGCGGTTGGATACCACTCGCCACCGTTCATCGTCCACAGTGCCATTTCCCCGCTCGCCAGCGCATCCAGCGCCATTTGCTCATGGTTACCGCGCACCGCTCTGAACCACCGGCAACGCAGCAACCCCAGACATTCCACGCTTTGCGGCCCACGGTCAATCAGATCGCCAACAGAAATAAGAAGATCCTGCCAGGGATCAAATTTAAGCTGGCGCAGCTGGGACATTAATAAAGCAAAACAACCATGTAGATCGCCCACCAGCCAAATATTACGCCAGGTGCTACCTGCCAATCGCTGATACATATTTCACCCCCTCTGTTAATTATACAAAATATGTCTGAAAACGAGGTTGAAAATTCATACGTCAATCAACGTTAAACAAGGCGTAAATATAGTCTGGCGAACCATTAAGCTTGTCCCGCGAGATCCGTAAAATAAAAATAAAATAATGACGAGGTATGACATCGTGACGGACAATAGCCTGCATTCATCATGCACACTGCAGCAACGCTCAAATTTGATTGCCGATCTCGTAATGGGGCGTATCACGCCTGCGCCAATCTGGCAAAAACGCAACTTTCGGCTCAAATTCTTGTTGCGTACGGCATTATTTTATCAGCCGACCCGAGAAATGCTGGACACCCTTTCGGCACGTAGTGATTTCCGCCAACTGTTGGCTGCGCAGGCTACGCTTCCAGGTAAAGTACATCGTCAGTATTTAGTGCGCGATCTAAACGCGCGTCAGCGTTCCCAGGCCATCATCAGCCACTATCAGTATGTCGACTCGTTGGGCGAAAACCGGCTGGCGATGGCCATGATATCGCCGTCAGAACTACCGTTACTGACCCTGTCCGCTAAAGATGATGCGGCCTTTACGCTCTTTGCCTCGTCAGCCGGGAAAGCAGAGCGGGAAGGTGAAACCACCCTTTGGCTTCGCGATAGCCATCACCAGTTGTTGGCCAGCGTCACGTTTAGCGTAATCCGCCACCAAGGGCAGTGGCAACTGGTCATCGGCGGCCTGCAGGGGCCCCGCCGCCATGTTTCCCATGAGGTGATTAAACACGCGACCCGCGCCTGTTACGGCCTGTTCCCTAAGCGCCTGCTGCTGGAATTCATCTGGCTGTTGGCCGGCCAAAGCAATATTCAGGCTATTTACGCCGTTAGCGATAATGGCCACGTGTTCCGCGCTCTGCGCTATCGCTTAAGCAAAGGCCGGCACTTCCATGCCAGCTATGATGAGTTCTGGCAATCAATTGAAGGTGTGCGTGAGGATAGTTACCGCTGGCGCTTGCCGCTGAAACTGGAAAGAAAATCGCTGGAAAGTATCGCGAGCAAGAAGCGCGCCGAATATCGCCGCCGTTTCCAGCTAATGGATGAGATGGCCGTACAGGTGGCTAATCTGCTAAGTGTAAAATAAATATTCACGTCTTATTACGAAAAAAATTCGCCGTTTTAAATAACGGCGTTTTCATTTGTACATTCTTTGGTTAATATCGTGGCCTGTTGATAATCGGTTTAAGTTGGCCATTGACCCATGAGTAAAACTGAGATTTTCCTGCTGCTGGTTATCCTGCTTATTTTAGGCAGTGCCCTGTGGTTTATTTTCAGTGACGAGATATGGGTATTGGTCAGCTATCTGGAAACGTCACTTTATCCGGCACTGATCGCGCCAGAATAATTCTCCATATTGCTCGTGGCCGAAAACTTAGTTCAATTATTAACAACTTGCAGAATTACGACGTCGATTAGCCGAAGAACCGCATTAATTGTAAAACATTCCATCATTGCCTTATTTCATTTGTCATACAAATATGTATACTGACGACTTCCGATGTAGACCCAATTTTCACCTGCACCATGGGTCTGGTTGCGTGCAGGTGTCTTCTTTTCTGCTGTTTTTATATGCTCATCCCTACCAACTTTTTCCCTGGCATTTCGCTAAAAATATGCGCTAACACGACAATTGCAAAAATTGTACACAGTCCCCCCTTCCCCACCTCGCCATACGCAGAATTTACAACGCTCAAAACACCTAAAAACCAATAATAAAAACAAACATTCACAAAATATAAAGCATAAAACACCATAAAAACACTGACTATAAGTTCATTGTAAAAAAATGAGCATTTTTCCAGAGAGCGATTATATGTTGATTAATGGGATTAATCTCATGCTCACAAAAACAGGGTTTTACTTAGCGGCTTTCAATCCAGAGGTTCATCATGAACGTCAACACTATTTCGCGCATTTTGCTTGGCGGCTTTATCACAACAGCGCTTCTCGTTCAGGCGCCATGGGTCACTGCAGCTGGGCTAACCACAGGTACATTGACGGGTCAGGTCGGGGTGCAATTGACTATCGGCTCGGGCTGTACCGTCACCAATGGTTCCAGCGCAAGCGGCGTAAACAACTGGGGGACCATTGATTTCGGCACCTATAGCGATTTGGTTAACGCCATAGATAGCAATCTGATTGGCAGCGGCGGCGCCAGCGCTGTCTCTATCGTCTGTAGCAATAACCTTCCCGCAACGCTGACTTTGAATAACGGCCAGCATGTAGGAACAACCGGACTGCGCCAAATGCAAAGCGCCGACGGCGATCAAATTGCCTACCGGCTTTACTCAAATAGCACCCGGCAGGCCGAATTTACCAGTGCCGGTATCGGCATCACGGGGACAGGTAGCGCACAGGAAATCCCAATTTATGCCCGAGTGCTGCCGGCGGACCAAGGAGGCGTAACCGCCCCTGCTGCGGGCTTCTACCAGGACATGGTCACCGCGACATTAACCTGGTAACACTGTGGAGAAATGGATGTCATGTCGCGCACAATTTGGCTACTCATATTCTTTTTTTCGACCACAGCCGTCTGGGCTGACACCGCGCAGAAAACCTTCAAGGTTACCGCCCAGATCACGACCGGCTGCCTGCTTGGCAACGGAACAGGAACACCTGGCGCTGATTTTGGCACCTTAAATTTTGGCTCCATGTCGTCGCTTTATAGCAATGTTGATGTCGCTAGCTCCGCTGGCGCTGGCTCAATCGTCGTCGCGTGTACGCCGGGGATGGCGATCTCGCTGGCGCTTGACTACGGTGTCAACGGCGGCTCCGCGGCCCAACGCTATATGTCCAACAGCACCGGCAATACGCTGGCTTACCAGCTTTTTCAGGATGCTAACCGCTCTACCGTTTGGGGGACCGGCGCTCAAGCTTACAGCGTCGCCTCATTCCCCAACACGACACAAACTTATACGGTTTATGGCCGCCTTTTTGCCACGAATGGCTTTCCGGCGCAGGGTTCATACAGTGATACCGTTACGGTCACGCTGACCTATTAAAATAAGACAGGTTGAATATGATTCGTCGTTGTATTGTTGTTTTGCTGGGTTCAGCAATAAGTACTAACGCCTGCGCCGCCAGCTCGGTGCTGGTCTGGCCTATTTTTCAAACCATCAGCGCCAGCGAAAAAGGCTCTGAACTGTGGCTGGAAAACCGCGGCGAGACGGCGGTCAATTTACAGCTACGCATCTTCGGCTGGGATCAAAAAGAATCGAAAGATGTTTACGCCGATCAGAATGACGTCGTCTCCAGCCCGCCCTTTGCCAATGTGCAACCCGGCCAGCGTCAACTTATCCGCCTGATGCGCGTTTCGCCAGTCGCCAGCGGCCAGGAAAAATCATACCGTATCGTGATTGACGAAATCCCCGCGGCGCAACCGATAAAACAGACAGACAAAAGCTCCGCCGGCCTGAATATGCGCATGCGTTACGTATTGCCTCTGTTCACCTATGGGCAGGGTGCGGATCCGTTGAAGCTGGAAAACGGCATAGAGCTGCTACGAACCACGTTAAACTGGTCACTTAGCGGTCAGAGTCTGTGCATTAACAATGGCGGAAATCAGCACGCCAGGCTGAGTAACGTCTACTGGGCAACCGCTGCGGGAAAATCGCAGATAGAACAAACGCAGGGTTTATTGGGTTATGTACTGGCTAAACGCCGCGTCTGTTTCCCGATCTCAGGTCACCCGGAAAATAGAGCCGGTATACGTCTGTATGCGAAGTTAACGGATAATAGCCAGGCGGTGGAAATTCCGGCAGCGCGTTAATTATGAGGCTCCTCATTGGAACCTGCGGTCTGCTGGTCATCGCTTCGGCAACGACCTGGTCGGCGACTTATGATTCTTTACCTGCACCTGCGGCTATACTCAGCCAACAGCAGGAGTACGTGCTGTATTTGGGTATTTCCGTTAACGGTAATACTCCCGTGGGAACCGTACCGGTTAAAGTAGTAAATAATCGTTATTGGGTCTCTGCGGCTGTACTCAAGCAGCTGTGGATCCCGGTGCCCGATGGCAAAACGCTGGTCGATGTCGGGCAGTTAGCAGACGTCAACGTCGTCTACGATCAGGCCGGGCAGATGCTGAAATTAACCGTTCCTGATAGCTGGCTGCCGGAACAGCATATTGGCAATAGTCGCGAACAGGAGTATCTGCAGGCCATCAGTACCCCAGGACTGTTGTTTAACTATGACTCCTACAGTCTGGCATCTTCCGCCGGCGACCGAACCACCAGTACCTCTACGGAATTTCGCTTTTTCGGCCCGGCGGGCGTTTTTTCTAATAATGCCGTTATCAGACAAAACTGGTCATCCCGCCGCGATGATAGCCAACAGGGATATATCCGCTACGATTCGCTGTGGAAGTATAGCGATCCTGAAAATATGCTCAGCTACCAGGCAGGCGACGTGGTGAGCAATGCGTTAACCTGGAGTAGTTCGGTGCGCCTCGGCGGTATTCGCCTCAGCCGTAACTTTTCGGTTCGTCCGGACCTGGTCACTTACCCGTTATTGAATCTATCCGGTAGCGCAGCAGTCCCTTCAAGCGTCGATCTGTTTATCAACGGTTATAAAGCCAGCTCAACGCAAATTAACGGCGGTCCGTATACCCTGACTAACGTGCCGTACATTAGCGGCGCTGGTGAAGCAACCATCGTCACAACCGATGCTCTTGGCCGTCAAGTCTCTACCAGCGTCCCTTTTTACGTCTCAAACACCCTGCTGCGCCAGGGACTCAGCGATTTCGATTTTACCCTCGGCGCGTTGCGTAATAACTACGGCATTAAAAATGCCGACTATGGCGCTGGTGCCATCAGCGCAATTTATCGCTACGGTTTAACCAACTGGCTCACGCTGTCAATGCATACAGAAGATCGGCAAGGATTAACTAATGGCGGGGTTGGCAGCGACATCGCTATTGGCGCGCTGGGTACGCTGAGTCTGTCCGCCAGCACGAGTAAGGGCGATGGGCAGGGTGACCAGTATTCCGCTGGTTATTCGTATTACGGCAATATCTGGGGGATTAACTATCAACATATTCAACGCAGCGAGAATTTCGCTAATCTCTCCAGCTATCGATCGACGGTAACGCTCAGCCGTCAGTCAGACCAGGCAACATTAAGCCTCAGCCCATGGGGAAAAATACTGGGTTCATTTAGCCTTGGTTATTTCGATATCCAGGCGCAGGATGACAGCCGCACCCGCCTGATGAACTTATCCTGGAGCCGTAGCCTGTGGCGAAATAGCAGCTTCAACATCAGCATTAACCGGGATCTGCAGGCAAATACTTATTCCAGTATGATGCAGATAACCATTCCTTTCGACAGTTTCGGCTCATTGCAGTTAAGCAGTCAGCGCGCCAGCTCCGGCGAATGGGGGCAAAACGTCGCCTACAACCGCTCCGCTCCCGCAGACGGTGGATTAGGTTGGAATTTGGCCCACTCCGTTACCGGAGATCGCTATAGTCAGGCGGATTTAACCTGGGTAAATGATGTTTCAACGTTAAGTGGCGGTTATTACGGTTCCCAGCATGATAATCAGGGCTGGTTTGAAGCAGCTGGTTCGGTGGTGTTGATGGATAGCAGCCTGTTCTTCGCGCGCAGGATCAGCGATGCGTTTATCGTCGTCTCGACCGCTGGCTATCCGGATGTCGCAGTTAATTACGAAAACCGTAAAGTCGGAACGACCGACAAGAGTGGCCATCTGCTAATCCCGTGGGCCACCGCCTGGTATCCTGGCAAAGTGACCCTCGACACCTTACCGCTGCCCACGGACGTTGAGGCTAAAGTCGTAGAAAAACGAATTGCGATACGGGAATCCAGCGGCGCGCTGGTGGATTTCCCGGTCACCCGCGTCCGTTCCGCTTCGATTACCCTGGTCGATGAAGCGGGCAACCCTCTTCCGCCAGGCACGTCGGTTGAAGAAGTCAGCAGCCAGCAATCGGGGCTGGTTGGTTACGACGGACTGGTGTGGTTCAGTCATCTCACTCAACACAACAAATTGGTTATTCACGCTGCCAGCGGCGTGTGTACGGCGCAATTCGAGTTGCCGGAATCAACGCCGGTACCGCAACGTATCGGCCCGATTAGCTGCCATTGAAGAATAAGGATAGAAAATTGAAACATCTGTTTTTACTGTGCGCGCTATTCTTTCTGCTTTGTGCAACGGCGCGCGCGGATATTAGTTGTTCATTTCAGCTCTCAAACGATGCAAGTTTTGGTTCTGTTGACTCCTTTACGCTGGCAAACACTCAGCAAACGGTCAAATCGGGGTCTGGTTTTTCCTGTTCCGGCAGTGCCCTATCGCTACTCAGTACAAATACGATAAACGCCAGGATTCTTTCCTCCGATCATCCCTCGGGCACCACACCCCAAATGATGAGCACCACCGGTACCGACGTGGTTCCTTACAACATCTGCTCAGATACCAATTGTTCGGAAATTTACAATATTGGCTATACCAAAACATGGAGTATCACTTCACTCATCGGCCTGCTTGGGTTATTTAATGCCAGCGACGGTTCGCTGCCTTTGTATTTGAAGATCCCGGCCGGACTCAACGTACCTGCGGGTACTTATACTGACACCATTAGTATTCATTGGGATTACCGGATTTGCGTTTCCGGCATTATTACCTGCAACTATGCCACCGGCCAGCAAACCGTCACGCTGAATGTGAAGCTAATTGTTACCAATTTCTGTTACATCGATAATGCTCCTGATGTCGCCTTTACTCCGGCGTCAATTCCTTCAAGCTTTACCACGCTTAGCAACAAACTTTCCGTTCGCTGTACTAAAAACGCAACCTATACCGTCAACCTCACCAGCGCCAATGCCCTCGCTGGCGGATGGCGGCAGCTTATTGCGAGCATTAACCAGGTGAATTACGGGTTGCAATATCAGTTTTATCAGCCTTCAGGTAGTGCATGGACGCCAACCAATAATCTGAGCTTCAGCGGCACCGGCGCATCACAGGATGTAAACTACACAGTACAGATAAATCCCAGCCAGACCAGTAAACCCGCAGGAGTATATTCGGATATCGTCACCGTCACCGTGACCTATTAAGAACGGTACAGGATTCCGGCCAGCATGTCTGAACTCGGCCATTAACGGGACAAATTTTATGTAAAAATAATGTTAAGAGTGTTTTTGTTGTGATATAAGGGGAAAAGCTGAGCGTTCGGCCGTTTGGGCAGTCAAAAATGGATATTATTAACTCGCTGAACTTCAGATAAAAAGAGACCGAACACGATTCCTGTATTCGGTCCAGGGAAATGGCTCTTGGGAGAGAGCCGTGCGCTAAAAGTTGGCATTAATGCAGGCTAAGTCGCCTTGCCTTATAAGAATAGTTGACTGTGTCAGCTTTTCCAGTCCGCGACAAAAGCGGTTGAAAAATTGCTGACAAAATCCGTTGCGCCAACAAAAAACCGCCGCGTTTTTCCACAAGACGCAGGCGGTTTTTTATCTTTAAAACAACGTGATATAGGTAATTATCAGCAGAGCTTTTGCGCTCGTTCGATAAACGGCGCCAGACTCATTTTTTGCCCCGGATGCTGCGGATCGTCAGCCAGGATGATTGAAATCGGCTGCGCGGTAGTCTTACCGGCCTTCACTTCCTGCTCGGCGACATCATTCAGCGGATACTGCACCAGGGTGCTCGGGTTAATCACATAAAGCGCATTACCCGGGCGGCAGGTTAACATCACCTCTTCGCGGGTGAAGGCCCAGTTGTCCTTGCCCACTTCAAAACGGCTCACGGTAATCACCTGTGGCGCCGCCAGCGCGGCGCCTGAGCTTGCCAGTAACAACATTGTCAGAACGATTTTTTTCATCATTTAGCCAGTTAACTCAATTAGGTTGCCAGGTCGCGAACAGGCTGACGGCGAGGATCGCCAGCGCGGCAAGCGCCATTTCCAGCTGTGTAGTGCGTAAAATAGTCCGTTCCGCCCATGCGCCTTCGCCTGACATTCGCGGTACCAGAACATACCTGTTCACCAGCGCAATTGCTACCATCGCGGCGACCAGCGCACATTTGAGCAACAACATCGCTCCCCACGGTGAATCGCCAATCAGCCGCCCCTGTATTAATAGCGTATTGCCAATTCCGCTGGCAATCGCGCCAGCCACGGCCAGATGCCCATAACGTGAAAAACGCATCATGGTGGTTATCGCTACCTGACGCCAGCGCCCGCGCGCCAGCCGCAGGCAATAGACAAATGGCAACAGCCCGCCGGCCCAGGCAGCGACGCAGAACAGATGTAGCGCGTGATTGGTGCGCTGTAACGCGCCGAGCCAACCGTCGTTCATCGCCGCATGCCCCACGCCGGCCATTAACAACAACTGCGCGCAAAATAGCAGTAACAGAAGACGCGCCGGGCGGCGTGGTTTGAGCCACGCCACCGCCAGCGCAATCCACGCCAGCACCATTTGCCAAAGCCAGACGCCGCCGAACTGCGTCCCGATAACAGCCCTCCAGATTGCAGGTCGCCAGACATCCCCCCAGCCATCGGCCATCAACCCGCCTTGTGCCATCAGCATCAAGGTGGCTGAAATAGCGCTAATCATTAGCAGGTAGCGCAGCAAAGGATAAAAACGCTGCATCAGCAGACGACGCAGCGAGGCTGGCGCCCACCATGCGCCGTACAGCGCGCAACCGAAAGCCGTCATCAATGAGATGAAGTGGACAAACCGCAGGCCGACATACACTCCCGTCAGCATGGTTTACTTCACGCTGAAGTGGTATTGCCCTTTGGTCTTATGGCCGTCAACGGAGACCACATGCCACGCTACGGTATACTCGCCCGCCGCCAGCGGTTCAGTCAGCGGCAGCGTTAATTGCGCCTTATTACCGTCGCTGCGGGCCAGCTTGCCGGTAGCGACAGGTTTATTCTGCGGGCCGCTGAGGGTCACACCACTGAAGGAGAGCTCGACGCCTTCACTAAACGTTAACGTGAGCGACTGCGGCGACGCGGAGACCGTCGAATCGGCCGCCGGGATTTGTTGTTGCAGATGAGCATGAGCAAAAGCGCTGGCGGTGGTTAACATAGCGCTGAAAAATACGGCGGCGTATAGCGCGCGTCCGGCGATGTTTCGCATAAACGTCATTCCTTTTTGTTATGTATGTTGGACAGAGAATAACCCTGTATAATGGCATAGTCGAGCTAAGCATCCGGGACTTGCCTTTCAGCGTCACGCTTAGTAACTTTTGCGCCGTAATGAAGGAGGTACTGATGGCAAATAATCTGGCAAAAATTTCGCAAGATGAAATGGACAAGGTCAACGTTGATCTCGCGGCGGCCGGCGTCGCCTTTAAAGAACGCTACAATATGCCGGTCGTTGCCGACCTCGTCGAGCGAGAGCAACCGACTCACCTGCGCGACTGGTTCCGTGAACGTCTGATCGCGCACCGTCTGGCATCCGTGTCACTTTCCCGCCTGCCGTATGAACCGAAAGCAAAATGATTGCTCATTCCTTGAGGATCCCCCCATTGGCATCCGCCGCGCATTCCTTTACGCTGGTGTTTTTGGCGAGGAGTAAGCCATGCTGCGCGTAATCGATACCGAAACCTGCGGTTTGCAGGGCGGCATTGTCGAAATTGCCTCCGTCGATATCATCGACGGCCAGATAACGAATCCCATGAGTCATCTGGTGAGACCTGACCGCCCTATCAGCCCGCAGGCGATGGCTATCCACCGCATCACTGAAGAAATGGTGGCCGATAAGCCCTGGATTGAAGAAATCGTACCGCAATACCAGGGCAGTCCATGGTATGTCGCCCATAACGCCAGCTTTGATCGCCGGGTATTACCGGAAATGAACGGCGAGTGGATTTGTACTATGAAGCTGGCGCGCCGCCTGTGGCCGGGAATTAAGTACAGCAATATGGGGTTGTATAAGTCGCGCAAGCTAAGCGTAGCCACCCCACCGGGTTTGCATCACCACCGCGCGCTGTACGACTGTTATATCACCGCTGCCCTACTGCTGGATATCATGCAGGTTTCCGGCTGGTCACCGGATGAAATGGCCGACATTACCGGCCGACCGGCGCTGCTGACTACCTTTACCTTCGGCAAATATCGCGGCAAAGCGGTGTCGGAAGTGGCGGAAAACGATCCAGGCTATTTACGTTGGCTGTTCAATAACCTGGACCGAATGAGCCCGGAACTGCGGCTGACCCTCAAACACTACCTCGGCGAGTAACGCTACACTTCTACCTTGCCGGGCAAGGTGCCTTGCGCGAGGGCGATTAAAAAGGCGTACTCCAACGCCACGCCCTCGTAGCTTTTAAACCGTCCCGACTTACCGCCATGCCCGGAATCCATGTCGGTACATAACAGCAGCAGATTGTCGTCGGTTTTCAGCTCGCGTAGCTTCGCCACCCATTTTGCGGGTTCCCAGTATTGCACCTGCGAATCATGCAGCCCGGTGGTCACTAACATATGCGGATAAGCCTGGGCTGAGACGCCATCATAGGGGCTATAGCTCTTCATATAGTGATAATAGGTTTCGTCCTGCGGGTTTCCCCACTCCTCAAACTCACCGGTCGTGAGCGGAATAGATTCGTCGAGCATGGTGGTCAGTACGTCAACAAACGGCACCTGCGCCACTACGCCATGGAACAACTCCGGTCGTTGGTTTATCGCCACGCCCATCAGCATGCCGCCGGCGCTGCCGCCCATGCCATAGCATAATTTAGGGTCGCCATATCCCTGCGCCAGCAGCGCATCGCAGACGTCCAGATAATCGTTAAAGGTATTCTTCTTGTTGAGGAATTTGCCGTCTTCATACCACTGCTGGCCAAGTTCGCCGCCGCCGCGAATATGGGCTATTGCAAAGACAAAACCGCGATCCAGCAGGCTCAGACGGCTGGCGCTAAAATCGGCGTCCATGCTGGCGCCGTAAGAGCCATAGCCGTACACCAGTAACGGGTTGACCCCTTTGCGAAAGTGTTCACGGTGATAGACCAGCGATACCGGCACCTCCACGCCGTCACGCGCTGTCACCCACAGATGTTCGCTGCGATAACAGGCAGCGTCAAAGCCCTGCACTTCCTGTTGTTTGATAACCCGCCGCTCGCCGGTATCCATATCCAGCTCAAATAGCGTATCCGGGGTCGTCATCGATGAATAACCATAGCGCAGCCTTGACGTTTCCGGTTCCGGATTATAGGCAAGCCAGGTGACGTAGGCGGGATCGTCAAAGGCGATACCAACCACTTCTCGCGTTTTACGGTTGATCTGCCGCAGGCTGGTCAAGCCCCGCTGGCGTTCCTCGACCACCAGCCAGTCGGTAAACAGGGTAAAACCTTCGAGCATCACGTCAGGACGCGCAGGGATCAACGTCTGCCACTGCCCTTCGTCGCGAAGCACGGTGCGGTAGAGGCCAAAGTTCTTACCTTCGCGATTAGAGCGCAGATAAAACGCGTGCTGATAATGGTCGAGGCTATATTCATGATCCTTGCGTCGCGGCAAAAAGCACACCGGTTCGGCGTCAGGAAGCTCCGGATTAAGGAGTAACACTTCACTGGTGGTGGCGCTGGCAAGATAAATAACCACAAACTGCTGGGAGGTGGTTTTATGCACGCTGACGTAAAACGTGTCGTCTTTCTCTTCGTAGACCAACACATCGTTATCCGCGCTAGTGCCAATGGCATGCCGCCAGACCTGATACGGCAGCAGCGTGGTCGGGTGCTTACGCACATACCACAAAAAACGAGAGTCATTACTCCAGGCAAATCCTGGCGTGACGTTTTCCAGGATCTCAGCCGACCATTCGCCGCTGCTCAGATCCTTAAAACGTAAGCCGTACTGACGGCGGGAAAGATAATCTTCCGCCACCGCCATCAGTTGGTTGTTCGGCGCGACGCCTAATCCGCCGAGAGTATAGAATTCGCTCTTCGCCGCCCGTTGGTTGGCGTCGAGCAAAATCTCCCATTCATCCCACTCTTCTTTGAGCACCGATTGACGTTGGTAAATCGCGTATTCACAGCCTGGTTCATAGACCTGGCGATAGCGGTAGCCATTTTTGCTATAAGGAGCGGAGACCTCCCGCTGCGGAATGCGATCGATGATTTCCTTCAGCACCCGCTCCTGCAGGCTGCTTTGCGTATCCATCACCTTTTTGCCGTAGTCATTTTCCTGATGGAGATACTCCAGCACTTCCGGGCGCGCGCGTTCGTCATCGCGTAGCCAGTAGTAGTTATCGATGCGAGTGTCGCCATGTAGCGTCATGGCGTGGGGGATCCGTTTGGCTTTCGGTAGCATGCGTTATTCTTCTGCGTCTTATTATGGAATCACAAAATCACTCAGGGCGCCGAGCGCCCTGAACGATGTCGTGTCTATAAGGGTGGCAAAAGTGGCCAGCGATGCAAGCGAAATGCTCTCTTTTAAGAATCAAGCGCCTGCTTTTGCGCCTGAACATCGCGTTCTATCTCCTGACGAACGTCCTCAGGCAGCTTGAGCGCATCGCCGAGCGCATCCAGATAGCTGCGCTCCATAAAATGGTCGATATCAATTACCGCGCAGCTGAGGTAGTAGATTTCCAGCGCTTCTTGCCCATCGCGCACGCTTTGCGCCAGCCGCTGCGGGTCGAGCGGCTGGGTTAAAACCCTGTCGATCAACACTCGGCCCTGCACGTCGATGTTCGCCGCGCGCAACTGCTCTTCTATATGCTGACGTTCACGTTCGTCAATATGACCGTCGCTTTTGGCGGCAAAGACTAGCGCGGTAATCAGCCGCTCGCTGCGCGCATCAAGCACAACCGGTTCCTGGGCAACCGCGGTGGATGTCTGCATTGCGATATCCGCCTGCTGACCGCACATTTTTTGCTGATATTTATTCCACAGCACGCTGCCTGCCACCGCGCCGCCGCCAACCAGCAGCGCGCCAGTGCCATATTTCGCCAGCAGCTTGCGCGATGATTTGCTGGCGACCAACAAACCCGCAAGGCCGCCCAATGCGCCGGGCAGCAGGTTTTTAGCGGATGAAGACTTTTCAGCGGAAACGGAATCGCCCTGCTGACCCAGCAGGGACTGAAGTTGATTAAGCCAGTTAGCCATAACATTCCTCATAGCGCGAGATGCGATGCCATCAGCCTAAACGACGAGACGTCAGGAAATGTTATGGCTGGCTAAAGATGCGAAAATTTCCGTTGCGCCCGGTTATCAGGCGGCCTTTGCTTTGCGCGGCTTTTTCGCGGCGCCTTCTTCAGCGGCACCAGTCTGAGCCTCGTCCTCTGTAGGCGCAGACTCCGGCATTTCTGCCGCCGCCTCAGCATGATCTTCTGCTTCCGGCAATTTCCCTGACTTCAGAATGTGGTGTAAGGCGTCTTTGCGCTCGGCCAGCCACATCGACATATTGTCACGCTGAGCTTCATCTAATTCCAGCGGGCACGCGACCAGCCAGTCATTGAGCACCTCAGCCAAATCGAGCATTTTGTCGTAAGCATCGGCCTCTTTTTTGCTGGCAAAAGACATTTTTTCCTCACCTTCACGGATCACGACGTATTTGATTTCAACCGCCATTGTGCAGCCTCTTTATGCTGTATTTATATACAGTATATCAAATTTCGCCGCCGTTCTCAACTTACGCGTATAAAGACAGACGCAAACGTTTTCGTTTATAATGCGCGGCATGTTCTGTTTACGCTGAGAGTAGGTTATGACTTTATTAGGTACCGCGCTGCGCCCCGCGGCCACGAAGGTAATGTTGTTAGGTTCCGGCGAGCTCGGAAAAGAAGTCGCCATTGAATGCCAGCGGCTGGGTATTGAAACCATCGCCGTCGACCGCTATCCCGATGCGCCGGCGATGCAGGTGGCCCATCGTTCGCACGTCATCAACATGCTGCACGGCGACGCGCTGCGTGAACTGATCGCCTTAGAAAGGCCAGATTATATCGTGCCGGAGATCGAAGCCATTGCCACCGACACTCTGGTTGAACTTGAACAAGCCGGGCAAAAAGTGGTGCCAACCGCGCGGGCCGCGAAACTCACCATGAATCGCGAAGGCATTCGCCGGCTGGCGGCAGAAGAACTGCAGATCCCCACCTCTGCCTATCGTTTTGCCGACAGTGAAGAAGGGTTCCGCGCCGCCGTCGCCGAAATTGGTCTGCCTTGTATCGTTAAGCCGGTAATGAGTTCCTCGGGTAAAGGCCAAAGCTTTATCCGCTCGGCTGACCAGCTCAGCGCCGCCTGGCAATACGCCCAACAGGGCGGGCGCGCAGGCGCCGGACGCGTCATCGTCGAAGGGGTGGTAAATTTTGATTTTGAAATTACGCTGCTCACCGTCAGCGCCGTCGACGGCGTCCACTTTTGCGCCCCGGTAGGCCATCGTCAGGAAGATGGCGACTACCGTGAATCCTGGCAGCCGCAGCAGATGAGCGATCTCGCGCTGCAACGCGCGCAGGAGATCGCCCGCAAAGTGGTGCTGGCGCTGGGTGGATATGGGCTCTTCGGCGTTGAATTGTTCGTTTGCGGCGATGAGGTTATCTTCAGCGAAGTCTCCCCTCGCCCACACGATACCGGCATGGTCACTCTGATCTCGCAGGATCTATCGGAATTCGCCCTGCACGTTCGCGCCTTCCTTGGCCTGCCGATCGGCGCCATCCGCCAGTATGGCCCAGCGGCATCGGCGGTGATTTTACCGCAGCTAACCAGTGAGAATGTGACCTTTGGCAATCTGCATGCCGCCGTTGGCGCGGGTCTGCAGTTGCGGCTGTTCGGCAAACCGGAAATCGCCGGCGCGCGTCGCCTGGGCGTTACGCTGGCGGTTGCTGACAACGTCGATGAAGCCATCAGCCGCGCCAAAAACGCTGCCGCCGCGGTTGTCGTGAAGGGATAAAAAAAAGCCCGGTCGCTCACGCGGGCCGGGCTTCTGTCATTTAAGGCGCAGAAATTATTTCGCGCCTTCTACCGCTTCACGAGCCAGCTTAGTGATACGCTCGTAATCGCCAGCCTCCAGCGCGTCGGCCGGAACCAGCCAGGAACCGCCGATACACAGCACGCTGTTCAGCGCCAGGTAATCGCGATAGTTCGCCGGAGAGATACCGCCAGTCGGGCAGAAACGAATGTGACCGAACGGACCCGCAATCGCCTGCAGCGCTTTCACGCCGCCGTTCGCTTCCGCCGGGAAGAATTTGAATTCTTTCAGACCATACTGCATGCCCAGCATCAGTTCGGAAACGGTGCTGATCCCCGGGATCAGCGGGATAGTACCTTCGCCGGTCGCCGCTTTCAGTAGGGACTCGGTCAGGCCCGGGCTAATAGCGAACTGCGCGCCTGCTTCAGTTACGGCTTTCAGTTGCTCAACGTTGGTCACGGTGCCGGCGCCGACAATCGCCTCCGGCACTTCTTTGGCGATAGCGCGGATAGCTTCCAGCGCGCACTCGGTGCGCAACGTGACTTCCAGAACGCGTACGCCGCCTGCAACCAGCGCTTTCGCCATCGGCACCGCGTGTTCCAGCTTTTTCACCACGATAACCGGTACGACCGGGCCGTTAGTCAGGATTGCTTCTGCAGTTGTTTTCCAGTTTTTCATCAGAGTTTTCTCTCGCCAGATCTACAAATCGAATCGTCTTAAAAAGTGATGCAGGTTGCGCCCTGCTCGGCTCCGGAGAGCTTCTCGCGCAGCGCGCCGAACATCTCGCGGCCGGTACCGACCCGCGAACTGCTCAGGTCAGGAATATGCGGCTGGCGGGCGGCCAGTTCGGCTTCATCGACCAGCAGGGTCAACTCGCCGGTCTGCCCGTTAACGCGAATCATGTCGCCATCGCGAACTTTCGCCAGCAAGCCGCCATCGTAGGCTTCAGGAGTAACATGGATGGCTGACGGTACCTTGCCTGATGCGCCGGAAAGTCGACCATCGGTGACCAGCGCAATTTTGAAACGGCGGTCCAATAATACACCAAGTGGCGGCATAAGTTTATGTAATTCTGGCATGCCGTTCGCTTTCGGCCCCTGATGGCGTACAACGACTACGCAATCTTTATCCAACAGTCCCGCTTCAAACGCCGGCAGTACGTCGTGCTGGCTCTCAAAGACGACCGCTGGCGCTTCGATAATCTGGTTCTCAACGGGCACCGCGGAGGTCTTCATTACCGCACGACCGAGGTTACCGCTCAGCACTTTGGTACCGCCATGGCGGGAGAACGGTTTCTCGAAGGTAGCAATGACCTGATCGTCAAGCGGCGCGGTCGCCCCTTCACGCCAGTCCAGTTCGCCGTTATTCAGCCATGGTTCCATGGTGTAACGGGACAGGCCGAAGCCGGCAACCGTGTTGACATCTTCATGCAGCAATCCGCCTTTTAGCAGCTCGCGCACCAGTACCGGCACGCCGCCTGCCGCCTGGAAGTGGTTAATGTCCGCCGGACCGTTTGGATACAGACGCGCCAGCAGCGGCACCACATCAGAAAGATCGGAGAAATCATCCCAGTTAATGATAATGCCCGCCGCGCGCGCCATCGCTACCAGGTGCATCGTATGGTTGGTGGAGCCGCCGGTCGCCAGCAGCGCAACGATACCGTTGACCACCACTTTTTCGTCAATCATTTTACCCAGCGGCATCCACTCATTGCCGTTGCCGGTCATGCGCGTCACCTGACGCGCGGCGGCGCTGGTCAGCGCTTCGCGCAGCGGAGCGTCCGGGTGAACAAACGAGGAACCTGGCAGCTGCATACCCATGAACTCAACCACCATCTGGTTGGTGTTGGCGGTACCGTAGAAGGTACAGGTGCCCGGCGCATGATAAGAGGCGGCTTCGGATTCAAGCAGCGCCATACGGTCAACCTTACCTTCGGCATACAGCTGACGAATACGCACTTTCTCTTTATTCGGCAGACCGCTGGCCATCGGGCCGGATGGAATAAATACCGACGGCAGATGACCGAAGGAGAGCGCCGCCATGGTCAGACCGGGAACAATTTTATCGCATACGCCAAGATACAATGCGCCGTCGAACATGTTATGCGACAGGCCGATGGCGGCGGACATGGCAATCACTTCGCGGCTCAGCAGCGACAGCTCCATGCCATCCTGACCCTGCGTCACGCCGTCACACATTGCCGGTACGCCGCCGGCCACTTGCCCTACCGCATTGGCGGAGTGCAAGGCTTTGCGAATGATATCCGGATAATGTTCATAAGGCTGGTGGGCGGACAACATATCGTTGTAGGAGGTGATAATGGCGATGTTGTTGCGCAACATGCTCTTCAGCGACGCTTTATCTTCTGACTGACAGGCAGCAAAACCGTGCGCCAGGTTACCGCAGGCCAACTGCGAGCGATGGACGGTATCGCTTTTGGCTTGATTAATCCGTGCGAGGTAGGCTGAGCGGGTTTCGCGCGACCGTTCGATAATGCGATTTGTTACCCGTAACATTGTCGAATTCATAGAGGCTCCTCAAAATTTATCTGTCCGGCCACCGCGCGATGACGTCGAAGAATGGTGTAAATGGCACCACCACTGGGGCTCAGGGGCAAAATGTCTACAGGCAGTGTAATAAAAAAAGCCCCGGGGGTGAATCCTCCCGGGGCTTAAAAGATTAAAAATTATGCGCCAGACTGCGCCAGATCATGTTACCGGTAAAATAACTCTCCCGGATTAACGATACACTTACTCGAATTCGTTCCAGGAACGGCCATCGCGGGTGATCATCGCCACCGACGCCACCGGGCCCCAGGTACCTGCCTGGTAAGGCTTCGGCGCGTCGCCGTCGGCCGCCCATGCGCCGGTAATGGAGTCAACCCACTTCCACGCTTCTTCCACTTCATCGCGACGCACGAACAGCGCCTGGATACCGCGCATGGTTTCCAACAGCAGGCGTTCGTAGGCATCCGCCAGGTGAGTTTGATTGAAGGTCTCGGAGTAGCTCAGATCCAGTTTGGTGATCTGCAGATTATGCTTGTGATCGAGGCCTGGAACTTTGTTAAGCACCTGAATATCAACACCTTCATCCGGCTGCAGACGAATGGTTAGTTTGTTCTGCGGCAGCTCCTGCCAGGTCTCTTTGAACAGGTTCAGTTCCGGAGTTTTGAAGTAAACCACCACTTCGGAACATTTGGTCGGCAGACGTTTACCGGTACGCAGGTAGAACGGAACCCCAGCCCAGCGCCAGTTATCGATATCCACGCGGATGGCCACAAAGGTCTCCGTATTACTGGATTTGTTAGCGCCCTCTTCTTCCAGATAGCCCGGTACTTTTTTGCCTTGCGCAAACCCGGCGGTGTATTGACCGCGGACGGTTTTCTCACGCACGTTCGAGCGATCGATTCGGCGCAGCGATTTCAGCACTTTTACTTTTTCATCGCGGATGCTGTCGGCAGTCAGATCCGACGGCGGCGACATGGCGATCATGCACAGGATCTGCAGCAGATGGTTCTGGATCATGTCGCGCATCTGCCCGGCTTGATCGAAATAACCCCAGCGGCCTTCGATACCCACTTCTTCCGCCACGGTGATTTCAACGTGGTCAATGGTGCGGCAGTCCCAGTTATTGACGAACAGGGAGTTAGCAAAGCGCAGCGCCAACAGGTTCAGTACCGTCTCTTTACCCAGGTAATGGTCGATACGGTAAACCTGGCACTCTTCGAAATACTCACCCACCTGGTCATTGATTTCCCGGGAGGTTTCCAGCGAGGTACCGAGCGGTTTTTCCATCACCACCCGCGCGGGTTTGGCATTCAGCTTCGCTTCGCCCAGGCCTTTGCAGATGGCGCCGAAAGTGCTTGGCGGCATCGCGAAGTAGTTAATGGTGACCCGGTTTTCCTGATCCAGCATTTCGCCCAGACGGGTGAAGCCGCTGGTATCGTTGACATCAAGATTACAGAAGTCCAGACGACCGCTCAGGGTATCCCATAAACCTTCGTCGATTTTCTCTTTCATGAAGGTTTCTAACGCTTCACGCACTACTTTGGTGTAAGCGTCTTTATCCCAATCGGCGCGACCAACGCCGATGATGCGGGTTTCAGGGTTAATCTGGCCAGCCTTTTCAAGCTGATACAGGGAAGGCAACAGTTTACGGCGCGCGAGGTCACCTTTCGCGCCGAAAATGACCAGATCGCATGCCTGGGCCGTTTGCGTTACCGCCATGTCATTCTCCTCAGTTGATAGTCTGGTGCTTATGCCAGGCTAAATTTGTAATTTTCTTACGCTGCACTGTACTGTGTTTACGAATTTCCTGAAACCCTTAGCGGTGCTTTCCCGACGTTACCGCACATAGAGGAAAAGCGTTCGCCGACAAATTGGGCATCAGGCTAAGAATGTTCGTTGTTTCGTCTGGTTTTCAGTTAGTAAAATACGACTCTGATCATGTAATGAAAAAAAACGACATTTTTTCTCGTTATTCCTCACCGCTTCTGATTGCGGAGGGGTATATTCTTGCTAAAACGCCTGATGATTTCACCCATTAATGAAATCGTTTCCATTGATGAGCGCCTGTTAACAATGAACATGCTGGAAAAAATCCAGTCCCGACTGGAAAACCTTAGCAAATCTGAACGCAAAGTGGCGGAAGTCATTCTTGCCACCCCGGCGCAGGCCATTCACTCAAGCATAGCGGCCCTGGCGCTGGAAGCCGGCGTCAGCGAGCCGACCGTAAACCGATTTTGTCGCAGTCTTGAAACCCGGGGTTTCCCCGATTTTAAACTGCATCTGGCACAAAGTCTGGCACACGGTACCCTCTATGTTAACCGTAATGTCGATGAAGACGACAGCGTCGAATCCTATACGGCGAAAATTTTCGAATCTGCGATGGCCAGCCTCGATCAGGTACATCATGCGCTGGATATGTCGGCGGTCAACCGGGCAGTCGATCTGCTTACCCAGGCGAAGAAAATCTCCTTCTTCGGTCTGGGGTCCTCAGCCGCCGTCGCGCATGACGCAATGAATAAATTTTTCCGTTTTAACGTCCCGGTCATCTACTCCGACGATATTGTCCTGCAGCGCATGAGCTGTATGAATTGTAACGATGATGACGTGGTGGTCATCATTTCACACACCGGGCGCACCAAAAGCCTGGTTGAACTGGCGCAACTGGCGCGTGAAAACGATGCCATGGTCATTGCCATTACTTCAGCCGGCACCCCGCTGGCGCGGGAGTCGACGCTGGCCATTACTCTGGACGTCCCGGAAGACACCGATATTTATATGCCAATGGTGTCGCGTCTGGCCCAGCTCACGGTAATTGATGTGCTGGCGACTGGCTTCACCCTGCGCCGCGGAGCAAAATTCAGAGATAACTTGAAGAGGGTCAAGGAAGCGCTCAAGGAATCGCGCTTTGATAAAGAACTACTCAGTAGTAGTGATAAACAATAATAGTCATTATAAGTCAGAGACCAATTATGTCCCGGCAGCGTAGCAGTTCCGCCGATTAGCGGATTCGGCGCTACCGAATCCATGTTCACGCAACACCAAAGTTGTTTCAGTCAACGGAGTATTACATGTCCAGAAGGCTTCGCAGAACCAAAATCGTAACGACCTTAGGCCCGGCAACTGACCGCGATAACAACCTCGAAAAGGTTATCGCCGCGGGTGCTAACGTCGTACGCATGAACTTCTCTCACGGTACCCCGGAAGATCACCAGCTCCGCGCAGACAAAGTCCGTGAAATTGCAGCAAAACTGGGCCGTCACGTAGCAATTCTCGGCGACCTGCAGGGGCCGAAAATCCGCGTCTCTACCTTCAAAGAAGGCAAAATTTTCCTTAACATCGGCGACAAATTCCTGCTCGACGCCAACCTCGGCAAAGGCGAAGGCGATAAAGAAAAAGTCGGCATCGACTATAAAGGCCTGCCGGCGGACGTCGTTCCAGGCGATATCCTGCTGCTCGACGATGGTCGCGTGCAGCTGAAGGTCCTGGAAGTACAAGGGATGAAAGTGTTCACCGAAGTTACCGTTGGCGGCCCGCTATCTAACAATAAAGGTATCAACAAACTCGGCGGCGGGCTGTCTGCTGAAGCGCTAACCGATAAAGACAAAGCCGATATCATTACCGCCGCAAAAATTGGCGTTGATTACCTGGCGGTCTCCTTCCCGCGCTGCGGCGAAGACCTGAACTATGCTCGCCGTCTGGCCCGCGACGCTGGCTGCGATGCGAAAATCGTCGCTAAAGTCGAGCGTGCGGAAGCGGTCTGCGACCAGGATGCCATGGACGACGTTATTCTCGCCTCCGATGTGGTGATGGTTGCTCGCGGCGATCTCGGTGTGGAAATCGGCGATCCGGAACTGGTGGGTATCCAGAAAGCGCTGATCCGCCGCGCTCGCCAGCTTAACCGCTCGGTCATCACCGCCACGCAGATGATGGAATCGATGATCACCAATCCGATGCCGACCCGCGCGGAAGTTATGGACGTAGCGAACGCCGTGCTGGACGGTACCGATGCCGTAATGCTGTCCGCAGAAACCGCTGCCGGCCAGTATCCGTCAGAAACCGTTGCCGCGATGGCGCGCGTGTGCCTGGGCGCGGAGAAGATCCCAAGCCTCAACGTTTCTAAACACCGTCTTGACGTCCAGTTCGACAACGTCGAAGAAGCGATTGCCATGTCGGCGATGTATGCGGCCAACCACCTGAAAGGCATTACCGCGATTATCACCATGACCGAGTCCGGCCGCACCGCACTGATGACTTCGCGTATCAGTTCCGGCCTGCCGATTTTCGCCCTCTCCCGTCACGAGCGTACTCTGAACCTGACAGCGCTCTATCGTGGCGTGACGCCGGTACATTTCGACAGCCATAACGACGGCGTTGCCGCCGCGCACGACGCGGTTAACCTGCTGCGTGATAAAGGCTATCTGGTCTCCGGCGACCTGGTGGTCGTCACCCAGGGCGACGTGATGAGCACCATCGGTAGCACCAACACCACCCGTATCCTGACCGTTGAGTAATCATCTTCAGAGACAGGAAAGCCTCCTTACGGAGGCTTTTTTATGCTTGTTATCCTGGTAAATACAGGCATCACAACATGCCGGCGATGGTAGCATACGGAAATGTTTTGTAGGCCCGCGCAAGCGCAGCGCCGCCGGGCAATATCCGCGGATAAGGAGCCGCTTTTGCGCCGGATGGCGGCTGCGCCTTATCCGGCCTACGGTCTGGTAAATGCAGGCGCCGTAGCCCTGCTCAGCGCAGCATACAGCTTACTTCTTCGGAAACAGTTCTTTGCGCTTATAAGGCTCAGTTTCACCCGGCTTACGCGTCTTCAGCAGTTTCAGGATCCAGGTATACTGTTCGGTGTGCGGCCTGACGAAAATCTCAACCTCTTCGTTCATACGGCGCGCAATCGTCGTGTCATCGGCTTCCAGCAGGTCGTCCATCGGCGGGCGCACCAGTACCGTCAGGCGATGCGTTTTACCGTCATACACCGGAAATAGCGGCACTACGCGCGCGCGGCAGACTTTCATCAGACGGCCAATCGCCGGAAGAGTCGCTTTATAAGTCGCGAAGAAATCAACAAATTCGCTGTGCTCGGCGCCGTGATCCTGGTCGGGCAGATAATAGCCCCAGTAGCCCTGGCGCACCGATTGAATAAACGGCTTGATACCATCGTTACGCGCGTGCATCCGCCCGCCAAAACGACGGCGTACGGTGTTCCAGACGTAGTCAAATACCGGATTACCCTGGTTATGGAACATCGCGGCCATTTTTTGCCCGCCTGAAGCCATCAGCATCGCCGGAATATCCACGCCCCAAGCGTGCGGCACTAAAAAGATGACCTTTTCATTATTACGGTGCATCTCGTCAATGATCTCTTTCCCTTGCCAGTCAACGCGGGACATCACGCGCTGCGGATCGCGCATGCCGAGTTCGGCCATCATCACCATTGCCTGCGGAGCAGACATATACATCGCATCGATGATAGCTTCACGCTCTTGTTCGCTTTTTTCCGGGAAGCAGTACAGCAGGTTAATCTGCGCCCGACGGCGGGAGCTTTTTGCCAGACGGCCGACAAAACGCCCGAGTTTTCCGAGAATAGGGTCGCGGAAAGAGGGAGGCGTCAGCGCGATTCCGGCGAAGGCGAAAACGCCCAGCCACGCGCCCCAGTAGCGCGGCAGTAAAAAAGATTTCTCAAATTTGGGGATAAATTCAATGTTATTTTTTTTCGTTTCCATGCCCGGTCCGCAGAAGTTCTGCTTAATCAATAAAGATAATGGCTTAGTTTAGCGACACGTCACTCATCGCACAAAAGAAAAAGCCGGCGCATATCAGGCGCCGGCTTTCAGTGAAGATAATTCAGACTAATCAAAGCGCAGCTGTGGGATAACCTCTTTGGCCTGCGCCAGGTAATCCGTACGGTCGGAACCGGTTAAACCTTCGGTACGCGGCAGTTTCGCCGTCAGCGGGTTAACCGCCTGCTGGTTGATCCAGACTTCATAGTGCAGGTGCGGGCCAGTAGAACGCCCGGTGTTGCCCGACAGCGCGATACGATCACCGCGTTTCACTTTCTGCCCCGGTTTCACCAGCAGCTTACGCAGGTGCATATAGCGGGTGGTATAGGTGCGGCCATGACGCACGGCGACATAGTAACCTGCCGCGCCGCTGCGTTTCGCCACCACCACTTCACCATCGCCGACGGAAAGCACCGGCGTGCCCTGCGGCATAGCGAAGTCAACGCCGCGATGCGGCGCGACGCGCCCGGTCACCGGATTCAGGCGACGCGGGTTGAAGTTAGACGACACGCGGAACTGACGCGAGGTCGGGAAGCGCAGGAAGCCTTTCGCCAGACCCGTACCATTGCGATCGTAGAATTTGCCATCTTCAGCACGGATCGCGTAATAATCTTTGCCATCGGAACGTAAACGCACGCCCAACAGCTGGCTCTGCTCGCGCTTGCCATCAAGCATTTCACGCGACATCAGGACCGAGAATTCATCACCTTTTTTCAGCTTACGGAAGTCCATCTGCCACTGCATCGCTTTGATGACCGCGCTGATTTCCGTACTGGTAAGGCCAGCATCACGGGCGCTGGAGACGAAGCTGGCGCCAACGGTACCTTTCAGGACATTGTTGACCCAATCCCCTTTCTGCAGCTCGCTGCTCATTTTAAAGCCATTGGCGACGCGGTTATAGGTACGCGTCTCGCGGCGCGACATCTCCCACGTCAGGCTTTGCAGGTCGCCATCGGCGGTCAGCGTCCAGGAGAGCTGTTGACCAATTTTAAGGTTGCGCAGCTCTTTATCAGCAGAGGAGAGTTGAGCGATATCGCCCATATCAATACCGTACTGATTAAGAATACTGCTCAGCGTATCGCCGGTGGAAACCACATATTCATGGCCGCCGGAGTCGCTATCGGATTTATCGTCGAGCTCATCCTGCGGGATAGCTTCTTCTTCCTGCGGCGCCTGATCGATCGGTTCAGAGGCTTCCGGCAGCAGAGAGCGGATTTCGCTTTTTTCCAGCTCAATCGTTCTGACGATCGGGGCTGATTCCGGGTGGTAGATGTAGGGCCGCCAGACGGCGACCGCTAAAGTCAGGACGCTCAACGACCCCAGCATAACGCGATGGGGTCGCGGCAAGTTGTTGAATGCCTGAGTGACAGCGCGGGCTATCTGTTGCACGTATTCACTTCCTCGTTAATCTCCTTTCAGGCAGCTTGAATACTGATGCCCCAACTGGCTCAGGAACTGCGGGTAACTGTCTTTACCCAGCTTAATTCCGATTCCAAGTGGATCCAGGGTTCCCATGCGCACGGAGGTCCCCCTGGCAACAGCTTCGATAACCGCTGGCCTGAATTGTGGCTCAGCAAAAACGCAAGTCGCTTTCTGCTCAACCAACTGTGTTCTTATTTCGTGTAAACGCTGCGCACCAGGCTGGATTTCAGGGTTGACGGTAAAATGCCCCAACGAGGTCAAACCGTAATGTTTTTCGTAGTAGCCATAGGCATCATGAAAAACGAAATACCCCTTACCTTTCACCGGCGCCAGCTCGTTACTCACCTGTTTGTCGGTTGCGGCTAATTTTGCCTCAAATTCCTTCAGGTTGGCGTCAAGTTTGGCTCGACTCTGCGGCATAAGTTCCAATAATTTATCGTGGATTGCAACCGCTGAGAGCCGCGCTATCTCTGGGGATAGCCACAGATGCATATTGTAAATGCCGTGATGGTGATCGCCGTCACTTTTTTCGCCATTAGCATGTTCGTGACCATGTTCGTCATCGTCATCATCCGTCCCTTTCATGAGCAACGGTTTCACCCCATCCAACTGGGCGATGGTGACCTTTTTCTGCTCCGCAATGCTTTGCGTTGACTTGTCCATAAAGGCTTCCATTTCTGGACCAATCCATACGACTAAGTCTGCGTTCTGTAAGCGTTTTACATCCGATGGACGCAGGGAATAATCATGCTCGGAAGCACCATCAGGCAGTAAAACCTGGGTATCCGTCACGCCATCGGCGATGGCGGAAGCGATAAAGCCAAGGGGTTTCATGGAAGCGACAACGGCTGCATGAGCAACCGGGGCATGAGCGAACAAAAAAGCGGCGCTAAGTCCAGCGCAAAGAAGCGTATTTTTATGTAACATAATGCGACTAATCATCGTAATGAGCGAAAGTGATGTGATATTATAACATTCAATCGCTAGTGCAACCCCTAATTTGACATGACGAATCTTGTAACGCTGGAAAAAGTCGCGGTCGTCTACGGCCAGCGGCGCGTGTTGTCTGACATTTCGCTAACGCTAAAACCAGGCAAAATTTTAACGCTTCTTGGCCCAAACGGCGCCGGGAAATCGACGCTGGTGCGCGTGGTACTCGGACTGGTGACGCCGACCGAAGGTGCTATCCAGCGCGAGAAAAATCTGCGTATCGGCTATGTGCCGCAAAAACTGCATCTTGATGCTACCATGCCGCTGACGGTCAGCCGCTTTATGCGCCTGCGTCCCGGTACCCGCAAGCAGGATATTATGCCGGCGCTGCAGCGTGTGCAGGCCGGGCATCTAATCGATGCGCCAATGCAAAAGCTCTCCGGTGGCGAAACCCAGCGCGTTTTGCTGGCGCGCGCCCTGCTGAATCAACCACAACTTCTGGTGCTGGATGAACCGACCCAGGGCGTCGACGTCAATGGTCAGGTGGCATTGTATGATTTAATTAATCAACTGCGTCAGGAGCTGAACTGCGCGGTCTTAATGGTTTCCCACGATCTCCACCTGGTGATGGCCAAAACCGATGAAGTGCTGTGCCTGAATCAGCATATTTGCTGCTCCGGAACTCCGGAAGTGGTCTCGATGCATCCGGAGTTTATCTCCATGTTCGGCCCGCGCGGCGCGGAACAGCTGGGCATTTATCGTCACCAACATAATCACCGCCACGACCTGCAGGGGCGGATTGTACTGCGTCGAGGAAATGGCCGCTGATGATTGAATTACTGTTACCCGGCTGGTTAGCCGGCATGATGCTCGCCTGCGCGGCAGGCCCCCTGGGTTCGTTCGTGGTCTGGCGGAGAATGTCCTACTTTGGCGATACGCTGGCGCATGCTTCGCTGCTTGGGGTGGCGTTTGGTCTGTTGCTCAACGTTAATCCGTTTTATGCGGTTATCGTGGTCACGCTGCTGCTGGCAGGCGGGCTGGTATGGCTGGAAAAACGCCCGCACCTGGCGGTCGATACCCTGCTCGGCATCATGGCGCACAGCGCGCTGTCGCTCGGCCTGGTGGTGGTGAGCCTGATGTCGAACGTGCGCGTCGACCTGATGGCCTATCTGTTTGGCGATCTGTTAGCCGTCACCCCGCAGGATTTAATCTCCATTGCGTTAGGCGTGGTGGTAGTGGTCGCGATATTGCTCTGGCAGTGGCGCAACCTGCTGGCGATGACCATCAGCCCTGATTTAGCGTTTGTTGATGGGGTGAAGTTGCAGCGGGTTAAGCTGCTGCTGATGCTGGTGACGGCATTGACTATCGGCGTGGCAATGAAGTTCGTCGGCGCGCTGATCATCACTTCGTTGTTGATAATCCCGGCAGCTACCGCCCGCCGTTTTGCCCGCACGCCGGAACAGATGGCCGCGGTGGCCGTTGGCGTGGGTATGCTGGCGGTAACCGGAGGATTAACCTTCTCGGCATTCTACGATACCCCAGCCGGGCCTTCGGTTGTGCTCTGCGCGGCCGCGCTGTTTGTTCTGAGTATGACGAAGAAAGCGGCGAGTTGATTGAGAGACTACCCGGTAGCGGAAAGCTACCGGGTTTTATCAGGGCATTTCCGGCGGGGTAATACCGAAGTGATTCCAGGCGCGCACCGTCGCCATTCGGCCACGCGGCGTGCGCTGCAGGAACCCCTGCTGAATTAAGTACGGCTCCAGCACGTCTTCAATGGTTTCCCGCTCCTCGCCGATAGCCGCCGCGAGGTTATCGAGGCCGACCGGACCACCAAAGAATTTATCGATCACTGCCAATAGCAGCTTGCGATCCATATAGTCAAACCCTTCGGCATCCACGTTGAGCATATCCAGCGCCTGAGCGGCGATCTCAGCGGAAATAGTGCCATCGTGACGCACTTCGGCGAAGTCGCGTACCCGGCGCAGCAGACGGTTGGCGATACGCGGTGTACCGCGCGCGCGACGGGCCACTTCCAGCGCCCCTTCCTCGCTCATCTCCAAACCCATATGACGGGCGCTGCGGCCTACGATATGCTGCAGGTCCGGCACCTGATAAAACTCGAGGCGCTGCACGATACCAAAGCGGTCGCGCAGCGGCGAAGTCAATGAACCGGCGCGGGTAGTCGCGCCAATCAGGGTGAACGGCGGCAGGTCGATTTTAATCGAGCGTGCGGCCGGGCCTTCGCCAATCATGATATCCAGCTGATAATCTTCCATTGCCGGATACAGTACCTCTTCCACTACCGGCGAAAGGCGGTGGATCTCATCAATAAACAGAACATCATGCGGCTCAAGGTTGGTCAGCATTGCCGCCAGGTCGCCGGCCTTTTCCAGCACCGGACCGGAGGTGGTACGCAGATTCACGCCCATTTCGTTGGCGACGATATTAGCAAGCGTGGTTTTCCCCAACCCTGGTGGGCCAAAAATCAGCAGGTGATCGAGCGCATCGCCGCGCAGTTTCGCCGCCTGGATAAAGATCTCCATCTGCGAACGCACCTGCGGCTGGCCGACATATTCTGCCAGTAATTTGGGGCGGATAGCGCGGTCAGCGGCCTCTTCAAAGCCAATGCTGTCGCCTGATACCAGCCGATCTGCTTCAATCATCCCTTACCTCACAACGCCGCGCGCAGCGCTTCGCGGATTAGCGTTTCACTGTTGGCGTCCGGGCGAGCGATTTTGCTCACCATTCGGCTGGCCTCTTGTGGTTTATAGCCCAGCGCCACCAGCGCGGCAACCGCTTCTTGCTCCGCATCGTCGGCAGTTGGGCCGGCAGGCGTGGTCAGCACCAGATCGGCGGCCGGAGTAAACAGGTCGCCATGCAGGCCTTTAAAGCGATCTTTCATCTCGACAATTAAACGTTCGGCGGTTTTCTTGCCGATACCAGGCAGTTTCACCAGCGAGGCAACTTCTTCACGCTCAACGGCGTTCACAAACTGCTGCGCCGACATGCCGGAAAGGATAGCCAGCGCCAGCTTCGGCCCGACGCCGTTGGTTTTGATAAGCTCTTTAAACAGCGTGCGTTCCTGCTTGTTGTTAAAGCCGTACAGCAGCTGCGCGTCTTCACGCACTACAAAATGGGTGAAGACGATGGCTTCCTGCCCGGCTTCCGGTAGCTCGTAGAAGCAGGTCATCGGCATATGGACTTCATAACCTACGCCCCCGGTTTCCAGTAATACCAGCGGGGGTTGCTTTTCGAGAATGATGCCTCTGAGTCTGCCTATCACGTAGCGCTCCTGAATAAAGGGCCGAAAGTCTAATGCGTTATCATAAAAAAAGGCTGGATGAATATCCAGCCTGATTTGTGATTATCGTAACCGCCCTCGCGCCAGATTGAGCCGGGTCTCGCTAATCTGAGCCAGGTTCTGACTGAGGTGGCAATGGGTGATGGCGATGGCCAGCGCATCCGCCGCATCCGCCTGCGGATTTGCAGGAAGTTTCAGCAAGGTACGCACCATATGCTGTACCTGGCTCTTTTCCGCGCTACCGATGCCGACGACGGTTTGCTTAACCTGGCGGGCGGCGTACTCAAAGACCGGCAGGTCCTGGTTCGTCGCCGCGACAATCGCCACCCCGCGCGCCTGCCCAAGCTTCAACGCCGAATCGGCATTTTTCGCCATAAAGACCTGCTCGATAGCGAAATAGTCGGGCTGGAACTGGGTAATAATTTCGGTGACGCCGGCGTATATCAGCTTCAGCCGCGACGGCAGATCGTCTACTTTGGTGCGGATACATCCGCTGCCAAGGTAGCTCAACTGCCGCCCGACCTGGCGAATCACGCCATAACCGGTCACGCGTGACCCCGGGTCAATGCCGAGAATAATGGCCATCACGCGCCTCCAGTAATAACTCACCCGCAATACCGGCTACCGGCATCACAGCGTTGCGGCAACCTCATCAGAGATTTCGCCGTTATGATACACTTCCTGCACGTCGTCGCAGTCTTCCAGCATATCAATAAGACGCAGCAGCTTCGGCGCGGTTTCCGCATCCATATCCGCTTTAGTCGACGGGATCATTGAGACTTCAGCAGCATCGGCTTTCAGGCCAGCGGCTTCCAGCGCATCACGCACCGCGCCCATCTCTTCCCAGGCGGTGTAAACGTCAATGGCGCCGTCGTCATAGGTAACGACGTCTTCAGCACCCGCTTCCAGCGCGGCTTCCATGATGGTGTCTTCGTCGCCTTTCTCGAAGGAGATCACGCCTTTTTTGCTAAACAGATAGGCCACGGAGCCGTCGGTTCCGAGGTTACCACCGGTTTTGGTAAAGGCGTGGCGTACTTCGGCGACGGTACGGTTACGGTTGTCGCTCAGACATTCAACCATTACCGCAGTGCCGCCCGGGCCGTAACCTTCATAAATGATGGTTTCCATGTTCGCGTCTTCATCACCGCCGACGCCGCGCGCGATGGCGCGGTTCAAGGTGTCGCGAGTCATGTTATTGGACAACGCTTTATCTACCGCCGCGCGCAGACGCGGGTTGGATGCCGGATCGCCGCCGCCCAGACGCGCAGCGGTGACCAGCTCGCGGATGATTTTAGTAAAGATCTTACCGCGCTTGGCATCTTGCGCCGCTTTGCGGTGTTTGGTGTTGGCCCATTTACTATGACCTGCCATAAAAAACTCTCCAAAAAAGCCGTCTTCCCGCGACAAACGCCGCGGGAAGTTATCCGGCGTTAATTACAAATTCTTCAATCGCCTGCCGGTTGCTCCACGATTTGGTTAGCGCGGCGGCATCCGACGCGCTAACCCAGCGGTAATCCAGATGTTCAGTGAAAACAATCTGGCGCTCATGGGGCAGCGCAAGACGGAACCAGAATTCCGTATTGCGCTCGACGCCCGGCGCATAGCGATGACGTAAGTGAGAAAATATCTCGAACTCCACCGTACGCTGACAGTCAATTAAGGCCAGTTGCTCGCGAGCAACGTCAATGGCGACCTCTTCCTTTACTTCGCGCGCGGCGGCCTGCAACGCGGTTTCCCCCTCTTCCAGGCTGCCGGTAACCGACTGCCAGAAAGCGGGATCGTCGCGTCGCTGCAACATCAGCACCCGCTTCGTATCTTCGGCGTAAATCACCACCAGAACGGAGACGGGCAGCTTGAATGACATCTTAGTTGTTCTCCGGAGACTCTTTTGCCTCTTTCGCCACAACCTGAATCCCCAGTTCGCCTAACGCGGCAGGATTCGCGAAGCTCGGCGCTTCGGTCATCAGGCACGCGGCAGCCGTCGTTTTCGGGAAGGCGATAACGTCACGGATGTTATCGGTACCGGTCAGCAGCATGGTCAGGCGATCGAGGCCAAATGCCAGGCCGGCATGCGGCGGCGTACCGTACTTCAGCGCATCCAGCAGGAAGCCGAATTTTTCACGCTGTTCTTGTTCATTAATGCCCAGAATGCCAAATACGGTTTGCTGCATTTCACCGCTGTGAATACGCACCGAACCACCGCCGACTTCATAGCCGTTGATGACCATATCGTAGGCGTTAGCCACAGCATCTTCCGGAGCGGCTTTCAGCTCGGAGGCGGTCATATCTTTCGGCGAGGTGAACGGGTGGTGCATCGCGGTCAGGCCGCCTTCGCCGTCGTCTTCGAACATCGGGAAGTCGATAACCCACAGCGGCGCCCATTTGGTCTCGTCGGTGAGATTCAGGTCTTTGCCCAGCTTCAGACGCAGCGCGCCGAGGGCATCGGCAACCACTTTCTTGTTGTCAGCGCCGAAGAAGATCATGTCGCCGTCCTGCGCGCCCGTGCGATCAAGAATAGCTTCGACGATTTCGGCGTTGAGGAATTTCGCCACCGGGCTATTGATGCCTTCAAGGCCCTTCGCACGCTCGGTCACTTTAATATAGGCCAACCCTTTCGCACCGTAGATCTGTACGAATTTGCCGTATTCATCAATCTGTTTACGGGTCAGCGCCGCGCCGCCCGGCACGCGTAAGGCAGCAACGCGGCCTTTGGCGTCGTTAGCCGGGCCGGAGAAGACGGCGAATTCGACCGCTTTCACCAGATCGGCTACGTCTACCAGTTCCATCGGGTTACGCAGGTCCGGTTTATCGGAACCGTAACGACGCTCCGCTTCGGCAAAGGTCATCACCGGGAATTGACCGAGGTCTACGCCCTTCACGTCCTGCCACAGCTTACGAACCAGATCTTCCATCACTTCACGCACCTGCGGCGCGGTCATGAACGAGGTTTCAACATCAATCTGAGTAAATTCAGGCTGACGGTCGGCACGCAGGTCTTCGTCGCGGAAGCATTTGACTATCTGATAGTAACGATCGAAACCGGACATCATCAGTAGCTGTTTGAACAGCTGCGGAGATTGCGGCAGCGCGTAGAATTTACCTTTATGTACGCGCGACGGCACGAGGTAGTCACGCGCGCCTTCCGGTGTGGCTTTAGTCAGCATCGGGGTTTCGATATCAAGGAACCCGTGATCGTCCATGAAGCGGCGCACGAAGCTGGTGATTTTGGCGCGGGTTTTCAGGCGCTGAGCCATTTCCGGACGACGCAGGTCCAGATAGCGGTATTTCAGGCGCGCTTCTTCGGTGTTGACGTGGTTGGAGTCCAGCGGCAGCGCTTCCGCGCGGTTGATGATGGTCAGGTCAGACGCCAGCACTTCGATTTCGCCGGTGGCCATCTCGCGGTTGACGTTACGCTCTTCACGCGCGCGCACGGTACCGGTGATTTGGATGCAGAACTCATTACGCAGTTCGGAAGCCAGTTTTAATGCATCCGCACGATCCGGATCGAAAAACACCTGCACGATGCCTTCACGGTCGCGCATATCGATGAAGATAAGGCTACCGAGATCACGACGACGGTTGACCCAACCACACAGGGTCACTTGCTGCCCCACGTGGGACTGACGTAGCTGTCCGCAATATTCTGTACGCATGAGATATCCCTTAACTTAGCCGCAGGCGGATGTTGCCTGCCATGCAGGCGACGAGGTCGCAGCTTTGCTGAATGTCACTACTGAATGAAAAAAGGCGGCTATTATACTGGAAATTCTGTCTGACGATAAGCCCGACGCAGTTTGTACGCTGCTTTGCTGCGCGCTTATTGCTTGTGCTCACATAAATTAACAAAATTTGTTACCCTTGAGCCGAATTAGCAACGGTATTGTAGCGGCCTGACAAGAGAACAAGATACGGGGATACCATGTTAGAACTCAATGCGAAAAAAACCGCGCTGGTCGTTATTGACCTGCAAGAAGGCATTTTACCCTTTGCCGGCGGCCCGCATCGCGCCGACGAGGTGGTGACGCGCGCGGCAAAGCTGGCTGAAAAATGTCGTCAACAGGGTTCGCCCGTCATCATGGTTCGCGTCGGCTGGTCCGCCGATTTCGCTGAAGCGTTAAAACAGCCGGTAGATGCCCAGGCTGGCGCCGCGAAGCTGCCTGAAAACTGGTGGGTCTATCCGCCGGCGCTTGGCAAGCAGGATAGCGATCTTGAAGTGACGAAACGTCAGTGGGGCGCGTTCTACGGTACCGATCTTGAACTGCAACTTCGCCGCCGCGGTATCGACACCATTATCCTTTGCGGTATCTCCACGAATATCGGCGTGGAATCCACCGCTCGCAATGCCTGGGAACTCGGTTTCAATCTGGTCATCGCCGAGGATGCGTGCAGCGCTGCCTCCGCCGATCAGCATCAGGGCAGTATGACGCATATCTTCCCGCGCATCGCCCGCGTGCGCAGTACTGAGGACATTCTCGCCGCCTTATGATTTATATCGGGCTCCCGCAATGGTCGCACCCTAAATGGGTGCGCCTTGGCATCACCGGCCTTGAAGAGTATGCCCGCCATTTTAACTGCGTGGAGGGTAATACCACCCTGTATGCCTTACCAAAGGCCGAGATAGTCGATCGCTGGTATCAACAAACTCACGATGATTTTCGGTTCTGTTTCAAATTCCCGGCCACGATTTCGCATCAGGCGGCACTGCGCGACTGCGACGATTTAAGCCACGAATTTTTTACTCGTCTGGCGCCGCTGGAATCGCGCATCGGCCAGTACTGGTTGCAGTTGCCCGCCACCTTCGGGCCACGAGACCTCCCTGCCCTGTGGCATTTTCTCGATACGCTACCGAAAAACTTCACCTACGGCGTTGAAGTTCGCCATCCCGAGTTTTTCGCCAAAAGCGATGCCGAACAGCAGCTTAATCGCGGGCTACACCAGCGCAACGCCAATCGAGTTATCCTCGATAGCCGCCCGGTGCATAGCGCCGTCGCGCGTAATCCGGCGATGATCGACGCGCAGAAAAAGAAACCCAAAGTCCCGGTTCACGCGGTCATGACCGCGGAGCAGCCGATGGTGCGCTTTATCGGCAGCGATGATATGGCGCAGAATCGCGAATTGTTTCGCGTCTGGCTACAGACGCTGCCAAAATGGCATCAGTCGGCCACGCCGTGGCTGTTTTTGCATACCCCGGATATCGCCCAGGCGCCTGAACTGGTAGATACCTTATGGGAAGACCTACGCGCGGTGCTGCCGCAAGTCGGCGCCGCACCGTCAATTCAGCAGCAATCCTCGCTTTTCTGATATCCTGCTATGATAGTCGGAGCCACCTGACATAATTAAAGGGAGTTTTGGGTATGGTCAGCGCGCTGTATGCGGTTTTGGGTGCGTTATTGTTAATCAAGTTTTCCTTTGACGTGGTACGTCTGCGCATGCAGTATCGCGTCGGCTATGGCGACGGCGGTTTTAGCGAACTACAGGTCGCCATTCGCGTTCATGGCAATGCCGTGGAATACGTCCCCATTGGGCTTATCTTGCTGCTGTTTATGGAAATGAACGGCGCGCTAACCTGGATGGTGCACGTTTGCGGTATTTTGCTGATTGCCGGGCGCCTGATGCACTCGTACGGTTTCCATCATCGCCTGTTCCGCTGGCGGCGTTCCGGAATGAGCGCCACCTGGTGCTCGCTGTTGCTGATGGTGCTGGCTAACCTGTGGTATATGCCCTGGGAGTTGGTTTTCTCCCTGCGTTAGCGCACAATACGCCGTTTTCGTTTTTTCGGGTTTAACGTTATGTCTCACCGCGATACGCTTTTTTCCGCGCCGATTGCCAGTCTCGGCGACTGGACCTTTGATGAACGGGTAGCCGAAGTCTTCCCGGATATGATCCAGCGCTCTGTTCCTGGTTACTCCAATATTATTTCGATGATCGGCATGCTGGCTGAGCGTTTTGTTCAGCCAAACACTCAGGTTTACGATCTTGGCTGTTCGCTCGGCGCCGCGACGCTTTCCGTACGCCGCAATATTGCGCATCCGGGGTGCAAAATTATCGCCATTGATAACTCCCCGGCGATGGTGGAACGTTGCCGTCGCCATATCGATGCCTATAAAGCGCCAACGCCGGTTGAGGTTATTGAGGGCGATATTCGCCATATCGCCATTGAAAATGCCTCGATGGTCGTGCTGAACTTCACTATTCAGTTCCTCGAACCGAGCGAACGTCAGGCGATCCTTGATAAAGTCTATCAAGGGCTCAATCCGGGCGGCGCACTGGTGCTTTCCGAAAAATTCAGCTTTGAAGATGCCAACGTCGGCGAACTGCTGTTCAACATGCACCATGACTTCAAGCGCGCCAATGGCTATAGCGAACTGGAAATCAGCCAGAAACGCAGCATGCTGGAAAACGTCATGCTGACCGATTCGGTTGAAACCCATAAAGCGCGCCTTCGTCAGGCCGGATTTGAACATGCCGAACTGTGGTTCCAGTGCTTTAATTTTGGTTCGTTGGTGGCGGTTAAATCCGAGGAACGGGCATGATCGACTTCAGTAATTTTTATCAGTTGATCGCGAAAGGGCCGCTCTCCCACTGGCTGGAAACCCTGCCCGCTCAGGTCGCTGCCTGGCAACGCGAAGCGCTGCACGGTAAGTTTCGCGAATGGGAACGCGCCGTTGAGTTTCTGCCCGAGCTGGCGCCCTGGCGTCTCGATCTATTGCATAGCGTCACGGCGGAAAGCGAAACGCCACTCAGCGAAGGCCACCAGCTGCGAATTGAAAATCTGCTGCGAAACCTGATGCCGTGGCGTAAAGGCCCTTATTCGCTGTATGGCATTAATATCGATACCGAATGGCGTTCCGACCTGAAATGGGAACGCGTGCTGCCGCATCTTTCCGATCTCACCGGTCGTACTATTCTTGATGTCGGCTGCGGCAGTGGTTATCACATGTGGCGAATGATTGGCGCCGGCGCGCATCTGGCGGTCGGTATCGATCCAACCCAGCTGTTCTTATGCCAGTTTGAAGCGGTACGCAAACTCATCGGCAACGATCAGCGCGCGCACCTACTGCCGCTAGGCATCGAACAACTGCCGGCGCTGGAAGCTTTTGATACCGTCTTTTCGATGGGAGTGCTGTATCACCGCCGTTCCCCGCTGGATCATCTGTGGCAGCTCAAAGATCAGTTAGCCCCCGGCGGCGAACTGGTACTGGAGACGCTGGTCGTTGAAGGTGATGAGAACACCGTGCTGGTGCCAGGCGACCGCTACGCGCAAATGCGTAACGTTTATTTCATTCCTTCCGCCGCCGCGCTAAAACAGTGGCTGGAGAAGTGCGGATTCATCGATGTGCGCATTGTTGATACCTGCGTCACCACCAGCGAAGAGCAGCGCCGCACCGAATGGATGACGACGGAATCACTCGCCGACTTCCTCGACCCGCATGACAGCAGCAAAACGCTGGAAGGTTACCCCGCGCCGCTGCGCGCGGTGATCGTCGCCACTAAACCAGAGACGCAACAGTCGCTGGCCAAAAAAGCGGCCGCGGCCAGAGCGTAATTCACCTCAGCCGACCACTGGCCCTCGTGGGATAAAAAAAGGCCCCTGTTGAAATTGCAGGGGCCTGGTACGGGCAATCATCATATTGGGCGACATGATGTGCAGCAAAAAACGGTTAGCTTCGCGGGCTAATCCCGCGCGGCAGAAATAATCTGTTTCATTTCCGCCACCGCTTCGCCGTTAACGGCATAGCGGCAATATTCATCGGCATCTGCGTCGGTGGACATCGATAACCCCGGATTACGAAAGCGCATCGGCGATGGCAACCACTGCCCCGCTGAGCTATGCACCTCTTTGAGGCCTGCCTGCAGAAACTTTTGCAGATTGGCAGCCCGCACTCCCGCTCCGGCCATAATGATTGGAGTATCGCCCAGCGCAATTAGTTCCATAATTTTTGCAAGACCTTGTTCCGCCGTTGGCCGTTGACCGGAAGTGAGGATGCGAGCAACGCCAAGTTCAGCAAGCGAATGCCAGGCCTGACGCGGGTCGGCGCACATATCAAAGGCCCTATGGAAGGTCACCGCCAGCGGACCCGCCGCCGCCTTAATTTTTCGCATACGGGGGATATCCACCTGGCCGTCAGCATCGAGTACGCCAATCACCAGACCAGCAAAACCCAGATCTCTGACCGTCGCCACATCATCCAGCATGGCGGCAAATTCACCCTCGGTGTAACAAAAATCGCCGCCGCGCGGACGGATAATCGGATGAACCGGAATCGAGATATTGTCTCGCACCGAACGCAGCACGCCCAACGACGGCGTTAACCCGCCCTCCTGCGGCGCGGCGCAAAGTTCAATGCGATCGGCGCCGCAGCGCTGCGCCTCAAGCGCGCATTCCATGCTATAGCAGCAAACTTCCAGCAACATCGATTCCTTCTCCATTTTCATCACGGGCAGCACAGCATGTCACGATTTTTCCCCGCAGACGCCGCGCGGCTTCACACTGTTAAGTATCGGTTCGCTCGCTGGCGACGATTTGCTCGATCGACCAGGGATGGAATTTGATGGTCACTTTGCCGTCCGTGACCGCAAGCGTCGGGTTCGGCAAGCGTTCACGCTCCCCTTTCGGCGAGCTGGTTTTTACGAAAATTCCCGGCTGGCTGAGCCCGTCATCGGAAAGCAAGGCCAGCGCGCGAGCGTTGAGGGTTTCCGGCTCGCCCGGCAGAACGATTTCGATATGTTCCCAGCCTTCGTGCGGATAGCGTTTTTCCCCCGGCCATGGCAACTCCACAACCGTAAAGCGCCAGTGGGCGACACAAATAGGTTCGGCAAGCTTAAATAAGCAAATGGGGCGGCCATTAATGATATTTTCCGATAACAGCGCGCCGCAACGCTCCAGCCCCTGCCGCCAGCGTTCCGCCGTAGTATTTTGATGACAGCGCAGCGAGATATGGTCGGCGTCCAGCGGCGCAAGCTCCAACCCCAACCGTTCGGCCAGCGCTTGCAGCGCATCGCTAAAACGCGGTAAATCCGCCGAAATATCTTTCAGTTCATCAATTTGCTGCCAGTTCGCCATCTTGCGCCTCGGTCATTGCTAAAAAGGCTAATTTATCCTGTTTCGCCGCCCCGACCAACCGCCAATCCGCGCGCCTGAACAACGAATGGTTATTCATTAAGCGTGCCGCTTTACAACTTGCGCGCGGTGCTGACGGCTGGGCGCAAATGCAGTATACTCCCGCCTTAATTTGTCCATGTTCCGGCGCCGCCCCACAGGGGTTCTCGCGCCTTAAAAGTAAGGTATTCCGGTGAATATTCAGGCTCTTCTCTCAGAAAAAGTCAGCCAGGCCCTGATCGCGGCAGGCGCGCCTGCCGATTGCGAACCTCAGGTCCGCCAGTCAGCAAAAGTTCAGTTCGGCGACTATCAAGCCAATGGCGTGATGGCAGTGGCCAAAAAACTGGGCATGGCGCCGCGACAACTTGCAGAGCAGGTACTGTCTCATCTCGATCTGAACGGCATTGCCAATAAAGTCGAAATCGCCGGGCCGGGCTTTATCAATATTTTCCTCGATCCGGCCTTCCTGGCGGAAAACGTCAATCTCGCGCTGCAGTCCGAGCGCCTGGGCGTGGCGAAACCACAGCCGCAGACCATCGTTGTTGACTACTCCGCGCCGAACGTGGCGAAAGAGATGCATGTCGGCCATCTGCGTTCAACCATCATCGGCGATGCCTCGGTACGTACTCTGGAATTCCTCGGCCATCGCGTTATCCGCGCCAACCACGTCGGTGACTGGGGTACCCAGTTCGGGATGCTGATCGCTTATCTGGAAAAGCAGCAGCAGGAAAACGCCGGCGAAATGGCGCTGGCCGACCTCGAAGGTTTCTACCGCGAAGCGAAAAAGCACTATGACGAAGACGAAGCGTTCGCCGAGCGCGCGCGTAGCTACGTGGTTAAGCTGCAGGGCGGCGACGAGTACTTCCTGCAGATGTGGCGTAAACTGGTCGACATCACCATGTCGCAAAACCAGATCACCTACGATCGCCTGAATGTCACCCTGACTCGCGATGATGTGATGGGTGAAAGCCTGTACAATCCGATGCTGCCGGGGATCGTTGCCGATCTGAAAGCAAAAGGTATGGCCGTCGAGAGCGAAGGCGCGACCGTGGTCTTCCTTGATGAATACAAAAACAAAGAAGGCGAACCGATGGGCGTCATCATCCAGAAAAAGGATGGCGGCTACCTCTACACCACTACCGATATCGCCTGCGCAAAATACCGTTATGAAACGCTGCATGCCGACCGCGTGCTCTACTACATCGACTCTCGTCAGCATCAGCACCTGATGCAGGCATGGACCATTGTCCGTAAAGCCGGCTATGTGCCTGAATCCGTACCGCTGGAACACCACATGTTCGGCATGATGCTCGGGAAAGATGGTAAACCGTTTAAAACCCGCGCCGGCGGTACCGTCAAACTGGCCGATCTGCTGGACGAAGCGCTGGAGCGCGCACGCCGCCTGGTGGCCGAGAAGAACCCGGATATGCCTGCCGATGAGCTGGAAAAACTGGCCAATGCGGTGGGTATCGGCGCGGTGAAATATGCTGACCTGTCGAAAAACCGTACTACTGATTACATTTTCGACTGGGATAACATGCTGGCGTTCGAAGGTAATACCGCGCCTTACATGCAGTATGCCTATACCCGCGTGCTGTCGGTGTTCCGTAAAGCCGGTATCGACGAAAGCGCGCTGGCTGCCGCGCCGGTGGTTATTAGCGAAGATCGCGAAGCGCAGTTGGCTGCCCGCCTGCTGCAGTTCGAAGAAACGCTGGCCGTCGTCGCCCGTGAAGGTACTCCGCACGTAATGTGCGCCTACCTGTACGATCTGGCCGGTCTGTTCTCTGGTTTCTACGAACACTGCCCAATCCTCAGCGCCGAAAGCGAAGAGGCCCGTAATAGCCGCCTGAAACTGGCGCTGCTGACGGCGAAGACGCTGAAGCTGGGTCTTGATACTCTGGGCATTGAGACCGTAGAGCGGATGTAAAAAACAAACCCGGTGAAAGCCGGGTTTGTTTTATTAGTCGCCCCGGTACGCGCAACGCGGCCGGGGAATCTATGCCGCTATCAGAAATACTTGCGCAGATATTCCGTCAGACAAAGAATCGCCATCGCCTGGCCGTACGGCATCGACGTCAGCGGAATTTGCCGATAAAAATCAAGATCGGAACCCATCCCGGTACCAAACGAGGTTTGCAGCAGTTCCCCCTCTGGTGAAATATTTCGCACAATCCCGCGTATCGCCTTTTCGGCAACCTCGGTGTACTCCGCCCCGACATAACGCTTGCGTATCGCTTTCAGGATGCCGTAAGCAAAGCCCGCCGTCGCTGACGCTTCAAGGTAGGAATGCGGATCGTCGAGCAGGGTATGCCAGAGGCCGCTCTCATCCTGACAGTCAGCTAACGCGGCAATTTGCGCATTCAGTACCTGTAGCAGATAGCGGCGCACCGCACTCCCCTCTGGCAAATCCACCAGCTCAAGGAAGTCCGGGATAACGATGGTGAGCCAGCTGTTACCCCGCGCCCAGCGCGCACGCGCAAAGTTGTGCCGACCGTCGTAATTCCAGCCGTGGAACCACAGGCCAGTCTCTTTGTCCATCAGGTTCTGTACATGCAGCAAGAACTGATAGGTTGCTTCTTCAATGTAGTGCGGACGATTTAGTAATTTACCGATTTTGGCTAGCGGCAGCACCGTCATCATCAGCGTGTCATCCCACATCTGCTGATGGTTCTCTTCCGCCAGGGTAATGTGCTGCATGCCTCCCTGCTCGGTGCGCGGCATCTCATGCATCGCCCACTCGGCCCAGCTATCGAGCCACGGGAGATACTCCTGACGCCCGGTCTCTTCATAGCGATAAGCCAGCGTCAAAAACGGCGCCATGGTATTAACGTTTTTGGTGGTTGCCCCTTCGGCGAAGCGGTCGGCGAACCAGCCGTCAATGATATCGCGCATGGCGGTATCGCCGGTTTGTTGATAATACTGGTAGATGCCGTACAGCCCAACGCCGTGGGTCCATTCCCAACCGGCCCAACCTTTGGTATCGATGACTCGCCCGTCGTCCAGCCGCAGTAAAAATTGCCCGCTTTCATCCTTAATATTCACCAGGTTTTGCGTCACATTACGGATCAATGCCTGAAGCTCGCTGCGAGCGATAAAGCGCTCAGGCTGACGCAATAATGGGCTATGTTTGACCGGCCAAACTTTCATGTTCTTAACCTCTGGTATATGTCGAATTCAAAGCACCGCCCTGATTCAGCGCCGGGGCGGCAGGTTTATTGCGATTCAGGTAACCAATATTGTTATTGCCCCACAGGCATTCGTAAGGCATCCCCGCCAGCTGCTCAACCACCGCGCGGTTTTCCGCTGTCGCCCGCTCGGGCTGTGCGTAACCGACATCGCGCATCATTAGCGTCTCGGCGCGCAGCACGCTATGCGTATGCAGATTGAGTTTAAAGCGCAGGGAGACCAGGAAGCCGCAAGCCAGCACCACCAACGTACCGACGCTAAGGATCAACAGAATGGTATGACTCACACCTTCCGGCTGAATTTTTTGCCCGGAGACAAAGCCCGATAGTTGCATGATGATGCCAACCAGCATCACCGCCCCCGCCTGCGACGCTTTGCGGGTCAGCGTCATGATACCGGCGAAAATACCCTCCCGACGCTGGCCGGTAATGACTTCGTCGACGTCGGCAATATAGGTGTAGGTATTCCACGGCACGTAATTAATGCCGCCGCGCCCCAGGCCCGCGATAGCAGAAATGAGCAGCAATAATGAATAGACATCGCTCAGCCCCGCGTAATAAAGCACGGCATAAGAGAGTGAACTCAAACCGAACAGCACCACTACCATGCGGTATGAAGGCGCCGGGCCAAAGCGGATGCAGAGCGGGATCATGGCGATGACCGCGATAAACTGGAAGATAGCCATCGTGCCGAGTAAGTTAGAGGCGACGGAGGCATCCTGCATCAGCACAAAGACCACATAATAGGTAAACACCGCATTGAAAACGTCCTGCGCGATGTAACCGCCCAGATACATACCAAGATGCTGGCGGAAGATTTTAATGCGCAGCGTAGAGCTAAGCTCAATAAACAGCCGGTTAAGACTCTGCGCGAGGGTTAAATTGCGTTTTTCTTCTTCTGCGCGCAGCGCCGCTTCAGACCACGCTTCCCGAGGGCGCTCCCAGGTAAAAAACCAGACGAAGGTCAGCATCAGGGCGCACAGCACCGAAAAGACCAGGCTTGCATAAAAAAATGAGCTGGCGTTGTCTTTACCCAGTTGGGTGAGCAGAATCCCCGGTAAAAACGAGGCTAATATCGCCGACATCTGCGCCATGGAAATACGCGCGCCTGAAAATTTGGTCTTCTGTTTGAAATCATCGGTCATCTCCGGCACCAGCGTCTCGTAGGGCACCAGAATCATGGTATAGACAATATCAAACAGCAGATAAGTCGCGAGGTAATACCAGAACCCCATATCGCCTACCCACATCATTGAGTAGCTAAAGACACAGGGAATACCGAGCAAAATAAAAAATTTGCGTCTGCCGAATCGCTTACCCAGCCAGGTAGAGCCAAAGTTATCGGTTAAGAAGCCCATCAGGGGGCTAACGACCGCGTCGAGTACGCGCGCGGTGGCGAAAATGAGCGTCGCCTCAATGGGTGATAGCCCGCAGAAAGTGGTGTAAAAATAGAGTAGCCATGCTGCGGTAAGCGCGGTAGTTCCCGCGCCGAGAAAATCGCCGGAACCATAGGCGAGATAATTAGCCAAACCGATTTTTCGTGTTTTCATCGCCGTAAATCCTGTCTCTTTTTTATTAGATAACTTCGGCCTTACCAGGCTATACCGAAGTTTTGCGGATACATGGCTACAGTAAGATCATGAAAACCGGCTTACCTTTGCATTTTTGCCAGTACTAATCATTCAGTGGCAAAAAAACAAAGGGCCGGGCAACATGCGTCACCGATTTATAAAACAGCGTTTCTTTTAAAGCAAAAGAGAGAATCATTTTTGCGAGTCGGCTGCCAGAATCTGATATCACACGGCCGGAGAAAGGCGTTTTTAACCGCGCGAATACCCCTTGTGGAAAGATGGAATTAGGAGTAAAGAAAGTAGAAAGATCCCGTTGCGTATCTCAAGGAGGCTAGATGCCCTACTCTCATCTGTTAGTCGCCGTCGCCCCAACGCCGGAAAGCCGCATGTTGGTCAATAAAGCGGTGTCTATCGCACGTCCGCTTAATGCGCAGGTCAGCCTGATCACGCTGGCGACAGATCCGGAAATGTATAATCAGTTCGCCGCGCCGATGATGGAGAATTTGCGTGAGATTATGCAGGAGGAGACACGTAGCTTTCTTAATGAACTCGCCGCCCAGGCGGACTATCCCATCAGTAAAATGACCATCGCCAGCGGCGAACTTTGTCATCACGTGAAGGATTTTTGCCGTCAGCATCACGTCGACCTGGTAATCTGCGGCAACCATAACCAGAGCCTGTTTTCCCGCGCAACCTGTTCAGCGAAGAATATCGTCGGCAGCAGCGGAGTCGATGTGCTGTTGGTTTCCCTGGAATAAGCTGATGCCGAAGCATCAGCCATTTTGACTACGCGGAGGGAGTAACTACGGTTGGCTGCTGGCAGCTATCTTCATGCGACTTTACGCGCTTTAGATCGGCAACGAACTGCGCCTGCCAGTTATCAATATCATTATTCTCGATCGCCTTGAGCATTTTGCCATGGCGAATAATTCGCTCCGCAAGCGGCATAGTCAGAGCGCGGTCCAGCGCCGCCGCCACTTCATCGCGATCGTAAGGGTTGACGATGAGCGCGGAAGTCAGTTCATTCGCCGCGCCAGCGAACTGCGATAGCACCAACACCCCAGGGTTTTCAGGGTCCTGCGCGGCGACAAACTCCTTGGCCACGAGGTTCATGCCATCGCGTAGCGGCGTGACCAGCCCCACGTCCGAATAACGAAACACCTTCATGAGTAGTTTGCGATCGAAGTGCTGATTCAAATAATACAGCGGCGTCCACCCCAGTTGACCATAGTGGCCGTTGATTCGCCCGGCGGCCGTTTCCAGTTGATGGCGGATATCCTGATAAGCCTGAACATCGCCCCGCGAAGTGGGCGCTATCTGGGTATAGCGAATTTTTCCACGATGCTGCGGGTAGTTTTCCAGCAGCGCCTCGTAAGCCTGAAAACGCTCCGGCAGCCCCTTGGAGTAATCCAGGCGCTCAACGGAAAAAATATTCTTAACTCCTTTTAGTTCAGCTTTCAATTGAGCCAACTTCGGCGGCAGCGGCCCGCTGGCGCTGCGCGCGACTTCCTGAGGTTCGATGCTTATCGGATAGACGGCAGTACGGAACGTCTTACCCCAGGCACGGTATTGCTGGTGACCCACTTCGCACAAGGTCGTTTGTTGGGCGACGCAATCAACAAATGCCTGCCGGTCGTTTTCGGTCTGAAAGCCGAGTAAATCATAATCACAAAGCTGTTCAAGAAGCTCCGCATGTGGAGGTAAAGCGTTGAATATTTCAGGCGTCGGAAACGGAATATGCAGGAAGAAACCGATGCGGTTTTTGACGCCGTTTTTGCGTAATTCACTGGCAAATGGCAATAGGTGATAATCATGAACCCAAATCATATCGTCGTCGGCTAGCAGCGGCAGCAGCTTTTGCGCCACAGCGGCGTTAACGCGCAGATACCCCTCCCACGCCGGACGCTGAAAATTGACTAAGTCGAGACGATAGTGAAACGCGGGCCATAGCACCGCATTGGAAAACTGATTGTAGTAGAGCTCGTGATCTTCTTCGCTAAGGTTGAATGAGGCCCAGGAAATATCCCCTTTACTCACCTTCTTCAACGGCTGGCTATCATCGCCGATCTCCCCACTCCAGCCAAACCACGTGCCGCCGCTCGCCTTCAGCGCACCTAAAATACCCACCGCCAGGCCGCCAGCGCTGGCCTTTTTATCATTCGGCGTTGCAATACGGTTAGATACTACGACTAAACGACCCATGGTCATCCCTCCCGTTAGTGAATACATCCAGGCATTGGGTATTGTCGACGACGTGACGTAACCACTGATGTACGGCGGCAACATTTGCCAGCCGCCAGCGCGCCTGTGTGTCGCCTTGTCCAACTTTTATCGATACTCCGCCTAATTGATTAACCATAGTAAAACCCGCCTCATCAGTCAGGTCATCGCCGATAAATACCGGCTTTCGTCCCGCAAAAGGCGCTTCCCGCATAAACGCGGCAATCGCTTCACCTTTGTTAATCCCGCGCGGTTTGATCTCAACGACACACTTCCCTTGCTGAATGGCCAGAATCGGATAACGCTGCACGATATCCTGCGCCAATGCCAGGATGGCGCTCTGGTGTTGTGGCGCCTGGCGATAGTGCAGCGCAAAAGCGATGCCTTTATCTTCCAGCTCACTGCCAGGCAGCGCCTGTAGCGCCGAAGTTAATGCTTCGCCGACCTCACGGCTCAGCGCCGGCGGTAGTGATACATCATGTCTTTTTCCATTGATATCGCGGCGTTCAGCCCCGTGGACGCCGGCAAGCGGCAATCGCCAGTGACGGGTAAGTGCGTCGAGCTCTGCGAGTGAGCGCCCTGAAATCAATGCCACAGCGTCATGTTGCTGCTGTGCCAGTAATCGCAACATCTGAAGGACGTCTTCGGGGATAACAACCTGATCGGGATGAGGTTTGATATCGGCAAGCGTGCCGTCAAGATCCAGAAAAAATGCGTGGTTTCCGGTTAGCTCAGGCGGTACAGATATCTGGTCAGCCACCCTGTATTCCTCCTTATCATGGCCAGCATTACGCTGGTTGTTAACTAATTGTTAGCCATGTAAGTATAGACAGTGTGACCAGCCTCGCCATTTTTGATAGTCACCGCCAGCGCAGCGGGCGCTGGCGGGACATTATGAGTAGACTTAAAAGTTGCGCTCAATTAATGCGAACGTTTCGCTTTTTGCTTGTAACGGTCGAAGATAACCGCCGCCAACAATATCACCCCGCGGACCACATATTGCGAGAATGGCGAGATGTTCAGCAGGTTCATCGCATTCTCTACGGTACCCAGAATCAGGATCCCGGCCACCACATAAGAGATCTTACCGATCCCGCCTTTTAGCGATACGCCACCCAGTACGCATGCCGAGATCACAATCAGTTCATAACCAATTGAGGTCATAGGCTGACCACTGGTCATGCGCGAAGCCAAAATGATCCCCGCAGCCGCCGATACCAGACCTGAAAGAACGAAGATGATAATCTTGGTACGAACCACCGGTACCCCTGCCAGACGCGCAGCCTCCTCATTGCCTCCTATTGCCAGAGTATTGCGGCCAAAGGTGGTTTTATTCAGCAGCAGTCCAAAGACGATCAGGCAGGCAACCGTCAGCCAGATAGGCGCCGGCAAACCTAACCAGTTGGCATAGCCCAGGGTGAAGAAACGTTCATCCTCAATGCCAACCGCTTTACCATCGGAAATAATATAGGCTAGCCCGCGGACAATTTGCATGGTGGCCAGGGTCGTGATTAGCGCGTTGATCTTCAAACGCGCAATAACAAAACCATTCACCAGCCCGCTGACCGCCCCTAATAGTAATCCTGCGGTAATACCAATCCACAGGCTTTCGGTGAGATTAATCACCACCGCTGTTGTCACACCGGCGCAGGCAATCACAGAAGCAACTGACAAATCAAAATCGCCTGAAGCCAGGCAGAACAGCATTCCGCAGGCGACCATTCCCGACATGGAAATCGCCAGCCCCAACCCTTTCATGTTGACGAAAGAAGCAAAATTGGGAACAAAGATCACGCAGCCGATGAATAACACGGCGAAGACCACCAGCATACCAAACTGATCCCAGATTCGGCCGAAACTGAAAGAGGATCGGGCAGCGCTGGGTGTAGTTACAGATGACATCATTCACTCCTTACTCAGGCTACGGCCTGGCTGACTTTAGGCATTGCAAGGCTCAGCGCCTGCTGTTCATTCGCGTCTTCATGCAGCAATTCACCGGCCACTTCACCTTCGCGCATGACGACGATGCGGTCGGCGACGCCGAGCACTTCTGGCAGGTCGCTGGAGGCAAAAACGACCGCCACGCCAGAAGCCGCCAGCGCATAGATAACGTTGTAGATTTCATGCTTTGCGCCAACATCAATGCCGCGGGTCGGTTCATCAAGCAGGATGACCTTCATCTCTTCCGACAACCAGCGACCAAGAATAGCCTTCTGCTGATTACCACCGGAAAGATTCATAATTAACTGCTCAGCTCCTGGGGTTTTAATATTGAGCGATTTGATATGTTGTTCGGCATTACTCGCTTCCCAGGCATTGTTAATCAGGCAGCCGGCATGAATATGCTTACGCCGGGCGCTGATATTTATGTTGTCGCGCACCGAATGTACCGGAATGATGCCCTCGGCTTTGCGATCCTCCGGACACAGCATCATTCCCGCCTGAATCGCCTGCGCGGGTTTGCGAATATTTATCGCCTGACCATCGATATAGACCTGACCGCCGGTAATTCTGCTGCCGCCAAACAGCCCTTTCATTAATTCACTGCGTCCGGCGCCGACCAGACCAAACAGGCCGACAATTTCACCGCTGCGTACCGATAAACTGATTGGCATTCTGACGCCCGGCGCTTTAACCTCTTCGAGCCGCAGCCGCTCACTGCCATATTCACGCGCTTTCCAGCCGTAGATATCGCCAAGATTACGACCCACCATCGCTTGCACGAGCACGTCGTGGTCCACCAGCCGCATGTCATCGAAGGTACGCACGTAGCGGCCATCTTTAAACACGGTAATGGCATCGCTGAGAGCGAAAATTTCCTCCATACGGTGTGAGACATAAATAATCACTCGCCCTTCTTCACGTAGCTCGCGAATGACGCGAAAAAGGTTGTCGATTTCCCGTGCGGAGAGTGAACTGGTAGGCTCATCAAACGCGATGATCTTCGCGTTACGCGCCAGCGCCTTGGCAATTTCCACCATCTGCCACTGGCCGATCGACAAATACTTCAGCGGCGTCTCCGGGTCGATATCCAACCCCAGATGTTCTAACTGCAGCCGCGCTTCATAATTCAATAAAGACCGGTTCACAATGCTGCCTTTATGCGGCAACTGACCAAGATAGATATTTTCGGCAACGGTCATTTCCGGGATAAGATGCAGTTCCTGATAAATAATCGCCACGCCGGCATTTAGCGCCGCGGTGGTATTACTAAATGCCATCTGCTGGCCATCAATTTGCAGATACCCGGCAGTCGGAATGTAGTTACCGCTGAGAATTTTTAAGAGGGTGGACTTCCCGGCGCCGTTTTCACCCATCAGCGCGTGGATCTGCCCGCGATAGCAGTCAAAGCTGATATCAGACAGCGCTTTAACGCCCGGGAACGTCATGGTGATGCCGCGAAATGAGAGATAAGGGGTAGATTGTTGCATAACGACTCCGCTCTACTACGCATAACCTCCCGCCAGGGCGGGAGGCGGAATGAACCCGGCCTTACAGCCCTTTCTTCGCCAATTCTTGCTTAAAGTTATCGCGGGTAATCAGCACCACGTCGGTCACGGCGGTAAATTTCGGCGGCTCGGTCCCTTTGGTCACCCAGTTGTAGAGCATCTCACTGGTTTTATAGCCATGAATGTCCGGGCTTGGCAGCAAAGAGCCATAGAACCCCGTCGGCTGGGCTTTCGAAAGTTCGTTCACCGCGTCAACGCCGTTAATGCCGATACCGATAACATCCGGCGCTTTAAAGCCCTGGCCTTCAGTCGCACGTACGCCACCCAACACGGTGTTATCGTTCATGCCAACAATTAACCAGTGTTTGACCTGAGGGTGCTGAACCAACATGGAGTTGCCCGCATCGAAAGCCCCTGGGATATCATTAGATTTGGTTGGCACGCGATAGATCTGTTTTTCCGGGAAACCCGCCGCTTTCAGCGCGTCGATCGAACCGGTAGTACGGCGGCGGGCGGTATCCAGTTCATCGGCGGTAATCGCCATCACGCCGGTATCTTTCACGTCCCAGCCGCGTTTTTGCATCTCTTTATACAATTCCTGCCCCTGACGAGCGCCGATTTCGCTGGCGGCCATCATGACCAGCGGCACGCTCTCCATCGGCTTACCTTTGGCATTAACAAACTGATCGTCGACGGTGATAACTTTCATGTCATAGCCGCGTGCCTTGGCAACAATCGCCGACCCCAGTTTTGGGTCCGGCGTGCAGATGACAAATCCCTTCGCGCCGCTGGCGGCGAGGCTGTCGATCGCATTAAGCGTTTTTTCGCCATCCGGTACCGCGATTTTAATGACATCAAAGCCCAGGTCCTTGCCGGCTTTATCAGCAAATTTCCACTCGGTCTGGAACCAGGGTTCCTCTGGTTGCTTCACCAGAAAACCGAGCTTGAGGTTTTCAGCCATAGCTGATTGTGACATAACCGCCGCGAGGCCAATGGCCGCCAGCGCTTTAGTGAATTTGTGCATGGTAAACTCCAGCTTTATTTCGCTTTTCTGTAGGGAAAAATCGGACTTAAATTTTTTATCGGTCTTAAAACAAGGCATTAGAAAAAACGCAATCAACATTGCCGTTGTTAAAATAGTTTTAACTGGAAATTATTTATCCATACGAGAGCGTCATCACACCGCAGAATTACAGTAATTGCGTACATAAATTCAGCAAAAAATGACATAAAAAAAACGCTAATTGTCAGACAATTAGCGTCATGCGTGACATAATAATCCATATCATCAGCAGACTTATCCTTGTGGCTGCGTCGACGCTATCCCAGGCGACTCTGGCCTTCTATTCTCAGCCAGCATAGACGTTATTCTTCTACCCCCTTACAAAAATGATCTATCACAAATTCATTCTCATCTCGCTATTTTCGAATAATGAATAAGCTATGATCGATATATGAAATTATCGTTAAATCAACTTTATTAATACAAATTAACTAGCCCTACGAATAATTAAACATAAGCATTTAAATTCAGATGGTTACAATACAATAATTACAAAAAACCAATTTAAACAATCGCTAAGCTGATGTTGTAACAAATCGTAAATTACCCGTGTTGAGAGTTTCCTTATTCTATATACAAGGGTATTCTTAATGTGTCGGCAGAAACAAATAAATGGTTAAGTGCAAATGGAAAGCACCGTATTTATTTCCTGCCCATTGCATTGCGCCTGCTGTATTCGCCTGTGCAAGGCGATGGTAGCGCGTCATACTTCCCTTGCGGATAAATAAGGATATTGTTATGGCAGTTCCAGGAATGGTTCAGAAATTAAATACCCAGATTAATCTTGAGTTTCACGCCTCAAATGTTTATCTACATTTAGGCGAATGGTGCGCGCAGCAGCGCCTGAACGGTACCGCAACCTTCTTACGTACCCGTGCGCAATCCAGCGTGACGTTAATGATGCAGGTTTTTGACTATATGAAAAAGGCCGGGGCCTGGCCAATAGTGAAAGCCGATGAAAGCTATCCCCCACAATGCTCAACGCTTGAAGAGGTGTTTGCCAAAACCCTTGAAGAGTATCAGCAACGTAGCAACATGCTGTCCGGTCTGGCGCAGGAAGCAAAAGCGCAGCACGATGACACAACGTGGCGTTTTTTGACGCTGCTGGAGAAAGAACAGCAGCAAGATGGACTTTTATTGCAAACCGTCCTTGATGAAATACGGACTGCAGATAAAGCCGGGCTCGGTATGGAGCAAACGGACCGTCGACTTCTCAATCTCATCTCGCCTCAACACCACTAATTGAATCCGGCCGTTCCTGACTGGAACGGCCGGGCAATCAACTGCGCAGTGATAAATCTAGTGCGCTTCACCCTGCGGGGTAAACTTCAGCTCAATCAATGCAATTGCTTTTTGTACTGCGCGCAGCGTAACCGGATCCGCCGAAGCAGGGCTGCTCGCAAAATCAATCGCTTTTAACTGGGCCGCCATTTTTTCGCGCACTTCGACCGGGGCGATAACGTCAATCACATCGAGGATTTGTTTGATGACCAGCTGGCATGCAACGACATCAGATACCAGCTCATCTTGTTCAGTGAAAAGTTGAGACATTTTTTACTCCTATTTTCAGGAGCGTAATAGTAACCTAAATCGCACCAGATAAAAAAACATGTGCGGGAGCGGCGAAAAGAAAACGTACCGCAAAGATACTTATTCACTTTGCTATGGCAACGACTCAATGGGTACAACAACAATTACGCCGAAAGCAGGCGCTTTTTCCGCCCCGGCATTATTGGTGGCTGGCGCTTTCTTTATGGAGTTTCTCGATGGCACGGTCATCGCTACCGCCCTGCCTGATATGGCGAAGGATTTTGGCGTAGCGGCGGTCGCGCTTAATATCGGCATCAGCGCCTACCTGATCACCCTCGCGGTGCTGATCCCCGCCAGCGGCTGGATTGCCGACCGCTTCGGCGCGCGAAAAGTGTTTACGCTGGCACTAGCCATTTTTACCCTCGCCTCCGTTTTCTGCGGTTTATCGCGCAACATCGAAAGCTTTGTGACAATGCGCATTCTACAGGGCGTCGGCGGCGCGCTAATGGTCCCCGTCGGGCGACTGGCGGTGTTGCGCGCCACGCCCAAAGATCAGCTCATCAAGGCAATAGCCACGCTGACCTGGCCGGCATTGGTCGCACCGATAATCGGCCCGCCGCTCGGGGGCTTTATTACCAGTTACGCCAGCTGGCACTGGATCTTTTTTATAAACGTGCCGCTTGGGCTACTGGCGATGGCGCTCTCGCTACGCATCATTCCCAGCATCCGTGAAGAAGAACGCCGCCCCTTCGACCTCCCCGGTTTTGTGGCGACGTCATTGGCAATGATAAGTCTGGTGGCAGCTATGGAACGGCTCGGCGACCAGCAGCCACAAAGTTGGCAAACGCCGGCGCTCCTGGCGACGGGTATGGGATGTATGGCTTTTGCGCTACGTCATTTCCGCCGCGCCGCCTGGCCAATGGTACGGTTGGACGCTCTGCAGGTTCCGACTTTCCGGGTAACCATGTACGGCGGTTCACTGTTTCGCGCCTCGATAAGCGCCGTCCCGTTTCTGCTTCCGCTATTATTCCAGGTAGGGTTCGGTATGGATGCTTTTCATTCCGGGCTACTGGTGCTGGCCGTTTTCGTCGGCAATCTCACTATCAAGCCCGCAACCACGCCGCTCATCCGCTGGTTGGGTTTTCGCCGCTTATTGCTGATTAACGGTGCGCTGAATGTCGCCTCGCTACTTGCCTGCGCGCTGTTAACGCCGCAAACGCCGGCATGGCTGATAATGTTGATCCTCTATCTTGGCGGGGTGTTCCGTTCCATCCAATTTACCGGCGTCAGTACGCTCGCTTTTGCCGACGTTCCTTCCGCTCAGATGAGTTATGCCAATACGCTGTTCAGCACCGCTTCACAGCTGGCGGTTGGGCTAGGTATCACTCTCGGCGCCATCGGCATCCGCATCGGTGAACAGTTGAGCGAGTGGTTTAACCTGACGACTCTACCGGGAATTGATTACCGTATGGCGTTTGTCTTTATTGCGCTGATTTGTTTGGTAGGGATGGTTGATACGTTGCACCTTACGCGAGATGCTGGCAGCACGGTATCCAGCAAAGAAAAACCATAGCAAACAGACCTGCACATGGATGCAGGCCTGTTTGAAAAGCCCTATCAACCAATAATCTGGCGGACAAAAGCTTCGATTTCTTTATCCTGGCAGTTTTCGAAGAAGCATTGCTGGAACCGCGGCCCGGAAACGGCGGTTTTTACCAGTTCCGGATCGATCGCCCGCAGGGTATCAAGATAATTTTCTTTCACCACCGCCGCTTTCACTGTGTTGAGGATGCCCGCGTTGCGTACCTGCGGTTCTTTGCGCTCAGGCGGATAACCTTCGCCATTGCGGCCCGTAAAGGCCTTCTCGAAGATAAAGCGCACGTTCAACTCCGCCCCCCAGCCAAAGCCTTTAGCAAAAGGCAGCGACAACGCGTTACCGTTGTTGATTTGGGCAAACAGGAAGGCATCCGCAGGGTCAATACAATAACCACAGACCACCCCTGGATGAATATTCAATGACATCAACGCGCCCTGACCTGTGCCGCAACCGGTCACCACGAAATCGACCGCTTTAGCGTTCAGCAGGATGCTGGCCATGATCCCCAGATGAATGTAGGTCAGATGATGGTCCTGTTCATCACTCATTCCCACGTTGTAAACCGGAAAGCCTTTCTCATCAGCAACGGTTTTCAACTCGTTGAGAATGATGGCGTTTTTGCTGGCCTGGCTGTTTTCCATCATCAGTGCGATTTTCATGCTTCACTCTCCTGAAAGCTGTGCGGGAGCGGCCCGCGAGTTCATTAGCGTTATCAGGACTCTACTACTTCATAAATGCATTTTCAAACTTTATGAAAAGCTGTTTTATAAATTACGTAGCGCTTCACACTTTAAGATCCGAGGCCCACGTACCGCCACCTTTGCCTCTGCGCCTAACGATGAGTATGTTGTCGTTGGGCTATCACTGACAGAATAATTATTAAATTAAAAGCATTCTCATCCTTTAATATATTGCCAATGCGTTTTATTCCCATTTGCATTTTTAATAATTAAATTTTTTAATTTACTTTTTGCAAATAAATAACTAACAAATTATAGTGGCGCCACACTATGTTTTATTCTTTATTTCCGGAGTGGACGCCATGCTGAAAGCAGAAATGATCGAAAAACTTAATGAGCAAATGAATCTTGAGCTTTATTCTTCTTTGCTTTATCAGCAGATGAGCGCATGGTGCAGCTACCATAGCTTTGAAGGCGCCGCCGCGTTTCTCCGCCGCCACGCGCAGGAAGAAATGACGCACATGCAGCGCCTGTTTGACTATTTGACCGATACCGGTAGCCTGCCGCGCATTAATGCCATTAGCTCGCCGTTTGCCGAATATACTTCACTGGATGAACTCTTCCGCCAGACCTATGAACATGAACAGTTAATTACGCAAAAAATTAATGAACTGGCGCATGCGGCGATGACCAATCAGGATTACCCGACCTTTAATTTCCTGCAATGGTATGTTGCTGAGCAGCATGAAGAAGAGAAATTATTCAAATCTGTTATTGATAAACTGACTCTTGTCGGTAAGAGCGGTGAAGGCTTGTACTTTATCGATAAAGAACTGGCAACCCTCGATACACAAAACTAATTCCCGCTGCGGCGGCTGCTGGCCGCCGCGTGTTCAATGACGGCAGATTTTACTTTCGCTGGTATTGAAGCCCTCTTCCACCGCAATAAATTTACCTTTCCGCTGCAAAAAAGCCACCAGTTGCGCCGCATCCAGACCCTGCGCCGAACAGGTGTGAAAGCGCGCATCAATACCAAATTGCGTCTTAATTGCCGCTTCGAGACTGGCAACGCTGTACGATTCGCCCGATGCGATCATCATCTGTAATACTTCATGACCGTGAATAGATGACATAGCTCCTCCTGTAAAAACGTGCAGCATATATGAGTCTGCGCCTGGCGGCTTTGCGCCAGCGCAGTGTTTTCTGCCCGCCAGAAGTGTAAAGTTTTAATTACACACAATGTAACCTTCATTTGACGAAATCACTCATTTCACATACTCTGCGCGGCATAATTATTTGTCCATTCATTCACAGATAGAGAAAAGCGTGAAGAACCGCACTCTGGGTAGTATTTTAATCGTTGCAGGCACCACAATTGGCGCCGGTATGTTGGCGATGCCGCTCGCTTCGGCGGGAGTGGGTTTTGGCGTCACCCTGGTATTACTGATCGCGCTGTGGGCGCTGATGTGCTATACCGCCCTGCTGCTGCTGGAAGTCTATCAACATGTCCCTGCGGATATGGGGTTAGGCTCACTGGCGGCGCGCTATCTCGGCCGCTACGGCCAATGGGTCACCGGTTTCTGTATGCTATTTCTGATGTATGCGCTAACAGCGGCCTACATCAGCGGCGCCGGGGAACTACTGGCCTCCAGTCTGAATCAGTGGCTAAACTGGAGCCTGCCGCCTTCTGCTGGCGTATTGCTCTTTACCGGCATTGGCGGCGCGGTGGTGTGCATCGGGACCTCGCTGGTCGATCTGTTTAACCGCTTTTTATTTAGCGCCAAAATTATCTTCCTTGCGGTGATGCTGGTGCTGCTGCTGCCGCATATTCACCAGATAAATCTCCTGACCCTGCCGTTACAGCAAGGCCTGGCGCTGTCCGCTATACCGGTGATTTTCACCTCGTTTGGTTTTCATGGCAGTATTCCAAGCATCGTTAGCTATCTGAATGGCGATATTCGTAAGCTGCGCCGCGTCTTTATCATCGGTAGCTTTATTCCGCTGGTCGCCTATATTTTCTGGCAACTCGCCACGCTTGGCAGCATCGACTCTCCGGCCTTTACCGCCGTGCTGGCGAAGAATTCCGGCCTGAACGGCCTGCTGGCAGCAATCCGCGATGTTGTCGCCTCGCCGCATGTAGAAGTGGCGGTACATCTGTTTGCCGACTTCGCGTTGGCCACGTCTTTCCTCGGCGTCGCATTGGGTTTGTTTGATTACCTGGCAGATTTGTTCCAGCGTAAAAACACGCCTGCAGGACGTATTCAGAGCGGCATCATCACTTTTCTGCCGCCGCTGGCGTTCGCCCTGTTTTATCCGCAAGGTTTCGTGATGGCGCTGGGATACGCCGGCGTGGCGCTCGCCGTACTGGCGCTGATGCTGCCATCATTGCTGGTGATGAAGAGCCGTAGACTGCACCCGAAGGCGACATGGCGTGTACCCGGCGGCTCGATAGCGCTGTGGCTGGTGTTGAGCTGTGGAGTGGCGATTGTGGTCATTCAATTCTGTATTGTGGCGGGATTATTACCCGCAGTCGGATAAACAACAGGGGCCATTTGGCCCCTGTTGTTATTTAGCTAAGCAACACTGCTTATACTTTTTGCCGCTACCGCAGGGACAAGGATCATTACGCCCCACCTTGGTCTCATTTCTTACCGGTTGCTGCACGGCCGTCGGCTGAGCGTTTTCCATCCAGTAATTATATAAAGCCAGCGCCGCGGGCTTAATACTATCAATGCTTTCGACAAATTCGTCAGCCGTCAGCGTATCGAGCGCTTCGAAGCGTTCTTCCGTTCCGTGTAGCGCAATGGCATCAAGCTGCGGCTGCAGTTCAGCGGGTAACGTCGACCAATCACTGAGAGCAACGCCACGCATGTAGCCGAAGCACCACTCTTCAACAATAGTCAGCTCCTGCCCTTCAAACTCACGGGTGCCGAACAGGGGATCAAACTGCTCCGGATAGTCAGCCAGGCGTTCGGCGATGTCGCTCATATGCTGCAGGGTCAGGTTGACGAAACGGTCGCGCTCGCGATCGTTAGCCCAGCGCGGTACGTTATCCGCTCCGCCCCAGATAGCCAGCAGCCACTGCGCTGGTTCAATTTCGCTCGGTCCGGATAAGATAGCCGTCAGCAGACCATCAAGTTCAGAGACATCAAGGATGGCGCCTTCGGTGGCATATTTCGACAGGATCTCATCCAGCCACTCGAGTTCGCTTTCGTTCAGGGGTCCGGTTTTCATTAACAGGCTCATGATGGTAGAAAAATGGCGCTTACAGTAGCGAAAACGGGAGGAGAAAACCACCCGCTCTCACTATCACAGGTGAATTTATTAACGCCGGGCAGGCCCGGCGGAGAATCAGTTACATATCTTTAATGATATTAGCACGCATCACTTCGTATTCACTTGCGCTAATGACGCCGTCATCAAGCATTTTCTTAGCTTGCGCCAGCCGATCTCTAACATCATCCGCGGCAGAACTCTTACCCATCGTGTTACCACCGACATTGTCGTCGTTCTGTTCATCGCCAAAGCGGTTGCTGCCAATGGTGCCACGGGTGAAAATCATCCAAATCGACATCACCAATGCGGCCAGGCCGCCCAGCGCAATCACCCATACCCATACTGCGGCTCTACCCTCTTCGACGGTGGCGGCAATACCAATCAGGCCGATTAGCATAATGCCGTACGGCGCCAGCAACCACCAACCGGACTTATTGAGATCGTGCAGACGGCGCACCGCAACCGCGATCCCCGGAATGATAATGATTAACCCGAAGATACCGCCAACGACAGGAATCAATCCCAGGATCGCGGACAAAATAAAGTTAGCAATGGTAAAAACCACATATTCCTGGCGCGCGGAGCGGCCGCGGAACGTAGCGTATTTTCGAAAACAGTTCCCGTAGCTTTCAAGCAACGTGGCCATAAGATCCCTCATATATAATTATCATTGCCATTAAGGCTTCACATACCCAAAAGATATCAATACAGCGTTAACATTAACGCCAGTGATATATTACCTTAAATAGTTTGTGAATTTCCTGATAAAAATAGGTAAGGGAAACGCGGTTAACTTCAGCGTAGACCCAGCTTATCCATAACCGATTTAACTTCGTTAATGGCCTCCGCGGAGAGTGAGACCAAAGGTCGTGGTAAACACTCTACTTCGGTCAGTTCGAGAATAGAGGCGGCGGCGGCAATCACTTTCAGACTGCCGTGCAGTCTAAACAATGCCCATAATGGCTCCAGACGCTCGCTTAATACCGATGCCAGCTGCCGATCGCCGCTCAGCGCTGCCGCGGTAATATTTTGGGCAATTTCCGGGAACAGGCCACCGCAAACTGAATACCACAAGTTACAGCCGGCGTTTAACCCTGCAGCGGCAAAAGCGTCGCCGCTGACGCCAATACTGACTCGCTGCGGCACGAGCTGACGAAGCGTAGCGACTCTGACACCAACCTGATCATCCGGCAAACCGGGGATCTTTATTGATGCAATATTAGCTAACGAGCCAATACGCTCAACAAGCGCATCAGAAAAGATCCTGTGGGTGGTACGCGGGTTATCATAAATGCAAATGGGTACCGACACATGGCGATCAACCGTCTGGAACAGGGTGAACACCTCGTCATCCGCCAGAGGCTGGTAATTCAACACCGGTAGCAGCAACGCGTCCGCCCCCGCCTGCTGAGCATCCTCTGCAAGACGTAAAATAGTATCCGTCGCCATCGCACCTATCCCGACCATCATCGGGATCCCTTGCGTATGCTGCTTTGCCGCCAACACAACCGTTTTGCGCTGCTCGCGGTTCAAATAGGCATAGCTGCCGGTCGAGCCCAGGATGCCCAGAGAATCAACTCGCGCCGAAACCAGACGATCGATAATTTTTATCAGCGCGCGGCTATCTACTTCATTGTCGCGCAGCGGCGTCAGTGGAAAAGCACACAATCCGGTAAACATATTTCCCCTACTCCTGTTGCCTGGTTCGAAAATCCCATTAAGCGTAGCAAGCACCGCAGGTTTTGTCATAGGACAAATAACGCTATAGCGCTGTGAGTCTATCTCAGCGGGTGGGGGAGGATGTCAGAAATGATGTCAGGAAATGACGCTTCAGAAATGGAAAAACCACCCGGAGGTGGTTTCACGACACTGCTTATTGCTTTGATTATTCTACTTTATCCCAATGGTACCCGGAGTGGGACTTGAACCCACACAGCGCGAACGCCGAGGGATTTTAAATCCCTTGTGTCTACCGATTCCACCATCCGGGCTCGGGATATAAAGTGGAGGCGCGTTCCGGAGTCGAACCGGACTAGACGGATTTGCAATCCGCTACATAACCGCTTTGCTAACGCGCCTTTAATACTTAAACACCCGCTACTGCCGATGCTTTTAATTTGGAGCGGGAAACGAGACTCGAACTCGCGACCCCGACCTTGGCAAGGTCGTGCTCTACCAACTGAGCTATTCCCGCATCATCAAGTAGATTAGCTAATCACTTGATTTTGTTATCGTCTGGAAGACTGTGCCGCCGTTCGATGCGTTGCATTCTACTTATCTCACGCGGTGAGTCAACGGTATTTTTCGCAACTTCGTCTCGTTTGCTGAAATTTGCGTCGAAACGATCACTGTTCAAGCAAATCGCCGCGCGCAGCGTTCAAATATTGTAGCATTGACCACAGCGTCAACACCGCAGCAACCATGAACAGAACGATACCAGCCCATTCCACCCACATATTCGGCCGCCACAGCATCCAGACCAGCGCCGCCATCTGGGCTGTCGTTTTCACTTTACCAATCCATGATACGGCTACGCTGCTGCGTTTACCCAGCTCTGCCATCCACTCACGAAGTGCAGAAATAATAATTTCACGTGCGATCATCGTCGCTGCCGGCAATGTCACCCACCAGGTATGATAGTGCTCGGCGACCAGCACCATGGCAATCGCCACCATCACTTTATCCGCGACTGGATCAAGGAAGGCGCCAAAACGCGTGCTTTGGTTCCAGCGACGCGCCAGATAACCATCGAACCAGTCGGTAACGGCAGCAACAAAGAAAATTAACGCGCAGACGAAAGGCGCCCAGCTAAAAGGCAGATAGAACGCCAGCACGAAAAACGGTATCAAAATAACGCGAAACAGAGTGAGCAACGTAGGAATATTAAATTGCATGGTAACAGGTAACTATATGTTGTAAGTGTAAATTAGCCCTATGGTGCTACAGAGCCCCTAATGTTTCAACGAGTAGAAGATCTTTTCTGCCAGTCCGTGAGATATCCCCGGTACTTGCGCAATTTCTTCTACACTGGCTTTCTGCAAACCCTGCAGACCACCCATATATTTCAACAACATCTGTCGGCGTTTCGGACCAACGCCGTCAATCGTTTCAAGAGTACTGGTACTTTTCACTTTTGCCCGTTTTTTGCGGTGCCCAGAGATAGCATGATCGTGCGACTCATCGCGAATGTGCTGGATAACATGTAAAGCAGGAGAATCCGGCGGCAGACTAAACCCCTCGCCTTCAGGTTCAAAGAATAATGTCTCCAGTCCGGCTTTACGATCGCTCCCCTTCGCTACTCCCAGCAGCAGCGGATGATTTTTGTCCCACGGTACATCCAGTTCGGCAAATACGGTTTTGGCCTGGCCAAGCTGGCCTTTACCGCCGTCGATCAGGATGACGTCCGGGATTTTGCTCTCTTCAATGGCTTTACCATAGCGGCGACGCAATACCTGATTCATTGCCGCGTAATCATCGCCAGGCGTAATACCGGTAATATTGTAGCGGCGGTATTCCGCCCGCAGCGGACCATTGCTATCAAACACCACGCAGGAAGCGACGGTTTGCTCCCCCATGGTATGGCTGATATCAAAACACTCCATCCGCTTCACCGCAGGCAGTTTCAGTAATGTCGCCAGGGCCTGCAGACGCTGGCTGATCGTTGATTGCTGCGACAGTCTGGTGGTAAGCGCGACAGCGGCGTTGGTACGCGCCAGCTTCAAATAGCGCGCGCGATCGCCGCGGGGTTTGGTCTGCACATTCACCCGACGACCGGCAAGCTCGGAAAGCGAATCGGCAAGCAGGGTTTTATCGCCAAGGTTGAAATCGAGCAATATTTCCCCCGGCAGCGTTCGCATCTGGCTACCCTGCAGGTAGAACTGGCCTACGAAGGTTTCCACTACCTCCCCCAACTCAGTGCCACCCGGAACTTTCGGGAAATAACTGCGGCTACCGAGTACCTTACCCTGACGAATAAAAAGCACATGCACACAGGCCATTCCGGCATCAAACGCCACGCCAATCACATCCAGGTCGTCGCCAGTATTGGAAACAAACTGTTTCTCCGTCACCCGACGTACCGCCTGAATCTGATCGCGGATACGGGCGGCTTCTTCAAATTCAAGCGCCTGACTGGCCTTTTCCATACGGGCAATTAGCTGGGTCAATACCTGATCGTCCTTGCCAGCAAGGAACAGGCGCACATATTCCACCTGCTGTTCGTACTCTTCTTCACTCACCAACCCGGCGACGCATGGCCCTAAACAACGACCAATTTGATATTGCAGACAGGGACGCGAACGGTTGCGATAGACGCTGTTTTCACACTGGCGAATGGGGAAGATTTTTTGCAGCAGCGCGAGCGTCTCGCGGACGGCATAACCGTTAGGGAACGGGCCAAAATATTCGCCTTTGGCGTGTTTAGCGCCGCGGTGCATCGCCAGTCGTGGATGGGTGTCGCCGCTGAGAAAAATAAAAGGATAGGATTTATCGTCGCGCAACAGCACGTTGTAACGTGGCTGGTACAGCTTAATATAGTTATGCTCAAGCAGTAGCGCTTCCGTTTCGGTATGAGTAACGGTTACGTCAATTTGCGCGATCAACGCCACCAGAGCCTCGGTTTTACGCGAAGCCAGGTTGCTGCGAAAATAGCTGCTAAGCCGCTTTTTCAGATCTTTGGCTTTACCAACATAAATGACGGTACCGCCGGCATCATACATACGATAAACGCCCGGTTGGCTGGTAACCGTCTTGAGGAAAGCTTTTGCGTCAAAAACATCACTCACTGACTTGCTAACGACTCCGCATTGCACAGGCCATGGCGAATTGCCAGGTGAGTAAGCTCCACGTCGCCATGAATGTTTAGTTTACTGAACATTCGGTAACGATAGCTATTCACCGTCTTGGGACTCAGGTTTAACTGTTCTGAGATCTCATTGACCTTTTGGCCCTTAGTGATCATCAGCATAATCTGCAATTCGCGTTCAGACAAACTGGCAAACGGCGATTCCGTTTTTTCCGGTTCAATCTGACTGAGCGCCATCTGTTGGGCAATATCGGAAGCGATATAACGCTGACCCGAAGCAACGCAACGAATCGCATTTACCACTTCCTGCGGGGCTGCGCCTTTGCTTAAGTAACCGGCGGCGCCAGCTTGCATAACCTTCGCAGGCAGCGGATTCTCAGTATGCACGGTCAACATGATCACTTTGGTATCGACAATAGAGCGCGCAATTTTACGCGTCGCTTCAAGCCCCCCGATACCCGGCATGTTCATATCCATCAGGACGACGTCCACAGGATTCGCACGGCACCACTTCACGGCATCCTCGCCGCAGCAGGCCTCACCGACAACTTTAATCCCTTTTATATCTTCCAGAATGCGTCGTATCCCTGCGCGCACTAGTTCGTGGTCATCAACAAGAAGTACGTTGATCAAAGGAATAATCTCCAGAATTAGGGATAACGCTACTGATAGTTTATCTCACATATATTACCGGGTTTTATCGTAACTTTAAAAGCCCAAAAAGTGTTCTGGAGAAGATTTCTATCCCATTTATGGCAATTTGTCTCCACACCAGGTGGAAACCTATACAGAACATATAGTTGGATTATGTTTCTTTTTTAACATTCCCCCTACAGAAGGAGCAAAAAAAGCAACAGAACAGCTCGCGGATAAATACGGTTCGAAGGATGTAACAATAATTAACTTCTCCCAAAAACAGCGGCAAAAATTAACGACGCCCGTTAAGATGAACAGATATTATTCAGTAAATTTAACCGCTCAGCGCCCGAAACCTGGAACACAAATCACGCGCTCCTTTTTTTTCTACTGCTTGTGGTATACTGCGCCGCCTTAACATTTAGTATTGCGCAACAGCGCCGATAGCAAACGAGGATATCGATGAGCACACCAGATTTTTCCACTGCAGAAAATAATCAACAACTGGCGCAGGAAGTCTCCTGCCTGAAAGCGCTACTGACGCTAATGCTTCAGGCTATGGGCCAAGCGGACGCAGGCCGCGTGATTATTAAAATGGAAAAACAAATCGCGCAGATGGAAGATGAGGCTCAGGCTGCCGTATTCTCCAGCACCGTTAAGCAAATTAAACAAGCTTACCGTCAGTAAGAAAGGACCGGCTGAAAGTTATCACTGACAGCCGGTTTCACGTCTGACACGCAGAACGAACGATTCGCTCAAATTAATCCTGTTGCGACGGCATAACAGGCGATTTGCGTTTTGTTGGGCGCGTTAAATTTGCGCTGCATATTCTTCTGATGAAAATTGACCGTATTTTCTGAAATAGACAATATCATCGCCACCTCGGCGGAAGTTTTCCCTTCTGCGGTCCATTTGAGAATCTCCAGTTCGCGTCGGCTAAACTTCATCTCCGGCGGCATTACCATCTCATCCTCCAGCCGCAACAGCGCCAGCAGGCTGAGTTCGGTGAGCGTTCTCAGGCGCAATTCTAATTCGTCCTCCTGATAAGAACCCGGTTGCGCATTTTTCGCGGAAACCGATAAGAAGCCCAACGCATGATTTGGCAAGGTAAGACACTGCGTCACACCTTTATTTAAACCATGATCGCGCGCGCCATTCCATAATTCCGGCGTATCGCAAAAGAGCTGGTCATTCCACGGCAAATGCCCACGGAGAAAATTTTCTCTGCGCAATACCGGGTCAACAGCAAAATAATTCTCTGCCTGATAATGAGACATCCAGGCCTGAGGATAAGTTGATTGCAGCGTGAGTTTCGGACGCGTAAAAGGCACCGGATGGCGCACACAAAGTGCGTAGTAGTCGTATTCCAGCGCCTCTGTTTGCTGCTGGAGCAGGTTATAAACCGAATCCCCATCATGAGTTGACTGGAATTGTTGCAGCATTTCCCGCCGCCAGCTGAAAAAATCAATGTCCCTCATAACCTACCAAATAACCCCTGATTGATAATCATTATTATAAATACATAAAACTAACACATAAATCTTATTTATATGTATAAAATAACGTAGCCATCGCATTATTCGATTTTCGCTGACGATTATTTATCGAACTCTGGAGGAAAATATGCTCTCGCCGTCCTCGTCTATGCAGCTCTTTTCCCGGATGTGGCAAGACTTTAGCGCAAGCCCTGTCCCGCCAATCGAGTTCCGCCACCCAGGGGCTTTATCTTCTTGTTTTGCTGTCAGTGATTTTGCTGCCGCCTCAATGGGGATCGCCGCCGCTTACCTTGCCCGCTTGTGCTCATCATCCGCCACGCCAATAGTGGATCGCCGGCTCGCGTCATATTGGTTTTCAGCCAGCGCCAAGCCGCACAATCGCCCAATACAGCAGCTTTGGGATCCATTAGCGGGAGATTATCAAACGGAAGATGGATGGATCCGACTGCATACGAATGCCGCCCATCACAGAATCGCCGTGGCGCAGATTCTGGGGCAACATGCGACGCGGCAAATGTTGGCTCAACAAGTTCGTCAATGGCGCTCGCATGCGTTGGAACAAGCGGTGGTGGAAAATGGCGGTTGCGCGGCGGCGATGCGCAGCGCGGAAGAGTGGCGAGCCCATCCGCAAGGCATCGCCGTCAGCCGGCAGCCGCTGCTGATAGAAGCAGATTTACCGCCTGGACCGTCGGTTGTTTGGCCTCTCTCCTCCTCCCGTCCTTTGTCAGGAATCAGGATACTGGATTTAACCAGGATTATTGCTGGCCCAGTCGCAACACGTTTTCTCGCGGGATTAGGCGCTGATGTATTACGTATCGATCCGGTCGACTGGCAAGAACCCACGCTCGAAGAAGAGATTACGCTGGGTAAGCGCTGCGCCCGATTGAATATAAAAAAACAAATCGATAAGCAACATTTAATCACGTTACTCTCGCAAGCCGACGTCATTGTTCACGGTTACCGCGCTGACGCGTTGGATGCGCTAGGCCTGGATTGTCATACCAGAGCCGCTTTATCGCCGGGAATTGTTGATGTTTCACTGAATGCCTGGGGATGGGAGGGGCCATGGAGAAACCGACGTGGTTTCGACAGTCTGGTGCAAATGGCCTGTGGTATCGCTCATGCCGGTCAACGCTGGCGCGACGCGGATAAACCAATCCCGCTTCCGGTACAAGCCTTAGACCACGCGACGGGGTATCTGATGGCTGCTGCGGTATTAAAAGGGATAGGACAACGCATAGAGAGCGGCAAAGGTTATCGTGCACGGCTGTCATTGGCGCGCGTCGCCGCCACCCTGATGGAGTGGCCAGGCGCACGGCATGAGATGCCTTTCGCGCCGCTGCAACGTCGTGATTTTCAACCTGCGATGGAATGGTCGACATTTGGTCTGGCTGAACGGCTCACATTTCCCATCCGCCTGTCGGGTACGCCCATTATCTGGTCACGACCGCCCTGCCGTTTAGGGTCGGCCGCGCCAGAATGGTAACATTTACTGCATTAAAAATTTCTCAAGGAACTGACGCGTCCGCGGCTGCTGAGGATTAGCAAATAGCTCTCTGGCCTTACCTTGTTCGACGATACGTCCCTGATCCATGAAAATGGCGCGGTCGGCGACATCACGAGCGAAGCTCATCTCATGGGTCACAATAACCATGGTACGTTTCTCCTGCGCCAGCTGGCGTATGGTGTTGAGCACCTCGCCCACCAACTCAGGATCCAATGCAGAAGTCGGCTCATCAAAAAGGATAACGTCCGGGCGCATTGCTAACGCGCGGGCAATTGCCACACGCTGCTGCTGCCCGCCGGATAAACGACGCGGATAGCTATTCTCTTTTCCCGATAACCCCACCTTTGCCAGCAGCTCACGCGCCAGAGAAATGGCCTCGTTCTTATCTTCGCCTTTTACGATAACCGGCCCTTCAATAATATTTTCCAGCACCGTACGATGCGGAAACAGATTGAAGTTCTGAAACACAAAGCCAACATGCTGACGCAGGCGGCGGATCAGCCCTTTTTGCTGGCTAATACTACGCGACGTATCGATAGTCACATCACCCACGCGAATGGTACCGCTTTCGGGGTGCTCAAGCAGGTTAATGCTGCGCAACAGCGTGGTTTTACCGGAGCCGCTAGGACCGATAATTGCCACCACTTCCCCTTCCTGAACCTCGAGATCGATACCGTGCAGCACGGTCTGCCCGTGGAATTTCTTCACCAGTTTTTTGACTTCAATCGCACTCATTTTGGATCACGCTCCTGGCGATTCAGCTGATTTTCAAAATAATTCTGCAAGGTTGAGAGTACGGTCGCCATCACCCAATAGATCAGCGAGGCGGCCAGATACATCGTAAAGACCTCCAGCGTACGCGAGGTAATTAACTGCGCCTGACGGAACAGTTCCGGTACCTGAATCGTCGCCGCCAGCGAAGTATCTTTGACGAGGCTGATAAAGCTGTTAGAGAGCGGCGGCAGCGCCACGCGGGCAGCCTGGGGTAAAATAGCCCGTCGCAAGGTCTGCCACGGCGTCATACCGATACTCGCTGCCGCTTCCCACTGCCCTTTATCTATAGAGGCAATTGCCGCTCGCAACGTTTCCGCCGCATAGGCCGCGGTATTCAATGACAGGCCAATCATCGCCGCCGGAATAGGATCCAACTCAATGCCGAACTGCGGCAGACCGTAATAGATCATAAACAGTTGAGCAATCAACGGAGTTCCGCGGAAAATGGAGATATACATCCGCGCCAGCCATCTGATCGGCCAGATGGACGACATGCGCATCAGTGCGAGGATAAAGCCCAGCAGCAGACCAAAGAACATGCCGCCGATGCTCAGTTGTAACGTAAAAACCGCGCCCTTTAACAGGTATGGTGCGGAATCAATGACCAGTTGGATACTTTCGTGCATTCTATTAATTCTGCATTAGACGTGCGGATGATAAGCAAACAGCGCTGGTGCGCCGCCAGTATGGATAAACAGAATCGGCCCCTCATCCTTAAAGCGATTCTGATTAATGCCGTCAATCAGACCGGCCATAGCCTTGCCGGTGTAGACGGGATCCAGCAGGATACCTTCCAGCTGCGCCAGTAGTTTCACCGCTTCCAGGCCTTCTTCATTGGGCGTACCGTATCCGGGAGCGAAATAATCATCCCACAAGGTAATTTCCGCTTTGGCCTGTAATTCAAGGCTATTCGCGACGGCTTGCTGCAGCGCAACCACTTTCGGCAACTGCTCGGCAACGCTACGTGACACGGTCACCCCAATTAATTCTGCGTTCGGCATTAGCTGTTCCAGGCCAACGGCTAGCCCTGCGTGAGTACCCGCGCTACCGGAGGCGACCACTACCGAGGAGATCTCCACCGCCCCTTCACACTGCTGGGCGATTTCCAGCGCGCTTTCGACATACCCCAACGCGCCAAGGGCGTTAGAACCGCCAACCGGAATGACATAAGGGCGATACCCCTGCGCTTCAATACGAGTCGCCAGCTCCTCAAGCTGCGCGTTAGAATCGGTCAATGCATCGCACATCTCGACCTGAGTATTGAACAGATCCAGCAGCAGGCGGTTACCGTTGGTCAGATAATTTTCAGCACGAGTGCCTATCGGATTTTCCAACAGCGCGACGCAGTGCAGACCCAGTTTCGCGGCGACGGCCGCCGTCTGACGCACATGGTTGGACTGAATGGCTCCAGCGGTAATCAGCGTATCAGCGCCCTCGCGCAGCGCATCAGCGGCAAGAAATTCCAGCTTGCGCAGTTTATTTCCGCCCATCGCCATGGGGGTAACATCATCACGTTTAATAAATATATCCCGCCCGAGATGATCGGACAGGCGCGGTAGATATTCGAGCGGCGTCGGCGCGCCAATAAATTCCAGGCGCGGAAAACGCGTTAAATTTTGTAGTGACATGGCACCTCCAGACTCAGTTATCCTTATTATGCACGCAGTTGCGTGCGAAATAAAAAAAGGCGCCATTATCAGCGCCTTTTTTCATCTGCAGACGTTACTTAGTGACGTCAGCACCAAACCATTTTTCTGAAAGCGCCTTCAGGCTGCCATCTTTCTGCATATCGGCAATGGCGGTGTCCACCGCTTTCAGCAGATCTTCATTACCTTTACGCAACGCCACGCCGGATTCCTGACGGGAGAATGCTTCACCGGTTACGGCCAGGGTATTGTTGGTTTTCTTCACTAAATCCAACGCTGCCAGGCGATCGACCAGAATAGCGTCAATACGGCCTACGCGCAGGTCCTGATATTTTGTCGGGTCATCATCGTAGGTACGAATATCAACGCCCTGTACATTCTGGCGCAGCCACTCTTCATAATTGGTGCCCAGGCCAACGCCGACTTTTTTGCCTTTCAGGTCCGCTGCGGTTTTAATCACGCCTTCGTTACCCTTTTTCACCAGCGCCTGAATACCAGAAATAGTATACGGGGTGGAGAAGTCGTATTTTTTCTTACGCTGGTCGGAAATAGTGACCTGGTTAATCACCACATCAATTCGTTTGGAATCAAGTGAAGCCAGCATACCGTCCCATTTAGTAGGTTTGAGGTCCGCTTTCACACCGATGTGTTTCGCCAGCTCATTGGCAAACTCAACTTCAAAACCGGTCAGTTTGCCATCATCACCTTGATAACTAAATGGCGGGTATGTGCCCTCCAGGCCAACGCGCAGCGTGCCGCGCTCTTTGACCTGATTAAGCAGATTTTCAGCGGCGAAAGTTTTCACGCTCACACCAGCCATCAATGCTACGGCCATTGCGCCCATCAGCGCCTGACGACCCAGAAGTGCTAGTTTCATAGATACCCCGAATATGATGAGATTTTCGTGTAGTGTAAGGCGTTTAGCAGTAGCCTACCAACATCTATCCGCTACATCTTATGCCAATTTATTATATATGCAGCCATTTAGGGTATAGCGAAAAAGCAACGAAATTATTCATATTTGCCAGTTATCTCCCATACTGCAAAGGTCAGCTTGATGACGCCAGGAGCATGGAAGATGAAAAATCCCACGTTGTTGCAATGTTTTCATTGGTATTACCCGGAAGGTGGCGAGCTATGGCGGGAAGTAGAAGCCCTTGCGCCAAATCTTAACGAAATTGGCATTAATATGATTTGGTTGCCGCCCGCCTATAAGGGCGCCTCCGGCGGTTATTCGGTTGGCTATGATAGCTACGATCTTTTCGACCTCGGGGAATTCGATCAGAAAGGATCGGTTGCCACCAAATATGGCGATAAGGCCCAGTTATTGGCGGCAATTAAGGCGCTAAAAGAGCATCAAATTGCCGTCCTACTTGATGTCGTCGTTAATCATAAGATGGGCGCCGATGAGAAAGAACGCATTCGCGTACAACGCGTTGATGAACAGGACCGCACGCAAATTTCGGAAGAAATCATCGAATGTGAAGCCTGGACTCGCTATACCTTCCCTGCCCGTGGTGGACAATATTCACAATTCATCTGGGACTATAAATGTTTTAGCGGTATCGACCATATCGAAAATCCCGATGAAGATGGCGTATTCAAGGTGGTTAATGACTACACCGGCGACGGCTGGAACGATCAGGTCGACGATGAAATGGGCAACTTCGATTATCTCATGGGCGAAAATATCGATTTCCGCAACCATGCCGTCACCGAGGAGATAAAATACTGGGCCCGCTGGGTCATTGAACAGACTGGCTGCGATGGTTTTCGCCTTGATGCCGTCAAACATATTCCGGCATGGTTTTATAAAGAGTGGATTGAGCACGTACAGAGTTCCAGCGAAAAACCACTCTTTATTGTTGCCGAATACTGGTCGCATGAGGTGGATAAACTACAGCAGTATATCGATCTTGTAGACGGTAATACCATGCTGTTTGATGCACCACTGCAGATGAAATTCCATGAAGCCTCACGTCAGGGGCGCGATTACGACATGAGTCAAATCTTTACCGGCACGCTGGTTGAAGCCGATCCCTTCCATGCGGTTACGTTGGTGACGAATCATGACACTCAACCGCTTCAGGCGTTGGAAGCGCCGGTCGAAGCCTGGTTTAAGCCGCTAGCCTATGCGCTGATTTTACTGCGTGAAAACGGTGTTCCCTCGGTATTTTACGCCGACCTGTTCGGCGCAAGCTATGAAGATACCGGCGGAGATGGCCAGACTTACGCCATCGAGATGCCGGTTATCGAGCAACTTCATGAGCTCATCGACGCCCGTCAGCGTTTCGCCCACGGCGTACAAACGCTGTGGTTCGATCACCCTAACTGTATTGCCTTTAGCCGCAGCGGTACCGATGAGCACCCGGGCTGCGTGGTGGTGCTTTCTAACGGCGATGATGGCGAGAAAACGCTGCCGCTTGGCGAGAATTACGCCAATAAACGCTGGAAGGATTTTCTTAATAATCGCCAGGAGATGATTGAAACCGACGACGAGGGCAATGCCGTATTTACCTGTAACGCTGGTAGCGTCAGCGTCTGGGTCATTGAAGAGGTGCTTTAAAGCACACGGGCCGGCTTAAGCCGGCCCGCCAAAAATCGATTATGGCGCGGTTTTACTCGCCGCCTGGTTCTTTTTCCAGGCCTCTTCGCACTCCGGCGTTAAGCGCTCGACGCGGGTTAACGTCATTCGGTCATATTCCAGCGTATTTCCATTACGTTCAATAGGATAAATATCAAGGCTGCTGGTCACATTGTAGACCTGGTCATCGCGGTTCATTAATTTACCCGGCTCAGCAATCACCCGCTGCCACTGACGGCAATCGAGGGTATCCCCGTCTTTAGTGACGATAAACGTCGCAATCGCCTCAGGGCTTACCATCGCGCTTTGCGGTCCCTTCGATTGCCAGAACCCTTCCAACCCTGCAGGCGCTGGCGCTTTAACCACTGCCTGATAGGTATCAACCTGTACGCATCCGGCCAAAGCAAGCAGCGCGCCAGCCATAACAATCTTTTTCATCATCCATCCCACAAACCGATAAAAAAGTATTGTGGCATTAAAGCGTTAAGGCCGCCACCCCTGCACGATGTGCCCGTTGCTTAACCTCACCGCCAATCCCGGCATTTACTCTTACCGATTATTATTAGTTGTATGAAACATGAATGAAAAATGCATTTTTTGAATACAACACCGATAACATCCATTTAATTGACTGCCGCCTCATAAGGATAATCCGAAAATAAATTGAAATAGTCGCGACGCCATGCCCCAGCGCCGGGCATTATTACTGTCAGGAACTGATTATTCTTTTTCTATGGCTTTACTTTAAGAATATTCCTGGCAAATTATGAGTATTATTAGCAAATAGTTTAGTCTGGCTAATGCTTTCCGCATAAAGTCAGGCGTTATAAAAATGGACTTCATCACACGGCCAGGCGCCAGATGAATTATCGTTACGTGTTGATTGAGGATGGGTCATGTCAACGATTATCATGGATTTGTGCAGCTATACCCGGCTAGGTTTAACCGGATATCTGGCAAGCCGGGGAATAAAGAAGCGCGATATCATTGAGGTGCGTAGTGCACTAAGTTTGAAGGAGCGCTGCGAATCACTGCGTCCGGCGGTTGTGTTTCTCAACGAGGACTGTTTTATACATCACGAAGAGAGCAACCAACTTATCCGCGACATCATTACCACCAACCCCGATACCTTATTTGTTATTTTTATGTCCCTGGCAAACATCCATTTTGACCACTATTTACTTGTGCGTAAGAATCTACTTATCAGTTCAAAATCGCTAACGCCGAAAGACCTTGATAACATTCTGGGTAATTATCTACAAACCGATACCGCCAATAATCTAAACCAATTACGCACCCGCATTCCTACTTTATCGCTCAGTCAGGCAGAATCGAATATGCTGCAGATGTGGATGGCCGGGCACGCGACTTCACATATTTCAAGACAGATGAATATCAAAGCAAAAACCGTCTCGTCACATAAAGGTAATATTAAGAAAAAGATCCAGACGCATAATAAACAGGTGATTTATCATATTGTTCGATTGGCTGAAAACATTACTTCCGGCATTTACGTCAATATGCGCTGATGGCAAACTGGCGGGTATCGCCGCCAGTTTCTGAATCGGGCCTACTCAGCTTTCTCAACAAAAATGCCGTCCGGGTGCCCCACTTCATTGAAAAACCAGATCCCCAGCGGGTAGTCTTCCAGCGCCACAAGATACATGGTTCCTTCACTAAACGACTCAATTGCCAGTACTACCCCCGAACGACGTGGGCCACCGTCGGTCTTTACCGTGACACGATCGTTTACCTGCATAACTCGCCTCCTCTCGTTTTGAGCCAGTGTAGAACAAAACCTGCCTTCACGCAGCGTTCAGCCAGCGCAACTGGCGTTTTTATAGACCGTCTATACTTAAAGAGGCCCTGTCAGAGCCGAGCGAGGTAGTGATGATGAAATCCGCTAAAGACCGCGGTGTGACGAATACAGACGGGATTGACGTTAATGTCGATGCCCTGCTGGCGGCGATCAATGAGATAAGCGAAAGCGAAGTACATCGTAGTGAAGATGATCCGCACCATGTCAGTATCGATGGTCGCAACGAACACACCTGGCGCGAGCTGGCTGAAGCTTTTGAGCTTGATATTCATGACTTTAGCGTGACTGAAGCCAACCGTTAAGCACAGGTGAAAAAAATCCCGACTCGCAGGAGTCGGGATCAAACTTGCTAATGCAAGAAGCACTTGAAAATTCGTTACACCGGGAAATCCGATGCATGGAAGACATTATCCTCAATTATTTTGCATGACAAGAAGTATTGATGATGAGAATTATTGAGAAATGCGGCTTATATTTACATCCAATTTAATAACCCAGGCGTGACAAGGCTTGCCCCTTATCGTTCTGTTACGAACGGTGCGCCGAAGTGGTGAGTTTTTTAGGAATTTTCCTATACCGAAGAATATCAACGCGGCAGAAAAGGTGAGCAATTTCACATTATCGAGTCCTATCCAGCCGAACAAACCCGGTTACGTCCATTCTGCTTTGCCAGATACAGGCGATGATCGGCAATCGACTGCAGCTCCTCAAAGTTAAACTCCTCTGATATCTCGCTACTACTAACCCCCAGCGAGGCGCTGATCCGCAGACTAACGCTGTTGTGCAATAATATCTCCCGGCTATGGATACGCAGACGAATACGCTCAGCAATCGCGCGTGCTTGCGACAGTTGCGTGTTGGGTAGAACGATACAGAACTCTTCGCCGCCAACGCGGCCGGCAATATCCTCCTCGCGGATCTGCCCCATAATGGTGCTTCCCACCAGCGTTAAAACGCGGTCTCCGGCCTGGTGTCCGTGTTTATCATTAATACCTTTAAAATAATCCAGATCCAGCTGAATGACGGATATGGGCTGATTATTCCGCCGGCAGTTTCGGGCCGCCGCAATCGCCCTCTCAAACAGGGCGCCGCGATTTAACAGCCGTGTTAAAGCATCATGCCAGGCCTGCCATTCAAGCGACGCCTGTAACACGCTCATATTGATGACCATACGGCGGATAACCAACCAGGACACGATCAGCATGAGGGTAAACATTAACCACATCAGGGTCAGGGCGATGGAAATCGTCCCGAAATCACCACGCACGCCCTCCTTCAGGGTATGAATATGCAATAGTAGGCCGTCAAAGTTACGGATCTTTTCCCAACTGATATAACGGGTTAACTGGCGTATGCCACCATGGTTATCATTGGCCAACGCATAGCGCAGTTTTTCTTGTTCCTCGGGCGAGAGCGGCGTCAGCACATCATCCGGCGCCGAAGAGGCCAGCAAGTTGAGCTGCTTGTCATACAGCTGATACTCGCCCATCTGGCCTCCTTTTACCGCACTGACGAGAAAATTCTGCAGGTCGCGGATGGAAAAATCCATCGCCAGCACGCCCAGCCAGTAGTGCTCATAATCCAGAGGAATCGAGGCCGTAACCACCTGCGGTTGCGTATACCCATCTTCCTGCTGGGTGGTTTGCCAAAGGATCCCTCGCCCCGGATTATCACGCTGGGTTTGCCGCATAAACCATGCTGACCCCGTATCTCGCGAAAACTGCGCCAGCACCTGGCTTGAACTGCGCGGAGCATCGGTGGTGGTGTAAAAGCCGCTGCGAGAAACGTAGGACATGCGCTCGCTGAAGATTCGGTTATTGTTGGTCAAACGCAGAAGATAGCCAAGCTCAAGGGTAGCCATCAATTCATTGCTGGCCTGAGGATTGTTACGCGACAACAGGTCATCTGCGTCGACAAAAGAATCGGAGACTCCGTATACCGTCAGGGTACGCCGGTTATTTAGCTCGACTGACCAGATAGGATCGTGACGTTTACTGATGTATTCCTGATCGGCCCGGCGCAGAATGGCGAAATCCAGCGGGTTCTCCAGCGCCGATTGCATGCTGTTGCGGAAAAAGAGCAGCCGATTAAGATTAAATTGCAACAGCCCATCCATTTCATGGGCCACGTTCTCAAGATTATTACGTTGATTGGCGACGTAGGCCTCTTCCAGTACCCGGATTTCTCGCCAGATGAGTAACGTAGAAAAGAACAGCACCACGATGAAACAGATATTAACCACACGCCCCGGATTGAAGAGGCGACGGAACTTTTTTGGCCACAGCGGCTTATCCATTATTTACTCGCAGGACGGTCAAAGAAACCAACGACATCAACGCTCCTTGTCCGAACGTAATCAATATAAAAAGCGCCCGCACCAGCGGGCGCTGCACATCTAATTATGCTGCGAACGTTGCCCTTCGCCGCGGACCAGCTCATCTTCACGGAAGGCTTCACGCTGTACGACGTGACCGTCATACCACCGGCACTCCACCATGTCGCCGGCGATGCCGGTGACGACCATTCGCGGCCCGCCGCTTTTCCGTCTGACTTCATCACTGACCAACAAGACCATTTTTGCCTCCGGTATCAGGGAGAAACAGTTTCACCTTAGACGACGCCGGCCCATCTTGCGTAACCGGCGCTGGGATTTATTTCGCGTTACCGCGCAATGCGGTTATCGCTTTTACGACGCCAAAGACGATAGCGCCAATGATAAATCCTAGCACCAGATTAGCGACCACAGGCATTATGGATGCCAGTATTCCGCTCAGCCCATGGGCAAGATTTTCGATGAAATGATGCAGCGGCGCTACGCCGTGAACCACGATACCGCCGCCAACCAGAAACATCGCCAGGGTACCGACGAAAGTCAGAATTTTCATCAACCGCGGCGCGATGGCCAGGAGAGCTTTTCCTATCCATTGTGCCAGTACGCTTTTTTTCTCTACCAGCCAATAGCCCATGTCATCCAGCTTGACGATGACGCCCACCAGGCCGTAAACCCCAACGGTCACGAGGATGGCGATACCGGATAAAATCAGGATCTGATTAAGCAATGGCGCATCAGCCACAATACCCAGGGTTATCGCGACGATTTCGGCTGATAAGATAAAATCGGTACGGATCGCTCCTTTTACTTTATCGCGTTCAAAGGCCTGCGGATCCTGGGCTGCGAGCGTTTCCAGACGCTGCTGACGCAGTTTCGGGTCTTCCTTATTCTTACGCGCATGCAGGTTATGCAGCACTTTTTCAAAGCCTTCAAAACAGAGAAAAGCGCCGCCGAGTATCAAAAGCGGCGTAATAGCCCAGGGAATAAATGCGCTGATGAGTAACGCCAGCGGCACCAGAATCACTTTATTCAGAAACGAGCCTTTTGCTACCCCCCATACTACCGGGAGCTCGCGGTTGGCCCTTACGCCAGTGACCTGCTGCGCATTGAGAGAAAGATCATCGCCCAGTACGCCAGCCGTTTTCTTGGCCGCCAGTTTTCCCATGACGGAGATATCGTCCAGCAGCGTGGCAATATCGTCCAATAAGGTTAAAAGACTACTTCCTGCCAAAATGTACTTCCTTCAATTTCTGTTTATGAAACATAGAGTATGAGGCAAAAGCGCCCTCTCGCCCAGAGATGTCACTAGTCAACAAAAAAATAACAAAAAAATCACATTGAAAGCGCTCGCCAGCACGTTAGTTTTCACGTTAACTATATGTCCCCTTTCTATCTTTTTCGTCGTGAGGAAGTATGTCTACCCGTCAACTGTTACCCCTAATCGGCGCGCTGTTTGCGCTGTATATCATTTGGGGTTCAACCTATTTTGCTATCGCGATTGGCGTCGCCAGTTGGCCGCCGTTGATGATGGCCGGGATCCGCTTTCTCTCTGCTGGGGGCGTGTTGCTCATCTATTTGTTGGCCACCGGCCATAAACTCCCGGCCCGCCGGCCGCTACTTAATGCTGCACTGATAGGCATCCTGTTGCTCGCCGTCGGTAATGGCTTCGTCACCCTTGCAGAACATCAGCATGTACCATCAGGTATCGCTGCGGTAATGGTCGCCACCGTACCGCTGTTTACGCTCTGTTTCAGCCGTTTTTTTGGCATTGCCACACGCAAGCTGGAATGGTTCGGTATCGCGATCGGCCTGGCGGGAATTGTGATGCTCAATAGCGGCGGCAACCTCAGCGGCAACCCCTGGGGCGCATTGCTGATTCTGATTGGTTCCCTGAGCTGGGCGTTTGGCTCGGTTTACGGTTCGCGTATTGAATTACCAACCGGGATGATGGCTGGAGCGATTGAAATGCTGGCGGCAGGGATTGTGCTGTCTGCGGCATCGGGGCTCTCGGGGGAGAAACTCACTCAAATGCCGTCCTGGTCCGGTATTTTTGCTGTTGCTTATCTGGCCATTTTTGGCTCGCTTATTGCCATTAACGCCTATATGTATCTGATACGTAACGTAACGCCGGCGGTTGCTACCAGCTATGCCTATGTAAACCCGGTTGTCGCCGTGCTACTGGGAACCGGGTTTGGCGGCGAAAGTCTCTCCTTGATCGAATGGCTGGCGCTGGCGGTGATTATTTTCGCGGTCGTGTTGGTGACGCTGGGTAAATATCTCTTCCCTGCCCGTTCAACCGTTACGCCTTGTCAATCGGATCGATAATACCGATGCCGTGAGTGTCGATCTGCGCGCAATCCCCGCCGCCGCAGATCCACTCCTCCAGACGCTCGTTTAGGGCTTCATCGCTTAATTTCAGCCTCCCGCGGAGCGCGCACTCCCAGACAATAAGCACCCGCCAACCTTGTTCTACCAACAGCGCCAGGTCGCGGCGATCGCGCTGCACGTTAGCACCAATCTTTTTTAGCCAAAAATCGGTGCGCGTCGCCGGTACTTTAAACAGATAGCAGTGGTGATGATGCCAAAAGCAGCCGTGGGTGAAGATAACACAGCGGTAGTCAGGCAGCAGAAAATCAGGCCGCCCAGGAAGAGATGCCGCCTGAACGCTAAAAGTGAACCCGGCCTGCGTCAGTAGCGCCGCCAGCCGCTTCTCAATAGCCGTATCGCGGGTAGCGATAGCGCGCATATTTTTACTACGCGTGGCCTTATCGTGAACGTCCGCCATCGCTCTCTCCGGCAACACGTTGCTTTACCGCGACGGCAATTCGCGGCGCCAGCAGCTTCGCCACCGCGGCAAACACCGGAACAATCACCGAGTTGCCAAACTGGCGATAGGCCTGAGTATCGGAAACCGGAATACGAAAACGGTGCTCTCCCGGCGCTTCGAATCCCATCAACCTTGCGCATTCACGCGGCGTTAAGCGCCGCGGGCGACGCAGTTGATTCTGAGGATCGTCAAAATGCTTTTCGCCTAATGCCTTATCCCAACCGCGATCCACCAGGATCTCAGCGCCATCTTTGTAGTAGCGAGCAGAGAGCGTTCGCGCGACGCTGCCTGGATGAGTCGGGTCGACCAGACCGTAGCCAAAACCGTTGCCACGCGCCTGATGTTTACGCGCGTATCGGTAAAGATACTTCCACAGAACCGGCGTCAGGATGAATTTAGCATCGACGGTCGGATCTAATAACTCACCGAAGGTTGGCCGCTGCGGCGGATACAAACTGGCGATATCGCGCAGCGTAAATCCTTCATGCAACTGTAAGTCACGACGGAAACCCACCAGCACAATACGCTCGCGGTGCTGCGGCAGGAAATGACGCCCATCGATAACTTTGGGATCCTCGGCGCCCGCATGATCGGCATCCGCCACCTCATAGCCAAGCTCATCCAGCGTTTGCATGATAATGCGGAAGGTTCTTCCTTGATCGTGACTCTTCAGATTCTTGACGTTTTCCAGCACGAAGATCGGCGGACGGCGGGCAGCAATAATTCTGACGACATCAAAAAACAGTGTTCCCTGAGTTTCACAGGCAAAACCATGGGCGCGTCCCATGGCATTTTTCTTTGATACCCCGGCGAGGGAAAAGGGCTGGCAAGGGAAGCCCGCCAGCAGCACATCATGTTGCGGGATCGCCTCGCGGATAGACTTCGCCGCCTCTTCATCCCTGATATCGCTGCGCTGGCTGAGAGTGATTTCGCGGATATCAGCGTTAAAGCTGTGCTCCTGTGGATCGCAATACCAGTTAGCTTTATAGGTACGTACAGCGTGTTTATTCCACTCGCTGGTAAATACGCACTGCCCGCCAATAGCTTCAAAGCCGTGGCGAATGCCGCCGATGCCGGCGAAGAGATCGATAAAACGAAACGCATAGTCGGGATGATGGCGCGGCGGAATCGGTAAAAGGCTCGCCAGATGCGCACACTCCGCGTTCGTCAACCGGCTTGCCGCACGGCTCACCGTCGCCACCCGTTTGACTATCGCCGGGCTCCAGTGCTGATCGCCAACAGCAACCAGCTGTGCAACCAGGGTTTTGACATCATATATCGTCATCAGCTGGCGCAATAACGCCTGCGCGTGTTCCCCTGCCGGCTCAGACAGGAGCTTTTCTTTTGGTAAATTTTGCGGCATAACCTCAACCAGCACGGACAATTTTTGCAGAGAGTACCACAAATAGTCGCAACGGATTTAAACCGCAGGCGCAAAGCGGCGCAAAACCGCCTCATCCAACGACAGAGGGTTGCCGCGCAGTTCGGCGCTCAGCTTCGCCATAAATTGCACCAGAAATTGGGCATTATGCACCGCCAGCGCTCTCCCCTGCTCCGTTTGCATGGTCTCAGGCAGGCGTAGCAATTTACTCTGAAAATGGTCGAGGGCATATTTCTTGTCATCAAGATCGCGCTGGTCAGCAAAGGGGTCGTCAGCATCAAACAAAATAGTGTTCAACGCGCCGGAAACGGCAAAGACACGAGCCAGGCCAATCGCGCCCAGAGCCTCCAGACGATCTGCATCTTGCACAATTTTCGCCTCTACGCTTTGCGGTAATATAGCCGCACTAAAGCTATGCGCTTCAATAGCATGCATAACCGCAGGATAACGGTCGGCGGGAAAGTCGGGGAAAGCGCTTTGCAGGATAGACCGCGTTTTTTCTGCCGCCATCCGTGAGGACTGATGACGTTGAGGGTGATTTTTAGCCAGGCTGACAATATCGTGAAAGTAGCAGGCCGTCAGGATAACCAACTGGTCAGCGTCGCTATCGCCGACCAGTTGCTGCGCGGTACTCCAGACACGGCGAAAGTGAGATATATCATGAGCCGCATCTTCCTGCGCATGATGCGCATTTAACCAGTTTTCAAATCGTTGTTGCCATTCAGCTAATAACATGAGCTTTTCCTGATGCCTGGACCCGCTGTGAGCATAGCAACTTTAATCGTGCTGTTCATGTCCCTGAATTTGGGGACGCGTGTACCAGGCTATCGCCCCAAGGATGGACCCCACACCTCCCAGCACCAAGAAACCCAGTAGCGCGCCAATCCATTTGCCTGCCGTTGAACCCAATTCACCATCAATGCTGGCGCCGGGAATGCTTTGAATACGCCCCACTATCCACCAGTACCGCACCATCGCCCATACAAAGTAACCGCAAAAGGCGTAAAAAGCCCATAACGCCAGCTTTCCACCGGGGCTCCGTTTCGCTTTAGTGTCCATTAAATCCTTCTCCATACTTCAACCACTGCGCATGATCTCCAATCACACAGTTGTGATGCGCGTCACATTATACAATTATCGTGCTTATCTGGAAGCATGAGTATGGTGTGAGCGCTTTCGGCCACCCGCGAACGCAGGATTGGGGCGCTCTCTATATACTACGGATGTGGTCATGCTTTTAAATAAGACGATTTGATGAAATGTAGCGCCATTAATTATAAAGCAACATTATTCCAAATGTAATTTATCAATATATAATCTGTCATATTTTATATTATTTACAATGCAAATGTTATTTCAAGAGATAATTTAAAGAACATTAATATCAACAAGAAAAATAAAACACCAATAAACCACATAAATATTAATCACCCAAAGAATAAAAAATACATATATTGAATATAAAATAAATATTTTGAAATATTTTAATATACTTTTATTACATTTTTTATTTAATTAAAAATGAACTTAAGCGGCTAGTATCAATTCGTCATTCCACAGGGAATTAGACAATTCATATTAATTATGATTAAAGGGAATACATAATGAAAAGAAAAGTATTGGCTATTATGCTGCCGGCGTTATTAGCAGCAGGCGCGGCGCACTCTGCGGAAATTTATAACAAAAACGGCAACAAGCTTGACCTCTACGGAAAAATTGACGGTCTGCACTATTTCTCTGACGATGCTTCTGAAGATGGCGACCAAACCTACGCGCGTTTAGGCGTGAAAGGCGAAACGCAGATCAACGATCAGCTGACCGGCTACGGCCAGTGGGAATACAATATTCAGGCGAACACCACTGAAGATGAAGGCGCTAACTCCTGGACCCGTCTGGGCTTCGCGGGTCTGAAATTTGCTGACTACGGTTCTCTGGACTACGGCCGTAACTACGGCGTTATCTATGATGTCGAAGCGTGGACCGACGTACTGCCGGAATTCGGCGGCGACAGCTACACCCAAACTGACGTCTTCATGCTTGGCCGTACCAACGGCGTGGCGACCTATCGTAACAGCGATTTCTTCGGCCTGGTTGATGGTTTGAGCTTTGCCCTGCAGTATCAGGGTAATAACGAAAACGCTGGCTCCGGCGAAGGCACCAATAATGGCGATGATCGTAAACTGGCCCGTGAAAATGGCGACGGTTTCGGTATCTCCTCTTCCTACGATCTCGGCATGGGCATCAGCTTCGGCGCGGCGTATGCTTCTTCTGACCGTACCAACAATCAGGTGGCCGCAGCGGCCAACAGCGCTTACGCCGGCGGCGATAAAGCCGATGCCTGGACCGTGGGCGCGAAATACGATGCTAACAACATCTACCTGGCCGCAATGTACGCGGAAACCCGCAACATGACTTCCTTCGGTAAATCCACCAGCAATCTTGGCGGCGGTATTGCCAACAAGACGCAGAACTTCGAAGTTGTTGCCCAGTATCAGTTCGACGATTTCGGTTTACCGCTGCGTCCATCCGTCGCTTATCTGCAATCTAAAGGTAAAGACCTGTACAACAGCGGCGACAAAGACCTGGTTAAATACGTTGATGTGGGTATGACTTACTACTTCAACAAAAACATGTCCACCTACGTTGATTACAAAATCAACCTGCTGGACGAAGACGACTACTTCTATCGCGCTAACGGCATCGCGACTGATGACGTAGTCGCGCTGGGCCTGGTCTACCAGTTCTAAGAGCCCCGCATGACCAAAGCCTGCCACGGGCAGGCTTTTTCCGTTTTTAGCAGTTAGCCGATCGCGGCATCGGCATACATCCAGCCATTGAAGTCATTTAAACTTTCGTCCTGGAAATGGCTCCAGCCCCCACGGTTCAGGAAAGCGGGAGATTTGCTCCCCCAATAAAGTTGCCCCTAATCCGCTGTTCAGAACCTATTCTAACGACATAAAAATCAGCTAATTAATAATTTTACTATATTACATTGATTTTACATCCAGCAATATTGGGTTGGCATACGGCTCTTATGAACTATCTGGCAAAATGATTGGCACGATCGGACAGTATTTTCTCGCCCCTGCACTGATGATTATCCGGCAACTCTTCTATTCGATTGCTGGCTGGCTCTCTCCTCTCGCCCCCTACATCTCCCACGATTTCTGCACCGGGATGGAATACCCCTACAAAAATGATCGTTTTGACCGATCGATTTAACAAAATCGATCTGTCATAACAATTATCCACACGAAAAATACGCCTTTAAAATATCCCCTTCACAGGGAAGAACATTTTGTGACTCTTAAACAGGTAATAACCGGGCTGGTTTACGGCGTGAAAGTTATGTCGTGTCGCATCACAACACGTTAAACCTGTTATGAAGAGCATGACTACAGCAGGCTTAGCTGTCTGATATGCATTGATTGAAAAAACGACAAATTGGTATAATTGCAAAGTGAAATTATTTAAATGTAAACACTGCATGCGCTGCGGTAAAAAGCTAGGGTTCTTCGAAAGATTAATGGCTGAGAAAGATTATCTCTGCGATGAGTGTTGTTCTAAAGTAAGCAAATACATGTATGACAAGAGACAATAAGTTTCCAACCGCAAGGCAGGAAAACGACTCAAATTCGCATGGATAAATCTTATGATATGTAAAATCTCATGACCCGTGAACAAAGTAATGGGGTTCGTTTTCTCTTACAATTGCGACATCAATAGCGACCAATACGGATGGTCAATAATATTGATCAGGTTTGCCATTTGGTTGCGATAGCCAGGTACTAGTATTGTAAACAATCATCTCGGTTAGTTGTTAACCGTCCATTTCAATTTTTTATCGCGCTTTAAATAATCAAAAAGAGGAATAATGGAAACAGCAAAATGCTTACAGCGGTTGGTTATGCCAAACGCCAGGTTTGGGGCTTCTGAAAGCATGTACATCAGAGGGAGCCTTTTTTCATTTTCGGGAAATATCATTACCATATTTCCCGGAGGGAAAATTTCTTTTGATACCTATTACAATGGTTTTTCCACTATTCTCTGGAAAGAAAAATGCGGAATACACGATCTCGCGTTCAATGCATCAGGCACTGGGTTAGCCAAAATCAGCGCGATGCTCATTACAGAAGAAAATTCAAAATATGAGCTAGCATCGGCGACCGTGGCACTGGATAACCTCACTCGAGAAATATTCACCCTGGATTTGGGCAACACTCTCAATCGAGGCATTATATATATTGAAATAATTCCGATAGATGGAATTGTCTCCCTTAATAGCGGGGAATGGTTTACCAAACAGTCTCCCCGCAGAGAGGTTAAGCTTGGGATATCAATTACACATTTTGATAGAAAAAAATACGTTATCCCATCAATGATGAGAATAAAGCGAGAAATATTAGAAGATGATAACTATCGCGGACTAATTGATTTTACTGTTATTGATAACTCCAATAATATAACAGCTAATGAGGCTAATGGAATTAAGGTCATTCCAAATAAAAATACCGGAGGTGCGGGTGGATTTATGAGAGGCCTACTTCATTACATTGATGAAGGTGATTTCACCCATACATTATTCATGGATGATGATGCAAGTTGTGAAGCTGAATGCATTAAAAAGACATACTCGATATTGAGTTATGCGTTAAACGACAATGCTGCAGTTTCTGGTTCGTTATTCGCAGGTGCGCGCCCCGACTCTTTAGTTGAGAAGGGAGCATTTTTTGATAGGGTATGTCATCCTATTTACTCAGGGTGGCGATTAAATGATGTGGAATCCCTGGTAAAAACAGAAACTCTAATACAATTCCCTAATTATGGCGCGTGGTGGTTCTTTGCATTCCCGATAAATCACGTCAAGAGTTTTGCATTTCCTTTTTTTGTTCGCGGTGATGATATCTTATTCGGCATGATGAACGATTTTGATATATTAACAACAAATGGCATTGCTTGTTACGCGGAGGAAGATTTCTCCTCTAAGACCTCACCGTTGACCGCCTACCTTGATACGCGAAATCATCTCGTGAATATGTTATATTTTGGCCGACCAGTTAAAGACATAATTGGTACATATATTTCATTTCATCTAAAAAGCCTGCTTGCTCATCAATATGGTAGTGCAGCCGCCATCAACCTGGCTTTCAAACATGTTTATGGCGCTCCCGATTTTTGGGAAAATAATGCAGACATGAAGGATGTTCGAGAAGAATTAAACTCTATTACTTTTAATGAAAAAATGAAACCGATATCTCCTCCAGATAATAGTGTAGAGTTTAAGTGTAATTTCGAAAAAAAAATCACGGCGATTTTTCAGAATTATTACGTTAAATGGATTTCTGGCGCCTTCAAAAAACAAAATTATTTATCAGGAAAAAACATCAGGCGTGTCGCTGAGACAGATTTTTAGGTACAAGAAGATCTTTTATTACGATCGAAGCACTAAAAATGGTTATATTGCTGAAGCATCAAAAAAACAGCAGGCCTTAGGGTTTATCAAGATACTCTTTAATACCTTAAAGATAATTATTACATCAAAAGCACAGCGAAAAAAATATTCAGAAGTGACTTGCAAGCTCACAACAGAAGGGTTCTGGAGAAAGATACTTCTTCGCCAATAAATACTCTTTCTCTCTTATTCGAGTGAATCCTATCCCGTAAGAAAAGAGTTTTTATTCTTACTGGCTATCAACGCATCAGATCTTTTTATAGTTGCAGGAGTTGAAGTATCAACAAACTGCAACTTTTTAATGTAATCCATTCACCCCGTCAAGCTGACTATACACGCTAGCATGTTTACGATGGTAAATTCAGTGAATCGATTTTATGCAGAATAATCATCACCGCACTACACATGAAGAGGCTCTGTTACGTAAATTATCGCTCAAGTCGTGTAGTGACAAGATGAGTTCATGACCACGTTTTTACCGGTGGGTGGCTGACAACTTACCGGCCCTGACATTTTATGAGCCTGTGGGCAAACCAGTTCCCTATTCTGAAGCCTTTTAGGGTTGCCTGGTCGCGATACTTCTTACAACTGCTATTTGTGTGAAATTCACGCGACGTTAAACAACTTTCTGCGGTGATAAAACAGAGCGTCAGGTACGGGTTTATGACCGCAAATTGACCGTTTCGCCGACACTGGAGCAACCGATTTTCGAGGATTCAGAAGATGATGATTGATAAAAATATAGCGACGGAATATACCAACAGTATACCAAGTGTGATGGATGTCGTTGAAGGGATTTGGCGTAAGTGATTGAATAGTGGCGGAGAGAGGGGGATTTGAACCCCCGGTAGAGTTGCCCCTACTCCGGTTTTCGAGACCGGTCCGTTCAGCCGCTCCGGCATCTCTCCGCTGTTGAGGTTGCTATAATGCCAGGTTCTTTGGCATTTTAATAGCTCCAGTCCCTTAAATTGAGTTCAAGTGACGACTTTGCGAGCGATATGATGTTTAAATGGCCGTGGAAAGCAGAAGAACAGACAGGCAATGGCGAAATCCCATGGGAACAAGCGGTTGCCATTCCGGTTTTAGCGAACCTCACTCAACAGGAACAGCAGCAGCTGTGCCAAATGGCGGCACGTTTTTTACAGCAAAAACGTCTGGTGCCGTTACAGGGATTTGAGTTAACCCCCCTGCACAGCGCGCGTATCGCACTCCTCTTTTGCCTGCCTGTACTGGAACTTGGCCTTGAATGGTTAGATGGCTTCCATGAAGTCTTGATCTACCCTGCCCCCTTTGTCGTCGATGACGAATGGGAAGATGACATCGGCCTGGTACATAATCAACGCGTTGTCCAATCCGGCCAAAGCTGGCAACAGGGCCCCATTATCCTTAACTGGTTAGATATTCAGGACTCTTTCGACGCCTCCGGCTTTAATCTGGTGGTACATGAGGTCGCGCACAAACTGGATTCGCGCAACGGCGACCGCGCCAGCGGCGTTCCTTTTATCCCTCTGCGAGAAGTGGCTGGCTGGGAACACGATCTGCATGCGGCGATGAACAACATTCAGGATGAGATCGATTTGGTCGGCGAAAGCGCCGCCAGCATTGATGCTTATGCGGCAACCGATCCGGCTGAGTGCTTTGCAGTGCTATCTGAATATTTCTTTAGCGCCCCAGAGCTTTTCGCCCCCCGTTTCCCGGCGCTATGGCAGCGGTTCTGTCAGTTCTATCGTCAGGATCCGCTACAGCGTTTACGGGAAAACGATCTGCTGGATGAAGACGACGTGCGGATTGTTCATTAAAAGCTCGCTTTGAACTAAACTTAGCCATTCGAATCAGTTGCTTAAATTTAGCGTTGACACAAAAATGCGAGGCCAGTAGTATGCGCCTCGTTCACACGATTCCTCTGTAGTTCAGTCGGTAGAACGGCGGACTGTTAATCCGTATGTCACTGGTTCGAGTCCAGTCAGAGGAGCCAAATTTAAAAAGCCTGCTTTCGAGCAGGCTTTTTGCTTTTTAACGTCCATGGCTTAAAAACTGGCTTCCCCCGCTGAACTGCTAATATTCACCGGCATCCCGGATCGCCGCTGTAGTGCATAATCCGCACGACCGACGTTTACACCCGCTCCCTGCACAAACTCGCGTATTGCCGGGGTATACGGCAGCGGCACTTTGCGGTCTGACTCAAATTCCGAACGATTACGCGACAATGGTTCATGAACTTCCAGCCAGCGGCTGCCGTCCGGCTCGGTAGTGTACTTCACCGGCTGATCGATTATCTGTACTCGCGTGCCGACCGGCACATTATCGAACAGGTATTTAATGTCATCGTTGCGCAGGCGAATACAACCCTGGCTCACCCGCAGACCAATGCCAAAATTGGCGTTGGTACCATGAATGGCATACAGCCTGCCGATATAGATAGCATATAGCCCCATCGGATTATCTGGCCCGGGGGGCACCATCGCCGGCAGGGTTTTACCTTCTTTGGCGTACTCACGACGGGTATTCGCCGTCGGTACCCAGGTAGGTCCTTCCTGTTTACGTTCCACCGTCGTCACCCAGTTGCGCGGCGTTTCACGCCCCGCCTGGCCAATACCGATCGGCAGCACCTCGACGGTAGTGCCCTCGGGCGGATAATAATAAAGCCGCATCTCGGCGACGTTGATTACGATACCGCTCCGTACGGTGGCAGGCAGGATCAATTGCTGCGGGATAATCAACGAACTACCGGATTTAGGCAAATAGACATCGACGCCGGGGTTAGCCTCCAGCATGTTGCTGAGCCCCTGCCCGTACTGCGCGGCAAAGGTTTCCAGCGGCTGGGTGTTACGCTCGGGCACGCTAATTTTAATCGGGCTGCCAACCAGACGACTCCCTTCCGGCGGTAACGGATAACTTACCGCCAACGCGCTGTAGCTGGCCAACATCATCACCAGAGAGCAAAGCAACTTCATACGCCGCACCATCATTTTCCCTTCCTCAGTCGCGACTCACGTGAATGAATTATAGCTGCTTTGGCACCTCCCGCTGACCTGCTGTCCGCACTCAGATTTGATAATCGATAGCCACTTCCTCCGGCTCCATCGCCTGGCGTTTAATCTCATCCAATGATAACCCGGCATTGCACAGTTCAATGAAACGCCAGACATAGTTACGCTGTAACTGACCGCGTTTTAACCCCAACCAAACGGTATTAGCATCAAAGAGATGGCGTGTTTCCAGACGGGTAAAGGTATCCGCTTCGCGAGCATCGCCGGATTGCTCCGCCACCAGCCCCACGCCCAAGCCCAGCTCCACGTATGTTTTAATGACATCGGAATCCTGAGCGCTGAGAACGATATCCGGCATCAGCCCTTTACGGGTGAAGGCTTCATCAATACGCGAACGTCCGGTGATCCCCTGCCGATAGGTAATTAACGGCCAGCGTGCAATAGCCTCAAGCGTCAGCGGCGTAACCTCAATCAGCGGATGATCTTTTGGCACTAACAAACTGTGGTGCCAGCGGAACCAGGGGAATGCCACCAGCGTCGGATCGTTACTTAAGCGCTCGCTGGCGATACCAATATCCGCACCGCCGTTGTGCAGCAGCGCTTCGATTTCCTGCGGCGTCCCTTGCACTAACTCCAGCCGCACGTCGGGGAACAGTTCGCGAAAAGCTTTAATCACCGGAGGCAGGCTATAGCGTGCCTGAGTATGCGTAGTGGCAATGGTTAATACGCCTGAAGCGTCGTTGGTAAAAAGGTCGGCCAGCCGGCGGACATTGCTGGCTTCGTTGAGGATCCTTTCGGCAATAGAGAGCAGCGCTTTGCCAGGTTCGGTCATCCCCAGCAGACGCTTACCACGGCGGATAAAGATTTCTATCCCCAACTCTTCTTCCAGCTCACGAATATGGCGGCTGACGCCAGATTGCGAGGTGTACAGCATGTTAGCAACCTCCGTCAGGTTGTAATCCCGACGGGCCGCCTCACGAATAATTTTAAGTTGCTGGAAATTCACCTTTTCCCCCAGGTCTTCAGACATAACATGATGTCTATTGTTAAAGTCTGTTTACCCGGCAAACAAATAATAAAAACCAGCAACTTATTCCTTAAAAGAATATAACCTAACTGACCAGCTGTAATTCACGATTCTCCAGGGACGGACGACTAACCAGCGACAGCAGGATATCTTTGACGGCCTGTGCTTGAGGAGATAAGCCGCCACGTGCCGAGGTATTCAGTGATAACGACAGACTCATCGACGGCGTGCTGATGCGCGCCATCCAGCCATTAGCCGTAGCACACAGCGCGCGCGCCGCCGATTCCGGCAATACGGTAACGCCCATTCCACTGGCGATTGCCGCAGTTAATGTGGTGATGGATTCGATCTCGCCAATTACTTTTGCCGACAGGCGGCGTAAAGTGAAAGCTTCGGTGACCCGGGCGCAAACGGCGCTATAGTCGCGCGGTAAAAACAGGCTCATTTCCGCGACGGCTGAAAGGTCAACGCTTTGCCCCGGACAGTTTTGCGTACCGACCAGATACAAATCCTCTTTCAGCAGCGGCTGGCTGACCACTCCCGCCACCGGCGAACGCTCATACAGCACCGCCATGTCCAGCTGACCGCCAAGCAGCTTGTCATTCAATACGCTGCCGCTGCACTCCTGCAGATATACGTTCACCTCGGGAAGTTCATTACGCACCGTTTGCAACAGCGGCATGGTGATCGCCGAAGCCGCAGTGCCCGGCGCAAGTCCAATAGCCACCTGCCCGCTCAGCGTCTGGCCAACGTTATGTACCGCCAGATGCGCCTGTTCACACTGACGTAAAATGGTCCGCGCATGGGTATAGAGAATCTTTCCCGCTTCCGTTGGCGTGACGCCTCGCTTGGTGCGGATCAACAGTTTCTGCTCCAGTTCACCTTCCAGGGTCGCTACCTGCTGGCTCAGCGCCGGTTGTGCGATGTGCAAGACTTCAGCGGCCTGGGTCAGACTGCCGATATCGACGATTTTCACAAAATACTTCAGTCGTCTTAAGTTCATTTTGCCTCCTGTAAGGGAATGCCACTACTGGCCATTAAGTTACAGGTATTTTGCAAGATGCTTGCCAGGTTTACCTCGCGACATCATCACCCTGCTGGTGCGGCAAAATAAGGGTTTGTGATAATACTGGTGGCTTCCATGAGCGCATGATATGCCCCATTAGGGGTATAAATGCACCATCACGGTGCATTTCGGTATGATTTATCATAAAAGGCTTTTGATTGTTGAAATTGTCAGCAGTCGCACGCTTTATGGCGATTCAGCCTTTGACAACACCGTCAGTCATCGATAATATGCGCCCCGTTCACACGATTCCTCTGTAGTTCAGTCGGTAGAACGGCGGACTGTTAATCCGTATGTCACTGGTTCGAGTCCAGTCAGAGGAGCCAAATTTAGAAAAGCCTGCCTTCGAGCAGGCTTTTTGCTTTATATTTCACACAACTCTTCTGCTTCGTTCATCACCTGCGCTATGGTAGCGCCATACTGGTTTTTCCTGATGAGTCTGCATGTTTATCGTTACCAACAGCTTTCACGATCTCCCCTTTATTCAGCACGCCGAATGCGGCTATCTTCGTGCTGACCCGGCGTTGACATTTTGTCGGGTACGTTTCGCCAGGTCGCAACTACAGGATGCTCTTTTTAGCCAGTACGCCATCCCGCTCCCTCCTTCTCTTACTGGCGCCGTCGCAAAACGTAAAGCTGAATATCTGGCCGGGCGCTACTGCGCGCGCTATTTGCTGCAACAATCAGGTTGTTTCGAACCGGTGTTAACCGCTACGGATCGTGCGCCAATTTGGCCGGCAGGCTGGCGAGGAAGCGTCTCGCACAGCGAAGATATTGCCATCGCGGTGGTTAGCGCCGAGGACGACGGTCTGTATCCCGGGGTCGATATCGAGCATCTGCAACCGGGGATCATGCTGGAAAGCGCCGATATGTTTGTCTCGAGACCGGAACAGACGATACTTTCCTGTTGTGGTCTGGATAAGGAGTGGGCGCTGCTGCTGGCTTTCTCGGCCAAAGAAAGCCTGTTCAAAGCGCTATATCCGCGCGTACAGCAGATGTTTGATTTTGATGCCGCCGCCATAGTCGCACTCGACCCGGCAAAACAGCGTTTCACGTTACGCCTCAATAAAACGCTCAGCGACGCCTTTGCCGCAGGTAGCCAGTTCAGCGGCGAATATCACTTCAGTGAAGGCACCGTTCTTACCTGTCTACGCTAACACACGAAAGCATGTTCATTTTGCCCCTTCGGGATTATGATGGCGCTAACTATTTGACCTGCATACAGTGATAGATAAATGGATGTCATCGGCATCATTATGTCAGCGGGGAAATCCTCCGTCGACGTAGCGCTTTATACCTTATTACCCATTATGGTCGTCATGCTGATCATAATGAAATATCTCGAAGTCCGCGGAATTCTCGACATCATCGTGCGCTGGCTGGCGCCGCTGCTAAAGCCCTTTGGACTGACCGGCATGAGCGCCTTCGCGCTGATTCAAATAAATTTCGTCAGCTTTGCCGCCCCGCTCGCCACCCTGGCGATTATGGATAAACGTGGTGTTTCCGACCGACAAATGGCCGCCACCCTGGCGATGGTGTTCGCCATGGGCCAGGGCAACGTTTTCTACCCCTTAACGCCGTTCGGCCTGCACTGGCTGGCCGCAATCACCATTTCGATTGTCGGTGGACTCTGCGCCGCAGCGGTCTGCTGGTACGCCACCGGGCGTAAGTTATCCATTGTCGAGAGCAGCCGGGCAGAAGCGCTCCCGGAAAGCGAACAAAATAATCACGGGCTGATCGCGGTCATCAATAGCGCCGGCGCCGACGCTATCCGCCTGGCGCTTGGCGCCGTGCCGATGCTAATTTTATCATTGACTATCGTCGGACTGATGCAGGCGGCTGGCGTCATCGAGATGCTGCAGCGCGTACTGATGCCGCTGCTGCTATGGCTACATATCCCTGAAAACTTCGTCCTACCCGCGCTGGTGAAATGCGTGGCGGGCGGTACCGCCTATTTTGGGGTTATCTCCGAGCTGGCGCAGCAGGGTAAAGTGACGCTCAGCCAAATTAACGCCTCCGCAGGGCTCCTCATCCAGACCTTCGACCTACCCGGCATCGGCATTTTCCTTGGCGTCAGCTCAAGATTTGTGCGTCTTTTCCGCTTCGTCGCCCCTGCCGCCCTCATCGGTATTGCGCTGCGGACGGTACTGCACATCCTGTGGTTCTGAGAACGACGGCAGACGCTGATTGATCCGCTGCAGCAGATAGGGGAAAAACGGGTTAGAAGTAGCACGCATCAACGTATCAAGGCCGACGCTCAGCGTCGCGGTCTCGCCGCGTAGCGAAATGGTGCCAAGGCTAATACCGCTAAGGTTTTTCTCCGTCGGCTCGCGGCCATACAGCGAATCGGTGATGGGGAATGGCACCGCAATATGCGAAAGCGAGTACATATCCTGCGGCCAGGCCAGATACAGCGCCTGCGTTCTCTCTGCGGTTTGCCCCGCCAGCGTTAGGCGCGCGACGGTATCGAGGGTGTGCTCAGTCGCGTTCGTCACGATAGTCGTAGAGTACGGACGCGGCGCCGGAGGTAACAAGGTATTCACCGCTGAGTAGGTCGCCGGGCGAAACAGCGCCCGCAGGTTCGCCGCCTGATTAATATCGAAAATCACCAATTCGCTGCCGTTGTCCGGCAAATAGCGGTACAACGAATCAACCACCGCCCGGGTGCTGACTGTAGAATCAATCACCGATTGAAAGGTTAACACCGGGGCGAGAGAGGTTAAGCGTTGGCTCTGCGCCGCCGCAAGAATCTGTTTTTGCAAGGCCTGGGTCAGCAACCACGACTGGCGCGCCGCCTTAACCGGAAAGGAATTGTACTTATAGGGGTTAAACTCCGGAACGACGTTTAGCCACGCCGCACGCGCAAAGGCGGGAAACACCGAGGGTAGCCCGGCAAGTCCTGCGAAACGGGCAAAAGCGGTTACGCCAATCATCGGCGATAACAGTATTATCTGCTGCGGCCTGACCAGCGATTTATCGGTCAGTTCATCGAGCGCATACTTCAGCGCCAGCGCGCCGCCGTTAGAATATCCCACCAGATGCAGCGGCACATCCCCACCGGCAAGTCGCGTCGCTTCCCGAACCGCCAGGCGCGTTGTCGCCAGCCACTGTTGCCAATCAACGTGGGTTAATGCCCCCGGGGCGGTACCGTGGCCGGGTAAGCGCGGCGCCACTGCAATAAACCCCTGCCGTTGATACTCTTCCGCCAGATAGCGCACGCTGTAGGGGGAGTCGGTTAAACCATGCAGTAGCACCACCGCACCACGCGGTTTGCCGGATGGCAATAGTATAAAGGAGCGATTCCAGTCAGGCTTAAAGCGTGGTGGATAGACCAGGCTGTCGCGATAAAAGCGGTTTATCGGCGTTTTGTCAGCGGCAGGCAGTTGGTCACTGACCACACGCCGCAAATCGGCGAAAATCTCATCTTCCCGTTTGAGATAGCTGGCAAAACTGGCGCGATCGATTTCATCAGCAGTCATCTCATCGCCAGACCAGGTATGCCAGCGCTGCAATGCAGGTCCACGTTCAGATTCATATATTCGTCCGATGAAAAATACCACCACCACAATAACCGCCGCTGCCAGCGTTTTTTTTGCTAGCGAGACTATTCTTAATCCAGAATAATTCAGAAACTTGTTAAGCCGCATCAAAGCCATAAGCGTTATTTGCCTGTCCCGCTGCATCGCAGAGTTAAGATTTAACAACGTGAGCTAAACGTAAATTAAACCAATGGGTAGTTTCAGTTGTCTTTAAAGCGATAACACGTCAATTATCATGCCGAGTGTATCAAGCCAGGGTGAAAAAATGGAATGGTGGGTAAAAAAAGTACGGAAAAATTCATCTCCAGCAAGAACTTGCGTGGTTCTACAGAGCGGTCAGATCGTGGTGATTGCTGAAATCGAAAGCCGATGCAAACTGCAGGAAGGCGATAAGTTAACGCCTGGTCCTAATGCGCTTTATTACATCAACAATAACAGCGCGGCGACATTAAGAGTGATAAGCGCAAGTAATTTTAGCGCCGAACGCTGGGCACAGACTGCCTGACCCTGCGCGGCTAAGCTTTTATTATCAACGCGTTTGAATATTTACCCGGGACAGTAATTTTCCTTCGCCATTTTCACGCTGTAGCATACTATCGACAGTATCAGCAGACCTGAAACAAGGAGCGAATGATGAACCAGAAGGCCGTCAGTCTAACCCCGGAGCAGGCGCTTTCCCAGCTGGAAGCGCAGTATGAAAGAGCGGTTAACGCGTTGCGTAAGGCCATTGGCGAGTACATTCACCACAATATCCTTCCTGATGAAATAGCCCGTGCTGAAGGCTTATTCGTCTATCCTCAACTGTCTGTTTCATGGGATGGCGCCGAGCACAAAGCCTTAAAAACCCGTGCCTGGGGGCGATTCACCCATTCGGGCTGCTACACCACCACCATTACTAACCCAAAACTCTTTCGCGCTTACCTGCTGGAACAATTAACTCTGCTGTATCAGGATTACGGCGCGCATATTAGCGTTGGCCATTCGCAGCACGAAATTCCCTTTCCTTACGTGATTGATGGCTCAGCCCTGACGCTGGATCGCTCAATGAGCGCTGGATTAACACGTTATTTTCCGACCACCGAACTGTCGCAGATTGGCGATGAAACCGCCGATGGTCTGTTCCACGCTACCGAGTATTATCCGCTGTCGCATTTTGACGCCCGCCGCGTCGATTTTTCGCTGGCACGTCTGAAGCATTATACCGGCACGCCGGTTGAGCACTTCCAGCCGTATGTATTGTTTACCAACTACACTCGTTACGTCGATGAGTTCGTCAGCTGGGGCTGTAGCCAGATCCTCGATCCGGATAGCCCGTACATTGCCCTCTCCTGCGCAGGCGGGATTTGGATCACCGCCGACACGGAGGCCCCGGAAGAGGCGATTTCCGATCTGGCGTGGAAAAAGCACCAGATGCCGGCCTGGCACCTGATCACTAACGACGGTCAGGGCATTACGTTGATCAACATCGGCGTCGGCCCGGCGAATGCAAAAAATATTTGCGATCACCTCGCGGTGCTGCGTCCTGACGTCTGGCTGATGATTGGCCACTGTGGCGGCCTGCGTGAGAGCCAGTCGATAGGCGACTACGTGCTCGCGCACGCCTATTTACGTGATGACCACGTGCTGGATGCGGTGCTGCCGCCGGATATTCCCATCCCGAGCATCGCCGAAGTGCAGCGCGCGCTGTATGACGCCACTAAACAGGTTAGCGGCATGCCGGGCGAAGAGGTCAAACAGCGTCTGCGTACCGGTACGGTGGTGACGACCGATGACCGCAACTGGGAGTTACGTTATTCCGCCTCGGCGCTGCGCTTTAATCTCAGTCGGGCGGTGGCTATTGATATGGAAAGCGCCACTATTGCCGCACAGGGCTACCGTTTCCGCGTTCCTTACGGCACGCTGCTGTGCGTCTCCGATAAACCGCTGCACGGTGAAATCAAACTGCCGGGACAAGCGAACCGCTTTTACGAAGGGGCGATTTCCGAGCATCTGCAGATAGGGATCCGCGCCATCGATCTGCTGCGCGCCGAGGGCGACCACATGCACTCCCGCAAGCTGCGTACCTTCAACGAACCGCCGTTCCGTTAATCCCAGGAGAGCCCTGCGCGCTATGTGCGCAGGGAAAAATTGTATGGATGCAGAAAAGCAAAAAGCCTGCTCGAAAGCAGGCTTTTTAAATTTGGCTCCTCTGACTGGACTCGAACCAGTGACATACGGATTAACAGTCCGCCGTTCTACCGACTGAACTACAGAGGAATCGTGTGAACGGGGCGAATATTAGCGAGCACGCTCAGCCATGTCAAAGATGTTTTTTATAATGGCGATCGTTTGCCTATTTATTCCTCACTTCGTCTAAAAAGTAACGCTTTTTCAGTATATTCATGACTTTTCTTCCAGCCGAGCCTTTAATCGCGGGTACTTCCACAACCAACGCCCGGTGATCATCCGACGATAGAACAACAGGCCGCGCACCGCCCAGTCAAGCACCATACCCAGCCAGACGCCGATAACGCCCATACCCAGCATGATCCCCAGCGTATAGCCAGCAACCACCCGGCAGCCCCACATACCCAGCATCGACACCCACATGGTGTAACGCACGTCGCGTGCGCCTTTAAAGGCACAGGGCAAGGTCCACGAAAGCGACCAAATTGGCATAAACAGGGCATTGAGCCACAATAATTCTTTAACCACTACTTTTACATCTTCTTCGCTGGTATAGAACGAAGCGATCAGGCCGGCGAAAGGTGCGGTGCCCCAGGCGATAAGCGTCAGGATAATGGTCGACAGCCAGAACACGAACCAGGCCTGACGTTCCGCCTGGCCGACTTGCCCTTTCCCCAGACGTTTACCGGTAATAATGGTGGAGGCCGATCCCAGCGCGTTACCCGGCAAGTTAATTAACGAAGCCACCGAGAAGGCAATAAAGTTTCCGGCGATGACGTTGGTCCCCATACCGGCAACAAACATTTGCGTCAGCAGCTTGCCGCCGTTAAACAGTACCGATTCGATGCTCGCCGGGATACCAATACCCATCACTTCCCAGATAATGGCAAAGTTAAACGGCTTAAAGTAACTCTTCAGCGAAATGCGCAGCGCCGGGTTAAAACCTGTCATCAGTACCCAGATTGTTGCCAACGCACCAATATAGCGGGCAATAGTCAGCCCCAGCCCAGCGCCGACAAAGCCGAGCCCCGGCCAGGAAAAGAGGCCGTAAATCAGGATACTGCTGATAATAATATTGAGAATATTCATCCCGCCGTTAATTAGCAGCGGTATTTTGGTGGTTCCCGCGCCGCGAAGCGCGCCGCTACCGATTAAAGCAATGGCCGCCGCCGGATAGCTCAGCACGGTCAGTTCGAGATAGGTTAAGGCCAGCGCTTTAACCTGAACCGTGGCGTCTCCGGCAACGATATCGATAATCTGCTGACCAAAAGCGTGAATAACCGCCGCCAGCACAATCGAGAACAAGGTCATGATCGCCAGCGACTGCCGCGCAGCCGCCCTCGCCCGCTTTCTATCGCGCTTGCCGAGGCTGAAGGCCACCACCACGGTGGTGCCAAGGTCAATCGCGGCAAAGAACGACATAATCACCATATTAAAGCTATCGGCTAAGCCCACCCCGGCCATCGCTTCTTTGCCGAGCCAGCTAACAAGGAAAGTACTCAGCACGCCCATCAATAACACGCAGGCATTTTCCAACAGGATCGGTACGGCAAGGGGACTGATTTCACGCCAGTAGAGCACCCGATAGCTCTTGCGTTTTTTAAACCAGGACGTGCGCGCTACGGCCTGGCGTACTGCTGAAGTGACGTTCAAGGGAGACCTTAGTGAGAAGAGTTGAAACAACATTTCAAATGATGATTGAGAACTGCTAATCCTGCAAAGTATTTTTCCTGATAATTTGTTGGCAATTACGACAATTTGTTGAGAGATGCAGCAAGCGAAGCCCCACCACTGAATTGATATTTGACAAATTTTTTTTCGCCGCTAAGATACCACTCCACACGATTCCTCTGTAGTTCAGTCGGTAGAACGGCGGACTGTTAATCCGTATGTCACTGGTTCGAGTCCAGTCAGAGGAGCCAATTTTAAGAAAAGCAGACGTTCAGCGACGTCTGCTTTTTTGCTTTCCACTCTCTTCTGTTCGTTCGCTTCATCCACAGACATCAAACATAACGACAAAACCTGCTGAGCACAGTCGAAAATGCCTATTCCCTGCTGCGTTTACGCGCCAACAGGAATAGCAAGGTTTACTGTCTTCGTGGTAGCATAGAATCAAGTTAGTATGAAATATTTAGATACTTTGAGAAAATATTTTTAACACACACATACCAGGATTAAATACATGGATAGATCATTATTATTTTTTTATTGCCTGTGTGGGTTTCTCCTGACTTACTTTTTATTTAAATTTGCAAAAGAAAAATATAAATTACAAAGCTTAACATTTATCTTTTCGTTCATAATAAGTTTAGTTATCGCATCTTCTTTTTCGGTTTTATCAACAGGAGAATGGTTTTTAGTAGTAATAGCATCAACGGTTACCCTTTTATTTTTATTAGGATTCTTCACGGCGCTACTAAAACAATTTGTAATGTACCGATACATTCTTCGTTGTGTTGATAATTTGAAACTTCTATCCCCTGCCGAAATGGTTGAATCTTTAATTAACAACCATAATAAAAAACAGTGGTACGTTTTATATTTTCCTGTAGAAGGCGTCATTGAGATTGGCGTTAATTTATTCGCTGAAAACCCTATTATTGGCAGAAGATTATACATTAGAACTATGACAAACCGCCAAATGTACATTATTCCTGAGAACATCTCCAGCACTATAGATTTACAATCTAATATAGCTTGTACGTTACATGAATTTTACACCCTCGCCCCGCAAACTAAGAGTTTAATTGAAGATTATTTAACCAGAATTAAAAATGGTCATTTGCAGCCATGGCGGCTAAATGCAGAACCCGATGAAAAATAATCCATTCACGTCTCAAGTTACACCTGTATTGTAGGCTGGTGTATCCGAATGACGATTGTACTCTCATCGTCTAAATGACTCTTTAATGCAACTGCGGAATAGAGTGTTTTCCGGATCCACTTGTGAGTCTTCCCGCCTTTTTACTGCTTAAATCTTCGCTTAAGTGCTGAAAAAATCGCTGTCATTGATGATTTTACCAGCGAACAATCGCAAATGACGCAATCTCCTTTGACAACCCGTCACTCACTCGTTAACATGCGCCTCGTTCACACGATTCCTCTGTAGTTCAGTCGGTAGAACGGCGGACTGTTAATCCGTATGTCACTGGTTCGAGTCCAGTCAGAGGAGCCAAATTCAGAAAAGCCTGCTTTCGAGCAGGCTTTTTGCTTTTCTATTATGACAAGCCGGGTACCGGCGTTGCTCTAAACGCATTGACCGCTTTATCAAGCACAACCTGATCGTCACTTCCGGAATCAAGTATGGTATTACGTTGAGATGCTGCGTCGACCTGTACGGTCGTCACGTCGAGAACTTCCAACCCCTTTAATGCCAGCAGCGCTCTAACTTGTGTAGAGAAACAAGATTCTGCATGACCTTTTAACGATGATGTATCGGTGGTAGCAACAATATGATTGTCAGAAATATAGTTACTATCTCCTGATGCCAACCGTATTATCACAGGTGTAGCGCCAACGGGAACGATATACTGTTTATCAATCGATTCAGAAATATGGTTAGCAATGATCGAATTATTCTCACCCTCTATATATAGCAACCCATACAAGTCATCTAAACCATTACTATACGCCTGCATAGGTTCCCAAGGTTCATGTTCACGGAAAAAGTGGTTTGCCGTCACCAGGTTTTCTGAACAGCTTTTCTCAAAAACCAACATCCCTGGATAGAATGAATGAAACCTGTTGCCGCTAACTGCAGAACGGACGACACCAGAAAAATGAATACTGCTTTTACCGCGGGGAAAAATGTTGTTTGCTGTAACCAGAAGGCCACCAAAGTTCTCTGCATAAATAGAATATCCTCTATAACCGGCACCTATCAAATTATCAGTTACTTTTGAAGCCTGTCCCGATCCGCGGAGTTCTATACAATTACCGCACTCGGCAATAAAGTTATTATGTATCGCCAATGCATCGGCATTATATATAGTGATGCCGTGTTCAAGATATACAAATCCCATTCCACTAATACGGAATGAGTCCTGTGCACTGGCAATATAAATACCCGTTTTACCATTGAGGTAGGTGTTTTCAGGGTCGTTATTTCCCGAACCATCATCTACAAAATGTAACCCATCAATGCAAAAATCAGCAAACTCAACTGAGCTTATTCTTGGGTCACCGCTACGCTCAATATAAAAAGCCGCCCCTTCCGCTTCCGGAGTCGTAGCTGATGGTGTTATATCAACAAGTATACGGCTACCGCCTGGCCACAATTCATGCCAACTTGCCCACTCATTTTCCGGGGTATTAAAACGGATACTTGAAGAGGTAAACCCATGTCCGTCCCCTTTAATTTTCAAATAACTGACGTCTATTACTACCTGAGTGAGCAAATGATAGTCTCCAGGTGGAATAAAGATCACGGCCCCCGGCTTCCCGCCATCATTAACATCTGTGTCAGTCTGCCGGTTTTTAATATCAGCAATAATACTATTAATCACAAAACCGATATCTTCAAAAGGGTTACCTTCACTCCACTCTGTTACATCATAATAATTATTACTCGACATGCGTTATTTCCCTCTACATTATTAGAATAGGTAGATATTATGGTTCTAGTGACCGTCTGAACATTATAATAAGTAACACCTCCCCTGATTTCTTTCAGAAGAATTTTAACTAATGATTAACCACTGTGGTCGTATCTCACCCGATGTCATGATGCGGTGAAGAACCGTTATTAAGTTCACGCTTAGCGAGTTCCACTTTAATTTGCTCAAGAAAGTGGTTATTCAATTTAAAGTATCTAACTACAAATGCACTAAGAAAATAGGTAATCATTGGCAGTAAAGAAAACATAATAATGATACCTTCGATAGTCTCTGTGTTTTGTTGAGGTTTATTAGCGATGTAACCCGTTAATGATAATATCCACGCAACAATCGCACCAGCAACTGCCAGGCCCATTTTTAACATAAACAAATTACCGGCAAATGAAATACCGGTAAGGCGTTTACCGTATTTCCAGTCACCGTAGTCATCAACGTCGGACATCATAGCCCATAATATTGGGCCTGATTGAATTAAATGCAGGATGTTAATGATGATAAAGAGTGTAAGTAGTGGCAGCAAAGATCTGGGATCGACAAACCATAGAGCTAAAGAAAGGAAGCCAAGAACGATATTAATCGAACGGAACAGCTTAATTTTATCAAAACGATCGGTGAGTGGTTTCGCTATAACACTACCTAACATGTTACATGCAACACCAAGAGCCAAAAAAAACGTAGTAAATCCGACGGAGGCTTGCATAACATAGGTAGCATAATAAATAGTCACTGCACCACGAATAAATGCCGGAAAAACATTAAGGAAAGTAATACATATCATCAACAACCATTGATCGTTTTTGATGATATCTTTTAGATCATTTATTAAAGAGTCATTAACTTTAATTGCAGTAACACGTTCTTTGATACTGGCAAAACAAAAGAAGAACATTAGTGTCGCAGCGCCTCCCATGATTACCATAGTCAACTGAAAACCAGCCGCTCTGTTACCGTTACCTAACCAGTCTGTTAAGGGTAAAATTGAAGAAGAGACAATTAGCGTCGCCAATCCATTGAGGAAAAATCGCCATGACAAACAGCCTAAACGCTCTTTCTGGTTTAGCGTGATCACACCAGCTACTGAGCAATATGGAATATTGATAGCAGTATAAATCAATGACATCACAAGATATGTCACCCAGGCATAAACAATTTTTCCATTCATACTTAAATCGGGCGTTGTGAACATCAGTACTGCTCCCAAACCAAATGGCAATGCCATCCATAATAACCATGGTCGGAATTTACCCCATCGGCTACGAGTACGATCGCAAATCGCCCCCATAACCGGATCGCTAAAGGCATCAAAAATACGAATGACCAGAAACAAGGTACCGACAACACCGGGAGCTAAGCCATAAACATCTGTGTAGAACCATGTTAGATATAACGCCAGTACACTCCAAATCATACAAGAACCAGCATCTCCCATTCCATAACCAATTTTTTCTTTTAAATGCAGTTTGCCGTAAACACCTTGCCTTTCGATTGAGTTTGCAGACATAGAAAACCTCTAAGGTATACAGTCATAAGTGTTCAACAGAGGTTAGTAAACCAATGTTAGTTTATATTTATAAGTTAATAATGGCGTATATAGATTAAAACAAAGTAATATTAATACTCACACTACTCTCCCGAATAATTAACCGAGAGACAATTTCGTGCATTTCAATACTGCCTTGCTTCGTTTCGTTGTTAATCATTTGAAATGCCAGATGGGCGATTTCACTTATCGGTTGCGCCACACTGGTAATTTTTTTAGTTTGTGCCAGTAAAGTATTATCAAAACTAGCGATGGCAATATCTTTAGGCACAGATATTCCTTTTTCTTTTAACCCATCAATAATATAACTAGCAGCCACATCGTTATAAACCCAGAGAGATGAGCAATGATTTATTCTCGCGGCTAGCCTGACAATAATATCATCGAGTATACTAATATGCCCTGACGTTTTCTCACCCTCACCTTTCGCTATCCAAAACTGATTTTCTTTATCTATAGACAATCCCTGGCCGGTAATTCGTTTTGCCCATGAAAAAACCTTTCGGTTATCCGCGCCTTCCTGCGCTACAAATCCAAACGTGGTATGACCGGTCTGAATAAAATGCTCAGCTATAACTTCCGCCCCTTTACTTTGATCGATAGAAACAGAATTGAAAAATCGCGATACCAGCGTAACCACGGCAACGGGGATATTAGTTGCGATGAGCCATTCTGCAAGTTCGCTTTCGGCTTCTGTTGGTACCCATAGCAAACTGTCAATACCCATACTAATAAGCGTATATATTATTTGCTTATCTAGCTGCGGTTGATTCTGATGAGTTTTGACGATAACCGTTTTACCGATGTATCTTGCCTCTTCTTCAAATGTCGCCAGCAGTTCACAAAAATGTGGGTTGACAAGGTTTGGCAGAACAACAGCAATCAGCCCAGAACATTTCCCACTCAATTGAAACGCACTCTTGCTGGGCACATAGCATAAGAAATCCATTGCCTCACGAACTGCTTTGCGAGTTTCTGGAGCCACGCTGGGATGATTATTCAGCACGCGTGAGACCGTAGCGGTGGATACTCCAGCTTTTATTGCTACGTCTTTAATGGATGCCATAGTAAATAACTGCGTCGACCAAGAATGACGTAACTATAAAGTGTGATGAAAGTCAAAAATGTAAGCCACTTCACATGTTGTCACGTTACATAAAACAGCGATTTTTCTCTCAATTCTGCTGTCACCAAAATGACTAAGTGTTCACGACTTATATTTAATGGATTCACTGACAAACAGAGGATAACGGGCACCACGCCAGAACCAAAGTCGTCGTGGTGTTACGCTTGCGTAGATGATAGGTAGGATTTGCCATGGTAAATAACAGGCCGATTTACGACATTTCCTGCTGCCTAATTTTCACCAGCACCGCTCCCAGCAATGCCAGATCCACCAGGACCGCCAGTGCGTAGACAAAACCTCCCTTTCCCGAATCCGCATAGTGATTGGTTAGCAGAGTCGCCAGGATAATAATAACGATACCCGCTATCATCGGGATGTTCGCCATCATGCCCGACGAATATCTTGCTGTAGCATTGTTTTGCCAGACGATGCCCAGACCTAATCCACCAAAGGCGATCCCCGGAATTTGAGATAGCCAACCGTGTCCGCTATTCCACAGCACCAGTAACATTAACCAGCCCATAGCGGACAGCACAAAGGCGTAGCACGATACCCTAACGCTAAAACGTGCTGACCACGGCTGCCAACGCGCGATTGCATAGCCAACGGCAAAAGCTCCCACCAGCGTCAGCAGAGACGCCAGAGTACCGATAGCGCCAATCATGGAGGAAACGCTCAATAGCAGCGCCCCCGCCGCGAATACGCCACTTAGCGCGATAGCTTGCGTGAACGGGACTACGCAAATTGTTGCCCCACCGGCGTGCTGATTAGAATAGATACTCATTATTCACTCCTGATAATGGCAAACGCTGATGAATTAAACTCAGCGTCTATTTCACATATCAGTAGGCTACCGCCTGTATAATGAGTACAGCAAACGCATAGATTTCAGCCATAGATGAGAAAAATTCAGCCATGAGAAAAACCCGCCTTCCTCCGCTGGGCGCGCTGCGCGCCTTTCATGCCGTGGCCCGCTGCCGCAGTTTTAAACGCGCCGCCGATATGCTCGGAGTGAGCGCTACTGCGGTGAGTCATCAGATAAAACTTCTGGAATCTGTGCTGGAGTGCCGGGTCTGTGAACGCAACGCCATGGGCGTCAGCCTGACCGACAGCGGCGAAATCCTCTACGCAGGCACGCAACGCGCCTTTAGCGCGCTGGAAGAAGCGACTACGCAAATTGTTCGCTCACACCAGCCGCCGTCGCTCACCGTCACCACCACCTCCAACTTTTTGACCCACTGGCTGGTACCGCGGCTGGCAGCATTTAAAGCGGAATTTCCCGCCATTGACCTGCGGCTCCATACCAGCGTCGAGCGTGTGGATCTCAACTTGCGCAGCGTCGACGTCGCGATTCGCTATCGTGAAACGCCGGAGCGCGAACTGCACTGCACCTTGCTACATGAAGACCGCTTTATCGTCGTCGCCAGCCCAGCGCTGGGTATTACACGGCTGGAGGATTTGCGTCACGCTACCCTGTTCCACGTTGAACATCGTCACGTTCCGGCAGATTCGCCAGACTGGGAGAACTGGCTGCGCCACTACGGGCCATCACAACTGAATACCGGCGCAGGGTTAACCTTCAGCGACGAGACGCATGCGCTCCAGGCGGCTGTGGCGGGACAAGGCGTGGTTATTGCCAGCGAACTGCTGGCGCGCGATCTGCTGCAACGCCGGGTTCTAGTAGCGCCATTTGAGATGTCCTTACCCGGTGCGAACTATTATCTGGTGGCGACACCAGATATAGCCCAGCGCGGCGATATCAGCGCGTTGCGGAACTGGCTACTGCGGCAGATCGCGCTTAGTTGAAGCCTGTGAAAAGGCAGATATCGGGCGATATCTGCCAGACGGCGTATTACCAGCCGCAGACGTTAGTCTCTTCGTCAGACTCATAGCCGCGCACAATATTGATGAGCTCTTTCACCGCGTCAGCGGCGATCTGCGGGTCCTGTAAGGAGTCAAGCGAGTCAAAGTCTTTATCCACCGACACGCCATTATTATTATTCGTTACCGTCAGACTAACCCCTTTACCCTGTAAATTATCGTTCGAAATCCCAGAGAGTAATTCTGCTACGGCCTGAGCCGCGATATCAGGAACATAGAGCGCCATCGGCTTTAAATAAACTTTCTCATATTTTTCGTGATTGTTGCCATTGACTATCGCTAATGAATAACCTTTATTTTCACTGTTCATAGACATAGCTTATCCCTCAATCAGAATTTTAGGGTCGACGTAAAAATCGACATTAAATACGGTATCGTCAGATAATGCCTCAATGCAGTGCCACTTTTCCGCAGGGAAGACACCAAACTGCCCCGCTTCGATAGTCATCGTTTCAACAGGGTCTGGGCTCGTTTCATCGGCATAACCATAATAGCGTATTGCACCCTGCATCACCGACAGACGCGGATAGACGCCCTGTCGCGTGCCGGCATCAAGATGGCGTTTCCAGATAGACGCGGGTGCGGTCTCTTTGGTCCACATAGGGGTGGAACGGGTCTGAACATAATGGGTAGGTATAATGATTCGCTGCATGATTTGCCTCTCTTTCCGCGCCGTGAAATAACGCCGCGAATGGAACGATATATTGCATATCATATACCCCTTTTAATTGCTAAGGGTATTATTTTTTCGAATCTATTACTTCTACCCCTATTTATACCCATTACGGATTAGCTTTATTTAAAATATAAAAAAGCGCCTGCGATAGTTCACAGGCGCCAGTTTAAAGACCGAAGATGATCTTTTTTCAGTTGTTATTTAACAGCCCCGGCTTCCCGATCAAATATCCCTGGACGAGATCGCAACCTAATTGTTGCAGCGAAGTTAACTGTTCCTCGGTTTCAACGCCTTCGGCGACGATGCGCATATGCAAGCTTTTCCCCATACTGATAATCAGGCGCACAATATCAAGGTCATCTTTTTGCATAGGTATATTGACCACAAACGAGCGATCAATTTTGATCTTATCGAAAGGGAAATAACTCAGCCGCGACAATGACGAATAGCCGGTACCAAAATCGTCAATAGAGATCTGAATCCCCTGCTCGCGCAACTGGCTGAGGATCTCCAGCGAGCGCGTATTTTCGTTAAACACATCAGATTCCGTAATCTCAAGATCAAGGCGTCGCGGGTCGAGTCCGGTCTTCTTTAGTACCGCTGCCACCGTCTCGGTAAGCGAAGTATTAATAAGTTGAATCGGTGAGACGTTAACCGAAACCTTCAGCGGCTGTTCCCAGCGGGCAGCCTCCTCACAGGCAGTTTTCAGCACCCACTCGCCAAGTTGGTTTATCAGGCCGGTTTTCTCCGCCACCGGAATAAACTCAACGGGCGGTACCATACCGCGTAGCGGATGGAACCAGCGTACCAGCGCCTCGTAGCCGTAGATTTCACGCGACACCGTGTCGGCGATTGGCTGGTAGTAAACCTTGAACTGGTCATTTTCCAGCGCATGCAGCAGATCGTCCTCAAAGGATTTGTTTTCCTGTAAACGTTGCAACATGCCAGGACGGAAAATCTCCACGTGGCCCGCGCCAGACTTTTTCGCTTCATACAGCGCCAGATCGGCACATTTGTATAAGTAATCGGTACGACTTTCACCATCGGAGATAACGATGCCGATGCAAGCGCCGATGTTAATCAATGAATCGTAGATATAGTAGGGCTGGCTGATTTTCTCGCGGATCACATCCGCCCGCTCCAGCGCCATTTCTTCGCTCAGATCCTGCGATACCAGGGCAAATTCGTCGCCGCCAAGCCGGTACAGCGTCTCTGATGTTTTACGGAAGAACGACAGGCGGCTGGCGAGCTCCTGCAGCAGTTTGTCACCCGCATCATGTCCCAGGGTATCGTTAACATCTTTAAAATTATCCAGGTCGAACAACATAACCACAGCGCAACCATTATAAGGTTTTACGTGATTAACCACTTCCTGCAGCCTCTGCCAGAAAGAGAGGCGGTTAGGCATGCCTGTTAACGAATCGTGATAAGCGTCATATTGCAAACGGCGGTTTTGTACCTGCAGTTTCTCTTTCGACAGCTGCAAATCGTTAGCTAACAACTTCATGCGCACATGCGCTCGACGCAAGTTATTATTTTGCCGAAGCATCAATAAACCCAGAGAAATACACATCGTAATCAGCAAGATTGAAATCACCGAATAGATGTAATAAAGATGCTGAATCTTATCGTGCGTAAGATTAACGACATCAAAGTCCTGCGCCAGGGTCATGGAGGCCAGTGAGGTCATCGGGCCATCCAACTTACTCATGGTATGCAACAGAGTCACCATCTGCTCAGGCGTCATGGTGTCCAGTTGCCGATCGAGTTGATCGAGGATCTGAATCAGACTGGTAACCGTGGCCTGCCGCTGCTCGCTTTTTCTGATGAACTGGCCAAGATCGCCCTGCTGTAGCAGCTCGATCTGGCTCATCATTATTTCCAGGCGCAGGCGTACCTCATCGCGGTCGGTCCCCTTCACGTTCAGCGCCAGGGCGCTTAAACGAGCCTCAAGACGCATATATTCAGAGACCATCTGGGATACGGACCACGAGTCGGTGTAACGTGTTAATTTTTGCAGCTCACTCTGCCGCTCATGCACCAGATAGGTAATGTATCCGGTGACAATAAAAAGCGACAAAATAATGGCAGTGAGTATTCGATTCAAGATCAGAGCCTTACTCAATTATAATCTTTGAAACCTGCCATGCCGAGCGGGAATAATAGATTTGGTTCTGTAACTCCGCGCTACTATCGTAGGGATAAACAATAAAAAGCGGCCCTTTGTCACGAATGCGCATATATTCGCCATTCATCTTCAGCGCGAGGATCACCGGGAATTTATGAAAATCCTCCACCGGCACCTCGGTTGTATAATCATTCAGAGCCATCACTTTCGCCGTCTTACCTTGCGCACCCACTAAGTCCATAAGTTTGCTAAGTGAAATACCGTCAAAGCGCACTTTTCCTGAATACCAGGGTGTGGTTGTGATCACTGTCTCATTGCCCAATTTTTCTAACGCGGCAACATCAAATACGGCGGTATCGCCTTCGTTTGTATTGGTAATCTTTCCTGAAATGGTTAAAACGGGTTTGCCCGTTGGCGCAGGCAGTTTTTCTGCGAAAGCATTAGGTAAAACTAAAACATAAAATAAAACTGCAAAAATTAGACGCATATCACCCACCATATCCAGCGTTGGAGATAGTAATTGTAAACCATTTACGTGAATTCTTAAAAGCTGTCCCAGTGGGGCGACAAAAATAAAATAGCAGTCATGGTCAACAGTTAACCCGCGCCAGCGGTGGAAATTAAATGTTCGATTTAGACATTTTTTACTTTATTGTCTTTCCTGCAGGTAAAAAACTTTTCAGTTGCGCTTGTGCGCGGTAATCTCCCTAACGGCGCGAAGATAAGAAAACGTCTCATTCAAATAATAACAAATTAGCAACAAACAGGACAGACATGGACTCAACGCTTATTTCACCCGACTCCGGCAAGGGGGTTGGTTCTCTTAATCGCGCTCGTCGCGCGGCATGGGGCAGCTTTGCCGGCGCCGTCGTCGACTGGTACGATTTTCTGTTGTACGGCATCACCGCCGCACTGGTGTTCAACCGCGAATTTTTCCCACAAATTGGCCCGGCGATGGGCACGCTGGCAGCCTTCGCGACTTTCGGCGTCGGCTTCCTCTTCCGCCCGCTCGGCGGCATTATCTTCGGCCATTTTGGCGACCGTTTAGGCCGTAAGCGCATGCTAATGATGACCGTGTGGATGATGGGGATCGCCACCGCTTGTATCGGCCTACTGCCTTCCTTTAACCAGATTGGCTGGTGGGCGCCGGTTTTGCTGGTGATTTTGCGCGCGGTGCAGGGCTTCGCCGTCGGGGGCGAATGGGGCGGCGCGGCGTTGCTGTCGGTTGAAAGCGCGCCGAAAAACAAAAAAGCGTTCTATAGCAGCAGCGTGCAGGTGGGTTACGGCGTCGGTCTGCTGCTCTCTACTGGGCTGGTATCGCTTGTCAGCAGTTTCACCACCGATGAGCAGTTCCTGAGCTGGGGCTGGCGCCTGCCGTTCCTGTTTAGCGTAGTGCTGGTACTGGCGGCACTGTGGATCCGCAACGGCATGGCCGAGTCGGCGGAGTTTGAACAGCAGTTGCAGAAAACGCCCGCCGCGGAGAAAAAACGCCTGCCGGTACTGGAAGCGTTGGTACGCCATCCGGGTGCCTTCTTATTAATCATCGCCCTGCGCCTGTGTGAACTGTTAACGATGTATATCGTGACCGCATTCGCCCTCAACTACTCGACGCAAAACCTCGGCCTGCCGCGTGAACTGTTCCTCAATATCGGGTTGCTGGTGGGCGGTATTAGCTGTTTTACCATTCCCTGCTTTGCGTGGCTGGCGGATAGGTTTGGCCGCCGTCGGATCTATATTACCGGGGCGCTGATCGGGACATTAAGCGGCTTCCCCTTCTTTATGGCGCTGGAGCAGCACTCGCTGTTCTGGATCCTGTTTTTTGCCCTGATGCTGGCCAACATCGCCCATGATATGGTGGTCTGCGTGCAGCAACCGATGTTTACCGAAATGTTTGGCGCCAGCTATCGCTATAGCGGCGCAGGCGTCGGATACCAGGTGGCCAGCGTGGTCGGCGGCGGTTTCACGCCCTTCATCGCCGCCGCGCTGGTCACTTTCTCTGGCGGCTCGTGGCACAGCGTGGCGATTTATCTGACGGTCGGCTGCCTGATCTCTGCCGTCACGGCGATGTTGATGAAAAATCGACATCCGGCATAAAAAGGGGGCTTCGTGATAACAGCACAGAATACGGAATGCTGGCCTGACGGGTTCAACGCCGACGAATTGCCCATTGTCCGCTGCAATGATCCAACGCTCGCCGAACAGCCTTTGTTCGAGCGCGCACGCCGCGGTGAAGCCGTCGCTCAGCTCTGGCAGGCGCCGCAGGGGTTCGTAGTACCCGGCAGTTACCGGAAATTCGCCAATCTGCCCGCGGTCAGCGAAGCCTTTGCCGCCCGCGGCTGGCCGATATGGATCCGTCGCTCCGGCGGCGGGCTGGTGCCGCAGGGGCCGGGGATCCTCAACCTGAGTCTTGCCTGGCCGGTAACCCAGCCGTTAGGCGAAGCCGCCGAACCTATTTATCTGTTGTTGTGTGGAATATTGCAACGCACGCTGGCGACCTTTGGCGTCGAAAGCCAATTTCAGGCCGTCAACGGTTCCTTCTGCGACGGGCGCTATAACCTTGCCTGCGGCGAGGGAGAGAACGCGCGCAAGATTGCCGGTACCGCTCAGTACTGGCGGCCCGTAGCCGAAAGCCAGGGGCACATCGTTCTGGCCCATGCGGTGATATTACTGGATACCGACCTGAAGGCAGCGCATCAGGCGGCCAACAGTATTGAGGCGCAGCTCGGTAGCGGCAAGGTCTATGGCGCGGACAAAACGATTACGCTTGCCGAATTATTGCCGGGTGAAACCGACCTCATCGAGCGATTCAGGCTGGCGCTCGCTAAGACGCTGCAACGAGTGGGTTAACAGCGTCACTAGCGCGCTTTTTGATCGGCGGCAAGACGCAACCGAGCCTGCTGTTCGATATTCTCCAGTAGCTCCTGAACATCGTCCTCATCGATATCGAGGAATTGCCCCTCCAGCAGCGCGGCATGAATATCTGCACGAGTGACTGTAATCCCCATCGGTACCGCATTCGGCTTCACTTCTTCCGCAGCCAGCGGATGCGGGTAGCGGCGACCGACCAGGTTATTGAAGACAATCGCCAGCAGCGCCAGCATCATGGAGTTCAGGAGCACCGGCGTCAGTACAAACTGGTAGCCTTCACTGTGTACGCCGGCGCCGCCAAGAATAGCCGTGAGCGCCACCGCGCCGCCAGGTGGATGCAGGCAACGCAAAAAGTACATCCCGGCGATCGCCAGCGCCGCCGCCAGGCCGCAGGCGATCGCCGTATCCGGCACTAACAGCCCCACCGTGACGCCGATCAGCGCTGAAAGCACGTTGCCGCCAACGATAGACCAGGGCTGAGCAAGCGGGCTGCTGGGCGCGCCAAATAGCAATACCGCCGAGGCGCCCATCGGCGCAATAAACCACAGATTCACCTCGCCAAGCAGCCAGTGGCTGAACATGCTGGTGACGGCAAGACCCGTTCCGGCGCCGATTGAGCCCAATAAAATATGCTTTTTCGCAACGGGTAAAGCGTGGGGTTTTAAACGGCCGAGGAAAATACGCGCGCGGGAAAATAGCGGGCGCTGTAAAACGCGTAACATCGAACGAATCGCTCACATCATAGGAAGAAATTATATTTCATTGTCTTTATTTAACTCTTCATTAACAACCATGTATTTATGATGCCTATTATTTGCAACTTTATCGGGCAGTGCGGGTTATGTGATTTTTACATGCTGCGTTAGAATCATCTTCCCCTCCGGGGTTAAACCCACTCTACGGATTAAAGGTCACAATACGGTGAATAATAAGACAAATTTAACGAAAGAAGTGGCATGGGCCAGCCAGAATATGCCGCGTACCCTGCGCCAGGTGGCGGCCCTTCCCGACCTCAGCCATGTACGCCTGGCCTGCTGTATGCATCTGGATATGAAAATGATCCCGCTGGTGCAGGGGCTCCTGGAGAAAGGGGCGAAAGTCTTTTTGACCACCTGTAACCCAACCACCGTGCAGGATGAGGTCGTCGCCTGGCTAGTAGAACGTGGCGCGGAAGCTTGCGCCTGGCGCAATATGAGCGATGCCGACTGGCAGCAATCATGGGAAAAAGCCATCGCCTGGGGGCCAACTCACCTTTGTGAGATGGGCGCAGATATCACCACCCTGCTCCACCAGCGCGGCGAGTTCGGCAATGTCGTCGCCGGCCTTGAAGCCACCGGCTCCGGCGTCAATCGTCTCGGTGATATCCGCCCCGGCTATCCAATTTTTAACTGGGATGATCTGCCGGTCAAAGAAGGGCTACATAACCGCCATATGGTTGGCCTGACGGCCTGGCACACCTTCTTCCAGACCACTCACCTTACCCTACATGAGAAAAAAGTGCTGGTGATCGGCTACGGCCTGGTCGGGCAAGGCGTCGCGGCGGCGGCAAAAGCCTTCGGCGGCCAGGTCATGGTGGCGGAAATCGATCCGGCGCGCCGTTTACAGGCCGCTTATGACGGCTGGCATGTCGTGGATTTACAGGATGCAATCGCATCAGCCGACGTCGTAGCCACCGCCACCGGCGGCAAGAAAGTGGTCAACAGCCTGGCGCTGGACAGCGCTAAAGATGGCGTGTTTATTCTCAACGTCGGCCACGTGGCGGAAGAGATTGACTGCGAACACCTGCGCCAGTTCCCGCATGAAGAGGTTATGCCCTATATCAACGCTTATCGGCTGCCGGAGAAAACAATCTATCTGATGGCCGATGGCTCAATGCTCAACCTTACCGCCGGTTTTGGCGATAGCCTGAATGCGTTTGATGTCACCCTTGCGGTGATGGCCAGCGGCATTCGTCATATCGTCACCGACGGCATGCAAGCAGAAGCGGATGTTTATCTGCTGCCGCAAAGCGTGTGGCAGCAGACGCTGTAAGCACTATTTTGGGGGGCCGGTCGGCGCCCCGAAGCCGGTTAACGGGTTTCCGGCAGCACGATATTGCTCTCCGCCAGCGTCCCCATATCGTTGAACATTGCCCCTGCCGCCTCGACCAGATGCATCGCTAACGCCGCGCCGCTGCCTTCGCCTAAGCGCATCCCCATATCCAGATAAGGGTTCAACTGCAGATGCTCCAGCGCAATATGTGCCCCCTTCTCCGCCGACAGATGCGACGGGATCAGATACGGATGCAACTGTGGGGCAATCCGGCAGGCCGCCAGTGCCGACGCGTATGATAAGAAACCATCAAGTATCACCGGCAATCCGCAGGAAGCGGCGCCCAGCATGACCCCGGCCATCCCGAGCAAGTCAAAACCGCCCACTTTTGCCAGCACGTCGAGACCATCTTCGGATGAAGGCTGGTTGACCGCTATCGCCCGGCGTACGACTTCCGCCTTGTGCGCCAGCTGCGATACTGGAAGGTTCGCGCCGATGCCCACAACATCGCCGGCATCATGATCGGTCAGCACGCTGACTACTGCCGCAGCGGGGGTCGTGTTAGCCATTCCTAATTCGCCCACGCCGAACAGACGCACGCCCTGCTCCGCAAGCTGACGGGTGTAGCGCATGCTCGCCAGCAGCAGCGTTTCGGCCTGCTCCCGGCTCATCGCCGCGGTGCAGGCAATATTGCCGCTACCGCGCGCCACTTTCATATTCACCAACCCCGGGATCGGTTCGGCGTCAATCCCGACGTCAATCACCTGAACATCAGCCCCCGCCTGCGCTGCCAGCACGCAAACACCGGTATTCTTACGGGTCATATTGACCGCCTGAATCGCGGTCACCGCCTGTGGCGAGACGGTAACGCCTTCATGCCAGACGCCGTGGTCGGCGCACATAACCACAATAGTTTTACGTGGAAAACGTAACGCGCCCTGTAGACCCGGCATGCCTGCCAACTGAATCGCCAGCGATTCCAGACGCCCCAGGCTACCAGGCGGTTTCAACAAGCCGTCAATATGCTCACCTGCGCGCGACATCGCGCTTTCGTCCAGTCGCGGGATGGCTGCTAACCATTCAGTTAATGTATTCATATGCTTCCTGTCAGCGCGGTATATGCTCTATAGCAACGCCAGTAAAAAGATAACTTCGCCCAGTTCAATGGCCGCCCCAAGCGTATCGCCGGTTTGCCCGCCCAGCGTGCGCTTCAGCGCCTGACCAAGCGCCGATATCACCAGCAGCGTTATCACCGCAGCCAGCAGGCCATGCAGGCCCAGCAGCAGCGTTGCCAGCGCCAATGATAGCGCCAGGGTAATGACGGTCTGTCGGAAAGTCACCTTGCCAATAAATACGTTACCAAGCCCCTGCTCCCGGGCATAGCGCTGGCGGTACATCAACAGCACCGACATCCCACGCGCCACGGCGCAGGCGGCAGCCAACGTCGCCAGCATCGAGGTACCGCGCAGCGCCAGTTCGCTAATGACGAAGACCTTCGCCACCAGCACAAAGATCAGCGCTAGTCCGCCGTGCGTCCCCAACCGGCTATCGCGCATGATCTCCAGCATCCGCTCGCGGCGGCGGGCGGAAAAGATCCCATCGCAGGTATCCGCCAGGCCATCAAGATGAAAACCGCCGGTCAGCAGCGCCAGCGCCAGTACGGCAAACAGCGCGGCCAACGGCAGGCCGCACCAGGCATGAAGCGCCAGCATCACCAGCCCGGCAATCGCGCCAAGTAATAACCCCACCAGTGGGAAAGTGACGATCCCGCGCTCATATTGATCGATTTCCAGCCCCTGCGACCAGCGGGCCGGAACCGGCAAGCGGCTCATAAAAGAAAGCGTGGCGAAGAACGATTTAATCATTTGATTTTGACTCCTATCCCTGAAACAACCAGCCACACCTCATCGGCGGCCGCGGCCAGCATCTGATTCACGCGCCCGGCAATATCGCGAAAATGCCGCGCCAGCCGGTTATCCGGCACTATTCCCAGCCCCACTTCATTGGTGACCAACAGCACCGGCGCCGGGCAGGCGCGGCAGGCAGCAATCAGCAGAGTGGTTTCTTGCATGACTATCCTTTCCAGCGCTGCGTAATCCCATTCATCAGGATCCGTTTCCCCACCTTCAGCGAACAGAATATTGGTGACCAGTGTAGTGACGCACTCAAGCAAAATGGCTTCATCGGGTGCATTATCGGGGGTAATAAGTGGCGCCAGGTCACGGCTGCGCTCTGCAGTACGCCAGTGCGCCGGACGGCTATTACGGTGATGTTGAATGCGTGCGGCCATTTCATCGTCAATAACGGCTGAAGTGGCGATATAGAGCACCGACGCGCAGGATTGGAGTAAAGATTCGGCGTGACGGCTTTTGCCGCTACGCGCGCCGCCGGTAATTAGTATCATCGCGGCGGTACCTGAAGCTGGGACTGCATGTGATAAACCCTTCCGGTATCAATAAGTTCACAGCGGCAGTATAACAAACTGTCGGCTTAAAGGGCGATGCTTATACGGAGGTTTAAGGCGGGAAGATGGAGGAATCCGGCGGCCTGCTATGCCGCCGGAAGAAGTGGGTATTTTATTCGCCGACTTTGGCTTCACCCATCACTTTGAGTTTTTTGGAGATATCGCGACGCTCTTTCGACAGCTCGGCGTTTTTGATGATGTAATCGTCAACGCGGTCTTCGTAGTCGGTTTTCATGCTAGCGATGATACCCTGAATGGCTTCAACGCTCATACCCGGCTTGATGTAATCGCTGAGGTTGTCCAGCAGCAGGACACGCTTCTGGTTATCACGGATCTTTTTCTCAACGTCCTGAATTTCACGCTGCAGTTTGTTCTTACGACGGAACAGACGAACAAACTCCAGAACGTCCTGGAAAGAAGGCTTAGTTGTTTCCATTTTTACACCCCTAATATTTGAGATTCGGATTCGCTAAAGCGACTGCCCTATAGGGCTAACATAACTGCTAGCAGTCGCTGATGACAATGTTTTTTCCTTTGCGTTTATCATAACCCTAAATGCTGCTGAATCGAAGCAACCTGTTCACTTCGCGCACGTATCTGCCTTTTATTTGCGCAGCGCGCGGCAAATAAGGTGCGACAGCAGCTCAAGCTGGCGCGCCAGCTCAATGGTCAGCCAAACATAGCCGTGAATCGGCGTTTCCGACAGATTATCGTCCTGATGCTCTTTGATAAGCTGTCGCAACTCGACCACGATCTCGTTGAGCTTCTCGGTGTTGGCGCGAACAGGCTGCGGGTTTCCCTCATACAGGGCATGGGCGATAGTCAGCAACGTTTGCTGGGTCATCCGTTGGGTTTCGCGCAAAGTCTGGGCGTTAAGCATCACAAAATGGCCCTGACGAGAGGCCCAATAAGCGTTGATTTGCAGTTCCAGCATGCATACCAGATTACGGCTGACGGTCTGGATGGCTTCGAAGATTGCTTTCTGAATATGCGTTTCTTTGCTGGCCGGGGTTATCAACCCGCGCATTTTCACCACGTCATTGAGCGCTTTCTGAAGATGTTTTTCCAGCCGCGGGCGCTCAACCAGATTTGGCGAAAAACCGGCCTGATACAGCCGATTAAACGTTGTGACATAATTCGCCATCTGGATGCGCCAGTGCAAAAACGCCCGCTGCGGCCAGATACCGGTAAACAGCATCGCCAACAGTGAACCAAAGATAACATCGCCGCTTCGCCACAACGCGGTGTTCATATCGCCCGGCGGCGCGCCCACCACCACCGCCAGCGTAATGCCGATAAGCAGCGCCTGATAGGGCCGCTTGCCGAGCGCCAGCCAGCCGCAAAGGAACATCGCCACCGCGCACCACAGCACCATGATTGGCAGTGAAATAAGCTCAAGTTTGAGCGCTACCAGCCCCAATACCGAACCAAGGATAGTGCCGCCAATACGTTCGAAGGCCCGCGGCACCACATTGCCCCAGAAAGAGATAGGCCCCATCACCACCACCAGGGTGATCAAAGGCCAGGTGCCCTCCGGCACGTTCAGTAGACGCACCAGCAAGAAGGTCAGAACAAAAGCCAGCGCGATGCGGATACCGTGCACAATTCGGTAATGACGATACAGTCGGATCTCAAATGGCTTAAGTGATTTATCAGCGCGCACGGCCTGCTCCGGCAAACAGAAAAAGCCAATTGTAGCCGCTTTTTTCGCAAGCGCACTGCGCTAGTGTAAGAAACCTTGTCAAAATCAGGGATAAAGGTTTATTAGCCGACGCGATTCACCGCTACGTACATCTCAATATCCCAGTGACCGTCCTGGTTGCCGTCGTTAAGGTAGATTTCAAAACAGGGTTTATCGGCAATTTGAAGATCGCTGCTCTCCAGCAGGCTGTCAAAGAACTGCAGCCACGGCGTGGAGAAATCATGGTTAATGACCCGCGCGCTGGCGCAGGCGTAGTCGCCGCCGGCGATCGCGGTGAGGATGACTCCTTCGCTATTCGGCGGGATGACGTAATCATCCGCCACGGTAACAACGGTGTCACAACGCAGTTTTTCCGCGGGCACCTGCTGCGGATTATCGTAATAAACCGCGACCCACTCCTGCGCCGGCACCTGGTGGTGACTGACCCACGCCGCCAGTTGTTCAAACCCCTGCTTTACGGTCTGCTCCCACGGGCCAACCATATGAAACCCGGCAATCTTGCGGGCGTCGAGAGATTGAATGCTGTAGTTCATAGCGCCTCCAGTGTTGATAGAATACTGTATAAATATACATCAAATTTAGCAGGCGGATGAACAACAGTATGTGCGCGGATTCACAGAGTCGCCACAAGCGCGAAATGAATGAAGCCCGCCGCAGAGCGCGGCGGGCCCATGGGTGCGGAGATTAAATGCCGTGATGCAGATAATCGCTCAGACGGGAAAACATCCCGCCCTTGCCAACGCTTTCAAGCGTCACCAGTGGCCAATGACCGACCACTTTGTCGCCATCGTAAAGCGAGATTTCGCCCACGCGTTGGTTAGCGGCGATAGGCGCTTCCAGATCCTTAGTATCCAGTACATATTTTGCTTTGATACGTGGAACTTCAGATTTCGGGATCGCGAGCCAGAAGTCCTGATCGGTGCCGAGCTTGATCTGCTCTTTGTCGCCATACCAGATATGTTCGACGCCAACCTGCTTACCTTTTTGTAGCACCTGGACGGTGTCAAAATTCTGTTGGCCCCAGTGCAACAGCTTAGCCGCCTGCTCTTCTCGCCCTTTTGGACTATCGGCCCCCATCACCACGGCAATCAAACGACGCTGTCCATCGACCGCAGAGGCAATAAGGTTGAAACCCGCTCCTGAGGTATGGCCGGTTTTCAGACCATCGACATTCATGGTTTTGTCCCACAGCAAACCGTTACGGTTCTGCTGGGTGATACCGTTCCACGTCAGGCTTTTTTCGCTATACATGTGATAGACATCCGGCTCGCCGTGAATAATCGCCCGCGACAACACCGCTAAATCATAGGCGGAGCTATGCTGGCCAGGCGCGTCGAGTCCGTGGACGGTTTCAAAATGGGTGTCTTTCAAATGCAATTTTTCAACGTAGCTATTCATCAACGCGACAAATTGCGGTTGGCCGCCGGCTACATAGTCAGCGAGCGCGACGCAGGCATCGTTACCGGAATCGACGATCAGTCCGCGGCTAAGATCGCGGACGCTAACGCGATCGCCCGCTTTAAGGAACATCAGCGAAGAACCGTTAAACACCGGATTGCCCTTGGCCCAGGCGTCTTTGCCGACGGTGACCATATCATCAAAGGTAATACGATGGCTGTCGATGGCGCGGTCGACGACGTAGCCGGTCATCAGTTTGGTCAGGCTGGCGGGGTTACGCTGTTGGTGTTCGTTACCGGCGGTCAGGATTTGACCGGTAGTGTAGTCCATCAGCACCCAGGAACCGGCCTGGATCGAAGGCGGCGTCACGGTGACGGGCAAATCAGCAGCGGCAAATGCGCAGGAAACGCTCGAAGCGAGCAAAGTTACAGCAAATAAAAAACGGCCTTTCAACGGCATATCCTCAAGATTTACAGATTCGCCGTCCTTTTTACGGAAGTTCGCCTGAGAGATCAGGGTTAAATTGCAAGAAAATATGACATGGTAGATTTATCGATGCTCATAATGAATAAAAAGCATAACAACTAACCTATCTAATAGAACGCCATTTATTTTAACGAGGCTATTAACACCCATAATTAGCATGGGATTTAAAAACACTCAAACACAAAAAGTAATTAAGAAAAAACCTAAAAATGCATGTCATAAAAAATTAATATGAAAAACCTTCATGAGGTTATTCTTAAATACTTTCCATAAACAATTCCTATGTAGACATTTCAACTGATCATATATTATCTATTAACATCTAATTCACAAACATATTCATTGGTGTAACGATGAGCCAGAATAAAAACTGGTCTCCTGAGCTTGATGGCTTACGAGGCTACGCTTCCTTGTGGGTCCTGCTCGGTCACATTTGTATTTTGACACGATGCAACATCCCTATCCTGAGCAACCCGGATTTTGGCGTCGATCTTTTCATTTTGCTGTCCGGTTATCTGATGGCTAAAAATTACATTGAAAGGCAGCATGTCGAACCCTGGATGTCCGTTAAAACGGTAACTTCATTTTGGACAAGGCGCTTTTTCCGAATCGCTCCGCTTTATTATCTCCTTCTAATTGTGGCATTTATTTTCGGTGAAACCTTTGGTCACTACCGGGATGCTATCGCGCTGGCATGGCCTGAAACGCAAACTGAGACCGCGAGATATACCGACTCATCAATGGCGAACGTGTTAACGCACATCTCATTCACCTTTGGTTTCCTTCCTTATTATTCATTCAGGACAGTCCTTCCTGACTGGAGTATTGGGCTTGAAATGCAATACTATGCCCTTTTCCCGTTTATCATGATGCTGGTCATGGGGATTGGTTTCATTAGGACTTGCCTGGCATTGATTGTAATGTGCGTAATGGCTGCATTTATTTTCCCTGGATATTTCGCAGCATTCCCGATGCCCTCGATGATTTTATTCAAGCTACCTTTATTTACATCAGGAATGTTGCTCTATAAAGCCGTAGCAGAGAACCGTAAGATCTACGTTATGGTTGCATTACTTTCTCCACTCGCTGCATTTTTGATGGGTTACTTTACTTCACCTATCCGTATGATCATTGAGGTTATGATAATCCTTGGGATGTCGATTCTTCTGATGCCTCATAGCGATAAATCGCCACTAAAAGGTATTGTCTTCTTTAGCAGAAAGTTACTTTCCGCCCGCTTCAGTCAGTTCCTCGGTGACGTATCATATTCGGTATATCTGTTGCATTTGATGATTGTTATTCCAATTATAGGGATACTTGTCAAGTATAATGAATTTGTTGATTTGGCCGCCCCATTACGTAGTCTACTTGTTGCCGTTATTTCATTACCAATTGTTTACATGATCTCATTAGGTCTTTATCAATACATTGAGAAAAAAGGAATTATGCTTGGAAGAAAAATCATTAATTCCAAAAAAATAACAACAAGTGAAGTAATGTAATTACTTCGAGCACATAATTTTCGCGCGATGTTTATTATTTAAAATAAAATCGCGCTCATTTTATATAATAATACAAGTAAGAGCTTTAAAAACTTAAAACATAAGTATAACTATTGAATTTCATCTAAAAAACAGTTGGCACTATTAACATCTAAATTCTCTCATAAAATCTTGATAGCAAATTGTCCTAAATTTTATCCCAACAAATTTTTGCAGTGGAAAAATGCGCTTACTCTTGAGATACTGAGTATAGCCATATGCCTCTTTAGCTGTGAATTCATACAGCTTAACTTATTACTTAGAAATCATATGGTTATCTTGTAACTACTATTACTTTAGGTGAATTTTACTATGAAATCACAGACTACAGGGAACGCGCAAGTATGATGCTCAAAGTAAAGTATGCATCGTTTATCATGTTCATCTGTGCACTAGGAAGCCAGCTAACTGACGTGAGTGTGGGGGTACTGAAGCTATGGGAGTTGATGGCGATTATCATTTTCCCATTTTTCATGACTAAAATACACAAAAAGACATTACCTTTCGTATTGTTCTTTTTTTCTCTATTAGTGATATCATTAGCTACACAGCTTTTTACAGATGTTTTCTTCTGGAATTATGGCGGCCTAAAACAAAAATATGTAATATCAGTAGTTCGTTTCGCTGAACTTATGCTATGTATCTCAACCGCTATTGTAATGCTCAACGCTGCACGAAAATATAAAGTTGAACTTCCCGAGTTGATTAGTAAATTCATTACTTATAATTTCTATATGACATTATTTGTACTTGGGTTATTAACGATTGATATAGTCGCTGGGACACATATTGTTAGTTATTATCAGATCCATCGATTGAAGGGATTCTATGTTGAAGGTGGACCTTATGGTTTATATTTAGCGTCTCTGATATTTCTTGAGTTTCTTTACAAGAAAAGAAAATTGATGATGTTTACATTTGCAATAGCACTTGCGTTTTCACAGTCGAAAGCAGGAATATGTGCAATTGCGATTTTCCTCTTTGTTAGTTTTATGATGAAAAACAAATACTTAAGTGGATTCCTTAAACCAGGGAACTTCATAAGATTTTCTTTCTTCATAGCACTGAGTATTTCTATTTCGGCATTCGCAATTTTTAAGATTGCATATAACTATATTGATGATTATCAGAATGTATATTCATTAATTAAAGGGCGTGCAGGTGATCCAAGTTTGATTATGGGTCGAATTGCTGCATCCCACATTGGCCCGAAAATTTTCGAAGACAATCCTATATTTGGCGTGGGCCTCGGTGGTTATTCGTTAGTAAGAAATAACTTAGAATACAGGGAAGGTTTCCCCGTTGTATCTGGATGGGATCTAACTGGCCTTGGAGGATTTTTCAATTTAATGATTGAAAATGGTATATTTGGCGTGTTGGGTTTCATTATTATTATTTTATTGACTTACAAAAAAGATCTTCCAGGCATGTGCTTTATGATGCTATTTATTATTCCTTTTATTTTTGGCGCGCAGTTATATATGTTCTATCCTTGGGTATTTCTTGGATTCTACTTTGTATATCGTTATGGCGACCCAAAGTTGAGTGCTGATCAAAAAGCCACTGTCGATAGTGCATTAACGGCTAGTCAGGCAAACTCTAATTAAGAATACTGGAGAAACTGATGATTTTTTCGCGAAGGAATTTTCTAAGATATATACTTCCATCCGCCTTTATCGTGGATGCAACCCTTAACAAATCAGAAGCTTCTCCAGTTGCTATTGCTAACGATAACACTCATTTAGATAATAATGCAGTCCTTTCGGCCTCCCCATTACATTATAAGGCCCAATATAGTAGTCAGCCAGATGATACGGCTGCGGTTCTTACTGCGATTAACGATTGCATTAAAAACAATAAATATCTTGATCTTAGGGGAGGCCCGTGGAAAATATCGAAAACTTTAGATCTGACAGGCGTCAAATCTATTATCACAGACTGGTCAGGTCGGCTGATTATCAATACCGATAATTTTCAAGCAACTAATAATAGTAATTTTGCTGTAATTATCGGAAACCCGGACTCTGATTATAAAACTGATCGAGCAAATTATACAACGGTCAATGGCCTTTTGTGTATTATTGCTGAAGACCGAAAAATACCTTTAAATGGATTGTTTATAAAAGGCTCACTTTTAAGCTTCGATTCTATTCGAGTCATAGGATTTAATGGTTCCGGTATAGTATTATCTTCAGTATGGGATAGTTCTTTTAAAAGTCTGTCAAGCGAGCTTTGTGGCAATGTCCATAAATACCAAATAGCAATAATTAGCGGGGGAGATACCTCAAATTGCCTTTCAATCGATAGGATACAGTCGGAAAGAGCATTTCATAAATGTTTATATATAAACGCGATCCGTTCAACACTAAACACTCTACATGCAGAGAGAACTACGATTTTAACTAGAGATGATGGCTCAAGCCTTTCATCTTCCTTGAAATATACCAATGTTTCTATAACATTGAGTAATTGCGTTCTAAATCAAGTTATTCATGACACGTCCGCAAAAAGCAATGATCTTAGCAAATCAGAGAAAATTGTTGCAGATAAATCATCCGTTGTCTTAAATTTAGTTGATACTATTCTTAATTCTGCTCATTTAAATGGATGTGTTCTATCAACCTCAATGGCAATAAGATCTCAATTTAATTCTGTTTTCTGCGAATCATGGTTCTTTGAGGATATCCAGTCAATAGATAATTCTTCAATCGACTGCTCAAACATTAGTAAAACGCTTGTAATCACTCGAAATCTATTATTACAAAACTCAAATCTGGCATCACTCACTATGCCAGAGAATGCTCATGACATACTTATTGATAAATGTAAAATCAGCAACGTTTCTATAAGTAAAAAAATTACCGGCAATATACTATTTCGTTCCTGCCTATTCCAGCCAGAGATGGAATTATTAGAAACAGGCAGCCAAAGTGATACAACACCACAAATTTCACTTTCAGCAAACATCCCTGTTTCTTTTAATGATTGTATATTCCTTGGCAAGGTTAAAGGAATGCAGAACTCCCAAGCAATTTTTAAAGGGGGGTTTATTAATGATGCAGACATCGCAAGTGGATTTGTTGGTCAATTCTATAATGTGCAAATTAAAAAATTCACTTTCTCTGGAGAAGCGGCCTTTATTACCAATCAATGCATTATTGAGGATGTTATTTCATGGAGTCCTCCTAAGAACTTAATCGCGCCATTAGGTGTAAAATCTGAAATAATGAGTGTTCAAAATGGACATTCTCAATATTACTCGCCCGGAAACAATGGTCAGTGGTTATTAAAACAAAAAGATTAATATTTTAGAGGAAGTGCCATTAGGGAGTCTACCCAAAACTCCCTTTTGAACTTGTATTATGTAAAAACATCATTTAAAAACGCGTCAAAAATGCTATAATCATTAAATTGATATTATCTATTTAATTTTAGATCTTTTCTTTCGGAAGACTATATGGATTTTATGTAACTATGATAGAAAGAGAACAACAATCCTTCCTCTTCCACGACTACGAAACCTTCGGAACCAGCCCTTCGCTCGACCGACCGGCGCAGTTCGCCGCCATCCGCACCGATAGCGATCTGAATGTCATTGGCGAACCGGAAGTCTTCTACTGCAAGCCTGCGGACGACTATCTGCCGCAGCCGCAGGCGGTAATGATTACCGGTATTACGCCACAGGAAGCGCTGGCCAAAGGTGACAACGAGGCCGCTTTCGCCCGCCGCATCAACGATCTGTTCACGGTGCCGAAAACCTGTATCGTCGGCTATAACAATGTCCGCTTTGATGACGAAGTCAGTCGCAATATTTTTTATCGCAACTTTTACGATCCCTATGCCTGGAGCTGGCAGCATGATAATTCGCGCTGGGATCTGCTGGATGTCATGCGCGCCTGCTATGCCCTGCGTCCGGAAGGTATCAACTGGCCGGAAAACGAAGAAGGATTGCCAAGCTTCCGCCTTGAGCATCTGACCGTCGCAAACGGTATTGAGCATAGTAATGCCCACGATGCGATGGCCGATGTGTACGCCACCATCGCGATGGCGAAACTGGTGAAGACCCATCAGCCGCGTCTGTTTGAATATCTGTACAGTCATCGTAATAAACGCAAGCTGGCGACGTTGATCGACGTGCCGCAGTTAAAACCGCTAGTCCACGTTTCCGGTATGTTCGGAGCCGCCCGCGGCAACACCAGCCTGGTCGCGCCGCTAGCCTGGCATCCGGATAACCGCAATGCGGTGATTATGGTTGATCTGGCGGGGGATATGTCGCCGTTGTTGGAGCTCGATGCCGATACACTGCGCGAACGCCTGTATACTCCACGAGATGAACTCGGTGATTTACCGGCAGCGCCAATTAAGCTGGTGCATTTAAATAAATGCCCGGTGCTGGCGCAGGCCAATACGTTGCGCCCGCAGGATGCCGACCGTTTAGGTATTAATATTCAGCGCTGCCTGGAGAACGCCCAACTGCTGCGCGCAAATCCGCAGGTACGCGAAAAGGTAGTCGCGCTGTATGCCGAAGCCGAACCGTTCACGCCATCGGATAATGTTGACGCCCAACTTTACAACGGATTCTTTAGCGATGCCGATCGCGCGGCGATGAAAATTGTGCTGGAAACCGAACCCCGAAATCTGCCGGCGCTGGATATTACCTTTGCTGATAAACGCATTGAACGCCTGCTGTTTAACTACCGCGCGCGTAACTTCCCCGGTACGCTTGATGAAAACGAACAGCAGCGTTGGTTAGAGCACCGCCGTAACGTCTTTACGCCGGAATTTTTGCAGGCCTATGCCGATGAACTGCAGATGCTGTATCAACAGTATGCTGATGATAGTGAAAAACAGGCCCTGTTGAAAGCGCTGTGGCAATATGCGCAGGAAATCGTTTAACCCGGGCCAGGCCGTAACCGTAGCCCGGGAATACTGACTTAACTTTTCGCGCGGCTGGCGATGATATCGTCGGCCACGTTACGCGGCGCTTCCGCGTAATGATGGAACTCCATGCTATAGGTCGCGCGGCCCTGCGACATCGAGCGCAGCGTAGTAGAATAACCGAACATTTCGGCCAGCGGCACATCGGCACGAATAATCTGGCTACCGAAACGCTCCTCCATCCCCTGCACCATCCCGCGACGGGAAGAGAGATCGCCCATAATATTCCCCGCGTACTCTTCCGGCGTCTCCACCTCGACGTGCATCACCGGCTCCAGGATCACCGGGTCCGCTTTTCGCGCCCCTTCCTTGAAGCCGAAAATTGCCGCCATACGGAAAGCCATCTCGGACGAATCGACGTCATGATACGAACCAAACGTCAGAGTCGCTTTAACGTCGACGACCGGATAGCCCGCCAGCACGCCGGCGCCCATCGCTTCACGCAGCCCTTTCTCCACAGAAGGGATGTATTCACGCGGTACCACCCCACCTTTGGTGGCATCTTCAAATACAAAGCCGCTCCCCGCCGCCAATGGCTCCAGTGTCAGCACGACGTGCCCATACTGCCCCTTACCGCCGGACTGACGCACAAATTTACCTTCCACATCCTTCACCGTTTTACGGATGGTTTCCCGATAGGTAACCTGCGGACGGCCAATATTCGCCTCAACGCCAAACTCGCGTTTCATACGGTCGACGATAATCTCCAGATGCAACTCCCCCATCCCGGAGATAATCGTCTGTCCGGACTCTTCATCGGTGTGCAGGCGGAACGACGGATCCTCGGAAGCCAACCGCTGCAGCGCAATGCCCATTTTCTCCTGGTCGGCCTTAGTCTTCGGTTCAATCGCCAGCGAAATGACCGGTTCCGGGAACTCCATGCGCTCGAGAGTGATGACCGCATCCGGATCGCATAGCGTATCGCCCGTCGTGACATCTTTTAGACCAACACAGGCGGCAATATCGCCGGCGTGCAACTCGTCGACTTCGTGGCGATCGTTGGCATGCATCAGCACGATACGCCCGATACGCTCTTTCTTGCCCTTCACCGGGTTAAAAACCGCATCGCCCTTTTTCAACGTCCCGGAATAGACGCGAATGAAGGTCAACTGGCCGACGTAGGGATCGGTCATGAGTTTAAACGCCAGCGCCGACAGCGGCTCATCGTCGCTCGGGTGACGTTCCGCCGGTTGCCCCTTGTCATCAATACCCTGAATAGCCGGAATATCCAGCGGCGACGGCATGAATTCAACGACCGCGTCGAGCATCCTCTGTACGCCTTTATTTTTAAAAGCGCTACCGCAGAGCACCGGCTGGATCTCGCCGCCGACCGTGCGTTTGCGTAGTCCGGCCACAATTTCCGCTTCGCTCAGTTCACCGCTCTCTAGATATTTATCCATCAGCTCATCACTGGCTTCCGCCGCGGCCGAGACCATTTTTTCCCGCCACTGCCGGGCCGTCGCCAGCAGGTCATCAGGTACAGGCGCGTAACTGAACGTCATCCCCTGCGTTGCATCATCCCACTGAATGGCCCGCATCTTTATCAGGTCAACGACGCCGGTGAAATGCTCTTCGGCGCCAATGGGGATCACAATCGGCACCGGATTGGCCTTCAGGCGGTCGATCATCATTTGCACCACGCGGAAGAAATCGGCGCCCGGGCGGTCCATTTTGTTGACGAAAGCCAGTCGCGGTACATGATACTTGTTGGCCTGCCGCCAGACGGTCTCCGACTGCGGCTGCACGCCGCCGACCGAGTCATAGACCATCACCGCGCCGTCCAGCACGCGCATCGAGCGTTCTACTTCGATAGTGAAGTCCACGTGCCCCGGAGTATCAATGATATTAATACGATGGGGCTCAAAGCTGCGGTCCATCCCGGGCCAGAAACAGCTTACCGCTGCGGAAGTAATGGTAATCCCACGTTCCTGCTCCTGCGCCATCCAGTCGGTAGTTGCCGCGCCATCGTGTACTTCACCCAGCTTATGGCTCATTCCGGTGTAAAACAGAATGCGCTCAGTGGTGGTGGTTTTACCGGCATCGATATGCGCGGAGATACCGATGTTGCGATAACGTTCGAGGGGGATGGGTCGGGGCATGATGCGTCCTTAGTCATTTTGACTGTCAAAGAGCGGCTAAATCCGCCGCGGTTAGGTTTACGGCATCTATAATAGTACAACTGTACGAGTATATTCGAACTGTTTTCTCTATCACTGTTATCGGTCAGGTTGCGACGGCGCGCGTGGCGCAAGAAAAGGAGTTTGGGTATATTAGCCGCCAGCCGCCGATACGGACTGCTGTTCGCGTAAACAGCACAACCGCCGACACAGGAATATTATGATCGCCAATCACCCCGAACGTGAACAAATTCGCCTGGAAAATGTCCTTTTTGCCCTGGGTAACCCCTTGCGGCTGGAAATCATTCGCACGCTCTCCGACGGCAGCGAGCAGAGTTGTAACGCGCTACGCAAAGAAGATATCGCTAAATCCACCATGACTCACCACTGGCGGGTACTGCGCGACAGCGGCGTGATCTGGCAACGTCCTCAGGGGCGGGAAAACTTAATTTCGCTACGCCGCGACGATTTGGATGCCCGCTTTCCAGGACTGCTGGATACGCTGCTTAACGTGATGCGACAGGAGAAGTAAGCGCTCCATCCCCTGCCCCCCGGCCGCCACCGGGGATATTCAGCGGACGCCAGAAACAAAAAAGCCGGAGGTTTCCCTCCGGCTTTTGTTAGCATAAAGCGTGATTACGCAACGTCTTCGTATTGCGGTACCGGGTTGCGGAAGCTTTTGGTTACACACGCCAGGTAAATCAGACCGATACCGGCCCAGATCAGACCCAGGATCATCGAGCTCTCTTCCAGGTTAACCCACAGCGCGCCGACAGTCAGAGCGCCGCACATCGGCAGGAACAGATACTGGAAGTGGTCTTTCAGCGTCTTGTTGCGTTTCTCGCGGATCCAGAACTGCGAGATAACCGACAGGTTAACGAAGGTGAACGCCACCAGCGCGCCGAAGTTAATCAGCGCGGTCGCCATTACCAGGTCAAAGTTAATCGCCAGCAGCGCGATCGCGCCAACCAGGATGATGTTCATCGCCGGAGTGCGCCAGGTCGGATGCACGTAGCCGAAGAAGCTTTTCGGGAATACGCCATCGCGGCCCATTACGTACATCAGGCGCGCAACGCCAGCGTGCGCCGCCATACCGGAAGCCAGCACGGTGATAGTGGAGAAGATCAGCGCGCCCACCTGGAAGGCTTTACCTGCCACATACAGCATGATTTCAGGCTGTGAGGCATCCGGATCCTTAAAGCGCGAGATATCCGGGAAGTACAGCTGCAGGAAGTAGGTAGCAAAAATGAAGATCAGGCCGCCAATCAGCGCAGTCAGGAAGATAGCGCGCGGAATAACGCGTTCTGCATCTTTGGTCTCTTCAGACAGATTGCTGATGCCGTCAAAGCCGGTAAATGAGAAGCAGAGTATCGTCGCCCCGGTAATCATCGGGATAACGTGCGCATCGCCGGACCAGAACGGACGGCTGCTGGCCAGCGTACCGGCGCCCTCGCCTTCAAATACGCCATACACCACCATGCCGAGGATCACGGCAATCAGTACCACCTGCAACACCACGATAACGGTATTGAAGTTGGCGACGGACTTGATGCTGCGCAGGTTAAAGGCGGTCATAAACGCGACCAGCGCGATAACAAACACCCACGATGGAATCGAAGGCACCAGCGCTTCAAAGTAGATTTTCGCCAGCAGGATGTTGATCATCGGCGCGAACAGGTAGTCGAGCAGAGAGGACCAACCCACCATGAAGCCAACGGTCGGGCTAATGGATTTCTGGGCGTAGGTATACGCTGAACCCGCGGAAGGATAGCGGCGTACCAGCTTCCCATAGCTCAGCGCAGTAAAAAGAATAGCGATTAACGCAAAGGCGTAGGCCGTCGGCACGTGGCCGTCGGTCATACCAGAGACGATACCGAACGTATCGAACAGCGTCATCGGCTGCATATAGGCCAGGCCCATCATTACAACCGGAACTAACGTAAGGGTTTTACGTAATTCCACGCGAGAGGTATTTGGAGTAGCGTTATGCGACATAGTTATCCCCTTTTACGGCGAAGGCCAGCGCGTAAGCAAAAAATTGCCCCATTTCTTTCTATTCCTCAGCGACAACGACTGTCGGTTTTTAGTAAATATCTATCCGGTACGAAGCCCGGCCTCTTGGTATTGAATGATGTGTCTTTCGACCAAAAAAATAACCGACACTTTAAAAAAAGCGTCGGCTAGTCTCTGGTTTTCAGGCTGCGTATTTTGCAACAACTTCTGGCTTAATGACAAGATGTTGTAAGGTTTATTAATAGGCTAAGAATTCTAACCGCCTAATATTCATACTATTTTAGTATTGTAGATCTGACGAATAGCACTATTTGCTAATATCGCTTGTAACCACCATTGCGCGGCAAGGCCAAAAACGTCTTCATTCCAGCCAATCCATGCCCGATGCAGCCGCGCGGGTGTGGTAATGCGTTTCTCGACCAATTTGCCCTTCTCCAGCCAGGCCCTGGCCAGATAATGCGGCAAGTAGGCCCAGCCCAGCCCGGCGCATACCAGCTCCAACAGGCCGTTCATATCAAAAACCGTCACACTCTCCTGCTTTTCGCTTTGCAGCAAACCAGCATCGCAGATAATCGCCCGATATCGCTGTAACACCCGCAAATTCAGCGGTTCCTTAGCCTGCGCCAGCGGATGATTAATCGCGACCACAAAACACAGATCCAACTCGCCAAGCAGGCTAAAACCATAACCCACCAGCGTCGGCGGCTCGTTAAGCGCGCCCAGCACCATGTCGACCTCGCCTGCCGCCAGAGCATCCCAACCGCCAGCACTGGTGAATTGCAAACGGGTCACGTTGTGCTGTTGATAAAACTGTTCCATGAGTGAAGTTAAAAGAGAGAAAGGAAAAGTCATATCGACGCTGATGGTCAGGGTATTTTCCCAGCCCTGATGTAACCTGATAGCCTGCAGCTCAAGTTCACGAGCGGTATGAAGTAGCTCACGCCCCTTTTCCAACAGCATCTGCCCGGTGCAAGTAAAGCGCGCCCGATGACCGCTACGATCCAGCAGTTGGATATTTAGATCGCTTTCTAGTTTATGGATGGTGTAGCTCAGCGCCGAGGGGGTTTTATAGAGCTTTGCCGAGGCCGCGGCAAAGCTCCCCTCTTTTTCTAAGGCATCAAGAATAACGAGGACATCCAGCAGTGGTTTCATCGCCCCCCCTTACGGTACGCGAATGCCTGCTGGTGGTTACTCCATCGGCATCACCAGCGGATCGGGGTACTGGTATTCAAAGCCAAGCTCATAGCAGATCCGGTTGCCATCAATGATTTTGCCTTTACCGCCTTCCGGGTTATCGGTAAATACCGGTAACGGCAGCCCAAGTTCACGGGCCATCTGCGGATAAAAGACACCTCGCGCCGGATGCATTGGCGCACATATATTATAGATGTGTCCGCCTTTCGGAGCCTGAAGCAATAACTCAATCGCGGCAATAACATCCTGCAGATGCACCAGATTGACCCCGTGCTGGCCATCCGGAGCCGATTTACCGGCAAAGAAACGCCCCGGGTGGCGAGAAGTCCCCACCAGCCCGGCGAGACGCAGAATATCCACCGAGGTACCCGGCAACGCATGCAGCCAGTCCTCCAGCTCTTTCAGAACCCTGCCGCTGGCGGTTTGCGGATCGCGCGGCGAATTTTCCTTCATCGTCCCTTCAGTATTGCCATAAACCGAGGTCGAACTGGTAAAAATAATGCGTGGAATATGACGCGAGAGCGCGGTATCGACAATCTCCTGCACCGCCTGTAGATAAAAATCTTCCCCGGGGCCCGTGCGCCGCGCTGGTAACGTGATGACCAGCGCATCGACGTTCATCATCGCGTCCAGATCCTCAGCATCACAGATCAGCTGGGGGTCAAGACGCAGCGGATATCCTTCAATACCGCACATCCGCGCCGCCTCTACGCCATCCTGCGTCGTTTTACTGCCGGTGACATGCCAACCACGCGCGCGCAATGACAACGCAAGCGGCATGCCCAGCCACCCTAATCCGACAATCGCGACCTTTTTCATACCCTGGCTCCTGACTCATTCGCTGTGCTGATACTAGGCTACGCCAGCCTGCGAGACCTGACAATTTGTTCGACGAATATGAAATGAATTAATGATGGAAAAAAGGGCTTGCTTTATGCGCCGGAACTGGTTTAGGTTAAAAGACATCAAATGCATAGTCATTCAAAGAGAATTTTATGAACAGCGTTCAATTTAAAAACCACCATCATCACCATCATCCTGACTAGTCTTTCAGGCGATGTGTGCTGGAAGACGTTTGGATCTTCCAGTGGTGCATGAACGCAAAGAGAGCCCCCGGAAGATTCACTTCCGGGGGCTTTTTTTTTGGACCGAATTCGGACAGATTCAGACAGGTATTCAGAGGAAAACAACAATGTTAGACAACACCCGTTTACGCATAGCTATTCAGAAATCAGGCCGTTTGAGTGAAGATTCACGCGAACTGCTCGGCCGTTGCGGCATTAAAGTCAACCTGCACACCCAGCGTCTGATCGCCCTTGCGGAAAACATGCCGATCGACATTCTGCGCGTTCGCGATGACGATATTCCGGGGCTGGTGATGGACGGCGTTGTCGACCTTGGCATTATCGGCGAGAACGTGCTGGAAGAAGAGCTGCTGAGCCGCCGCGCGCAGGGCGAAGACCCGCGCTATTTCACCCTGCGCCGTCTCGATTTTGGCGGATGCCGCCTGTCGCTGGCGACACCGGTGGATGAAAACTGGAATGGCCCGGCGGCGCTGGACGGTAAACGCATCGCCACCTCTTACCCGCACCTGTTAAAGCGCTATCTCGATCAGAAAGGTATCTCCTTTAAATCCTGTCTGCTGAACGGCTCCGTCGAAGTCGCCCCACGCGCTGGCCTTGCCGATGCCATCTGCGATCTCGTTTCTACCGGCGCAACCCTCGAAGCCAACGGCCTGCGCGAAGTTGAAGTGATTTATCGTTCCAAAGCCTGCCTGATCCAGCGCGACGGTGAAATGGACGATGCGAAACAGCAGCTGATCGACCGTCTGCTGACCCGTATTCAGGGAGTTATCCAGGCCCGCGAATCGAAATACATCATGATGCACGCGCCGACCGAACGGCTGGAAGAAGTGGTGGCGCTGCTGCCGGGCGCAGAGCGGCCAACTATTCTGCCGCTGGCAGGCGACAAACAGCGGGTAGCGATGCACATGGTCAGCAGCGAAACCCTGTTCTGGGAAACCATGGAAAAACTGAAAGCGCTGGGCGCCAGTTCTATTCTGGTGCTACCGATAGAGAAAATGATGGAGTAATCCAGCAATTCGTTTACGGGACAAACAGGGGAAATGACCATGAGCTTCAATACCATTATCGACTGGAATAGCTGCAGCGCCGCACAACAGCAACAACTATTAACGCGCCCGGCGATTTCAGCTTCCGAGAGCATCAGCAAAACGGTAGCCGGGATCCTCGCTAACGTAAAAGAGAATGGCGATGCCGCCTTACGCGAATATAGCGCCAAATTCGATAAAACCACCGTCACAGCGCTCAAAGTGTCTGACGAAGAGATTGCTGCCGCCGGCGCGCGCCTCAGCGACGAGCTCAAACAAGCGATGGCGGTGGCGGTCAACAATATCGAGATCTTTCACAACGCGCAGCAGTTGCAGGTTGTCGATGTTGAAACCCAACCCGGCGTTCGCTGCCAGCAGCTTACCCGCCCTATCGCCTCCGTCGGCTTATATATTCCGGGCGGTTCGGCGCCGCTGTTTTCAACGGTGCTGATGCTCGCCACACCGGCGCGCATTGCCGGCTGTCAGGAAGTGGTACTGTGCTCGCCGCCGCCGATTGCCGATGAAATCCTTTATGCGGCGCAGCTTTGCGGCGTGCGTAATATCTTTAACGTCGGCGGCGCGCAGGCTATCGCGGCAATGGCCTTCGGCACGGAATCGGTGGCGAAAGTCGCTAAAATCTTTGGCCCTGGCAACGCCTTCGTCACCGAGGCCAAACGCCAGGTCAGCCAGCGCCTTGACGGCGCGGCTATCGATATGCCCGCTGGCCCGTCGGAAGTTCTGGTGATTGCCGACAGCGGCGCGACGCCGGATTTCGTCGCCTCCGATCTGCTCTCGCAGGCGGAACATGGCCCGGATTCCCAGGTTATCTTGCTGACCCCGGACGCCGACATAGGCTCCCGGGTCGCCGCAGCGGTTGAACGTCAGCTAGCGGCCCTGCCGCGTGCCGAAACCGCGCGTGAAGCGCTTTCCGCCAGCCGTATTATTGTCGCCCGCGATCTCGCCCAATGTGTAGAGATCTCAAATCAGTACGGACCGGAGCACCTGATTATCCAGACCCGTAACGCCCGTGAACTGGTTGACGGTATCACCAGCGCCGGTTCGGTATTCCTCGGCGACTGGTCGCCAGAATCGGCAGGTGATTACGCCTCTGGTACCAACCACGTGCTGCCGACCTACGGCTACACCGCGACCTGTTCCAGCCTCGGTCTGGCGGATTTTCAAAAGCGCATGACCGTACAGGAACTGACGCGTGAAGGCTTCGCCGCCCTCGCCCCGACTATCGAGATCCTGGCCGCAGCCGAACTGCTGACCGCCCACAAAAACGCCGTAACGCTGCGCGTAGCCGCCCTTAAGGAGCAAGCATGAGCATTGAAGACTTAGCCCGCGCCAATATCCGCGCGCTGACGCCGTATCAATCCGCCCGCCGTCTTGGGGGGAAAGGCGACGTGTGGCTGAACGCCAACGAATTCCCCACCGCCGTGGAATTTCAGTTGACCGAACAGACATTAAACCGCTATCCAGAACCACAGCCGAAGGCGGTTATCGAAAACTACGCGCAATATGCCGGCGTAAAACCAGAACAGGTACTGGTGAGCCGCGGTGCTGACGAAGGCATCGAGTTGCTGATCCGCGCCTTTTGCGAACCGGGCGAGGACGCTGTCCTTTATTGCCCGCCAACCTACGGCATGTACAGCGTCAGCGCCGAAACCATCGGCGTTGAGTGCCGTACGGTGCCGACGCTCGCCGACTGGCAGCTCGATTTGCCGGGTATCGAAGCGAATCTCACCGGCGTGAAAGTGGTTTTTGTCTGCAGCCCCAATAATCCGACCGGGCAGATAATCAATCCGCAAGATTTCCGCGCCCTGCTGGAAATGACGCGCGGTAAAGCAATCGTGGTAGCGGATGAAGCCTATATTGAGTTCTGCCCCCAGGCATCTCTGGCGAACTGGCTGAGCGAGTACCCGCACCTGGCTATCCTGCGCACTTTATCGAAAGCCTTTGCGCTGGCCGGGCTGCGCTGCGGTTTTACGCTGGCTAACGCAGAGGTGATTAATGTACTGCTGAAAGTCATCGCGCCTTATCCGCTCTCGACGCCGGTCGCCGATATCGCCGCCCAGGCATTAAGCCCGGCTGGCATTGCCGCTATGCGCGCGCGTGTGGCGCAGATCCTGGATGAACGCGCATACCTGGTCAATGCGCTGCGCGGCATCGCCTGCGTCGAGCAGGTTTTCGATTCCGAGACCAACTACCTGCTGGCGCGGATAACCGCCTCCAGCGCGGTGTTTAAATCTTTGTGGGATCAGGGCATTATCTTACGTGACCAAAATAAACAACCCTCATTAAGCGGCTGTTTGCGTATCACTATCGGTACCCGTGCAGAGAGCCAGCGCGTGATTGACGCTTTGACTGCGGAGAATGTATGACCCAGAAGTTTCTCTTTATTGACCGTGACGGTACGCTTATCTCTGAACCGCCGGTTGATTTTCAGGTAGACCGGTTTGAAAAACTGGCCTTCGAACCGCAGGTGATCCCGGCGCTGCTTAAGCTACAGCAGGAAGGCTATAAGCTGGTGATGATCACCAACCAGGATGGCCTTGGTACCGATAGCCTGCCGCAGGAGGAATTCGACGGCCCGCACAACCTGATGATGCAGGTCTTCTCCTCGCAGGGCGTTAACTTTGAATCCGTGCTGATTTGCCCGCACATGCCTGGTGATAACTGCGACTGTCGTAAGCCGAAGACCCAACTGGTATTGCCGTGGCTGGAAGAGGGCGTAATGGATAAAGCCCACAGTTACGTCATCGGCGACCGCGCCACCGATATAGAGTTAGCGGATAACATGGGCATCATCGGCCTGCGCTATAACAGTGAAACGCTGAACTGGCCGACCATCTGCGAACAGCTGACCCGTCGCGACCGCTACGCTCACGTTGAGCGCATCACCAAAGAGACCCAGGTTGACGTTAAAGTCTGGCTGGATCGTGAAGGCGGCAGCAAGATCCACACCGGCGTGGGTTTCTTCGACCACATGCTCGATCAGATTGCCACCCACGGCGGCTTTCGCCTGGAGATTAACGTCGGCGGCGATCTTTACATCGACGATCACCACACCGTAGAAGATACCGGCCTGGCGTTAGGCGAAGCGCTGAAGCTGGCGCTGGGCGATAAGCGCGGCATTAACCGCTTTGGCTTCGTGTTGCCGATGGATGAATGCCTGGCGCGCTGTGCGCTGGATATCTCAGGTCGCCCACACCTCGAATATAAAGCTGACTTCACCTATCAGCGCGTCGGCGACCTGAGCACCGAGATGGTCGAACACTTCTTCCGCTCGCTCTCCTATACCATGGCGGTGACGCTGCACCTGAAAACCAAAGGTAAGAACGATCACCACCGCGTCGAGAGCCTGTTCAAGGCCTTTGGCCGTACGCTGCGCCAGGCCATTCGGGTCCAGGGCGACACGTTGCCATCTTCAAAAGGGGTATTGTGATGAACGTGGTGATCCTCGATACCGGGTGCGCCAACCTCAACTCGGTGAAATCTGCAGTGAGCCGCCATGGCTATGAGCCAGTGGTCAGCCGCGAGCCGGATGTTGTTCTGCGTGCCGATAAACTTTTTCTGCCCGGCGTCGGCACCGCGCAGGCTGCGATGGATCAGCTGCGCGAACGCGAGCTCATTGACTTGATTAAAGCCTGTACCCAGCCGGTGCTGGGGATTTGTCTCGGCATGCAGTTACTCGGTGCGCGCAGCGAAGAGAATAACGGTGTTGAGCTACTGGGCATTATTGATGAAGAAGTGCCGAAAATGACCGACCACGGACTGCCGCTGCCGCATATGGGATGGAACCGGGTCTATGCCAAAGCCGGCGATCGCCTGTTCCGCGGCATTGAAGAAGGCGCTTATTTCTATTTCGTCCATAGCTACGCCATGCAGGTCAATCCGTACACTATCGCCCAATGCAACTACGGCGAGGCCTTCACCGCGGCGGTACAGAAAGATAACTTCTTTGGCGTACAGTTCCACCCTGAGCGCTCAGGTAGCGCCGGTGCGCAGCTGCTGAAAAATTTCCTGGAGATGTAATGATCATTCCAGCTTTAGATTTAATTGACGGTACCGTGGTGCGCCTGCATCAGGGCGACTATGGCCAGCAGCGCGACTATGGCAACGATCCGTTACCGCGCCTGCAATCCTATGCGGATCAGGGCGCAGAAGTATTGCATCTGGTTGATCTGACTGGGGCGAAAGATCCGGCAAAACGCCAGATTCCGCTGCTTAAGACCTTAGTTGCCGGCGTTACGGTACCTGTGCAGGTCGGCGGCGGCGTACGTACGCAAGAAGACGTTGCCGCACTGCTTGATGCCGGCGTGGCGCGCGTGGTGGTCGGTTCAACGGCAGTGAAATCGCCGGAGGAGGTCAAAGGCTGGTTTAAACGCTTTGGCCCCGAGCATCTGGTGCTGGCGCTGGATGTACGCATTGATGCCGAGGGTCATAAACAGGTGGCGGTGAGCGGCTGGCAGGAAAACTCTGGCGTCACTCTGGAAGAGCTGGTGGAAAGCTATCTGCCGGTCGGCTTGCAACATGTGCTGTGTACTGATATCTCCCGTGACGGTACTCTGGCGGGTTCCAACGTCTCTCTATATGAAGAGGTCTGCGCGCGTTATCCGCAGGTGGCGTTCCAGTCTTCCGGCGGGATCGGCGGTCTCAGCGATATCGCCGCGCTGCGCGGAACCGGCGTTCGCGGGGTGATCGTCGGCCGCGCGCTACTGGAAGGTAAATTCAACGTAACGGAGGCCATTCAATGCTGGCAAAACGGATAATCCCCTGCCTGGACGTCCGCGACGGTCAGGTAGTAAAAGGCGTGCAGTTTCGCAACCACGAAATTATCGGTGATATCGTTCCGCTGGCAAAACGCTATGCCGATGAAGGCGCGGATGAACTGGTGTTCTACGATATTACCGCCTCCAGCGATGGCCGGGTAGTCGATAAAAGTTGGGTATCGCGCGTAGCGGAAGTGATTGATATTCCGTTCTGCGTAGCCGGTGGAATTAAGTCGCTGGAAGACGCGGCGCAGATCCTCTCCTTCGGCGCCGACAAAATTTCAATTAACTCGCCTGCGCTTGCGGATCCAACGTTAATCACCCGTCTCGCCGATCGCTTTGGCGTGCAGTGCATCGTGGTAGGGATTGATACCTGGTTTGATGAACAGACCGGAAAATATCACGTTAATCAGTACACCGGCGATGAGAGCCGAACTCGCGTCACCCAATGGGAGACGCTGGATTGGGTACAGGAAGTACAAAAGCGCGGAGCGGGAGAAATTGTTCTCAACATGATGAACCAGGACGGCGTGCGCAACGGTTACGATCTGGATCAGCTCAGAAAGGTCCGTGAAGTGTGTAACGTTCCGCTGATTGCCTCCGGCGGCGCCGGTACCATGGAGCACTTCCTTGAGGCATTCCGCGACGCCAACGTCGATGGCGCCCTCGCCGCTTCCGTGTTCCATAAACAAATTATTAATATTGGCGAATTAAAAACGTTCCTGTCAGCCCAGGGCGTGGAGGTCAGGGTATGTTGAGTGAACAGCTGGATTGGCAAAAAACCGACGGCATGATGCCGGCCATCATACAGCACGCTGAATCTGGCGAAGTGTTAATGCTGGGATATATGAATGAGGACGCGCTGGCGAAAACGCAAGAAAGCGGCAAAGTAACCTTCTACTCGCGCACCAAACAGCGCCTGTGGACAAAGGGTGAAACCTCCGGCAACTTTCTTAATGTGGTCAGCATCACCCCGGATTGCGATAACGATACCTTGTTAGTGTTGGTCAACCCGATAGGCCCGACCTGCCACAAAGGAACTTCAAGCTGCTTTGGGGAAACCGGACACCAGTGGCTGTTCCTCTATCAACTGGAACAACTGCTGGCCGAGCGCAAACATGCAGACCCGGAGAGCTCATACACTGCGAAACTGTATGCCAGCGGCACCAAACGTATTGCGCAAAAAGTTGGGGAAGAAGGCGTAGAGACCGCCCTGGCCGCGACGGTAAATGACAAGTTTGAACTGAAGAATGAAGCGTCAGACCTGATGTATCACCTGCTGGTACTACTTCAGGACCAGGGGCTGGATTTAGGGGATATTATCGATAATCTTAAGTCCAGACATAAGTAAATCGAAACATGCATTGAAGGGACTCTGGTTTAATATGATCATCCTTTAAACCAGAGTCTATGTATTAACCGCCGATTAAGGATGTTGCGGTAAGGGCACATCCCTTAATTCAGAGAAACGAATAGCGTCTTCTTTTTCATTCAGCACGAAATCAGAATTTTTTACCGCGTCTTTCATATGCTCATCAGAAACAGCATAACCCATCATTTCTAACACCAGGAATTTGGTTAAATCAGATGAGAAGTAGTGGTTGTTGTTGCGCAATTGTTCAGCCTTCGCACACCAGGACGCATCATTCATCAGCAATGGAATTTTATACATTTCATTATCACTGGATGGAAAACCATGTCCCTGCCCCACAACTTCCCCATGGTCTGATACATAAACCAACTTGTAATCTTTAAGATAGGTATCAGCAAGGGTAAAAATACTCTTTAAGGTATCATCGACGTTATAAATAGACGCATCATAATCATCAACCATCGGGTTGTCCGCTTCCCCTCTACGGTCAGAATAAGGCAAATGGTTACCCATCAGATGAATGACGTAAAAATTTCTCTCTTGCGATTGCTTAAAATAATGCTTGATTGCCGGTAATAACTTTTCGTCCTGCCCCTCGTTAACTGGGAAACGGGTATTATTATCTTCCGGAGTTTGCAGAACTTCAGCATATTTTGCCAGATAACCGAAAGGCTTGTTCCACATGTTGTTTTGCATCTGAGAGTCGAACCAGTACGTATGGTAGCCCTGCAATTGTGCCATCTCGATAAGATTCTTAAATTTAAACAAGTTGCCACGCTGCAAGGGCGTTTCAAAAGAAACCAGCATCGGTACAGCAAGTCGTGTTTGCGCAGCCGGTGAGTGAACGTTATTAACGACACATATTTGTCCATCTCTATCCATCTGCGATAAGTTTGGCGTAGTATCTTTTCCATAGCCGTAAATACCATAGCGGCCAGGGTTAGATGATTCGCCAATCACATAAATAATGTTCTGGCTGCCTTCAGTCTCTTTTTTAATATAATCAGGATATTCTTTATGCTCTATCTTTTTGTATTTAACATCATCAACTATATTTTCAGCGATAATCGACACTGAGGAAACAAGAGGTCCAAAAAAAATCTTGTACTGATCGATGTATGGCTGAGAAATAAAAGTTGGTGAGTATTCGATATTATTGATAAAGAATTTAGTCCCCCAAAAACTAACACCATCTATCACAGGCTTTGAAAGAATAAGGATAAGACTAATAGTCAAAATAACACGTTCTTTAACAGAATAGCGTGCCTTTGGTATTTTAATCGATAACAACGAAAGCGCAAAAAGTATGAAAAGAAAACCTACCAGAAATTTTAGGCCAAAGGTTTGTACGGTACCTAATGAAACGGAAAGGCCAACCCCGAAGGTTGACATGACCATACTGGTTGAGAGTCCACCATATTTCTGATAGATAAAGTAAGTCAAAAACGTGATCAATGAAACAAAAACCACCAGACTATTTCTGATTATTTTATTACGAATACAAAAAATCAAACGCAAGAAAATAAAAACAGAGAAAAAAGTGGTAAAAAATATATTTGTAGGTTCAAACCAACACAACACAAGGGACAGAAAAAACAGTATAAAATATAAAAAACGTCTGGTTTTTAAATACTCTAAACATCTAAAAAAAACGCTCATGCAAACTCCGAAATAAAGCAACTTATTATTGTGAATTGTAATGTTGCTATTTTAACACACTGAATCTCACTGACAAATATCACTCCATTGATCCTGGATAATGAAAGCGTTTAAAAATAATTTATTCGGCATGATGAAAACGGCACTCCAGGCTTAATTTCGCATACTTAAGCAAATTTAATGTTAAATCCATTATCGTGAAACCGATCACAACAACAAAAAAATAACTACCAGTTAACATCAGTGTGGTAATATAAACAAATACCGTCAGGTTCTGCTTCTTGACGCGTTGGTTATGGAACACAACAAAAATAAAGCCAAACAGGCTACGGGGTCTCACTTGCAACATTATAAACATCTCGACGGACTCCGCGGAGTCGCGTCGCTTGTCGTCGTGCTTTACCATATGGATGTATTTATGGGGGTGCTGGTATCGCCAAATGGATTATATTCGCAAAACTCAGTATGGTGGCAGATATATCGAAGAATTTTGGATGGGAACTTCTCAGTTTGTCTATTTTTCGTAATGAGTGGTTATGTGTTGCTCATTGGCTTTTATAAGCGGCAAAACGACCTTTCTTATCTTAAAGAAAGCTTTATAAAAAGATACTTTAGACTTACCCCACTGGTACTCGCTTCAGTCATTCTGGCTGTTGTTTTACAAAATACGATAGGCTTCCATAATGCCGAAATGGCGGCGATCGTAGGTGGACACGAGTGGTTAAAATCTAACTATCAATCAGAACTCACACTAACTGGAGCCATATACAATGGTCTGTATTCTGCTTACATAGGCGATACCTCCTATAATGGCCCACTCTGGACGATTAAAATAGAGTTAATGGGGTCGCTTTTTCTGTATCTCTATGCCGCATTATTTTTTGTCAAAAAAAACGGTGCCCACATCATTATATCAGCAATACTTATCTATCTGATTGAACCGACACTTGGCTGCTATTTGATACTATTTATCATTGGCGGTACTATTTTGGTATATAACATAAAACTTGAACCTAAGTTTATTCTTCCAGCCAGTATATTAACAGTTTTTCTTGCAACAGAGAATCCATGGACAATTGAAATTAACTTCTTAAATGAACTCACAGGTTTTAGTAAAGAAGGTTTAGCCACGTTCTGTCACTCAATCGCAGCAGTAGTTTTATTATTAATAGCGAATACATCGTCAAAACTTTCAAATTACCTGTCCAGACCTGTATTTACTTTTCTGGGTAAGGTCTCATTTTCCTTATATGTATTTCATATCCCTATCATCATGAGTATTGGAACGTCATTATTTGTTTATTTACATGATGCAGGTATTACTAACCAATTTGCTAGTATAATAAGCACATTAGTCAGTTTATTATTTTGTGTGCTTATCTCATGGTTTGGCTATACATTCATTGATAAACCATCTACAAAAATTGCATCTTTAGTAGGCGACAAGCTGAATATGAGAGCCAGCCAATTATAAAAAAAAAAGCCGCGAAAGAAATCTTTCGCGGCTTGTAATAAGGTAGAAGAGTTAGAATGTTTTGGCTTTTAGTAGCTTTAAATAAAACATAAATCTTTCTCTTCCTTTATTTTTGGCTATTACCAGCATATCAAATTTAGACAAAATCTTCTTAGATGCAAAAATTTGTGCCAGGACCTGCTTAAAATATTCATCCTTGAATTTCGCTTCAATGACACTCCAGGCCCAGAAGTGGACATCGAGTTCTAACTCAAATAATTTACGTTCTTCATCATAGTTGAACGTATCCGAGTTACGACTGTAGATCCAATCAAAAATAGGGAAATGAACATAAAGTCGGTCATCGCGCACAGAAATATCCTGACCTAAGCGCCCTTGACGATAATAGTAATAATCAAAAGGTATATTAGCAATAATCTTGGCGTTTAAAAAAGTCTCGAACTGGAAAGGTAAATCATCAAACCGACGAATATGCTCAGGGAAAGAAATTCCTTTGTTTTTCAGCATGTCAGCAGAGTAAATACGACGCCACATTGTTGGGCGCTCGCGTAGTAAATCCAGACGGCTGAGATTAATGTCCAGGGGGAATTTAACTATTTCACCAGTCTCATAAGCTTCTTTATAGCCACACTGGGAAATGTCAGCATTTTTCATCACCGCGGCACGGAACAAATCTTCATACATCTGAAGATCGCACCAATCATCGCCGTCAACAAAACCAATATATTGCCCTTTGGCCTGGCTAACGCCGGCATTTCGTGCCGTCGCGCACCCACCATTGGCTTTATGGATAACTTTCACTCTACCTGGGTATCTCGCAGCCCAGGCGTCAGCTTTCTCACCGGAATCATCCGGTGTACCATCATCGACGACTAAAATCTCTATACTTTCAATAGACTGATTCGCCAGGGACTCAATGCACTGGTCGATATAGGCGCTGATATTGTATGCGGGTACGACCACTGAAACTTCATACTCATACTTCTGGCGACTACCCGTGAGAGGTTGGTGTTGATCCTGAATGCGCCAGTAAAAAGTATCCGCCGCGCGCGCGCATTGACGATAAACAATTAATGGATCAACATCGTACTGATTGAATTCACCACAAATATGGTCAAGTTTCCACTGTGCAGTCACATACTCCAGAGCTGCCCGGGTAAATGCAGGAAGAGAAATACGAACGCTAACGTGACGCTCACCAATCAACTCATTAATTTCAGGATTGGAGAAATTATCAAACAGATAGACGCGTTCTTTCAATTCAGGATTTTTATTTAATAGTTCCTGAATACGTTTAAACTTGCTTGCATTAGATTCAACAACAATTATCGCGCGCGGCTTGCTGTTATAAAATGCAACCAGAAGCTCCAGACCGGTATAAGTACCGACAAAAGCCAAAACATCACTTTCGCAAGAAAACAAATCTACGCCAAAAAAGCTTCGCTCGATGATATGCTTATGTTGTGCTAACTCATCATGGCTAATTGCTGAAGGTAGTTTATTTAGATATGCATTCAATTGTGTTCTATTGATCATTTTATTAACCTACTACCCGTTTTCCGAACTTATTTTTTGCAAAACGCAAAGCTTTTTTGAAGATCAATTTATTGACATCAATGTTTGCAGTAGAAATAGCCTTCAACAGTTTAAATTTTGTTGATAGCGTTTGCTTACCAGTACTGTACTCTGTAAGAAAATCCGTTGCGCCATTGAAAAATGCCAACATGAGAATAAACTCTCTGTTACGCTCCGCAAAACCTAAGGAAGTTTTTAAGCGCGAACGCACGCCCGGATTTGATACAGAAAACAGATCCACACCTTGCTGGAAGTAACGACGTCGATCACTCAGAGTTGTATATCTACCACACCAGAAAATCATTTTAAATATTAGCGACATTACGCAATATTGCTGATATGCATTGAGACCTTTAACTTCAGGCTTCTGCAATAACTCTTTCGCGGTCTTAATTATATCAAATCGCTTTTCGCTTTTTTGATCCGTAATCTTCCCTTCACGATTAACTCGGTAAAAATAGCCGACAGTATCTATCATGCCAATTTTTGTTGCGTTAACCAGACTTACAATATGAGGAGTAACGTCTTCAAAATGAATCCCTACCGGGAAGATAGTTATATACTTGTCAAAAAAATCTTTCTTAAGGATTCGGTTGTTGGTATTAGGTTCAAGACTGAGGATTTGCGGATATGCTGCAATATTTACTGTCTTCTTCAGCTCACCACCTAAAATGTGATCCCAAGTCGCTGCATCATAGAACGGATAAGAATCTTTTGTTTGGTTGTCGTAAACGTATGAACGATATAAGACAATATCAAGATCGTCAGACTCGGCAAATTCCAGGGAATCAAGAACAGCTTTTTCGTTCAACCAGTCATCACTATCACAGAAAGAAATATATTGGCCATTCGCGTAGCGTAAGGCCGTGTTTCTGGCCTCTGATAGCCCTTTATTTTCCTGTGATACGAAAATTGCGTTACCTTTATAGGTATCAAGCCATTGCTGAACAACTTCGACACTATTATCAGTACTGCCATCATTTACAATGATAAGTTCTATTTGATCATTACCATTTTTATCAAATGAAGATAAAGTCTTCTCCACAAAACCAGAAGTATTATAGACTGGTACTATAATAGACAATTTTGGTATAATCTTTGATTGTCGAGTATCACAAACTATCATGTCGCTCATTACTGTCTCTTGTATAAATATATTTAACTTCAGACTAGATTGTAGAAACTAGCCAAATCAAAATGTGTATCTTCCGTATAAATAAATATCCTAAACCCTATCCGCAAGAGAAATATTTAACTATGACAATATTATCATTACGAATAAAGAACAAGCCATCAATATTTAAATAAAATATTTCTTCCAAAAGTTCTCAGACGTTAAGTACGAGATCTTCTTTCCATACACTTCTGCAACAGCATTATAGGTAAAGAACCCTTTGCTAATGGCCCACAATGTTTTGATGATCAACTTAGCACAGCGTAATTTATCCTGCTTCAGTACGATAAAACTACCCTCAGTAGTTTCATAGTAAACTTCAGCATTCAAAAAAACCTGTTTTGTCGGATGAATTTCTGTGTTAGGGATTCGTACCCTATTTCCAGCCGTAATAAACCCAGGAACCAGATGACCATTGAGAAGAAACAGCCTGATTATCTTCGCCCATTTGGACTCAGGACTATCACGGTCAGTTTTTTTCACGTCGTTACCCTGCTCGACTTCACATGGCAATTCATCTTTCGACAGCTCACTAATCCGTCTACGCGCTTTTTGCGCATCCACATCATCAATCCAGAAATCAGGGCCTTGCATAACATCTGAATAAGCTTCAATGATAGCCTCAGCCGAAGAATAACGGTATGAAAAGCATAGCAAAAGTACTTTTGCTAATATCCAAAAAGCTATCTGTCTTCTTTTCTGTGATGACGGGTATACAAATGCAGGAACCAACAGACCTCTAACGCTCAAATATTCAACTAATGCGCTATATTTTTGATTAAAATTCATCTGCCACGACGCAATGCCATTGAGAGTAACGATCGGGTAAGCATGCATTATCCCGAATAAAATGTCATCGCCGCGGACGAAGAAAGGAAAAGCATAGTATTTTATCGCTGATACTTTGAAAGCGCAGAACCACCATGCTGCGTAATTGGCTTGTTCGTCCTCTTTATTAAACACATCCAGGCCACTTGGTGTTGAGACATCAACACCATTTTTTAAAGGCCGCATTCGTATCTGTTTATAAGGATAAATAGCACCTGCCTCGTAAACCGTTTGAGGTTTATCCTCATATAGCATACTGCCTGCTATCATCTGTTCATCGTTTTTTGAAAAACACATGAACCAATATGCTCTTTTAATACTTTCGATTTCACAGGATGCGTCATCATCCATAAAGATACAATAAGTTTCTTTATTGTTCTTTTTGACCTCAAATAAACCACGAGTGAAACCACCAGCCCCCCCCATGTTTTTATTTTTTATATAAGTAACATTAGGTCTTGGCTCTAAATCTAAATTGCATCCATTATCAATAACATATACATGAAATTTTGATTGACCAACACTGTCGGAAAATAAGTTTTTCTCAAATCTCGACAATGTCGATAATAATGCTACCTGTCGATTATAAGTAGTGATGACAATCGCTAGCTTACCAAAATCCTCTACTGCCCCATATGTAGTAAAAGAAAAACTCCTGATCTCACTATCATCAATTGACGACCAGTAAAAATAAATTCTACCGTCACGACATTCATTTAATTCTAAATTATCTAGCGTGAATGCCCCTTCAATTTCGCGTTGAAATACTTTCTTTAATATATCATTCGTTTTTAAGAAAATTGTGGCGATACCTCTGCCAACAACATCAACTTTGAACCCAATCTGTTTAACTGTTGTGTATTTCGACCACTTATGGAGATCAAATGAATTATAAAAAGTATCAAAGCAAATGTCATGATTCCTCGATACTCTGACGTACCCTGCATCACTATAGCATGTAGATACATTATCAGATAAAAAATACAGAGCGCTAATTTCACGGTGGTGTATATCCGGGAATACTGATGACTGTAATGCAATATTATTATTCATAACCTAACCGCATGAGTATTTTTCAGCGCTGAAACAGCTCTTCATATACTTGTAATGTTTTATCAATAACAATTTCTGATGTATAATGATTGACAATATTTTCCCTGGCATTGATACCCATTTTTTGTCTGTCATCATCTTCATTTATCAATGCTTTAATTCTCGCGGCCAGTTCTTTGACATTTTTGCGTTCAACTATATAACCATTATAGCCGTCTTTAATTAGTGAATTGCACCCACCATTATCATAGACAACACAAGCTCTACCCACAGCACCAGCCTCAAGCAGAATTCGCGGTACACCTTCGGGATATACAGAAGGAAGAGCAACAATATTTGCCCCAGCAATCAATTCTCTAATATCATCTCGAGTACCTAACCAGACGATATCACCTGCTGCGTGCCATTTTTCTATTTGCCCCAAGGTAATTCCATCGTCATCATTCTCAACAATGATACCTGCTACCTGAATAGTACAATCTATCCCTTCTAACTTCAGGATCCTTTTTGCTTTAATGAGATCAAGTAATCCTTTACTATGTAGCATACGACTGGCAAAAAGTATTATTCCATGAGTCAATTTCGGTTCTTGCTGGTATGAAAAATAACTGATATTAACCCCGGCGCCATCAATGACCTTTGCTTTCTCTTCTTTGACTCCCAGCAGAGAAAGTATTTTTCTTTTATCTTCTCGATGTTCAAATATTATTTTACAATCAACATTTGAGAACAAATATCGATACAACCTGAGGACAAGCCAACGTAATATTTTAAAAATGAGTTGCTCACTCTCAAACACTCGCCCTAGCCCTACAAAACTATAAACAAGTTTAGTTTTGTGATATTTGGCCCACAGACAACTTATGATCCCAGGTTTAATCGTAATGCAATGAAGGATATCAGGATTAATGCCTTTCAATATCCTCGAGGCATTAATAAAGCCTTTGATAAAAGCAAAAGGATTGATGCTTTTCTCATTAATTTGACTATTAACGCAGTGAAATCCTAATGCGGTGAGTCTGTTTGAAATTGCATCATCTACAAAATTTGCAATAACATAGACATCATATCCATTATTTAATGCAGCAATTCCTCTTTCGAGCCAATGAAGTTCAAAATACCAGGCAGAGTTAACAAAATAGCATAATTTCTTTTTCATAGCGGATTATGCACCTCTACCTTTTGGCTTCCAGAAACCATCCTTGATTCCATTATAGACATTAATCATACATTCTTTCCGCTTTTCATGCTTCAGTGCTGTAAATATATACTTCAACAACCTTAATGAAACATCAAATAAGGTGAAAGGCGAATTGTCCTGGAATATTTTACGGGACAAGATAAGGTTTCTACTTAAATAATATAGTTTCCACGGGGCTATTAATTGATTAGTAGTATCAATATCATGGACAATACATAATTCAGGAAGGTAAATAATAGGCGTACGCTGCAGGACCAGATGATGACCAAAATAAACATCGTCAAAATAGATAAAAAGCTCATCATATATAAACGATATAGATTTCTTTAGTGTCTCCTGACTTATCAACATTCCTACAAATGAAACGCTCACCACGGTCTCTTGCTGGCTTCCGTCAGGAATAAAACGTGCAGGATTAACTCTGTAAGCGATATTTCCCCAAAAACCATTAGGAATTTTCTTCCAGGGTATATTCATCTTGCAGCATTTGTCTGATGTATCCACCACCGTGCAGACATAGACATTTTCACTCGATAAATCAAGTGACTGAAAAGCTACGCCAAAATCTTTCTTCGGATACGCATCATCATCGTAAAATAGAACCCAATTAGTGTTCAAATTTTGCGTTATCCATTGCGCTCCATATTTAAAACCGCCAGCCCCGCCATCATTCATCTCCCGATGTAAAACTATAACTCGTTCATCGCAAACAGAATTAAGATAGGCTTGAGTGTCGTCGGTTGATGCATTGTTAACCACAACTATATATTGAAAAGGCAACGCCAGCGTTGCCTCTATTGTTGTTTTTAACTTTTCTAACCGATTATAAGTGACGATTAGAGCAGCTACATTCATCTGACTTTGACCGTGAACACAGGCATCACAGAATTCTGTTCTAATGACTTAAGATAAGTTCGCCCAGTTTCCAGAGCTTCAGCAATAGTTACATCCATATCAAGATAGCGGTATGTACCCAGACGACCAACAAAGGTAATATTCGCTTCTTTTTCGGCGCGATCGAGATAGTTTTGCAGCATAGCCATCTCCCCTACCTGACGAATTGGGTAATACGGAATATCCTCAGGCTCACATGAGCGACTAAACTCGCGATAGCAGATTGATTTTTCATGACTTTCCCATGGTGCAAAGTACTTATGCTCAGTAATACGAGTATAAGGCACTTTTTGCTCACCATAATTCATTACCGCACATCCCTGATAATCACCGTCGGTTCGGAATGCATCGAAATCCAGGGTGCGATAGCCCAGACGTCCCATATCATATTTATAAAAACCATCCAGCGCGCCACTATAAAATACATGGTCATATTCGCTACGAGTGGTTTCATCAAACAAGGTGTTTAAAGCCACTGAAATATTTTTATGATCTAATATCTTATCTACGATTACCGTGTAGCCGTCTTTTGGCATCCCCTGATATTTATGATTAAAGTAGTTATCATCGTAATTGAATCGTACAGGCAGACGCTTAAGAATTGAAGCCGGGAGCTCCGACGGAGACATTCCCCACTGTTTGATTGTGTAACCTTTAAAAAAGGCTTCATAAAGTTCTTTGCCGACAAAACGCAGTGCCTGCTCTTCAAATGTTGCAGGTTCTTCTATCGTTTTATCACTCTTTTCATCAATTAATTTACGTGCTTCGGTTGGGGAGCACGTGGTATGGAAGAACTGATTAATTGTGTGTAAGTTGATTGGTAAGGAAAATACTTGCCCATTGACCGTCGTCTTCACCCGGTTCACATAAGGCATCATTTCCGTGTATTGGTTGATGTACTCCCAAACCTCAGCATTGTCAGTATGGAAAATATGAGGGCCATAGGTATGAACCATAACGTTGGTTTCACTATCCCGCTCACTATAGCAGTTACCAGCAACATGCGGCCGGCTGTCAATAATCGTCACCTGATGACCTGCTTCAGCCAATAAGCGACCAATAACCGCGCCTGAAAATCCTGCGCCGACAATAAGTACATTCTTCTGCATTAGTTTTTCCATCAAGCCATTGAGGCTACATATTCATCAACAATAGAGCTTGCCTCACCGATAGCTTTCAACCGGTGATTTTCAACCCACACAACTTTATCGCAAATCTGCATAACATCTTTCATGCTGTGGCTAACAAACAGGATTGTTACCCCACGTTTTCTGAACTCATTGATTGTTTCAATACATTTCCGTTGAAATGCGATATCCCCAACCGCGAGAACTTCGTCGATAATCAATACATCTGGATCAACCTGGCTAATAACGGAAAAGCCCAGCTTCGCCAGCATGCCACTGGAGTATACGCGAATAGGCTCATCAATGAACTCACCTAGCTCTGAGAACTCGATAATTTTATCAAGCCGTTTATTAACTTCTGCTCTGCGTAACCCCAGTAAGGTGGCATTAAGTTTGATGTTTTCACGCCCGGTAAGTTCCGGATGAAAACCGCCTCCCAGCTCCAACATCGAAGCCACGCGTCCGACAACTTTTACCTCGCCCTTACTTGGCTTTAGCACACCAGCAACGAGACCAAGGGTCGTACTTTTGCCTGCGCCATTGCGGCCAATCAATGCAACTGATTCACCCTTATTGACGGTGAATGACACATTCTCGATAGCCAGATACTTACGGCCTTTTAGCAAATTAAAGGCCCGACGCGGATGAAAAAACAAGTCTTTAATGCCAGAGCCAATATGATGATATAGAGGATACTCTTTTGTTACATTGCAAAATTCAATAACAGCGGTCATCACAAAATCTCTGCAAATCGATATTTTAATTTATTAAAGACCCACACTCCTAGCAGCAACACAACCATGCCTGATGAGTATAGATAAGTGATATGCACATAATCCAGGTTGCCATTCATAAGCAGATCTCGCCAGGCCATAATCATGCTAGCCAGTGGGTTATAATCAATGATCCAAGTAAATTGTTGCGGGATCATATCTGAATTATAGAGTATCGGGGTACAGTAGAACATCAACATAATGCCCAAGGCGACAAATCGCTCCAGGTCACGGAAAAACAAATTCAGCGTTGAGAAAATTAGAGCAAATCCAAATGTAAAAATAATCTGTCCGATCGCCAGTAGAGGAATGCCCCAGAACCAACTCAGCGACGGTGACATACCATAAACATATAGAAACACAGCGATTACAGGAATTGTACACAAGAAGTGCAGCCCTTCCATCATCACATTACTCAAAGGAATAACCGAGCGCGGAAATACTGTTTTTTTAATGATCTGCGCATTAGAAATAAATGAGTATAATGAATTGGTTGCCGAACTTGCGAACCATTGCCACGGGAACAACCCAGTAATCAGGAAAACGGTATAATTTGGAATTTGTACTCTCATTACCATTTTAAAAATAAAATAGTAAATCATCGCAAATAATAAAGGGTTTGCGATAGACCATAAATATCCAAAGATGCTACTTTTATAGCGAACTTTTAAATCTTTATTAGTTATCACAACAAGTAGATCAAATAAATATCCTAATTTAAACTTCATTATTTGCACTCATTTTTTTGAAATCGACCACGCAATCATTCTTTCCTCTGGCACCTTGAGGAAATTGTGCACAGCTATAATATCAACATAATTATAATAAATTAGCCAAAAGCAGTCGTTGCCTCTATATCCACGGTATAGAGTAGCCCTTCTTAGCAACCATAAGCGGTTCCATATAATAGCGTACTCTATACCATCATTTGGAGTATGTTACGGGGGTAACTATACGGCTACAAACGATTAGCTTTGTCTAGTTGACTCGCAACAGCCAACGATCACATCAATCAGAGACACGCTACCGCCATTGGCTATCGCAACCAAAGCGCGCAAAACAAGCTTAGCATTTGATAAATCGTCATAAACCTCAAAGCATTACTACCGCAAGAGTCCATGATTTTGCTCTGTCTCAAGCCTCAAGTTGAGCTCAATCCGAGAGCGGTCACTCTCGCCGCTTCAGAGGCAACTTGCCATCAGGTTTGTCTCATTTCAGGCAACGGACCTGGCAACTGAGTTACTTAACTTTATACAAGTTGCCCTATTCAGCAGCGTCATTAATGTCAGTGGCATACCTGCCTATTATGGTAATAAAATCAGAAAGTTGCAATGTGGGCATCTTAAGTTAATACCATATGAATGAAACAGCAGCATAGTATACTCCCGGACTATAAGATTAAAAGCGAAAAAGCAGTATTGGCTGGCAAAGAAGAGATATATACCAGGTAAGTACAATGCCGTTTAAACATTTGTCTACAACTAAAAACACTTGCTAACCAATGAGAGTGATTTTCACTCTCATATTGGAGATGGCGTCCTTGCGACGGTAGGTTTAGCTTTAAATGTTATTCTCTCCAACCTTTCCGAACCAATCAGTAAACAAGATGATCGATACCTCCCCCCTGTGTAAAATAGGCCCTTATAGGCAGTGGGACATAATGATCCTGGAGGATATAAATGAAATTTTTAGTCACTGGTGCTGCTGGCTTCATCGGCTTTCATGTATGCAAACGCCTGCTGGAAGCTGGTCATGAGGTTGTCGGAATCGACAATATGAATGACTACTACGATGTGAGCCTCAAACAAGCCCGCCTGGATCTTCTGAAAGCACCTTTGTTCAGTTTTCACAAAATTGATCTCGCCGATCGGGTCAGCATGGAGCAGCTTTTTGCTACGGAGAAATTTAACCGCGTAATCAACCTTGCCGCTCAGGCCGGCGTGCGTTACTCGCTGGAAAACCCACACGCTTACGCTGACGCTAACCTGATGGGCTTCCTGAATATCCTTGAGGGTTGTCGCCATACTAAAGTTGAGCACCTGGTCTACGCGTCATCCAGTTCCGTCTATGGCTTAAACCGTAAGATGCCGTTTTCAACCGATGATTCGGTAGATCATCCTGTATCGCTATACGCGGCAACCAAAAAAGCCAACGAATTGATGGCACATACTTATGCGCATCTGTATGGAATTCCAACAACCGGGCTGCGGTTTTTTACCGTCTACGGACCCTGGGGACGCCCGGATATGGCACTATTCAAATTCACGAAAGCCATGCTCGAAGGGCAATGTATAGACGTCTACAACTACGGAAAAATGAAGCGGGACTTCACCTATATTGACGATATAGTTGAAGCAGTTGTTCGTGTTCAGGATGTTGTTCCGCAACCGAATCCAGACTGGACGGTTGAAGGCGGGTCTCCGGCGACCAGTTCCGCCCCCTATCGGGTATATAACATTGGTAATAGTTCGCCTGTAGAACTGATGGACTACATCACTGCGCTTGAAGAGGCGCTGGGAATGGAAGCTAAGAAAAACATGATGCCGATGCAACCAGGCGATGTTCTGGAGACAAGCGCTGAAACCCAACCGCTATATGATCTTGTTGGTTTCCGGCCACAAACCACAGTTAAGCAAGGCGTGAAGAACTTCGTGGATTGGTATAAAGACTACTACGCAATTTGATAGTTTCTTATCTTCTATTTTACCGCAATCAAAAGATTGCGGTATATTAACCGCCAATAGTGTAATCAGCCTAGTATTATCCCTACGCTATATATTTCTAATTCGACAGACGTTTCTTTCGATGTAGAAGACAGAGATAGTCTCGCAAATGCCACGGTAGCATTAGTATTTTATTTCAGCACATAATGATGCTGCGTTTTTTCTTTATAAAAAATTAAGACAGGTAATTTTGCAAACTACCTGTCATTATGGAAAGTTAATCGTTACCAAAGAGGTCACGCGTATATACTTTATCTTTCACATCCGCCAATTCTTCTGCCATGCGGTTAGAGATAATAACATCTGATTCCTGCTTGAAAGCATCAAGGTCGCGAATAACGCGTGAGTTAAAAAACTCATCTTCCTTCATCACTGGCTCGTAAATAATTACAGGTATACCTTTCGCTTTTATCCTTTTCATTATACCTTGAATAGAGGAAGCACGGAAATTATCAGAGCCGCTCTTCATAATTAACCGATACACACCAACAACTTTCGGGTTTTTCGCCAGAATGGAGTCTGCAATAAAATCTTTTCGGGTGCGATTAGCATCAACAATTGCCGAAATAATATTATTGGGCACCGACTCATAATTCGCCAGCAACTGTTTGGTATCTTTCGGTAAGCAGTACCCACCATAGCCAAAAGAGGGATTGTTGTAATGATTACCAATTCGCGGATCCAGACATACACCCTCAATAATTTGTTTACTGTTTAGTCCCTGGCTTTCGGCGTAGCTGTCTAACTCATTAAAATAGGCAACACGTAGTGCTAAATAAGTATTAGCAAAGAGCTTAATAGCTTCAGCTTCAGTTGAATCAGTAAAAAGGGTCGGAATGTCTTTTTTTATCGCACCTTCTTTCAATAGGTCTGCGAATCGCTCAGCACGAGCAGAACGCTCACCAATGACAATCCGTGATGGATATAAATTATCGTACAAAGCACGCCCCTCGCGGAGAAACTCCGGCGAGAAAATGATATTTTCAATGCCAAGGCGTTCTTTTATGCCACGAGTGAAACCAACTGGGACCGTTGATTTTATAACCATAACAGCTTTCGGATTGATAGCAGTCACATCACGGATGACAGCCTCAACAGAAGACGTATTGAAGTAATTTGTCTTGGGATCATAATCTGTCGGCGTAGCTATAATAACGTAATCAGCGTCATGATACGCATCGAGTTTGTCTGTTGTTGCACGAAAATTAAGCTTTTTTTCCGTTAAATATTGTTGGATCTCATTATCTGCTATAGGTGAAATTTTCTGGTTAAGCAAATCTACTTTGGCCTGAATGATATCCAAAGCAACCACTTCATGGTTCTGGGCAATCAGAACACCATTCGATAAACCAACATAGCCTGTACCGGAAATAGTAATTTTCATAGAGCAACACTTCTACAGTTAACGGGTGATGGCAAATCGCCACAGTAATCATGGATACTGCTGGCGTTTTACTCTTTGCGAATAGTGAAGTCAAGACGGGGACGGGTCTTAAGGGTCCCCTTCATGTGAGCATACAGATTGAAGCGTAGTATCGATACGGGTTTCAGAGATGCAAAAAACAAACTATTTTACACTCTTTCTGTTTCCGACTTCATAGCTTAACTCAAGAACGATGGAAATACCCCGCGACTTGCATAATATCTTTTTCGCTCAGCGTACCTGAATCTCCAAGCAACGTAATCCAGGCCTTAATATACGTGTATTTGGCCTCTGCTAAATCTCGCTGTGCAGCGTAAAGCTGCTGCTCCGCATTAAGCACATCAACGTTAACCCTTTGCCCTGCAAGCACACTTTGCCGCGTGGCCTCAACCTGCGTCGTTGCAGACTTTACAGCCAGTTCGTAAGCCCTAAGCTTCGCCTGGCTACTAATACATTGATTAAACTGTTTACGCAGATCGTTCATTATCGAACCGACCTGGGCGTCCAGTTCATACTTGGCCTGACCATAACGTGCCGCGGCCTGCCTTGTCGAGGCAGCAACCCCCCCGCCAGAATAAATTGGCATTGATACCTGAACCCCAACGCTATCTGTTCGATATTTTTGATTTACGGTGTTGTCGCTGCTGGAATCATTTTCCGAATGTGATGCGTATAGCTGTACCTGAGGCATAAATCCAGCCCGGTTGCGTTCTACATCATAACGCGCTGCATCCACGCCATGACGTGATGAAGCTAGTTGGGGATTTCGTTCCATGGCTAATTTTTGCCAATCATCGAATGCTGTATAACGTAGCGGCGAGACCTGAAATTTGCCTTGCCGTAACGTCTGCAATGCATCTAACTGATCAAGTGGAATTCCGATGATGACTTCAAGTTCCCGCTGAGCTGAGTCTAAGACATCCCGAGCCTCGATAACCTGAGCTTCGGCCAAACTGTACCTTGCTTGAGTCTCAGCAACGTCCGTTACAGTACCCTCGCCAGCGGACATCAGGCGATCATTTAAAGCAAGCTGTTCTTTATAAGCAGCTTTCTGCGCCTCAGCGAGTGCAATTTGATCTTTTGCATATGCAACACTGACATAAGCCGAAATGACCCGGACTGCAAGATCGAGATATTTACTGCGATATTTTTCGTCGGCCATCAAACTTTGTGCGACTCCCGTTTTATATTTCGCATAAGCCTCATAATCAAATAGAGGTTGCGTTAAGGTCACGGAACCAGCATAACTGCGGTACTGCTGTCGTTTAGTCACATCGCTGACATTGCCAAAAATATCACTCGTCTGATATTTTTGAGTCTGCCAATTTCGTGGTGCATTCTGATAATTGAGAGAGACTTTTGGTAGCAACCCTGCTCGTCCGATATTCCTTGCCTCATCACCGGCTTCTTTTTCTTTAATCGCCGCCTGAAATGTTGGGTCTTTTTCCAATGCAAGCGAATAAGCATCCAGAATACCCAATGCATGCACCGGTGAGGATATCACCCACACTATCGAACTAAGGGCTAGATTAATCATCTTCCTTTTCATGAAAATCACGATTATTCCTCGGTCAATGAAGTACGCGCACGATCCAAAATAGGTTTAAAGAGATAACTTAACAACGAACGTGACCCCGTCCTTACGAACACCTCGACAGGCATCCCAGGTTTTATTTCCTCGCCCTGGAGCATTTTAATGCCTTCCGGAGTGACGGTTACCTGCATCTGATAATAAGCTTCCCCATTTGCTTTATCGATTAAACGGTCTGCAGAAACGAGCGTTACAGTACCAGGTATTTTAGGGGTCCTGTTCTGGTTAAAAGCAGTAAACATAAGCTCAACGGGAAGTCCGGTATATACTTTATCGATTAATTGTACTTTTAATTGAGCATCCACAACCAGCGCAGCTTCACTGGGAACCACATCCATAAGATGGTCGCCTGCACCCACTACTCCCCCTTGGGTAAATATATTCAGCCCAACAACTGTTCCATCAACTGGCGAAATAATTTCCGTATTCCCTAGTTCAAAATTAGCCATATCAAGTTTGTTTTTATAATCATTTACATCCATTTGCGTTTGCGCTAACTGCGTTCTTACTTCACGCTGATAATCCGCATAACGCTGGTCTATTCGCTGTTGCGACTCTAGCAGTTGTTTTTGAAGCTGTCCGATCCTGCCAATCGTCTCATCAATGCTGCTACTGATTTCTGCAAACTGACGTTGAGCCTCCAGATAACGATTCCTCGGCAAATACCCTTCAGCAGAGAGCTGTTTCATACTGGTCATCTGCTCACGGATACTGTTTAGCTGAATCTGTTTATTCGCCCGGGAATCCTGTAATCCCTTAAGCTGGAAACGGATGCCATCAATAGATTGTTTAAAACCATCAACTTCACTACGTAATGCCTGTCGGCGCGAAATAAAAAGTTGTTGCTGCAAGGCAATGATTTCCGCTGCACGAGGCTTGTCTTTGATAGCATTGAAAACGTCAGAGAATTTTATGGTATCCAGGTTATCTCTTTCGGCCAACAGACGCCCTTCTGTTGCCAGAGTGGTATAATATTGAATCTTCAGAGAATCCACCTGCGCCTGCGCCTGAACCTGGCTCATTTGAACCAGTACCTGCCCGGCTTTGACCTTATCCCCTTCTTTAACCGCAATATTGCTAATAATACCGCTAGTTGGAGACTGGATTGTTTTACGGTTTCCTGAAACTGTTACCGACCCTTGAGAAGCAACGCCTTTATCCAATGGGGCAAAAGCTGCCCATAAAAGGAAACCGCATAAACCAATGGCGATCACCAACCAACCGAAACGCGTATACTTCCGCTCATCAGTAGAATCTGATGAGGTATCGCCACGAAGAGACTGATTAATGTGAGAAGACATATTCCCCCCTTTAACAACAGATAGTTGCAGCTATTATTTGAGAAGCCGTATTTTAGTTTATTTGTGTTTTAGGGGGTGCCCCGTTGCCGTCATGCGATTCATTATTAACTGCATGCATTGCCTGTTGCTGTGCTGACTGAGTTCTCTGAGCATTATTCAAAGCCTGAAGTACCTGCTGGGTGGTACCAAATGCGTTAACCTTACCAGTGACTAACAATAACAACTTACTGGTCATTGAAAGCAAGTTAGTTCGATGCGTAATCAGTACCACCGTTTTTTTCCGCTCTCTAAGAAAGGCAATAGCCTTATTAAGAGCTAATTCGCCAGCGTCATCCAGATTAGAATTAGGTTCATCAAGAACAATCAACGAGGGATCGCCATATAAGGCCCTTGCAAGACCAATTCGTTGCTTTTGACCTCCGGAAAGTCCGTTTCCTCCGTTGCCAATAACTGAGTCATAGCCATGTGGAAAACGTAAAATCAGTTCGTGTACCCCTGCCAGTTTCGCGGCAGCAATCACTTTCTCAGCATCGACATCATTAAATCTCGCGATATTCTCCGCTATGGTTCCGGCGAACAATTCAATGTCTTGTGGTAAATAGCCAATATGGGGGCCCAGTTCATCTTTATTCCACTGATAAATATCTGCGCCATCCAAACGAACAATTCCTTCACTAACCGGCCAAATCCCAACTAATAATCGTGCCAGGGTCGATTTTCCGGATGCACTAGGGCCAATAATGCCAAGCACATCACCCGCCTGTAAATTAAATGACACAGCGTGTAGTACCGGTTCACCCTGCGCGCCCGGCGGTTTCGCAGATACATTTTCTACGCTCAGTACTCCTTCAGGCTTCGGTAGAGACATCCCGGTGCCACGGGGTGGATTACTATCGAGTAACTTCACCAACCGGCCATAAGATAGTTTTGCCGAACTCCAGCTTTTCCAGACGTTAATCACTTGTTCTATCGGAGCAAGCGTTCTTCCCATCAAAATAGAACCTGCGATCATCATCCCCGGAGTAATATGGCCATCAATGGCCAACCAGCCCCCCAACCCGAGCACCAAAGATTGCAAGGAAAGACGCACAAATTTTGTAATAGAATTGATACGGGAAGCTCGTTCGCTCGCGACTCGCTGACTGTTCAGAAATCGTTGATGTAAACTAAACCATCGTCCCTTGATATTTGGCAACATTCCTAATGCTTCTATAACTTCCGCATTACGCAAGTTGGTGCTGGCAAGACTTCCTGATTGCAACGCAAGCTTACTCGCTTCAGCCAAGGGTTCTTTTGAAACTATTTCATTCACCACGGCCAACGCTATCAGTATTAGTGAGCCAATTAATGCAAACAACCCCAACCAGGGATTAAACAGAAAAATGACCAACAAATAAATCGGGAACCAGGGCGCATCAAAAAAAGCAAAAAGCGCGCTGCCGGTCAAAAACTGGCGCATGTTGGTCAGATCATTGAGCATCTGCCCTGCGTCAGCAGATTTTTTTTTGAGATTATCCTCGTATGCCGCAGTATAAACACGCGTATTTAAGCGCATATCAAGCTGCGCACCAATGCGTATCACTACCATGCTACGGATATACTCTAACAATGCCATCATACCGAACATGGCCAGCATGATGAGAGTTAGCATCAGCAGAGTGATTTCATTACCAGAGGGCAGCACCCGGTCGTAAACCTGGAGCATATAAATCGAAGGTACCAACATTAAAATATTTATGAATGCGGTAAAAACACCAACGGTCCAGAATATTTTACTGCGTGTGCGTATAACATCCGCAATTTCATTGCGCGGTAAATAGTGCTCCACTGCTTTTTCCCTTAATTTTTGTGTACCTTCAGCCACACCTCTACCGACAGTAGAGCAATCAGATCCCAACAACTCAGGCTGGAGATATTTATAATATATAGATAGGAAAGCACTAAAATATCAAGCTACCAAAAAAATATTTTTTCATAATCCATGCGAAAATTAATGTTAATAAAAATACGACAGAGATCACAATAAAAAGGGGGAAGAGCGTCCTCCCCCTTTCTTTATAAAACATCCATCACATCACGCTACTTAAGCGTAGTGCAAAGTATCAACCAACTGCTGATGAGTTTGTCCATTGAGGTATACAACGGTGTCACTCGCATCCAGAGTATGGTTGTTGTTGTTATCAACAATCAGGTAATTACTAGCCTCGTGGGAGTTATCAGTCCAGACAACCGACGCTACCCCCACCTTAGCAGTAAGATCCCCATTCCCACCAATACCAAGGATTTGCCCTAACAAGCCGACAACGCCGCCAACCACACCACCAACCAATGTACCTAACAACGCGTCAACAACATCAGTCGTACGTACACCATAATCAGCAACTTGGGTATGCGTGACATCATTGTTAATAGTCAGACCTGAAGCAGTGTCAAAAATGCTATCTTTTCCGCTATTAAAATCTGAAATGGTCACACCAGAGCTGACGGTGCTCGCTTTCAACTGGTAAAGGTTCGCACCGTCACCACCTGAAACAATGGTGTTACCGAGAACCTTAAAGGTATCCGCAACGCTAGTTCCTTGAACCGATAAGTTATGCCCACCACCTAACCCCAACAGATTAATAATCGTTGTTGTCACACCTGCAGCAGGAAGAATGGTAAGGAGTTGATAAAGGATCCCTTTACCGGTTCCCCCCACATTAGCATCCAAATTCAATCCTGCGGAATTTGCCGAAGCATTGATAGTCTCCAGGTTGCCGTAACCTGTGCCTACCGTCAGATTAAGCAAATGGTCTCCAGTAACATTAATTGTCTGTACTTGACTATTGGTTCCCGCCAGCGCAATGGTGTTTGCAAAGCTGCCTGTACCACCAGAACCAATATTCAATGTTGTCAATGCGGTACCAAGTAGCGAATTACTGCTATTAAGGGCCAGTGCTCCCGCATTAATATCGCTATTACTGGTTGCTGTAAAATTAACATTAAAGTGATCCGTGATATCCTGTCGGAATGTAATATCAACGCTGCTTGCTGCAGTGGCGTTACCGGTGACCTCAAGTTGCGCGGAATTGCCACCTGCCGCATTAATCACATGGACGTTACTTGCCAGACCCGATAGCACAAATCCTTGTGAGCCGACTGTTGAAGTTCCAGCCTGGGTGATATTTGTCCCAAGAGTACCAGTCAAACTCGATTCGGTGGTTGCATTACCCGTTAATACGCCAAAGTCAAATGTATGGGCCTGCGCAGTAGATCCAGAACTAACAGTTGCCTGCCCTACATAGCCAGCAAGATCCAGCTTTTCGAAGTTACTAAATTGCGCGGAGTTAGAAGTGATGACCGCAGTTCTGTTTAGAATAGTCCCACCCATAACGACATTTTTCGTAATAAAGTTAGCCGAAATGGTATCAATCCCAGCTCCACCATCAGCGGTGACAGATGTGCTCACCGTATTTGCCCCGCCAGTAGAGTTACCGGCCCATTTCAGCGTATCGTTACCCGTTCCGAGGTTAAACTTAGCCGTGGCGGTGGTCATATTAACAAGGTTACTCACAAGAACATCATCAGCGCCGGAACTGGCATTGAGGATCACGCTGCCGTTGTTAACAACGATGTCCACTCCAGGGTTTACCCCATTATCGGACAGGTTAACAGTGGCTGCGCTTGAACCATTAATGGTGAGATTAGCCAAATGATCCGCGAATTTGAGGTTAACGGTGCTCGCCACGTTAGCATTGAGTTGCGCGTTAGTCAGAACCGCAGTTTCAGCATTGGTGAGCTGATGGCTGGCATTAGTGTTAACAGTACCTGTCGCGTTTCCGCCTGCGGCGCTGGCGCTGAGGACTGCGCTGGTTTTATAAAGTAGCCCGGTGCCAATCTGGTATTCAAAAGCATGCTGATTGGTTACAGTTGCCGCATCTGTAGCCGTAGAACCGCGTAAATCGTTAATGATTGCCTGAGTAATGGTTGCCTTATTGGTACCAAGAGCGCTGTATTGCGCTAAAACCGCTGCGCTAGGCGCGACGCCGTAAATTCCTTGATAAACATGTGTGATAAAGGCATCACCAGTTAAGTTAGATCCCTTGCTTTGAAACTCGGAAGATGCGATTAATTTTGTCAGTAATGAACTATATGTATTCCCACCGGTGGCGAGATAATTAGTCCAGTCGCCAAGCCCACCCATATCAACTGAACGGCCAACTAAAGAAATGTACGCAGCTTCGACTTGCTCCTTGCTACTTAAAGCGACGCTCCATGTATTCCAGTTCGCTGAGCCATAGTCTTTGTACATGACTTTATTCAGTGCATTATCAAAGCTATTTTGTGCAGTTAGGGTCGCAGAATCGAATCCTGTATAATTAAGAACGCCATTAATTACATTATTAAGTGCAGCATTTAAATTTGAGCCTGTTAAAAAGGTTTGGGCGACACTATCTGCTGGGGTACTTCCCCAAATGGACGCATAGACAAGTTTAACTATCTCAAGGTCAGTTTTGCCAGAATACAAAGTCTGACCCGCGGTGGATGCTAACAGGTTAGAAATATATTGTTCTTGGCTAATCGCCCCCGTACGAAACTGGCCTGCTACGGCATCATAGGTGGAAGCCGTCGTATAGGTGTTTTTCCCAAGAATTGCAAATTGTATAGCTGCAACTGCTTTTTGTGTGAGTAGCACTTGAGTAACCATTTAAGAATCCTCAAAATTTCGTATCAGGAGCAATCCAGGCCCAGAGTTATTGGGAGTACATTGGAAGCGTTTGCATCAGCATAGATGCACCTTCCCCTTAATAAGAAAAGTCTAAAAAAATCACACCGTCAACACGCCCGAATAAAAAAATAAATCACGAATAGTTTCCATAAGTTATACAGCTATAAATTAAAACCAGAGCTTCCCTCCCCCCACTAAATTCAGTAGGGGAAAACGCAAGAAGGATAAATTCAAATTAGAAACGACAAATACCACCACTTATAACAAGGGTATTTTATATGTTAACAGAATTGCGGAATTTTTTGAGGATAGGGCCAGAGGATGGTGTAGTAAATGCAGGCTTAGCAGATGTAGCCTAATTGAGGTCAGAGCAAGTCAAGGCGGGTAAAATGTTAATTAACTGCAATAATTAACACCATTATTAATAAAGCAACTTTGTTGACAATGAATAACTTGTAACACACTCGAGAGTGTATAGTGAATAAGCTATTCAACTTTAGTAATAAGCATATTCAGTGTTTCAGCGGAACGCTCCCAGGAGTATCTCAGCACATTTGCTCTACCTTTACTAATCAACAACTTACGGTCTTCAGCGCTATTGTTTAATTTTATGATAGCTTTGATAAGCTCATATTTTGAGTCTGGATCAAAGTACAATACACTATCACCTAAGGTTTCTTTGAGGGAAGCTCTATTTGAAGAAATAACTGGGCAAGAGCATGATTGAGCTTCCAGTGGGGGTATACCAAATCCTTCATAAAAGGATGGAAATATAAAAGCTTTCGCACCTTTATATAATGAAATAAGTTCATCATCAGATACACGCCCTAAAAAATCTATTCTTGGATCATTAGTTTTTATATTTACACAATTAAACACTGTGTTCCTGTCACCTATTATCTTCAAGTTTATATTTAAATCTGCAGATAGTATAGTTTCAATAAGACCATGAATATTTTTATGATGATTAACCGAGGATACAGTCAGGAAGTAGTCACATCCACGAATCTCATTAGTCTTAACCGTACTGTCATGTGGTTTAAAAAAATTATTACTCACAGCATTCGGAATAATATGAATCTTACTGGCATCACAATTATAATAATTTACTAGCTCACTTTTAGAAAAATCACTAACCGTCACTATTAATTTAGAGTTCTTTAGTAAAATAGGGGTTATTAATGAATATAACCATCTGAAGCCAAATGAAAAGCTTTCTGGGTAACGTATATAAGTAATATCATGTTGCGTAATAATCTGCCTTTTGAAAAGCAAAGGACCAGTGTTGCATAAGTTGATTAGCATGCAATCTTTTTGTTTTTTTAAAAAAAGAGGTAATGTGAATTGTTCCCAGAAATGGCCTCTACCCCCTGAGATTTCTTTAATATTAAAACCTGAAATGTTATAGCTTTTATCAATGGCGGACATATTGGGTACCAAGACCACAACATTATGTCTCAATTTCGATAACCGAAGAGTCATTTCATAAGCAAATCGCTGCACACCGGTAAGTTTTTGAGTAAGAAAACGACCATTAACATAAATCATTAGCGACCTACTTGAGGTTTATTATTATAAGACACTCATTATGACAGGATTATAAATTGAAAAAAACCATTTTCGAACAAAATATAATATCTAAACAGATATAGATAAAAAAAAGCCCTGTAAAAACAGGGCTTAGATAGCAAATCATTACTAACTTAGTTAATCCATTCAGTATGGAACACACCGTCTTTGTCAGTGCGCTTATAAGTATGTGCGCCGAAGTAATCGCGCTGAGCTTGAATTAGGTTCGCTGGCAATACAGCAGAGCGATAGCTGTCATAATAAGCAATAGCAGCTGAGAATGTCGGAACAGGGATCCCATTTTGCACCGCATAAGCTACGACATCACGTAATGCCTGCTGGTAATCATCAGCGATCTGTTTAAAGTACGGGGCTAATAACAGATTGGCTATTTTATCATCCTGATTATAAGCATCGGTGATCTTCTGAAGGAACTGAGCACGAATGATGCACCCTGCACGGAAAATTTTAGCAATTTCACCGTAGTTGAGATCCCAATGATACTCATTCGAGGCAGCTCGCAACTGAGAAAAACCTTGGGCGTAAGAAACAATCTTACCTAAATATAATGCTCTACGGACTTTCTCGATAAATGCAGTTTTATCACCGGCAAGTTTAGCCTGTGGGCCCGTCAAGACTTTAGACGCTGCAACACGCTGCTCTTTTAGGGACGAGATATAACGAGCGAAAACTGATTCCGTAATAAGGGACAAAGGTTCGCCTAAATCGAGAGAACTTTGGCTTGTCCACTTACCGGTGCCTTTATTCGCGGCTTCATCAAGAATAACATCTACCAGATAATTACCTTCTTCATCTTTCCTGGTGAAGATATCTTTTGTAATATCAATAAGATAACTGCTTAGCTCACCTTCATTCCATTTGGTGAAAGTTTCCGCCAATTCGTCGTTAGAAAGATTTAAACCACCTTTCAACAATGCATAGGCTTCAGCGATAAGTTGCATATCACCGTATTCGATACCATTATGAACCATCTTAACATAATGGCCAGCCCCATCAGCCCCGATGTAAGTTACGCAAGGTTCACCGTCTTCCGCAACAGCAGCAATTTGTTTAAGAATTGGCGCAACAAGTTCATAAGCTTCTTTTTGACCACCCGGCATAATTGAAGGGCCTTTCAACGCACCTTCTTCTCCGCCGGATACACCTGTCCCGATAAAATTGAACCCTTCAGCAGAGAGTTCACGATTACGACGGATAGTATCCTGGAAGAAAGTATTACCCCCATCAATAATGATGTCGCCTTTTTCCAGGTATGGCTTAAGAGATTCAATAGCACTATCAGTGCCGGCACCGGCTTTAACCATCAACAGGATGCGTCGAGGGGTTTCCAGAGATTCAACAAACTCTTTCACTGTGAAATAAGGGACTAATTTTTTGCCTGGATTCTCAGCAATAACTTCTTCAGTCTTTTCACGGGAGCGATTGAAAACAGAGACGGTATAGCCACGACTTTCGATGTTGAGCGCAAGGTTTCGGCCCATCACCGCCATACCAACAACCCCAATCTGTTGCTTGGACATTACTTACTCCTGTCTGGTGTGGTCACTGCGACACGTTCGCAGTTTAAATGTGATGTTTATATTAGCTCAAAGCCTGTATGACGTATAGTGTAAAAATGTTCACAAATTAAGAATGGAAGTCATAACCCATTGAAAATTATTGGTTTTAATTCTGCCTTTTAATACCATTACCGCAACAAAAGCCAAGTGGCACAAAATTGCTTAGTTTTTATTCATTTATTAATAGATAATTTTTTTATTTTCCACAAATTCACAATATTTAGAATTGACGTATTCAGAAATTTCCTGATTAAACCGCTCGGTTGAAAATTTTAGCGCATGAGCACGACAATCATTAGGAAGAATTTGATCCTGCATAGTTTCAAACTTTTGGACAGCATCAATGACAGAACCTATATCCTGTTTGTCAAAAAGGATACCTGTTGGATTATCTACACCAAATGGTCTTACTGTTTCAAGTGAACCACCTTTGCCAAACGCAATAACAGGCGTCCCACAAGACTGCGCTTCAACAGGAGTAATTCCAAAATCTTCTTCTGCCGCAAAAACAAATGCTTTAGCATTTCTCATATGTTCTTGCATGACTTCATTTGATTGATAACCCAGGATTTCAATGTTAGCCGTGGCTTTAGACTTTATCTTTTGCATTTCCGGCCCATCACCAACAACAACAAGTTTACGGTTTGGCATGTGACTGAAAGCCTCAACTATCAGATCAATACGCTTATATGGAACAAGGCGTGATGCGGTAAAGTAATAATCTTCTTTAGCTTCATTCAGAAGAAAGCGATTGACATCAACAGGCGGATAAATGACATCAGCCTCTCGCCCATAAACTTTTTTAATCCGCCGCGCGATAAATTGTGAGTTAGCAATAAAATGATCAACGCCATTTGCAGTACGGTAGTCCCACATGCGCATTTTATGCAAAATCAATTTTGCAATCATTCCTTTGACTCCATGATCTAAACCTGCTTCCCGTAGATATTGATGCTGGAGATCCCATGCATATCTTATAGGGGAATGAACATAACTAATATGCAGTTGATCAGGCCCCGTCAAAACCCCTTTAGCAACAGCATGGCTGCTAGAAAGAATGACATCATGGCTGGATACATCAAGTTGCTCAATCGCTAATGGCATTAAAGGAAGATACGTTTGATATTTTTTCTTCGCTTTTGGGAGGCGTTGAATGAATGTTGTGGTTATTTCTTTATTCTGAAAGTGTTTTTTATTTTCAGAGGAAAGAAAATCCACAACAGAATACAAGTGTGATTCTGGATATGATTTAATAAGTTCCGCTACTACTTTTTCAGAACCAGCATAAGTAATAAACCAATCAGCAACAATACCAACATTTAAATCGCGCATAAAAATCCATCGTACATTTATAATTTAACATGCAAAATATAAAGGTGCTCCATATTTGAAAAGCACCTTTAGTAATTTAAATTTAAGCCCTTAACAAGGCTAAAATCTCTGCAGTTTTTTCTTTCATTAAAGTAACATCACTTCTGGATTCCACATTTAAGCGAACGACAGGCTCAGTGTTAGAACTACGTAGATTGAAGCGCCAGTCCGCAAATTCAAGGCTTATACCATCCGTGTAATTAATATCAAGAGCTTCATTCTGATATCGCTCAAGAACCCGTTTGATCGAGGATTGCGGATCGCTAAGGGAGCTGTTGATTTCTCCAGAGGCAGGATAAGCTTGCATCCGTGCACTAACTAATTGGTTTAGCGTTTTATCCTTGATACAGAGCAATTCAGCGACAAGGAGCCATGGGATCATTCCGCTATCGCAATAGGCAAAATCGCGGAAATAATGGTGGGCGCTCATTTCGCCGCCGTATATTGCATCTTCTGCACGCATACGTTCTTTAATGAAAGCATGACCTGTTTTAGACATCACAGGAATACCGCCAGCATTTTTTACAATATCAATTGTATTCCAGCTTAAACGCGGGTCATGAATAATACGAGAACCAGGATTCTTTTCAAGAAATGCGTCAGCCAAAAGACCAACAATATAGTAGCCTTCGATAAAGTTACCCATATTATCGAACAGGAAGCATCGATCGAAATCACCATCGAATGCAATACCCATATCAGCATTATTTTTTATGACAGCGTCAGTGGTATCTTTTCTACACTCTGGTAATAATGGATTTGGTATACCATTTGGGAAGGTCCCATCGGGTTCATGGTGCACCTTTATAAATTCAACAGGAACATTATGTTTTATAAAGCGCTTCTCAAGGGCATCAATAACATGACCAGCGGCGCCATTACCAGAGTTAACAACTAATTTTAGCGTTCTATTGATATTATGAAGATTGATATAGCTCAATAACTTATCAATATATGCATCTAATATAGAAATGGATTGATAACTACCTTTAGGCTGCGATGAATTTATAGCAAAATTATTCTCTTCGGCAAGACGCTGGATCTCCCTTAGCCCAGTATCACCACTGATTGGCTTTGAGTTCTCGCGGACGAGTTTCATTCCATTATAATCAATTGGGTTATGACTGGCTGTTACTTCCACTCCGCCATCAACACCGAGGTAAGATGTAGCAAAATAAATCTCCTCAGTACCCGATAAACCAATGTCTAAAACATCAGTACCAGCATCCTGCAATCCTTTGGCAAGGGCAAGTTTAAGGGATTCACTAGTTAGTCTAACATCGCCTCCGACAACCATCTTTTTAGGCTTAAGATACTCACCATATGCACGACCAATACGGTATGCGATGTCCTCTGTAAGTTCCGAGCCTAACTTGCCGCGAATGTCATACGCTTTAAAGCAGGTTAATAATTCCATCATTTTCCCCGTTTAATCAAATTCCATAATGATCTTTTAGACGAACAATATCATCTTCACCTAAATATGAACCAGATTGAATCTCAAGGATTTCAAGATCTATTTTCCCTGGATTTTCCAGCATATGAGTCGAACCAGCAGGAATAAATGTTGATTGGTTTTCAGTAAGCAAAAACTCACGTTCGTTTAAGGTAATCTTCGCTGTTCCTGATAATATAATCCAGTGCTCGGCCCGGTGGTGGTGCATTTGCAAAGAAAACTTACCGCCCGGTTTAACTGTAACTTTGTTAATGTGATATTTAGTTGTATTAACCACTTTATCACTATGCCCCCAAGGGCTATAGGATTCACGGTGGATCCTATACTCTCTACGCGAAGTCATTTTAAGATGTTCAACTACACGTTTAACGTCTTGCACCTGTGATTTATCTATAACGAGCACAGCATCTTTGGTGCTGACTACTACCAGATTGTTAACCCCAACGGCAGCTACTAGTTGTTCTTCGCTATTTATATAACAGTTAGAAGAATCATGAACAAAAACATCCCCGGATAGTGAATTACCTTGACCATCCTTATCGTTGACTTCCCACAGTGCTGACCATGAACCAACATCATTCCAACCTGCATCCAGTGGTACTACAGATGCAGATTGCGTTTTTTCCATTACAGCATAATCAACTGACTCATCAGGGCAAGCAATAAAAGCATCTTTATCAACACGAATAAAATCACGTAAAGAATCGGTATGCACAGTCTGCATTGCCTTTTTACATGAGCTAAGAATATCTGGACGGAACTCATCCAACTCTTGCAGAAAGCGTCTTGCTCGAAACATGAACATACCGCTATTCCAGTAATATTCACCGCTGTCCAAATATTCTTGTGCTGTATGCAAGTTAGGTTTTTCAACGAAACGTTTTACATCATAAGCTATATGATTATCGAAATGCTCTTCGTTACCACGCTGGATATAACCATATCCCGTTTCAGGGCCAGTAGGCACAATACCAAACGTTACAAGTTTCCCTTGATTTGCATAAACTACAGCGCTGTTGATTGCAGCTTGAAAAGCATCGTTATTCTCAATAACGTGGTCCGCGGCCAAAACAAGTAGCAATGGATCATCATCATCATGTGCTACTGCGTGTAATGCAGCAAGTGCAATTGCTGGAGCCGTATTACGTCCAATTGGTTCAAGGATAATGTTATTAGATAGCTTTTCGATTTGACGTAGTTGTTCTGCGACTAAAAAACGATGTTGTTCGTTACATATCACAATAGGTTCTTTAGTCTCTAAACCATTAAGGCGAGTAATTGTCTCCTGAAGCATTGATTGCTCGCCGTGTAAACGTAAAAACTGTTTTGGATATAGCTCTCGCGACATCGGCCATAAACGACTACCAGTACCTCCAGCCATTATCACTGGGAGAATCATGACTTAACCTCATTTAATATATTTACAGTTCGATAAAGAGACATTTAGAATAAAATTACACAACAAAACTTCTGCATTTATCCGCTAATTCATTAGCATATTGTTCATGCAATGTTTTATTTTTAATAATAGTATTCATACCTATTTTCTTACCATCAAATTCGAAGTTAGCAGTCGCATTGGCATTCATATCGACGTCAATTCTATTAAAGAAGTCAAATAATCCATCGAAACGGCAGTTATCAACTTTATTTTTAAAACCACCATTTACAAAAATAACTGGAGTGCCCATAGCCAGGCATGGAAGAGCAGTATGAATCCTGGAGGTTACTACCAGTTTTGCATTAGCCAATTTCCTCAGAAAATCATCGGCTAATTTAAAACCTTCGTCAGCGGAAAGGTACGGAATGATCTGTTTTTCATGTTTAGCATGCTTGAGTAATTCACTATCAAAAAATTGGTTTAGTACTTTGCTTCTATGATTAAATTCAAATGCCCGACCATTTAGCAAGCGTTTTCCGAAACGTAATGGTTGGCTCATTAACTCTGGTAATGACATTGAGTCATACATCACATCGATAAAATAAATATCATCAGTAACATTATCCCGTTTATATTTATTCCCCAACGTAAGTGTCATACAGCCTGAGTAATATGCATCAATCCCTTTTGAGATCAGCAAATCACGAGTGTAAAAATCACGGCAACCTATCGGCGCATGTTTTTTAAAGTGCTCAATACTCGCAGGTGTGAAAATTTTATCTACAATAGTAGAGTTAATATGGATTGAAACATATAAAGGAGTTATATCTTCAGATGGCGGAAAGTTTTCTGGTATATCCATATACCACGCATTCATGATCATTTTTACTTTATTACCACTATAAGTATTCATATGATCTCGTGGTATATACTCATTCACGCAAGGTAAAAACTGGCGTGCTGCTGTACTTTGTACATAATCACCCAGATTGATCCAGTTTCTTTTGACATAGATGTCACTTTCGTACGTCAGGACGCCATATTGAGTATTGTTTACTTGCATGTTATTTCCTACCTAATTTTTTCTTTATTAAAGATGTTAAATATTTTCTTTCTGAACTAATTAGCACCAAATAGAAAAAGAGTATAGCCACTGCGATTGTGTTTAAGGCGATTAGAAGCAGTAGTCCTAAAAAACCTACAGGAAGTACGGTGTTAATGTAAAATGAAATTGCAAATGATATTACAGAAACAGAAAATAAGCGCGGAAAAATATTAAGGAAAAATATTTTACTATTTAATCCAGTTACTTTTTCCACATACAACACTCTGAACATAATCATTGCAACTGCACAAAGTATACGACTCGACACCGCCACAACCAATGCAAAACCCAAAGAGTAAAGAGCATATGTTAATACCAAAGTTAAAAGCATTATTAATGATGCTATTAACTGATAGTTCCGCAACTTTCCCACTGCATATGCTACGGTAACAAAAGGTCCTGATAGAGAATCAATGATGACATACAGTATGACAATTCTTACCAACACCACCAAATGCTCTGGAACTTGTTTCAACCATAAGTTAATAACAAAAGGCGCATCTACAAAGGCGGGTACTGCTGCAATCAGTACGATAAAGCCAGTCAACTTGCAGGATAAAGATAGAAGAGACGAAACCTCTTCGTGATTTCCAGTTGAATGCTGCTTTATCAGTTGAGGATTGAATGCGGTTTGCAAAGTACCTATGACACGGTTAAATGCAATCAGCACCTGCTCCGCTAACCAAACAGAACCATTTGCCACAACTCCGACAAAGAAATATGTCAGGAGAGCAATACCTTGAGAAAGTCCGACTAAACTCAATGAGCCCATCATGGACCAACTCGAGAATGATAGTATTTCCTTGAGCAGTTCTTTATTTTCCTTGAAACTTACTTTTACAGTACATATATCTATTTTCTTAATGCAACTAACAAAATAGACAAAAAACACTGATATATATCCAAAAAGCAAGAATGCAGCATACCATATTAATTTCGAGTCGAATTCGAACAAGGTAAATAAATACACCATGCCCCAACGCTGAATAGCATCAAATATCCCTATCTTAGCAAACAAATCCATCTTTTCAGTTGCAATTAACGCAGCGATAAATGGTGTTTGCATGATCTGAATAAGCAGAGATATGACAGACAACTGGTACACCCAAAATATTTCTGTCATACGCTCAACGGGAACTCTTAATTTATAGATTAAGAACCATAAACCAATTGTTTCAGCGAGGAATAAAACAGCGCCACATATTATAAAATGGACCAATATACTTGTCGAAAAGACTCTTTTAGTCCAGGAAAAGTCCCTTCTACCTAAACCAACTGACAGGAACCTTTGAGTTGCCAAAGCTGATACGTTTTGAATGAACGAAAATAAAACGATAATACTGCCAATGACACTGTAAAGCCCAAAGTCATAAACCCCAAGCGCATTTAAAACTAAGCGTGAGGTATAAAAAGTTGCAAACATTATTAGTAACATCCTGCCATAAAGCATGAATGTGTTCTTTGCAACTATCTTTTTATTTGTAGCGTATTTTTCACTCATTTTTACCAACATTATCGTCAACACAGAAAAATTTCATTCTTGTTTTACGATTTCTATACTCTCAACTACTTGTTAGATACTTATTAACAAGTTCTGCGGTAGCACTCCAGGAATATTTACCGACCTGTTTTGAGCCTTTACTAATGAGTTGGGTTTTAAGTTCAATATCAGAATGTAATTTAGATATTGCAGTTGCTATTTGCTGTATATTCTCAGGGTCAACTACAAGTGCTGCGTCGCCAGCAACCTCACCGAGGGAGGTTGTTTTGGAGGTAATTACAGGTATACCACTTGCCATTGCCTCAATAACAGGGAGACCAAATCCTTCATAGAAGGAGACGAAAATCAATCCTTCTGCACCACGATAAAGCTCAGGTAATTCTTCGGTTTTGACAAAACCAGTAAATACAACCCTATCAGTAAGCTCATTGATTTCAATGAGAGTCGCTAACTCATCGGTTTTCTTGCCAGTAAAAACAAGTTTTACGTTTTTAGGGATATCTGCTCTGGCAAATGCCTGAATTGTTCCAACCTCATTCTTATGACTTTTCCTGTTACTGACACATAAATAATAAGGATATCCAAAATCTTTCTTTTGTCCATTTGGTCGAAAATCGTTGGATACTCCATTCCCTACATTTACAACTTTTTCAGCAGGAACCCCGGACCATTGGATGATTTTTTGTCGAGAAAATTCGGAAACAGTAAAAATATACTTAGCTTTTCGACATCCTCTTTTTATAACAACCTTATAGAATATTTTTTTTAATAGACTCGAATTTTCAGGACGCTCCAAATGATTCAAATCATGGATTGTAAACACAAATGGTACTCTGGAAAATAATGGAGGAATATAGCCTGGAAAAAAAACTATACCATCACGCATCTTCAGCATTTTTAACGATGTTTTTATGCAATCAACAGGGCTGAATGGTTTGCCGGTGAAACCCGCACTCTTATAATTTGTTATTTTATTAATTTCTTCAGCAAATGTTCCGATTCCGCCTGAACCTGACCATCGGTCATCAATTAGAATGTTTTTCATATATTCCTTGATACATTTCAGTGGTTATTTATTATAGTCTGGATCTTTTTAGCCAGCGCCGCAGCTTCAGAGTCACGACTTCCTGGCTCATATAAATTTGTGGGAGGAAGAAAATCAATCATCCCATCACGTGCAGGGGCGATAATCGGGATATTGGCTTGCTTTGCTTCTAGCATCAGAAGCGGCACCCCTTCAAACCGAGATGGCAAGGTAATAAGATCAACATCCTTGCTATACTCCCATACATTTGGCTGCCAGCCATAATAATTTACTCTAATATTATTATATGAACATCCTGTTATAGTTTTCAGCTTCTCAAGATCAGGACCATCTCCAATAACCTTAAGCACTATTTCTTTAGAGGTCGAAATAGAATTTAACGCCTGAAATAGAATATCTTGTCCTTTTTGTCTAAATGAAACTCGTCCTGCCATTAAGATAGTAAACTTATCCTCATCTTTCTTATAGATATATCCCTTACCTCTAATGTATTCTATTGGTAACTTAGAGGAAAAGTTATGTAATACTCTAACTTTGGCATTTTTGTTTTTAAGGGAAATCTGTTCGGCAAAAACTTTACTAATCGTAATATAATTCTCGCACTTCTTGTAAACAAATTTCGATAATATGTCTTTTAACCACCCTAACTTGCTACCCATCAAACGAAAACTATGCGCATAAGGTATATAACTAACTAAGTTTTGGACTCCCGCAGCCTTCGAAGTATTAACAAATACAGAGCCTAACTCAATATCACCTTGCACAATGATAATAGTTTTATGTTTCCCCTTCAGAGATACTAGTAGTTCTTTAGCTTTTTTTCGAAAAGGATAATTAAAAGTAGAATGAAGTATTTCAAATTTTTTATGTAACACTTCATGATTCTCATATGCAATATTATGATCAGAGAGAATTTTTTTTAACGCTATATTATCTGAAGGGACAAAGCATGCAAACCTAAACCCTTTATTTCTAAATTTATTTAAATGAGCAATCGTCATCAATTCATGACCACCGACGATTGCTGCAGTAAATACGACAGCGATTACTTCTTTTTTATTCATAGATAGTCCATGGACAATGCAGTTCGCATACTACCCATTTGTTAATAATTAAAACACTATTTAATCTGTAAGTAATATGCGAAACTTTTTTTATTTTTCACCTTTAAGATGATTTAATATGCGCCATCCTTTTTTAATACAACACCTATAGTTTTAAAAAGGATGGCTATGTCGTTCCACATAGACCAGTTTTTAACATACCATGCATCCAAATAGACACGAGTATCATAATCAACGTCACTCCTGCCACTCACTTGCCATAGTCCTGTCATTCCAGGTTTACTAAGTAAATAATAATCGACTTCTTCGTTATATCTTTCTAACTCTGCGGTAATAATAGGGCGTGGGCCAACCAGACTCATCTCCCCTTTTAAAACATTAAACAATTGAGGGAGCTCATCAAGACTTGTACTACGTAAAAATTGGCCAATTTTGGTGATTCTGGGATCATTTTTCAATTTAAATGTTGCATCCCATTCGGCTCGAGCTTCTGGATCGCTCGCCAGTAAGTTATCCAGGACCTCTTTTGAGTTAACTACCATTGATCTAAACTTCAGGCATTTGAAAGGCTTACCATCTTTCCCAACGCGCTCATGACCATAAATAGCAGGACCGCCATCCTTTTTAACTTTATTATATATATAAAGTAAAAGTGGAGATAAAATTAGAATAATACCCATCGAGCCGAATATATCAAACCCTCGTTTAATAATTCGTGAAGATAATTTAGCCAGATTCTGCTGTACTCTAAATATCATAACTTCATGGCTAAATATGAATGACATATCCGTACTATCTAATGGTACGCCCCGTAGGGTTGGGATTACCGAGACAAAACGATACCCTTTGATCATAAACTCGCGAAGCCAGTTATTTCGGATTTCACTTTGATTTGATTCGACTGCAACAATGAACTGCGTACGCTTATCAATGCTAGCTAACCAATTTTTATTAGCATCTAGCACTACTGTTTTATTAGTATGTTCAACAGTTCTAGTTTCACCATCGCAAGAAATAAAACCAATGACGTCTAAACCGAGATTTCGTTCACTATTTATTGCGTTGTAGGCATCGATAGCGTTTTTACCATTTCCCACTATCCACGTATCTCGCAACCAAAGGCCCATTCGATTCAACAGCCATTTAGTAAACATCCTGGTTAATGGTAGCAAAATAGCTGCAATTACCCATGTTAAAAGCCATACATACCGTGAAAAATACCATTTTGCAAATGCTATTACAGCAATTTCAATAACAGCAAATATTACCAAAGTACGGAGAATTTCTTTTAACTCAAACCAAAAAGTTTTACGATAAAAATAATGCCGCAGACGAATTCCGTACCAACTAATGCAACAAATACCTAAAAGCCAATGTAAAGCAACCCACCCTTCAATCTGCTCATTAGGAACTCTTTCGTCAAAATGACTCATTGTAAGCGAAAGAATTCCGAGAGATAAATATAGAGATATTACAAAGCTTAAAAAATCAGATACCGCTAAGGATACACTGCACCCAACATTTCTAGCAAAACGGGTCATGATTCCCTCTGCTTATACCACGCTTAACATGGAGAAAGTTACTATGGAATAGAATACGGACTCTATAAATAGAGCCCGTTTTGTTTTAACCTTTCAAATTTTTAACTTTTTTCTTTATCTGAATACGAATAACCGTAATAACTATAGCCATAGCCATAATAGCTACTTGCTTTTTTAACGACTCCGTTCAAAATAGCACCCTTAACATCAATGCCACTTTGCTCAAAACGTCTTACACTAACTGCAATTTCTTTGACAGTATTTGATTCAAATCTTGCTACTAGTAATGTTGTCCCTGCATAACGACCAATAATTGCAGCATCGGTGACTGCTAAAATAGGAGGAGTATCTATAACGACCAAGTCATAATTAGATGAAGCCCACTTTAGCAAATCTGAGAATCTTGAATGCATTAGCAGCTCGGCAGGATTTGGTGGAACTTGACCACGTCCAATATAGTCAAATTCGCCACTGGTAACCTTCTCTATTGTACTTTCTACAGAACTTTGGCCAGAAAGTATATCTGATAATCCTTTTGTCTGTTTGTGGCCAAGCATCTTATGCACATAACCTTTTCTGAGGTCAGCATCTATAAAGAGAACTTTCTTCCCAGTCAGAGCAATGATCGCAGCCAAGTTAGTACTTATGAATGTCTTACCAGCATTTGGGCTTGCTCCGGAAATCATCAGTATATTATTTTCGGCTTCCATCATCGCAAAATGTAAGCTCGTCCGAAGACTCCTAATCGCCTCTACCGCAAGGTCTGCAGGGTTTTCTACAGCCAGCAGTCTATCCGATTGATTTTTGTTTCGTATATTGTTCTTCGCAGAATGTTTAGTTAACCATTCAGATACTGGAACGCTCGCATACACGCTTACTCCCAGCTCCTCTAACTGTTCTGGAGATTCAATACCACGACGCAGGAATACTTGTACAAAGACCATAGCTATTGACACGATAAAACCAAGTACAATGCCAGCTAATATTACAATTATTTTTTTAGGTTTAACTGGTTTCGGATCGGTTACAGCGTCATCAATGATTCTGACGTTACCAATTGCGCTTGATTTAGCAATATTCAACTCTTGCTGACGGTTGAGTAGTTGCATATATACAGCCCGACCAGATTCAACATCCCTACTAAGGCGCAACACTTCTTGTTGAGTCGAGGGCATTCCACTGACACGTTTATTTAGCTTATTTTTTTCATCTTGAAGCGTTTTCCTTTTTTCCATCAGTGCTTTGTAAGTAGGATGTTCTTTTGTATAAAGTTGAGAAATTTCTGCTTCACGAAATGTTAATTCGTTCAATTGATTATCAACGTTAACAATCTGATCCAGAACTGATTTTGCCTCCATGGTAAGGTCAACAGAGTCTTTTTGTTGTCGATATTGATTCAACTTGTTTTCAGCTGAATCTAAATCTCCACGTACCAAGGGTAATTGATTATTAAGGAACTCCAGGCTTTTAGCATCCTGCGCGGCTTGACGCGCAACGTTTTGAGCCAGATAATTTTGACTGATACTGTTTAATACTCGTGAAATGAAATCAGGGTCTTCACCGGTCAAAGTTAAGTTAAGCATTCCCGTATCTTTGCCCTGATCTAAAGCGCTAAATGATTCCTGCAGATTCGTGATTGCTTTCAGTCGAGAATAATATTTAACCTCAAATTGCGTTCCAGGTTTTGCATCAATCGATTTTATATCGAGAGCAATACCTTTCTCATCCAGTGGTACACCAACGGTCCCCTGTAAAACGATACCGTCAAAATCGACAGTGTAATGTTTATCATCTTTTACTGTTACCAAAATTTCAGGTACTTTTCCCCCAGCATCTTTCGGCAAATAAAGGCGATTAATCTCCAGATTACCTTCTTTCTCACCTAATAATCTAGCAAACCCCTTTCCTAATAGTGGAAAGTGTTTCTGTTCAACAAGAGCCTGAAGATTAAGATCATCAACAGTCTTTCCTAGAATCATACGTGACTGCAGTAATGCTATTTCTGGCGCAGATTGAGGTTGACTATCCGGCAACATTTGGCTGAGGCTATCTATTAATGCGTTACCCTGCTTTTGTTCAACCTGTATTAATGCATTAGCTTCATAAATTGGGGTAGCAAACAGAGCATATAAAACTGCTATAACTGTAAAGCCAGTGGTTATAGAAATAATGAGTTTGCGATGGTCAATTAATTCACCGAACAAACGTCCAAAATCAATCTCATTATTTTCTTGTGGTGTTACTTTTTTATCAATTACCGATGTCATGCGGTTTTTCCCGATATTATTGCCCTAACTTCTCAGCCCAAGAACGACAACTTAAGTCAATCAACTGATAAACTGATTCGAATGCTTCATCGCTCTTCCTGTAAGGGTCTGGTATCTCTTTACCTGATAGCCAATGCCCAAGAAGCATTGTTTTCCCCCTAACTTCTGGAGCAATCCGACTGACTTGTTCTAAATGAACTTGCTCCATTACTAAGAGCAAATCATATTGGCGCCCAAGACTTGCGCTAAATTGCTTACCTTCATGTCCTTCCAAAGAAAGACCATGACTTTCAGCAATTCGTATCGCTGAGGGATCTGCAGGATGACCGATTAAGGCACCAACACCCGCTGAGTCTATTTTCTTAGTCGGTAATGCCTTACGTAATAATCGCTCTCCAATCGGAGAGCGGCAAATATTACCGGTACAAATAACTAATATTGAGTCAAACATATTATGGCCACGTTTTGATATATCGGACAGTTTCGGTCATATCATGTACCCCAGTAATTGTCGGAACTAGCTGAGATATCACACGATTCCATCGCACCAATGGGGCTGTTGTGACATATACGATGTCATACGGCTGTAGCTGGAATTCTGTACCTAACACCATGGCCGATGCATCCTGTGCATTAAGCTGGTAAATATTGGCGATTTTACCCTCTTTATCGCCTTTTAACTGCCGCACGACAAAGACCCCTGTGGCATCACTAAACGCCTGTGACATCCCTTCAGCATTACCCAATGCCTCAGCTAATGTCATGCCGCTTCGATCCATTTTCATGGTACTTTGTTTACCAACTTCCCCCATGACAAACACTTTCAGATCATCATTTCTTGGTACGAACAATATATCGCCCGGGTAGAGTAAATGGTTTTCTGTCAAATCACCTTTTTGCATTAATGCAAACAGCGATATTTTTGTGTCTTTGCCGTTGTGAGTTAAAACAACGTTACGCCAGTCTGCATCAGGAGCTAATCCACCAGCATTATTTATTGCATCCATTACGGTTAGCGGTATATTTGTGATCGGCTGTTGTCCAGATTTAACAACCTCTCCGGTGACATAGGCTTTTTGTGAACGAAATGCAGCAATACTCACGTCTACTTGCGGGCTTTCAATATAGGTTGTTAATCGACTCGCTATGTCGTGACGTACTTCGCTCAACGTTTTACCTGCGACCTGAACCTTACCTATATAAGGATAAAAGATTGTTCCATCGGAGTTTACCCAGTTACCCGTATCGCTAGCACTACGATACTGACCTGCAGGAGTCGTTAGTTCAGGGTGATCCCAGACAGTCACCATCAGTACATCGCCAACACCAATTCGGTATTCATAGCTATGAAGCAACTGGTCGAGTTGCGGATTTGGGCGAGCCAGCACAGTCTCAGGTCTAAGCTGCTCCACTAACCTCGGCGTCATTGGATATACGTTCACCAATTTATCCAGGTCATAATCGCTATCCGGAAGTTCAACTACATTTTTGCGTAAGCTGTTCAGCCCCTGACCCGGAACAATAGTACACCCTGTCAAAAAGCTAATTGCCAATGCCACTGCTGAAACCCTAACAATTTTTTTCTTCATAATGTCACATCATCAATAAACCAAATTTTTTCAATTACTGATTTGCCGTCTGAGTTTTTACCGATTAACAATTCACAATCAGTAATCCTTACCCTCTTCGCAGCATCCAGCCTATAAGCTAAATGGAATCTCTATCCCTGCACTGGCACCAACATCGTCGCTATCGCTATTATCGGCATTGGTGTACCAAAGATTAGTATTCAATCGAACAGATTTATAGACATCGCCACTCCAGCCCAACTGTATCCCTTTTAAGGTGTCTGAATTAGGAAACGCTTTATTGATAGTCTGATTTTCCGGGTTCACTTTCGCGTACACCAGACGGGTACTCCAGCGCTGATTATCTTCAGTCACCAACTCAACTTTGCCTGCAAACAACTGGCCATCTCCCCCCATCGCATCACCTAGTGGATAGCCTTGCTGATAATAACCATCTTTATAGATGTGATGGGTATAACTGTAATTAGTGCGACTCATATTGGTACGGGTATCATGCGCTTCCACATACCAGTTAATCGCATCTTTACCCCAGCCGTGGTGACCTTCAATACCACCAAGATACATATTCGCGGAAGGTAAGAATCCTGACTCATCTTCGCCAATCATTTGGCCATAGAAACTCACCGGCCAGCCCAGAGTAGGTTCGAGCTTAAACTTAAAATCAAAACCGGCAAGTTGGTTGCCCGGTTCATTTGGGTCGTTGGCTGAGGTGTTGTCTTTGCCGGTGAATCCATCCCAGAAGTTGCTAAACGATTGAGGACGTCCCTCCCCACCCCACTGCATTATGCGTGAAGCGCCAAGCTCAAGTGACTGGAACGGAGTAAAGGTAAAACGGCCACCGATAATTTTGGTATGAGGTACGGCCGTGTATTGGTTCATCTGGCTTGCGGAAATCTGATACTGCCACGGACCAATCCAGCGCAACCACCATGTCTCAGGAGCAGCTTGTTCAGCGCGTTGCATTAAAAAACCGGTCATCGGTCTTGCCGCATCGCCACGAATCAAGCTACCTTCATAACCAGGGCCCCACCACTGGGGCACCTGGCCGAATGATAACCATTGATTCCAGAACTTGACTGCGCCATATGCGCCGTTGGCATTAAAACGTGATCCATTGCTAATACGCTCGCCGCCTTCGACATTCCCCTGCAGTTGCACATCCCACCATTCACCGCTGTTATTGAAGGCAAGAGAGAGAGAATTATCTGCTGGTTGGCTTTGGCCGAATCCCTGCGGTGTTCCAGGCTGGTCAGTTGACGTATAGCCGCTTACGCGAAAATCCGCCTTCAAATTAGAAAGGCGTTGATTGATGCGCGCCAGGACAACTTGTTCAGAGGAATATGAAGGTTTTGCTTTTTTCAGTGCTCGGGTAATTTCTTCCTGGCTGAGCGGCCAGGTGGAGAGACTTAGATGAATGACTCCGCGATCGGATAACCACGCCAGGTCGTTGCGAAGTTCATTATCATTTTGCACCAACCCTGCTGCATATACCTGCGAGCTAACTGATGCAACCAGACCCAAAGCAAGTGCGATACGAGCAATTTTTATCATTGTTCAAGTTCCATTTACGAGTCCCTTCCCACCAGGTGGGTACGGCAATGGGGATTTTTAAGAATCAGGAGCTTATGAGTTCGACAAGCCTATTTTTTACAACAGCGATCCATTGCCTCGATGGACAACATCCTCAGGTACGAGCGGTTTGCTGCAAACGGATGTGAACTTAATGCATTCATAATGTAAGCGATATTGGTTGCCAAGGCTACTTTCATGGGCTCAATAATGTGCACATGATCAGAAGTCTGACAACGTCGCTATGCGTATGGTGAGTATTCAAAACATTGGGTACCGTGAGTGTCAGGATACGCTACCGCCCTTGGCTTAACAGCTACCAACGCACTGTACCTCTTACCCAGGAATTTTCTTTACATCGACTGTTGGTGAATTAACCACAGCAATTATTTTTACCGCCTCGAGTTTACGAGATTCTTCTGTTAATTGGGAGTATAAATTCACCCCCACGAAGCGGATAAAACGATATTTTTCATTTTTACTGGCAAGGGTTCATCTGTTAATAAGATTATTTAATGGCATCCCTCACCAGCTGACCACTTTATTACCACCCTAAGAATGAACCATGGTAACCATATGATTTTAAAGCAATTAAAATAAATGCCATGTTTAAGTAAAAAAATACCCATGCAGTAGTCAACTACAAAATATGATAGATATCATCACCCACTTCTTTTTTGGGTTCCAGAACGATAACTCTGATTTCCGTTATTCTCTTTTCATTTAAGAATCATCTTATCCGTAATAACATACCGAACCGCGCTTTCAAAGATCCTGTTAACATTATTATGTTTCACCATTATGAAAGCCACGATTCTAAAATCCCTTAGTTAACTATGGATACGCCATTTATCATACTAATCACGCCAACTGTTAACCCGTAAACTTATCGAAATAGTATGATTAATATATATGCTTATGTAGATCGGCTCTGGTAAACGGCTTCTCAAATGGTCCGATCATGGTTGCAACCTCGCCTAACAACGACTGCGTCGGTGCTTTAACCCCAGTGTTTAATAATATGAGTGGGATAATTACCACGCTCAACGCCCCCATCCATGAAATCTGCGCAGAACGAAAAGCCGACGTACGCCATTGCAACAGCAGAAAAGTCAAACTTCCACAAGCCCCCAGAATAAATCCACTCACCACTTCAGATACCGAATGTGCATGAATCATCAATCGGGAATAACCCACAATACCCGCCAGAATAAAGCCCAGAAGCACGGCCCCCCAGCGCAGGGATGATGAAGCACGAGAAGTTAACAGCCATAAGAGTATTGGCCAAAAGGCGGTTGAGAGTGCGGTATGTCCGCTGAAACCGGTAAAATCGATTTCCCGTATGCCAATTCCCCAGCCCATAAAGGCCAGTTTTGAAATGCACACGACAGTCCCCGTAATCCCAAAGAGCAGCGCCCATTGCCAGGCCAGAGTCCGGGATGTTTTACGCAGCACCAGCACCGCGAACAGCACCACTGCGCTAGGAAGCAACACGGTACTATCGCCAAAAAACGAGACAAATTGCCAGTTCATTTACGCTTCATCCTCTGACGATACATCCCTTTTCCCTGTATCTTATCCATGAATTCCTTATGGGCATATTCATCCATTAACGTTACGTTTATATGCATACATCACCGTTGTTTAATGGCTAAACATGATCTCAGTCAAGTTTTATTTCGCATCTCTAACTGTGCTACAGTGCGCTTGCTTAAGAAAGAGCGCACTAAGCAACTATCAGTTAAGCAATTTTCTGACTCATCTGACCAAATGACTGCTTCACGCACGACAATCATCAATCAGCCATCGCATCTATGTACTCAATAAGATTCAACTGAGATGAAAACTCTTCATTGCAATTAATGAACCGAATAAATAAGAATCTCGGCTTCATTTCAGTTGGATCTTCTAACGCTGGCGTACCACTCAACAATATGATGTTATCTGCACGCCAGCTTTCGTTCGTATTAAGCGCCTGGTTTCACGCCAGCAGCTTTTTGATGCTCTCGCGGAATTTAGTTCCTTCTTTATGGTTACGTAAGCCGTAGCTTACAAACGCCTGCATGTAGCCCATTTTTTTACCGCAGTCGTAGCTCTCACCGGTCATCAACATGGCATCAACAGACTGTTTCTTCGCCAGTGCGGCTATAGCGTCAGTCAGCTGGATACGACCCCATGCGCCAGGTTCGGTACGCTCAAGTTCTTCCCAGATATCAGCAGACAGCACATAACGGCCAACGGCCATCAAATCGGAATCGAGCGTTTGCGGTTCGTCTGGTTTTTCAATAAATTCAACAATACGGCCAATCTCCCCTTCCACTTTCAACCCATCTTTGGTTTGAATGACGGAATACTCGGAAAGGTCCCCTGGCATGCGTTTGGCCAGAACCTGACTGCGCCCGGTTTCATTAAACCGCGCTACCATTGCCGCAAGGTTATAACGCAGCGGATCCGCGCTCGCACCATCAAGAATGATATCCGGCAACACCACTACAAACGGATTATTGCCAACGGCCGGACGCGCACAAAGGATAGAGTGACCCAACCCCAGTTGCTGACCTTGTCGAACGTTCATTATCGTGACGCCTGGCGGACAAATCGCCTGCACTTCTGCTAACAGTTGGCGTTTAACTCGTTGCTCCAGCAGCGCTTCCAGCTCATAAGAGGTATCGAAATGGTTTTCTACAGCATTCTTAGATGAATGGGTGACCAGCACAATTTCTTTGATTCCGGCGGCGACAATTTCATCGACGATATACTGAACCATCGGCTTATCAACGATCGGCAGCATCTCTTTCGGTATCGCTTTGGTTGCAGGCAACATATGCATCCCTAACCCTGCTACCGGAATAATTGCTTTCAAACTCACCATTATTTCATCCACCTATATGGTTATAAACTTTCGAATTTTTGTCAGAACGTTGATGTCACTGGCATTTGTTTGTGATGGTACAGCATCGTACCGTGCACGACTTTAACCAAAATCCTAAATTACTCTCTTAGTCCAAGAATACACGCAAAAAATGCTAGCTGACAGGTAGCTTTAAGAAAATTCTCACACATTTGTCCTGGTCAATTGGCATTCATGGGAGCAGAGCAAAAGCAGCGCTTAATGCATTGTTATTTAACAATAATAATTGGAAAACGTTCCTGGCGATAAGCAACTTCCTTTGCAGATTAAACATCTTCTTTCTTAAAAACCGCCATGGCAAGACACTTCAGAAAAAGTCAAATACCATGTGAAATAGCAATTTGGCGATAGTAATTAGTAAAATCGTCTAAATTTTGGACAAAAGGCTAACTTGACTAACCTTCTTACCCGCAGATTAACCCATTGTCCATCGCTGATACTGCTGCTTTTATGCAACAATGAGCCATCTTAAGGGTCTTATTAAACGAGAGACCTGACAAGCTACGGAATTCAGTAGGAATTTTCCCCTAAATAACAACTTGGTGAAAAATACGCAAATATTTTGGTGTTGGCCACGGTTAATAATCTTTTCTTATCCTTGCTATTACCGCACAGTAATTGTATGGATTTCTAATTAATTCCAAATCAGCCCAAATAGATCTTAAAGGCCCGATATTTAACCATCGTTTATTACGTTATAACTTTCGTTTGTACGCTAACCCGCTACGCATCGCCACCATAAGTCGTTGCATTTTACCTGGCGCTTATCCATGATCGATAGATGATACGATTATGTTGTAAAGGTTCTTATTGATTATGGAATGGATTGCCGATCCCTCTATCTGGGCTGGTCTCATTACGCTCGTGGTTATCGAACTGGTTCTGGGGATAGATAACCTGGTATTCATTGCTATCCTTGCCGAAAAGCTTCCCCCTGCCCAGCGCGATCGCGCGCGTGTTACCGGTCTGTTGTTGGCAATGGTGATGCGTTTGGTTCTGCTGGCGTCAATTTCCTGGTTAGTCACCCTCACCACGCCGCTCTTCAACTGGCATGACTTAAGCTTCAGCGCCCGCGATTTGATCATGTTATTCGGCGGGCTGTTCCTGTTGTTTAAAGCCACCGTTGAGCTTAATGAGCGGCTGGAAGGGAAAGACAGTAATAATCCCACCCAGCGTAAAGGGGCGAAGTTCTGGGGCGTGGTGGCGCAAATAGTCGTGCTAGATGCTATCTTCTCGCTGGATTCAGTCATTACCGCGGTTGGTATGGTTGATCATCTGGCGGTAATGATGGCCGCAGTTATTATCGCCATTACGCTGATGTTAATGGCCAGCAAAGCCCTGACCCGCTTTGTCAACAGCCACCCCACGATTGTCATCCTATGCCTTAGTTTCCTGCTGATGATCGGTTTTAGCCTGATCGCCGAAGGGTTTGGCTTCCCAATCCCGAAAGGCTATCTGTATGCCGCTATTGGTTTCTCGGTGATGATCGAATCGTTCAATCAGTTAGCCATCTTCAATCGCCGGCGCTTCCTCTCGGCAAATCTCACTATGCGGCAGAGGACGACTGAGGCGGTGATGAATCTACTAAGCGGACGTAAGGAGAATGCTGAGCTTGATGCCGAGACGGCAACCATGGTCGCCGACCTGGGGGAAAACCCGCTGTTTAATCCGCAGGAACGCTTAATGATTGAGCGCGTACTGAATCTGAATCAACGCACCGTCAGCAGCATCATGACTTCACGTCATGATATCGAGCACATCGACTTAAGCGCGCCCGAAGAGGAAGTCCGCGCGCTGCTGGAGAAAAACCAGCATACCCGTATCGTCGTCACCGGCGGCAACGATAACGAGGATCTGTTAGGGGTTGTTCATGTTATCGACCTGCTACAGCAGTCGTTGCGCAATGAGCCGCTTGATTTACACGTTCTGCTACGCCAACCGCTTATTTTTCCGGAAACCTTGCAGCTACTCCCGGCGCTGGAGCAGTTTCGCCAGGCGCGGACGCACTTTGCTTTTGTGGTCGACGAATTTGGCTCCGTTGAAGGGCTGGTGACTATCAGCGATGTTATGGAAACCATTGCGGGTAATCTGCCTAATGAAGTGGAAGAGATCGATGCTCGTCATGATATTCACAAAAACGCCGATGGCAGTTGGACCGCTAACGGCCATATGCCGCTGGAGGATCTGGTTCAGTACGTTCCGCTACCGCTGGATGATAAACGCGAATATCACACGATAGCCGGATTATTGATGGAATATTTGCAGCATATTCCAGCCGCAGGTGAAGAAGTGAAGATTGGCAGTTATACCCTGCGAACTCTGGAAGTTGAAAGCCACCGAGTGCAGAAAGTACAGATTATCCCGCCGGTTGAAGTAGAAGATGAATTAGATTATGAAGTGTGAATAAAGCGGTTCAGCCGCCGCGGGTCACCTGCGGCGGCTGATGATGGTTACAGCTTATCGAGCAGTTTCTTCACATCTTTGCCGTTCTGACTATTACTATTGCGTTCAGCCCACTCGTTCAAACGCTGTCTGGCTTCGTCCTGCAACTGCTTACGCAGGATCTGATCTACCTGTAGGCTATAGCTTAACGACTGCCACTTACCATAGATACGCAGCGGGATTGCCGTCTGCTTGAGGCGGTCAATCAGCTTGCTTTCACCTTTCCAGCCGCCTAACACCCGCACGTTGAAATGCATGTCGCAATCCTCTGCTTGCAGATTCAGATTACCTTGCCCGTTCAACGCCATCATTGCGGACTGTCCCTGCAAGCCGTTAAGCGTTATCTGGCCATTATTCAGGGTTAAATCACTGCTTAACGCGTCAAGCTGAGTCGCATTATCGAAGTTTTCTTGCGCCTGTACGTTGGTGCTCCTCGCTACAGCCTGCTGTACGAGCTGCTGGAAGTTGAGTCCTTCGGTACGCGTATCCTTCATTCGCAACTGTGCCTGTCCCTGCCAGTTACGACGGAAGTCATCTGCATCAATGCGCGGGCCGGAGAAATCGCCATTCAGGGATAATTTTCCCGTCAGGCTAATCGGGTAGTGGAAGGCCTGCAAAATGGTACCGATTTCCACATTATCTAACTGCGGTTGGAAAGCGGCATGGGACGTATTGCCCCGAACATCCAGCACTCCAGGTAAAGATATACGCCCCTCGCCCAGACTGCCCTGCAGTTGTTTCACCGTCAGCAGCCCCTGCTGGTTCGTGATATCACTCTTCACCTGGCTGAATCGCATACCACGCCACTGCACCTGATCCGCCGACAGCGCGAGCTGGCCGTTAAAGCCAAGCAAACTATGATAATCCTGCTGGACATCGCTATCGGCAATCACGGGGCGCAGCTGTCTCGGCTGGCTTTGCCCACGCTGATCGGCATTGCCTTCATTGGCCGCCGCGTTTTGCGCAAGCAAACTGTCCAGATTCAGGGTGGTCGCCTGCAGGTTTAGCACCCAGTCAGGTTTATCCCCCAACACAACGCTACCACTACCGGTAATTGCGCTGCCATTAGCCGTGAGATTGAGATTGTCGAAATTGAGTTTTTTCGCCTCTTCAATCCAGCTGGCTTGCAGACTTCCTTGCCCGTTGAGGCCATCCGGCGGCAGCTCCGCTCCGCGTACCTGCCAGTTGAGCTGCGAAAAATCCGCTTTCAGAGAATGAGGGTAATCACCGCCCTGAACCTGTGCAGTAAAGGACAACGCCAGGTCACGTTGATCGCGATTGACCCTGCCGGAGAAATCAACCGTCGCCAGATGGTTGTCATCCTGCTCCATTTGTAAGCGTATGTCGCGCACGGTGATCTGTTCGCCATTTTCATGCTGGAAGAACAGGACACTATCGGCTACCTGCAGCTTACGGACATCGTAGGACCAACCGCGATCTTGCGGCGCCTGCGGCAACGTATTGTCATGCGGCACCACCGGCGCGTTCTGGTCACGCACCGCTTCCGTTTTTGCGGTAAGCTGAATGACCGCGCCTTTCAGCATCACCTGCTTGACCTGCAGTTGATGAGAAAGTAGGGGCATCAGCGCAACATCCAGACGCATATTATCGGCACGCACGACCGGTTCGGAAGCACCTGGCGCCGTTAGCACCATACGGCCGGAGAGAATACTCAACTGCGGCCAAACATGCCAACGCAGCGGACCATCAAGCTTCAGTTGATAGCCGCTACGCTCCGCCACTTCCTGCACCATATAGTTGCGGAAGTCATTAGGGTTGACCAGCAACACCAGCGCAGTGAGTCCCGCGACAATGACGGTCAACAAGATCATCAGCGTGGTCAGAATTCGTCTCATGACATCCTCTATTAGCCGCTTACTTTATCAATCCTTGTCGATTCGACTAGCCACCGCGCCCTGCTGGTCGCGATATTTGGCGTCTTCACGGCGGTTGTATGGCCGTGCCGCCGGGCCAGAAAGCGGCTCGAAGCTCAACGCGCCAATGGGCATTCCCGGGCGCAGCGCCAACGGCAGCTTGCCGGAATTATAGAATTCCAGCACGATGCAGCCAGACCAGCCCGGATCAATTCGGTGCGCAGTGACGTGAACCATAAGTCCGAGACGCGCCAGTGACGAGCGGCCATCAAGCCAGCCGACGAGGTCTGCCGGAAGCGTTACGGACTCATAAGTCACCGCCAGCGCCAACTCTCCAGGATGAAGATAGAAAGCCTCTCCTTCCGGCAATACGATCTCTTCGCTCATGACCCGGTCCAGCGCCGCGCTCACTTCCGCCTTAGGGCCGCTCAGGTCAATAAATGGCGCCGTATGACCGCGGAAGGTACGGAATTTATTGCCTAAGCGAACGTCAACGGTCGCACCGTTAATTCGATCCACCGGCGGACGTGGGCTGATTGCCAGGCGCCCTTCATCCAACCAGGCTTCTATATCTCGGTCACACAGACGCATGAGCTTTCTCCTTTAAGGCATCTAGCCCTTACGCTTTCCGGGAATAAGGGCAATTGGGGATTCTCTTTGCACGTTACACAATTAGTACGTGTTATTCAAAGAACTGACTGATTTTGGCCTTCAGAATATCGATGGCAATACGGTTTTTACCGCCGCGCGGGACAATAATGTCGGCATATTGCTTGGAAGGTTCAATAAATTGCAGGAACATTGGCCGCACCGTCTTCTGATACTGCGCCATCACCGAGTCCATGGAACGACCACGTTCGTTAACATCACGTTTGATGCGGCGCATCAGGCAGATATCCAGCGGCGTATCGACGAAAATAGAGAAGTTTAATTCATTGCGGAGTCTGGCATCCGTCAACAGCAGGATCCCTTCCAGAATGATCACTTTCTTCGGTTGAATATGAATCGTTTCCGGCATACGCGTATGTTCAACGTAGCTATACACGGGTAATTCAATTGGCTGGCCGCTTTTCAGCGTCTGTAAATGCTGGAACAACAAGCTATGGTCCATCGAGCTCGGATGGTCATAGTTGGTTTTTACACGCTCTTCCATCGACAGATGGCTTTGATCTTTGTAATAGCTGTCTTCTGGAATAACGCCAATATGCTCATCGCCAACTTGTTCACGTAATTCACGATAAAGTGTGCTGGCGATAAGGCTTTTGCCCGAAGCCGATGCGCCGGCGATGCCTACAATGACGCACTGATGAGACGTATCAGTCATAAATTTTTGCGACCTGATTAACCTGGATGTAGATGGAGGGTGACGTTTGACCGTCAAACGCGGCAATTATAGGGATTTCAGGGCGGCGATACCAGTAATATGCGCCCTGTACGCCTATTCCTCGTCCGGCGTCCAGCCTTCGGTATACCAGATATGCAACAACGCATAGGAGCGCCAGGGTTGCCAGCGGCTGGCATAGCGCGCGATACGCGCGGGCGTCATTCCAGGAAAACGCTGTTTAATCAGATAGTCATCGGGCAGAAAAATATCTTTTGCCTGCCAACCACGCAGCGCATAGTAATTCGCCGTCCAGCGACCAATGCCCGGCAGACTCTGCAATTGCTTCATACCGGTTGCAATATCAGCAGGCGCCGTCAACGGCAATTCACCGCTCAATGCCGCTTTGCCAAGGTGAATCAAGGCTTCCGCGCGGCGAAGGGGCATACCTAGCGCTTTGAGCGCCAATGGATCGGCTTGCGCCAGTTTCTGTGGGTCAGGGAAGAGAACATAGCCTGGCGCTTCGCTTAACGGCTGCCCGTAGGCCGCAGCCACTTTGGCCGTCAGCTTCGCCGCCATCGCTACGCTCACCAGTTGCCCCAATACCGCGCGCACCGCCTGTTCAAACGCATCCAGCGCGCCCGGCAAGCGTAACCCAGGCCGCGGCTGCGCCAGTTTGCCTAAGGTTTGCGTGACCTCAAACGGATCGCATGCTAAATCAAACAGTTGCGCTACGCGCGCCAGGCACTGGTCTACTACCGGTAATAGTCCGCGAGAGAGCATCACCCGGAAACCCTGCCCGCATTCATCCGCTTTAACGGTAATCAATCCGCTGTGCCCATCGATACTAAAGCTGCGGGTATATTCATCTTCATGGAAGCTTTCAATTCCCGCTACCGCACGCGCGCTGAGAAACGCGAACATCCATCGCCAGTCATAAGGCGGTTGCCAGGGTAATAATGTCATGCACTCTCCTTATTGATCGCAACAAGCATAGATGCTCTGCGCCAGATACGCCTTGCTTTTAAATTCCAGTTGTCGGCATGGCGGCAATCCGCTAAAGTCGCCCCCCTTCTTCACTGGCATGGGGATTTTTCCGGTTATGTTTATTGGTTTTGACTATGGTACCGCTAACTGTTCGGTCGCCGTTATGCAGGGTGACAGCCCACGGCTTTTAACGCTGGAAAATGGTAGCCCGCTGTTGCCATCGATGCTTTGCGCTCCGACGCGCGAAGCGGTCAGCGAATGGCTATACCGCCACCACAATGTCCCGGCCGACGGTGCGGAAAACCAGGCGCTGCTGCGTCGCGCCATTAATTATAACCGTGATGAAGATATCGAAGTCCTGGGCAACAGCGTTCAGTTCGGACTCGCCTCTCTGCATCAATACGTTGACGATCCGGAAGAGGTCTACTTCGTTAAGTCGCCAAAATCGTTTCTTGGCGCCAATGGCCTTAAACCCCAGCAGGTTGCGTTATTTGAAGATCTGGTCTGCGCGATGATGCTGCATATTAAGCAGCAGGCGCAGTCTCAGCTAAGCGAACAGATTACCCAGGCGGTCATTGGTCGACCGATTAACTTCCAGGGGCTTGGCGGCGATGACGCCAACGCTCAGGCACAAGGAATTCTTGAGCGGGCGGCGAAACGCGCTGGATTTAACGATGTCGTATTTCAGTTTGAACCCGTCGCGGCGGGATTAGATTTTGAAGCCACCCTCGATGACGAAAAACGCGTGCTGGTCGTCGATATCGGCGGCGGCACCACCGACTGCTCGCTGCTGTTGATGGGGCCGCAGTGGCGGCAGAAAGCTGACCGTCAGGCTAGCCTGCTCGGCCACAGCGGCTGCCGTATCGGCGGTAACGATCTGGATATCGCCCTGGCCTTCAAATGCCTGATGCCGTTACTCGGTATGGGCGGTGAAACGGAAAAAGGCATTGCGCTGCCGGTACTGCCCTGGTGGAATGCAGTGGCGATTAATGACGTCCCGGCGCAAAGCGATTTTTACAGCGCCGCCAACGGCCGTATGCTCAATGACCTGCTGCGCGACGCCCGCGATGCCGACAAGGTCGCACTGCTGCTTAAAGTATGGCGTCAGCGTCTGAGCTATCGCCTGGTGCGCAGCGCGGAAGAGAGCAAAATAGCCCTTTCCGCCCAGCAGGATTTCAACGCCGAACTGCCGTTTATTAGCGATGAGCTGGCGACCGCTATCAGCCAGCAGGGGCTGGAAGAGGCGCTCAATCAACCGCTGGCCCGCATTATGGAGCAGGTAAAGTTAGCGCTGGAAAGCAGCCATGAAACCCCGGACGTTATCTATCTCACCGGCGGTAGCGCGCGATCGCCATTAATTAAGAAGGCGCTGGCCGCACAGCTGCCGGGGATACCGATCGCCGGCGGCGATGATTTTGGTTCCGTGACCGCCGGTCTTGCCCGCTGGGCGCAGGTGGTTTTCGCCTGAAACGCGAGCGCCATTCGGTAACCTGAGTTGACTTTGCCGCTTTTTCGTCCTAATTTGCAGGATGAAGGGTAAGGGAGGATTTCTCCTCCCCCTGGCGTCTTAGTAAGCCGGTAAGCTAATCACTAAGAGTATCACCAGTATGATGACCAGGTTCATCATAACCCTTTCCTTATTTAAGGCCCCTTCCTCAGGAGGGGCTTTCCTGTATTTAGCCTCCGCTAAATCAAGCTGACGTTACCATGCCGCGTCCGACACATTTCTTTTCAGCGTTCGGCTTTGCGAGCCTCCTCGTGAAAGCCCGCCAATTCAGACCTTTCCATACGCGCTTTTCATAATTCCTCCATTTTTGCGGGGCGTTCCGTTACTAAACTAGTATCATTCAGCGAAAGCTTCAGGATGAGATAGCAAAATAATGAAAAGTAGTCACACACTTCGTTGGGGAATGGTCCTGACGGTAATTTTGGCGGCGGGTGCCGCCTATTGGTTCTGGCACGATCGCTCCGAAGAAACAACCGCAGGCGCTGCTGGCGCAAGTCAACAAGGAGCAAAACCGCCTGCCGGGGCGCGTCATGGGCGTTTTGGGGCGACGCTGGCCCCGGTGCAGGCGGCAACCGCCACCAGCGAATCCGTCCCCCGCTACCTTACTGGCCTGGGGACTATCACCGCGGCGAACACCGTGACCGTGCGCAGTCGGGTTGACGGTCAGTTGCTGAGTATTCATTTCCAGGAAGGTCAGCAGGTAAAAGCCGGCGATCTGCTGGCGCAAATCGATCCCAGCCAGTTCAAGGTCGCGCTGGCCCAGGCGCAGGGCCAGCTTGCCAAAGATAACGCTACCCTCGCAAACGCGCGCCGCGATCTCGCCCGCTATCAACAACTGGTCAAAACCAACCTTATCTCCCGTCAGGAGCTGGATACGCAGCAGTCGCTGGTGGTTGAATCCGCCGGTACGGTTAAAGCCGATCAGGCCGCCGTCGCCAGTGCGCAACTGCAGCTGGACTGGACCCGCATCACCGCGCCGATTGACGGACGCGTGGGCCTGAAACAGGTCGACATCGGCAACCAAATCTCCAGTGGCGACACCACCGGCATTGTCGTACTCACGCAAACCCACCCTATCGATTTGGTCTTTACCCTGCCGGAAAGCGATATCGCCACCGTGGTACAGGCGCAAAAGGCCGGGAAAACGCTGACCGTTGAGGCCTGGGATCGTACCAATAAACAGAAGATCAGCACTGGCAACCTGCTGAGCCTCGATAACCAAATCGATGCCACCACCGGCACTATTAAGCTTAAGGCGCGCTTTAATAACCTCGATGATGCTCTGTTCCCGAATCAGTTCGTCAACGCCAGAATGCTAGTGGATACCGAGCAGGATGCGGTCGTGATCCCCACCGCCGCGCTACAAATGGGCAACGAGGGGCACTTCGTGTGGGTGCTGAACAGTGAGAATAAAGTCAGTAAACATACGGTCACGCCGGGTATTCAGGATAGCCAGAAAGTGGTGATTAACGCCGGGCTGTCAGCAGGCGACCGGGTGGTGACCGATGGTATCGACCGCCTGACCGAAGGCGCGAAGGTCGAAGTCGTCGAAGCCCACAGCGCCGCGGAGGAACAACCTGCCGCCCGCCAGAGTGGTAAAAACGGAGCGGGCGCCTGATGCAAGTCTTACCCCCAAGCAGTACGGGCGGTCCGTCCCGGCTGTTTATTATGCGTCCGGTGGCGACAACGCTCTTGATGGTCGCCATTCTGCTGGCCGGCATCATCGGCTATCGCTTCCTGCCGGTCTCCGCGCTGCCGGAAGTGGACTACCCCACTATTCAGGTGGTGACGCTTTACCCCGGCGCCAGCCCGGATGTGGTGACGTCGTCGATTACCGCGCCGCTGGAGCGCCAGTTTGGCCAGATGTCCGGCCTTAAACAGATGTCCTCACAAAGCTCGGGCGGCGCGTCGGTCATCACCCTCCAGTTCCAGCTGACCCTGGCGCTGGATGTTGCCGAACAGGAAGTGCAGGCGGCTATTAACGCCGCCACCAACCTGCTGCCGTCTGATTTACCCAACCCGCCGGTTTATAGCAAAGTGAACCCGGCGGATCCGCCGATCATGACCCTGGCCGTCACCTCCAGCGCAATGCCGATGACGCAGGTCGAAGATATGGTGGAAACTCGGGTGGCGCAGAAGATTTCTCAGGTTTCCGGCGTCGGTCTGGTGACGCTGGCCGGCGGCCAGCGCCCTGCTGTGCGCGTTAAGCTCAATGCCCAGGCGATCGCCGCGTTAGGTTTGACCAGCGAAACCGTGCGTACCGCCATTACCAGCGCCAACGTGAATTCAGCAAAAGGTAGCCTTGACGGTCCGGCCCGCGCGGTCACTCTTTCCGCCAACGATCAGATGCAGTCGGCGGAAGATTACCGTCGACTGATTATCGCCTATCAGAACGGCGCGCCGATCCGCCTTGGCGATGTTGCGACCATCGAACAGGGCGCCGAGAACGCCTGGCTCGGTGCGTGGGCCAATAAGCAGCGGGCGATCGTAATGAACGTCCAGCGCCAGCCGGGAGCGAATATCATCGCCACCGCCGACAGCATCCGCCAGATGTTGCCGCAGCTCACAGAGAGCCTGCCTAAATCCGTTAAGGTACAGGTGCTTTCTGACCGCACCACCAATATTCGCGCGTCGGTCAGCGATACGCAGTTCGAATTGCTGCTCGCCATCGCTCTGGTGGTGATGATCATTTATCTCTTCCTGCGCAATGTCCCGGCAACCATCATTCCCGGTGTCGCCGTGCCGCTGTCGCTGGTCGGCACCTTCGCGGTTATGGTGTTCCTCGATTTTTCAATTAATAACCTGACGCTAATGGCGCTGACCATCGCCACCGGCTTCGTGGTCGATGACGCCATCGTAGTCATCGAAAACATCTCCCGCTACATTGAAAAAGGTGAGAAACCGCTTGCCGCCGCGCTGAAAGGCGCGGGGGAAATCGGCTTCACGATTATTTCATTAACCTTCTCGCTGATTGCCGTACTGATCCCGCTGCTGTTTATGGGTGATATCGTTGGGCGATTGTTCCGCGAATTCGCCATTACCCTCGCGGTGGCGATTCTGATTTCGGCGGTGGTCTCGCTGACCCTGACGCCAATGATGTGCGCGCGGATGTTAAGTCACGAATCGCTGCGCAAACAAAACCGCTTTTCGCGGGCCAGCGAGCGATTCTTCGAGCGGGTGATTGCCGTGTATGGTCGCTGGCTGAGCCGCGTGCTGAACCACCCGTGGTTAACATTGAGCGTGGCGTTAAGCACCCTTGCGTTATCGATTCTGCTATGGGTCTTTATCCCAAAAGGCTTCTTCCCGATCCAGGATAACGGCATTATTCAGGGCACGTTACAAGCGCCGCAGTCGGTATCGTTCGCCAGTATGGCGCAACGCCAGCAGCAGGTATCCGAGCTGATTCTGAAAGATCCGGCGGTTAAAAGCCTCACGTCGTTTGTCGGCGTTGATGGCACCAATCCGGCGCTGAACAGCGCGCGTCTGCAGATTAACCTCAAGCCGCTGGATGAGCGTGACGATCGGGTACAAACGGTCATTAGTCGCCTGCAACACGCGGTGGCAAGCGTACCGGGCATTGAGCTCTACCTGCAGCCAACGCAGGATCTGACTATTGATACCACCGTCAGCCGAACGCAGTATCAATTTACCCTGCAGGCTAACTCGCTCGATGCGCTGAGCAACTGGGTGCCGCAATTGCTGTCGCGCCTGCAATCCTTACCCCAGCTTGCCGACGTCAGCAGCGACTGGCAGGATAAAGGGCTCGCGGCTTATATCAATGTCGATCGCGATAGCGCCAGCCGACTGGGTATTTCCATGGCGGATGTCGATAACGCGCTGTATAACGCCTTTGGCCAACGGCTGATCTCGACAATTTATACCCAGGCCAACCAATATCGCGTGGTGCTGGAGCACGACACCCAGGCGACGCCGGGGCTGGCGGCGCTGGATAATATTCGCCTCACCAGCAGCGATGGCGGCATTGTGCCGCTGAAGTCTATCGCCAGCGTCGAGCAGCGTTTTACGCCGCTGTCGGTCAACCATCTCGATCAGTTCCCGGTTACCACCATTTCATTCAACGTGCCGGACAACTACTCCCTCGGCGAAGCGGTAGAGGCTATTTTGTCCACCGAGCAGTCGCTGGATTTCCCAAGCGACATCCGCACTCAGTTCCAGGGCAGTTCGCTCGCGTTCCAGTCGGCGCTCGGTAGCACCGTCTGGCTGGTGGTCGCGGCGGTCGTCGCCATGTATATCGTGCTCGGCGTGCTGTATGAAAGCTTCATTCATCCCATCACCATTCTTTCTACGCTGCCGACCGCTGGCGTCGGGGCGCTACTGGCGCTATGGCTGGCCGGTAGCGAGCTGGATGTGATTGCCATCATCGGCATCATTCTGCTGATTGGTATCGTGAAGAAAAACGCCATCATGATGATTGACTTTGCCCTCGCCGCCGAGCGCGAACAGGGAATGCCGCCGCGGGAAGCCATTTATCAGGCTTGCCTGCTGCGCTTCCGTCCGATTCTGATGACCACCCTCGCCGCCCTGCTTGGCGCGCTGCCGTTGATGCTCAGTACCGGCGTCGGCGCCGAGCTGCGTCGTCCGCTGGGCATTGGCATGGTTGGCGGCCTGATGCTCAGCCAGGTACTGACGTTATTCACCACGCCGGTGATTTATCTGCTGTTCGATCGGCTATCGCTGTATATGAAGAGCCGCTTCCCGCGCCGTGAAGAGGGGGCGTAAGTGAAGTTTTTCGCTCTCTTTATATATCGCCCAGTGGCGACGATTCTTATCTCGCTGGCGATAACCCTGTGCGGGATCCTCGGATTCCGCCTGCTGCCGGTCGCGCCGCTGCCGCAGGTCGATTTCCCGGTGATCATGATTAGCGCCTCGCTGCCCGGCGCCTCGCCGGAAACCATGGCCTCGTCGGTAGCCACACCGCTGGAGCGCTCGCTGGGGCGCATTGCCGGGGTCAATGAAATGACCTCGTCGAGCTCACTTGGCAGTACCCGCATCATCATGGAGTTTAATTTCGATCGCGATATTAACGGCGCAGCCCGCGACGTGCAGGCGGCGATTAATGCCGCGCAAAGCCTGCTGCCGAGCGGGATGCCCAGCCGCCCCACATATCGCAAAGCTAACCCGTCCGATGCACCGATCATGATCCTGACGCTCACCTCGGATACCTATTCGCAGGGCGAGTTGTACGATTTCGCTTCAACCCAGCTGGCGCAAACCATCGCGCAGATCGACGGCGTCGGCGATGTCGACGTCGGCGGCAGCTCCCTGCCGGCGGTGCGCGTCGATCTCAACCCGCAGGCGCTGTTTAACCAGGGCGTCTCACTGGATGCCGTGCGCAGCGCCATCGATAACGCCAACGTGCGTCGCCCGCAGGGCGCGCTGGAAGATGGAACCCATCGCTGGCAGGTGCAGACCAACGATGAACTGAAAACCGCGGCGGAATATTTGCCGGTAATCGTCCACTACAACAACGGCGCAGCGGTACGTCTTGGCGACGTGGCAAAAGTGACGGATTCAGTCCAGGATGTGCGTAACGCCGGGATGACCAACGCCAAACCGGCGATCCTGCTGATGATACGCAAGCTGCCGGAAGCCAACATCATTCAAACGGTCGACAGCATCCGCGCCCGCCTTCCTGAGCTACAGCGTACTATCCCGGCCGCCATCGATTTACAGATTGCGCAGGATCGTTCCCCCACTATCCGCGCATCGCTGGAAGAGGTCGAACAAACGCTGGTGATCTCGGTCGCGCTGGTGATTCTGGTGGTCTTTCTGTTTTTGCGATCCGGGCGCGCAACGCTTATCCCGGCCGTGGCCGTACCGGTATCGTTAATCGGTACCTTCGCAGCGATGTATTTATGCGGCTTCAGCCTCAATAATCTGTCGCTAATGGCGCTGACCATCGCCACCGGTTTTGTCGTTGATGACGCCATCGTGGTGCTGGAAAACATTTCCCGCCATCTTGAGGCGGGAATGAAGCCGCTGCAGGCCGCGTTGCAGGGCAGCCGTGAAGTCGGCTTTACCGTGCTGTCGATGAGCCTGTCGCTGGTGGCGGTGTTCTTACCGCTGCTACTGATGGGCGGCCTTCCGGGCCGTCTGCTGCGCGAGTTCGCCGTCACGCTATCGGTAGCGATCGGTATTTCGCTCGCCGTGTCGCTCACGCTGACGCCAATGATGTGCGGCTGGCTGCTGAAAAGCGGCAAACCTCATGAACCAACGCGGAATCGCGGCTTTGGCCGCCTGCTGATCGCCATTCAGGGCGGCTATGGCAAATCGCTAAAATGGGTGCTGAAGCACAGTCGCCTGACGGGCCTGGTCCTGCTCGGTACGATAGCGCTCAGCGTGTGGCTGTATATCGCCATTCCGAAAACCTTCTTCCCGGAGCAGGACACCGGGGTGCTGATGGGCGGCATTCAGGCGGATCAGAGTATTTCCTTCCAGGCTATGCGCGGCAAACTGCAGGACTTTATGAAGATCATCCGCGAGGATCCGGCAGTCGATAACGTGACCGGCTTTACCGGCGGCTCGCGGGTGAATAGCGGTATGATGTTTATCACCCTGAAACCGCGCGAGCAGCGCCATGAAACCGCGCAGCAAATCATCGACCGGCTGCGGAAAAAGCTGGCGAAAGAGCCCGGCGCTAATCTGTTCCTGATGGCGGTGCAGGATATCCGCGTCGGCGGGCGTCAGTCGAATGCCAGCTATCAATACACCCTGTTATCGGACGATTTGTCGGCGCTGCGTGAATGGGAGCCAAAAATCCGCAAGGCACTGGCGGCGCTGCCGGAACTGGCCGACGTTAACTCGGACCAACAGGATAACGGCGCGGAGATGGATCTGGTCTACGACCGCGACACCATGTCACGACTGGGTGTCAGCGTGCAGGATGCCAACAGTCTGTTAAACAACGCTTTCGGCCAGCGGCAAATCTCGACCATCTACCAGCCGCTGAACCAGTACAAAGTGGTGATGGAAGTCGATCCGCTTTATACCCAGGACGTTAGCGCGCTGGAACAAATGTTTGTCATCAGTAAAGACGGGAAACCCATTCCGCTGTCGTATTTCGCCAAATGGCAACCGGCGAACGCGCCGCTTTCGGTCAATCATCAGGGGCTATCGGCCGCCTCGACCATCTCCTTCAACCTGCCGACCGGCAAATCGCTATCGGAAGCCAGCGACGCCATTGACCGGGCGATGACCCAGCTCGGCGTGCCGTCGAGCGTCCGCGGATCGTTTGCCGGCACCGCGCAGGTATTCCAGCAGACGATGAACTCACAGGTGATCCTGATTATCGCCGCCATCGCCACGGTGTATATCGTGCTGGGGATCCTCTACGAAAGCTACGTGCATCCGTTAACTATCCTCTCTACCCTGCCATCGGCTGGGGTGGGCGCGCTGTTGGCGCTGGAGTTGTTCGGTGCCCCATTCAGCCTAATCGCCCTGATAGGGATCATGCTATTAATTGGCATCGTAAAGAAAAACGCCATCATGATGGTCGATTTCGCTCTTGAAGCGCAGCGCAGCGGTAATCTGCCGCCGGAAGAGGCCATCTTCGAGGCCTGCCTGCTACGTTTTCGCCCGATCATGATGACCACCCTGGCGGCGCTGTTCGGCGCGTTGCCGCTGGTGCTGTCAGGCGGCGACGGGTCAGAACTGCGGCAGCCGTTGGGGATCACCATCGTCGGCGGTCTGGTCATGAGCCAGCTGCTGACGCTGTACACCACCCCGGTGGTCTATTTGTTCTTTGATCGTCTGCGGCTGCGTTTTACGCGCAAGTCTTCTCAACCGGTAAGCGAATAAAATGACAGATCTGCCCTCCAGCGTACGCTGGCAGTTATGGATTGTGGCCTTCGGCTTCTTTATGCAGTCGCTGGATACCACCATCGTTAACACCGCCCTCCCCTCGATGGCCAAAAGCCTTGGGGAGAGCCCGCTGCACATGCATATGGTGGTGGTCTCATATGTGCTTACGGTGGCGGTCATGCTGCCGGCCAGCGGCTGGCTGGCGGACCGGGTTGGCGTGCGCAATATCTTCTTCAGCGCCATTGTATTATTTACCGTCGGCTCGCTATTCTGCGCCCAGGCCAGCACTCTCGATCAGTTAGTGATGTCCCGCGTGCTGCAAGGCGTCGGCGGCGCGATGATGGTACCGGTCGGGCGTCTGACGGTGATGAAAATCGTTCCACGCGATCAGTATATGGCGGCGATGACCTTCGTCACCCTGCCCGGCCAGGTTGGACCGCTGCTCGGCCCGGCGCTTGGCGGCGTGCTCGTCGAATATGCTTCCTGGCACTGGATTTTCTTAATTAACATCCCGGTAGGTATCATCGGCGCTATCGCCACGTTATGCCTGATGCCAAACTACACCCTGCAGACCCGGCGTTTTGATATTCTTGGTTTTATTCTGCTGGCGGTGGGAATGGCCGCCCTGACGCTGGCGCTTGACGGCAAAAAAGGGCTGGGTATCTCGCCGCTGCTGCTCGCCGTGCTGGTCGTCGGCGGCCTGATGGCGATGGGATTCTATTGGTGGCACGCCCGCGGTAACGTTAACGCATTGTTTAGCCTCAAACTGTTTCGCAATAAAACCTTCTCGCTCGGTCTTGGCGGCAGCTTCGCCGGGCGTATCGGCAGCGGGATGTTGCCGTTTATGACCCCGGTATTCCTGCAAATTGGCCTCGGCTTCTCGCCGTTCCACGCCGGGCTGATGATGATCCCGATGGTGCTGGGCAGCATGGGGATGAAACGCATCGTGGTGCAGGTAGTGAATCGCTTTGGCTATCGCCGCGTGCTGGTTTTCGCAACCCTCGGCCTGGCGCTGGTGAGTTTGCTGTTCATGGCCGTCGCACTGGCCGGCTGGTACTGGCTGCTGCCGCTAGTGCTGTTCCTGCAGGGCATGATTAACTCCAGTCGTTTCTCGTCGATGAATACTCTGACGCTAAAAGACCTGCCTGATGAGTTGGCCAGTAGCGGTAACAGCCTGCTCTCGATGGTTATGCAGCTCTCGATGAGTATCGGCGTGACCATCGCCGGGCTACTGCTCGGCATGTACGGCCAGCAGCATATCAGCGCCGATGCCCCAGCCGTTCATCAAGTTTTCCTCTACACCTATCTGAGCATGGCGGTGATTATCGCCCTCCCGGCGCTCATCTTTTCCCGCGTACCGAACGATGTCGGCAGCAACACCGTCATCCGCCGACGCAAAAGGAGTGAATCGTGAAACTTTGGCGCCCGGGTATCACCGGTAAGCTGTTCCTGGCTATTTTCGCTACCTGTATCGTGCTGCTGATTAGCATGCACTGGGCGGTGCGCATCAGCTTTGAGCGCGGCTTTATCGACTATATAAAACGCGGTAATGAACAGCGATTAACGATGCTCGGCGACGCGCTGAGCGAACAGTACGAGCAGCACGGCGACTGGAAGTTTTTGCGCAATAACGATCGTTTTATCTTCCAGTTACTGCGCACCTTCGAGCGGGATAACGACGAACGCCCGCCGGGTGGTCCGGGCCCACACGGCGAGCCAGGGCCAATGCCCGGGCCTGGCCCACGGCCCGATATGCCGCCGCACGGTTGGCGCACGCAATTTTGGGTTGTCGATCAACAAGGGCGCGTGCTGGTAGGCCCGCGAGCGCCGGTACCGCAAGATGGCACCCGGCGCAACATTGTCGTCAACGGCGTGACCGTCGGGGCGGTGATCGCCTCGCCGGTCGAGCGACTCACGCGCAACACGGATATCAATTTCGACCGCCAGCAAAAACGCACCAGCTGGCTTATCGTCGCCCTCGCCACCCTCCTCGCCGCTCTGGCCACCTTCCCGCTGGCCCGCGGGCTGCTGGCGCCAGTCAAACGGCTGGTGGAAGGTACCCATAAGCTGGCGGCGGGCGATTTCTCTACCCGCGTCACGGTCACCGGCGGGGATGAACTGGGTCGTCTGGCGCAGGATTTCAACCAGCTTGCCAGTACGCTTGAGCGCAACCAACAAATGCGCCGCGATTTGATGGCCGATATTTCGCATGAACTCCGCACGCCGCTAGCGGTGCTGCGCGGCGAGCTGGAAGCAATTCAGGACGGCGTGCGTAAATTCACCCCGGATTCAATTTCTTCGCTGCAGGCGGAAGTCGGCACGCTCACTAAGCTGGTAGACGATCTGCATCAGCTATCGATGTCCGATGAAGGCGCGTTAGCCTACCAGAAAGAATCGGTAGATTTAATTGCGCTACTGGAGGTCGCCGCAGGAGCGTTCCGCGAACGTTTCGCCAGCTGCGGGTTGACCATCGGCGTCTCGCTGCCGGATAACGCTATCGTGTTCGGCGATCGCGATCGGCTAATGCAGCTGTTCAATAATCTGCTGGAAAACAGCCTACGCTATACCGACCGCGGCGGACGCCTGCTGATTAGCGCCAAACAAAACGGCCGCAGGTTAATGCTCGATTTTGCCGATAGCGGCCCCGGCGTTAGCGACGAGCAGCTGGCGCGGCTGTGTGAACGTTTTTACCGCACCGAAGGTTCGCGTAACCGCGCCAGCGGCGGATCCGGCCTTGGGCTGGCAATCTGTATGAACATCGTAGCGGCCCACGGCGGCAGCCTGAACGCCAGCCATTCGCCTTTTGGCGGGGTTAGCATTAAAGTAGAATTACCTCTGGAACAGGATTTATCGAGGGACGTATGAGCGAATTACCCATTGATGAAAACACGCCGCGTATTTTAATCGTGGAAGACGAGCCCAAACTCGGTCAGTTGTTGATCGACTATTTGCAGGCCGCGAGCTACGCGCCAACACTAATTGCTCATGGCGATCGGGTACTGCCCTACGTTCGCCAGACGCCCCCGCATTTGATTCTGCTGGATTTAATGCTGCCCGGCACCGACGGCCTGACATTGTGTCGTGAAATCCGCCGTTTTTCCGATGTACCGATCGTGATGGTCACCGCCAAAATCGAGGAGATCGATCGCCTGCTGGGGCTGGAGATCGGCGCCGACGACTACATCTGCAAACCATATAGTCCGCGTGAAGTTGTCGCTCGCGTGAAGACGATCCTGCGTCGCTGCAAGCCACAGCGCGCTCTGCAGGCGCTGGATGCGCAAAGCCCGCTCATCGTTGATGAGAGCCGTTTCCAGGCCTCGTGGCGCGAAAAATTACTGGACCTGACTCCCGCCGAGTTTCGGCTATTAAAAACGCTGTCTCAGGAGCCGGGTAAAGTCTTCTCCCGCGAACAACTGCTCAATCATCTGTACGACGATTATCGCGTGGTCACCGACCGCACTATCGACAGCCATATTAAAAACCTGCGCCGTAAGCTTGAATCGCTGGATGCCGAGCAGTCGTTTATTCGCGCCGTCTACGGCGTCGGCTATCGCTGGGAGGCGGACGCCTGTCGAATAGCCTAACCTTTGCGCCTCTCAGAGCAGAGAGGCGCAAAGGTTTACTCCCTCTTTCCACGGCGCTACAATGCCCGCCCTTAATGTGGGGACACTCCCCCGAATCGCCGCACCTGGTGCGGCGAGTCTGACCTGTCATCAGAACGAGAAAATCATGTTTAAACCGGAACTCCTTTCCCCGGCGGGAACGCTGAAAAATATGCGTTACGCTTTCGCTTATGGCGCCGATGCGGTCTACGCCGGCCAGCCGCGTTACTCACTGCGCGTGCGCAACAATGAATTTAACCACGAAAACCTGCAGCTCGGCATCAATGAGGCCCACGAGCTAGGGAAAAAATTCTACGTGGTGGTTAACATCGCGCCGCATAACGCCAAGCTGAAAACGTTCATTCGCGATCTCAAACCGGTAGTGGAAATGGGGCCGGACGCGCTGATTATGTCCGATCCTGGTTTAATCATGCTGGTGCGGGAAAACTTCCCTGATATGCCAATTCACCTGTCGGTACAGGCCAACGCCGTCAACTGGGCGACGGTGAAATTCTGGCAGCAAATGGGGCTAACCCGCGTGATCCTCTCCCGCGAGCTGTCGCTGGACGAGATCGCCGAAATTCGCAGCCAGGTGCCGGAGATGGAAATCGAGATTTTCGTCCATGGCGCGCTGTGCATGGCCTACTCCGGCCGCTGCCTGCTCTCCGGCTATATCAACAAACGTGACCCTAACCAGGGTACCTGCACCAACGCCTGCCGCTGGGAGTACAACGTTCAGGAAGGCAAAGAAGATGACGTAGGTAATATCGTCCACAAGCATGAGCCTATCCCGGTGCAGAACGTTGAACCCACTCTCGGTATCGGCGCGCCAACCGACCAGGTATTTATGATTGAGGAAGCCAAACGTCCGGGCGAGTATATGACCGCCTTCGAAGACGAGCACGGCACCTACATCATGAACTCCAAAGATCTGCGCGCAATCGCCCACGTGGAGCGCCTGACCCAGATGGGCGTGCACTCGCTGAAGATTGAAGGCCGCACCAAATCCTTCTACTACTGCGCCCGCACCGCCCAGGTGTACCGTAAAGCGATTGACGACGCCGCCGCCGGTAAACCGTTCGATACCAGTCTGCTGGAGACGCTGGAAGGTCTGGCTCACCGCGGCTATACCGAAGGCTTCCTGCGCCGCCACACCCACGACGACTATCAGAATTACGAGTACGGCTACTCGGTTTCCGAACGCCAGCAGTTTGTCGGCGAATTCACCGGCAAGCGTAATGGTAATCTGGCCGAAGTGGCGGTAAAAAATAAGTTCTCGGTCGGCGACAGCCTCGAGGTCATGACTCCGCAAGGCAACGTCAACTTTACGCTCGAACATATGGAGAACGCCAAAGGCGAAGCAATGCCGGTCGCGCCGGGAGACGGTTATATCGTCTGGCTGCCGCTGCCGGAGGATATGGCGCTGGAGTATGGTTTGCTGATGCGTAACTTCAACGGCGAGTCGACGCGCAATCCGCATAAAAATTAGTTTATTGGCGTTATTTTTTCACTATGTATGGATATTAGAATCGGATCACATACCGTTACGTTCGAAGCAGGTATCATCCATTTCGCTGAAAAACATAACCCATAAATGCTAGCTGTACCAGGAACCACCTCCTTAGCCTGCGTAATCTCCCTTACGCGGGCTTATTTTTTATGCATCCTATTTTCCCGACTTTCTTATTCCATGACGCCATTCATGCGATACACTGAGGATGACGACTAAGAATGAGGCGATAAAGGATGACCCAATTTCCAGCCAGCTTATTAATTCTCAACGGTAAAGGCGCAAATGAACCCCAACTGCGCGAAGCCGTTAATCTCCTGCGCGAAGAAGGTATCGAGATACACGTCCGCGTGACCTGGGAAAAAGGCGATGCGATTCGTTTTGTCGAGGAAGCCGAAACGCTCAAGGTGGCGACGGTGATTGCCGGCGGCGGCGATGGCACGATTAATGAAGTCGCCACCGCGCTGGTCCAGCGCGGCAGCAACATGGCGCTGGGAATACTCCCCCTCGGCACAGCCAATGATTTCGCAACCAGCGTCGGCATCCCGCAGGACTTAGCCAGCGCGCTGAAGCTGGCGATAGCCGGGCGCGACGTCCCTATTGATGTGGTTCGCGTGAATAACGAGGCCGGATTTATCAATATGGCCACCGGCGGCTTTGGTACCCGTATCACCACCGAAACGCCGGAAAAACTGAAAGCCGCGCTCGGCGGCGTCTCCTATCTGATTCACGGCCTGACACGCATGGATACCCTGAAGCCGGACCGCTGCGAAATTCGCGGCGAGAACTTTCACTGGCAGGGCGACGCGCTGGTTATCGGCATCGGCAATGGCCGCCAGGCCGGTGGTGGTCAGCAACTGTGTCCTGAAGCATTAATTAACGACGGGCTACTGCATCTGCGTATTTTTACCGGCGAAGAGTTGCTGCCTGCGCTGTTTAGCACCCTCGCTAATCCCGATAATTCACCAAATCTGATCGACGGCGTATCGCCGTGGTTTGAAGTCACCGCAGCCCATGAAATGACCTTCAACCTGGATGGCGAACCGCTGAGCGGCAAATCCTTCCGTATGGAAATCCTCGGCGAGGCGCTACGCTGCCGTCTGCCGCCGGACTGTATGTTACTGCGTTAAAACATCAGGGCGGGATATACCCGCCCTGATAACGTTATGAATATTCTACCCCTTCCCTGACGCCGCTTGCCTTACGGGCAAAGCCCGGCTGATCGACGCGAATAAACGGGCACAGACAAAACGCCAGCAGATAGAGCGCGGTATAGGCCACTACCACGCCGATGGTGCTGAAGTGCGGCAGCAGCACCACCGCAATCGCCGGCGCGAGGAAGTTCGACAGCCCGGCAGACAGGTTGTAGACCGAAAT
>NZ_JAQIRJ010000005.1:0-412825 GCF_032601995.1 Klebsiella sp. 141153 | reverse complement strand
GACGATGACGTTGATAGGTCGGGTGTGTAAGCGTAGCGATACGTTGAGCTAACCGATACTAATGAACCGTGAGGCTTAACCTTACAACGCCGAAGCTGTTTTGGCGGATTTGAGATGATTTTCAGCTCTGATTCAGAGTCCGAAGGATTTTACGCTGAGACAAGGCGGCAAGCGAAGCGATGGAAGGAGCATACTAAAGTATGTGACTGACATTCGCGAGAGCAGCCAACGCAGTATGAGCGTAAAAGACACAGGACGAGCACAAAGAATTTGCCTGGCGGCGACAGCGCGGTGGTCCCACCTGACCCCATGCCGAACTCAGAAGTGAAACGCCGTAGCGCCGATGGTAGTGTGGGGTCTCCCCATGTGAGAGTAGGGAACTGCCAGGCATCAAATTTGCAGTAAAACCGGGGCATTAAACCGGTAGATGTAGAAAAAATTCGGTGGAGCGGTAGTTCAGTCGGTTAGAATACCTGCCTGTCACGCAGGGGGTCGCGGGTTCGAGTCCCGTCCGTTCCGCCACTTATTAAAAGCCCTGAGCATTTGCTCAGGGCTTTTTTGTTTCTTCATCTCCAATTATTGCTAAATCAGCAAAAATCCTCTGCATTTATCGATCTTTTTCCCAACCCAACCTTCAACCATAATGGCCTCAGTTAAGCGAAACGAATAATTAACGAGGAACATCTATCATGGCAATCCCTGCATTTGGTCTTGGCACTTTCCGTCTGCAAGACGACGTAGTCATCAACTCTGTAAAAATGGCGCTGGAGCTGGGCTATCGTGCTATCGATACCGCACAGATCTATGAAAACGAAGCCGCTGTTGGTCAGGCTATCGCGGAAAGCGGCGTGCCGCGTGATGAACTGTTCATCACCACCAAAATCTGGATCGAAAACCTGAGCAAAGACAAGCTTATCGCCAGCCTTAAAGAAAGTCTGCAGAAGCTGCGCACCGATTATGTTGATCTGACGCTGATTCACTGGCCGTCGCCGAACGATGCGGTTGCTGTTGAAGAGTTTATGGCTGCGCTGATGGAAGCGAAGAAACTGGGTCTGACCCGTCAGATCGGTATCTCTAACTTCACCATTCCGCTGATGGAGCGTGCGATCGCCGCCGTTGGCGCTGAAAATATCGCGACTAATCAGGTTGAACTGTCTCCGTACCTGCAGAACCGTAAAGTGGTGGATTGGGCGCGTGAACACGGTATCCACATCACCTCTTATATGACGCTGGCCTACGGTAAGGCGCTGAAAGATGAAGTGATTGCCCGTATCGCGGCGAAACATAATGCGACCCCGGCACAGGTTATCCTGGCGTGGGCGATGGGCGAAGGTTATGCGGTTATTCCATCTTCCACCAAGCGTGAAAATCTGGCGAGCAACCTGAAAGCGCTGGATCTGAAGCTGGATGATGAAGATCGTAAAGCGATTGCCGCACTGGATTGCAATGACCGTCTGGTAAGTCCGGAAGGTCTGGCGCCGAAGTGGGATTAATCCACCGATTCCGGCAGGCGGTTGATGCCGCTGCCGGACGATAGTTATTTTACAGCTCCTTCGGGAGCTGTTTGACGTGCTCACTAAGAAAGTCAATAAATGCCCTGATGCGCGTGCTGACGGCTCTGTCGCTGTAATACACCGCACTGAAAGGCATCTCCACCGGCAAGCGCTTGTCGGCAAGTAGCTCCACAAACTCCCCGCTGGCAATCTCTTTATCCACCATATAATCCGATAGGCAGGCAATACCATTGCCGCTAAGACAGAGTTGTTTTAGCGTTTCACCACTGTTAGAGGTAAGTTCACAACCGACTTCCAGTAATTGGCCATCGCTGGCGGCGATAGGCCAGGTATTTAACGAGACGGGTTCGGTGAACCCCAGACAGAGGTGATCCGCAAGATCTTCCACATTCACCGGCGTGCCGTAGCGGGCGATATAATCAGGTGAGGCGATGATCTTGCGATAACTATTGAATAGCGGGCGGGCGCGCAGGCTGGAATCGGTTAGGGTACCTGCGCGGATCGCGACGTCGACTTTACGCTCTATAAGATTAATGAAGGTTTCCGAGGAAACCAGCGAGAGCGTCATTTCCGGATAACGTTCACGAAACGGTTTTACCAGCGGCATTAAAAAATGCAGCATCACCGGCGTAGCGGCATCCACGCGGAGCAAGCCGCGAGGGGTGGTACGGGTCTCTAAAAGCTCATTTTCAGCAGCCGCCATCTCCTGCAACACCACCTGCATGCGGCGGAAATAACGCTCGCCTTCTTCTGTCAGGCTCAGCTGGCGCGTGGTCCGGTTTAATAAACTAACGCCTAGCTTTGATTCTAGTTTTTTGACTGCCCGGCTGACGGCAGAGTTTGCCTGCCCGAGCTGCTCGGCCGCCCGGCTAAAACTGCCGCTTTCCACTACGGCGACGAAGATAGCGATCTCTTCTGACGTGGCTCTCATTGTTGCACCTATAGCAAAATTCTATTGAGATTTTGATGGTTTTTGTTATTTAAACATCCCTTCATACTACGTGTCATCTTAATCCTGATGCTACGGAGTAAATTATGCCACTGGCGCTACTTGCATTAACCATCGGTGCCTTTGCTATTGGCACTACCGAATTTGTGATCGTCGGTCTGGTACCGACCATTGCCGAACAACTGGCTATCTCGCTGCCGTCTGCGGGCCTGCTGGTTTCCATCTATGCACTGGGTGTGGCCGTTGGCGCGCCGGTACTGACTGCCCTGACCGGCCGTATGCCGCGTAAGCAACTCCTGCTGGCGCTAATGGTGTTGTTTACCGCCGGCAACCTGTTGGCGTGGCAGGCACCGGGTTATGGCACTTTAATTGTGGCCCGCCTGCTGACCGGCCTGGCGCACGGCGTGTTTTTCTCAATCGGCTCGACAATCGCCACTAGCCTGGTGCCAAAAGAGAAAGCCGCCTCGGCCATTGCTATCATGTTCGGCGGCCTGACGGTCGCGCTGGTAACCGGGGTGCCTTTCGGGACTTTCATCGGTCAGCATTTTGGCTGGCGGGAAACGTTCCTCGCGGTATCGATTCTTGGCGTCATTGCGCTTATCAGCAGCTTGATTCTGGTGCCAAATAATATTCCGGGCCGCGCCGGCGCCAGCCTGCGCGATCAGCTGAAAGTCTTGACCCATCCGCGCCTGTTGATGATCTACGCGATTACCGCGCTGGGCTATGGCGGCGTGTTTACCGCATTTACTTTCCTTGCGCCAATGATGCAGGAGTTGGCTGGTTTTAGCCCGTCGGCGGTCAGTTGGATCCTGCTGGGTTACGGTATCTCCGTCGCTATCGGTAACGTATGGGGCGGTAAACTGGCTGATAAACATGGCGCTGTCGCCGCGTTGAAATTTATCTTCGCTGCGTTGGTCGTGCTGCTGCTGGTCTTCCAGCTCACCGCCAGCCTGCACTACGCTGCTTTGGCAACGGTGCTGGTGATGGGGATTTTCGCCTTCGGCAACGTTCCGGGTCTGCAGGTCTATGTGGTGCAAAAGGCAGAACAGTACACGCCGGGCGCCGTTGATGTCGCCTCTGGGTTGAATATCGCCGCCTTCAATATCGGTATTGCCCTTGGGTCGGTCATTGGTGGACAGGCGGTTGAATGGTATGGTCTGGCCCAGACGCCGTGGATCGGCGCGCTGATTGTGCTGGTTGCTTTGCTGCTGGTCGTACTGAGCGGTCGTTTAGATAAATCTCCACGCCGTTCGGCAGCCGTTTCTGTCGAAGGATAAGGCTTTCTCGCAAATTGCATTGAAAGTGTATGGGAAAATCCCTATAACAGAAGAACCAGCCGCAGTCGGGCTGGTTTCCTGTTATCGAGGTTCAATGCCCAAATTGCGAAAGAATACCTATGCCATGCGCTATGTCGCCGGACAACCCGCGGAGAGAATCTTGCCTCCGGGGGCGTTTGCGGGCGTCAGTCCGGTTTATCCCGCCGGCGCGCCGTTAAGCAGCGATGAGAAAATTCGCGTGCTGGTGTGGAATATTTTTAAGCAGCAGCGTGCTGAATGGCAGTCGGTACTCAAAAATTTCGGCAAAGACGCGCATCTGGTCCTGTTGCAAGAGGCGCAAACTACCCCGGAACTGGTCAGGTTCGCGACTTCAAACTATCTGGCCGCCGATCAGGTGCCGGCCCTGGTATTGCCGCAGCATCCTTCCGGCGTGATGACGCTGGCCTCCGCTCACCCCATCTATTGCTGTCCGTTGCGCGAGCGCGAACCTATTTTACGTTTGCCTAAATCGGCGTTAGTGACCGTTTATCCGCTGCCCGATGCGCGGCTGTTGATGGTGGTGAATATTCACGCGGTTAATTTTAGTCTCGGCGTCGATGTTTATAGTAAACAGCTGCTGCCAATTGGCGATCAGATTGCCCATCACAGCGGGCCGGTAATCATGGCTGGTGATTTCAACGCCTGGAGCCGCCCGCGGATGAACGCGTTGTATCGCTTTGCGCGTGAGATGTCGTTACGCGAAGTTCGTTTCTCTGACGATCAGCGCCGCCGCGCGTTTGGTCGCCCGCTCGATTTTGTGTTCTACCGTGGATTAAGCGTGCACGATGCTTCCGTGCTGGTGACCCGCGCCTCCGATCACAACCCGCTACTAGTCGAATTCAGTCCCGGCAAGCCTGATTAATTAAGGTATGTCAGGCCTGCCATCGGGCAGGTCTGCGTTCAGCACGATGCTGCCCTTTATTACTCAAACCACCGAAGGACAACACAATGACAACACGCTCTCATCATGACAACGTCGAAAAGCAGTTTGGCTCACAGGCAAGCGCCTATCTGACCAGCGCCGTGCACGCCTCCGGGCGCGATCTGCAGCGTCTGGCGGAACGGCTGGCGGATTTCCCGCGGGCAACGTTGCTGGATATGGGATGCGGGGCAGGGCACGCCAGCTTTACCGCTGCCGGCCAGGTAGCGCAGGTTACCGCGTATGATTTATCGAGCCAGATGCTGGAGGTTGTCGCTCAGGCGGCAAAAGACAAAGGCTTTACCAACATTGTGACTCAGCAGGGGTATGCTGAAAAGCTGCCGTTTGCCGACGACAGTTTTGATGTGGTGATTAGCCGCTACTCCGCTCACCATTGGCATGATGTCGGCCAGGCGCTGCGCGAGGTGAAACGCGTGCTGAAGCCGGGCGGGGTGATGATCATCATGGACGTGATGTCTCCGGGGCATCCGGTACGTGATGTCTGGCTGCAGACCGTAGAAGCCCTGCGCGACACTTCGCACGTGCGTAATTACTCCAGCGGCGAGTGGCTGGCGCTGGCCAACGACGCAGGTCTGGCGATTAATCATTTATTGACCGACCGTCTGCCGCTGGAGTTTAGCTCCTGGGTCGCGCGGATGCGCACGCCCGAGGCGCTGGCGGAGGCGATTCGCTTATATCAGCAGAGCGCATCGGCGGAGGTTAAAGCCTACTTCGAATTACAGCAGGACGGATCGTTTACCAGCGATACCATCATGTTTGAAGCGCATAAAGCAGTGTAACGCTGGCAATAAAAAAGGCACCGGGGAATCGGTGCCTTTCTCATTATCCTGAAATCAGGATTCAGGTCTGTCGTTGTTCTTCACAAACAACGTCAGCTGATCCCCTGGCTTCAGGTTATCTGTATCGCTGTTCCAGCGCATAACGTCGCGGATATTGACGCCGTGGCGTTTTGCGATGCTCGACAGCGAGTCGCCCTTACGAACACGATAGGTGATGCTATCGCTGTTGTTCGCCAGACGTTGCGCGCTGCTGCCTGCGCCGACAACCAGATTTTGCCCGACTTTAAGCCCAGAACCGCGCAGGTTGTTCCACTGCTGTAGATCCCTGGTGGTGACGCCGAGACGCGAAGCAATCCCGGAAATCGTATCGCCAGAACGTACCTTATAACTACGGCTGGTCAGCGGCGTATTGTCAGCAAGCAGCGTCGGCTGTACGGCGGCAATGTCGCCAGAGGCCAGAGATTCACGCAGTTGAGCTGCGTGCTTCTGAGGCACCATGACGTACTTTGGCCCGCTAGCGCCAAGCGTTGACCCCTTTACCCCAGCGTTGAAGGTTTTCAGCTTGCTAACCGGCATTCCTGCCATGTCCGCGAGTTGAGAAATATCAACCGGACTATCGAGGCGAACGCGCGCCAGCGCCCGGCTTTCATCAGCCGTTGGCAGCTTCACGCCGTAACGCTTGCTGTTTTTGAGAATATCGCTCAAAGCCAGCATTTTTGGTACGTAGACCTTGGTTTCATGCGGCAGCGAGAGCGACCAGAAATCGGTGGGTTTACCACGCGAACGGTTCGCCTTCACGGCCTTCATCACCCGGCCTTCGCCGCTGTTATAGGCTGCGACGGTCAGTAACCAGTCGCCGTCGAACATTTTGTTCAGACGTTGCATCATGTCCAGCGCCGCGGTAGTAGACGCGACGACATCACGACGCGCATCGTAACTGCGGGTCTGTTTTAAACCATAATTGCGCCCTGTGCTCGGAATGATCTGCCAAATGCCTGCGGCATTGGCGCCAGACGTCGCGTGTGGGTCAAAAGCGCTCTCCACTATGGGTAGTAATACCAGTTCCATTGGCATGTTACGTTTCTTAACTTGCCCGGCTATCCAGTACATATACGGTTCAGCCCGTAAAGTTACATCGTGGAGATAGCTCTTATTACGTAAGTACTTCTGTTTCTGTTCGCGAATCCGGGGGTTTTCCGGAATTCCCATCTTTAGCTCGTCGCTTATGGAAGTCCACAGATCCTGGTCTTGCGCGTAGAGGGTTCCATCATCTAACCATCGCGCCTGACTTGTGAACTTGCCTGCTTCCCCTTGACCAGCTGCAGAAAGGCTCTGTGCTCGCTGTTCTACGGTGCCGTCGTGCTTCGACGCCTGGCACCCTACCAGCAGGACAGAGGCGAGTAATATCGCTCGTGCCTTCATGTGTGTGTCAATAGTTGCTTAAAAGACGAGCAAGGATAACGGTGAAGGCCGAGGATGACAAGCGTTAAATCTCAGAAGTCATCTTTCTTTGACCTTAACCATGCAAATCTCTGCGCAGAGTGTTGCAAATTTGTTTCTTTGGCTATTTCTTTAATTAAATCATTGTCATCCGTACGTAAAAATAAATTTATACGGCGTTCATTTTTCAGAGTAACGGGTAGTGTCTTTTGGTTTTTTGCGCGTAACTCATTAACTTTATGGTAGTAATCCTTTATATCCATATCATCTGGCAGGATACTCAATGCAAACTTCATGTTTGCTAAAGTGTACTCATGTGCGCAACAAATTAGTGTGTCAGCGGGAAGGGCGTTTATTTTCATAAATGATTGATACATTTGGTCTGCTGTACCTTCGAACAGTCTGCCACAGCCTCCGGAAAACATTGTATCGCCACAAAATAGATAAGGTTCGCTGTAGAAACAGATATGTCCTAATGTGTGACCGGGAGTGGAGAAAATAGAAAATTCGCGGCCCAAAACAGTAATGCTATCGCCATCAGATACAATATCCGTGCTTCCCTTATCCTGGGTTTCTGCCGGCCCGTAAACCACAAGTTGCGGGAACTTTTGCCGCAGTTCTTTCACGCCGCCAACATGATCGTGGTGGTGGTGGGTTAACAAAATCGCTTCTGGCTGCCAGTTGTTTTCTTCAATGGCCGCGAGTACCGGCGCGGCTTCGCCCGGGTCGACTATCACACAACGATGGCTATCGTCGCTAAGAACCCAGATGTAGTTGTCCTGAAATGCAGGAATACTGATAAGATTCATAAATTACCTCTCAAAGCGTTGCGGAAGGTTGCGATGAAGCCGGCAAGGATACCTCATACAATTACAGCTCCAGAGCATTGGTCCAGTATGCCGTGGGGTGAATACTATCGCGAGTCGCTGGAACGGCATATGAAACCGTGGCTGGCTAAATTATATGGCTTTCATCTACTTAAGATTGGCAATCTGAGCGCGGAAATCAATACCGAAGCCTGCGCGATCTCCCATCAGGTGAACGTTTCGCTGGGGGGAAGTCCTATCCAGGTCAAAGCCGACCCGCTGTATCTTCCTTTCGCCGCCAAATCTGTGGATGCCTGTTTACTGGCGCATACTTTGCCATGGTGCAGCGATCCGCACCGGCTGTTGCGGGAAGCTGACCGCGTGCTGATTGACGATGGCTGGATGATTTTGACCGCCTTTAATCCGATGAGCCTCGTCGGATTGCGCAAGGTGACGCCGATTCTGCGAAAAACTATCCCCTATAACAGCCGCATGTTTACCATGACGCGACAGCTTGACTGGCTGGCGCTGCTCAATTTTGAAGTGCTGCACTACGGTCGCTATCAGGTGCTGCCCTGGTCGAAGCAGGGGGGAAAAATGTTAAGTACACATCTGCCGGCTTTGGGGTGTTTGCAGATGATCGTCGCGCGGAAAAGAACCATTCCGCTGACGCTAAATCCGATGAAGTCCGGGAAGGCGAAGACGCAGCTGCGTCCGGCCGTTGGCGCCACCAGGCAGTGGCGCGACGGGGGAAATTAGCTTTCCGGCTGGTAGCCGACGTCGTCCAGCGTGGGGTTAGACGCCGCAGCGCGCGCGAGTTCGTCACAGCGTTCGTTTTCTGGGTGCCCGGCATGGCCTTTGACCCATTCCCACTTAATTTGATGCTGGCCGAGAGCGGCATCAAGACGTTTCCACAGATCGACATTTTTAACCGGCTTTTTGTCCGCGGTTTTCCAGCCGCGTTTTTTCCAGTTATGGATCCACTGGGTTATCCCCTGGCGGACGTACTGGCTATCGGTGCTTAGCACCACTTCGCAATGCTCTTTAAGCGCTTCGAGAGCGACGATGGCAGCCATCAGTTCCATGCGGTTGTTAGTCGTCAGGCGGTAGCCCGCGCTGTAGGTTTTTTCATGCTGGCGATAGCGCATAATAGCGCCGTAGCCGCCAGGCCCTGGATTCCCCAGGCAAGAACCATCGGTGAAAATTTCTACCTGTTTGAGCATCTCTGGTAGACTTCCTGTAATTGAAATCGATATGTAAACGACAAGTCTGACATAAATGACCGCTATGAGCACTGCAATTACACGACAGATTGTTCTCGATACCGAAACCACCGGTATGAACCAGATCGGCGCCCATTATGAAGGGCATAAGATCATCGAGATCGGCGCCGTAGAGGTGATCAACCGTCGCCTCACCGGTAATAACTTCCATGTTTATCTGAAGCCCGATCGGCTGGTGGACCCGGAGGCCTTCGGCGTTCACGGTATTGCCGATGAGTTCCTCATGGATAAGCCGACATTTGCCGACGTTGCCGATGAGTTCATGGAGTATATCCGCGGCGCGGAGCTGGTCATCCATAACGCATCGTTCGATATCGGCTTTATGGATTATGAATTCAAAAAGCTGAACCGCGGCATTGAGAAAACGGAAACCTTTTGTAAGGTCACCGATAGCCTGGCGCTGGCGCGCAAGATGTTCCCCGGCAAGCGTAACAGCCTCGATGCGCTCTGTTCACGTTATGAAATAGACAACAGCAAGCGTACGCTGCACGGGGCGTTGCTCGATGCCCAGATTCTGGCTGACGTCTATCTGATGATGACCGGCGGGCAGACCAGCATGGCGTTTTCGATGGAAGGGGAAGGCCAACAGCAGGCCGGCGATATTGGAATACAGCGCGTTGTCCGCGCCGCCAGTAAATTACGCGTGGTTTATGCTTCTGACAGCGAGCTGGCGGACCATGAATCGCGTCTCGATCTGGTGCAGAAGAAGGGCGGAAGCTGCCTGTGGCGCGCCTGATTGCCGACAATATGCGCTAAAAATAGGCGGGTGGGCTAATTTTGCAGCAAACGATTCAAAAGTGAAGAAAAAGCGTTGACGACGATGTAGGGAAACCGTAATATTCGCCTCGTTCCCAACGGAACAACAACGCGGAGCGGTAGTTCAGTCGGTTAGAATACCTGCCTGTCACGCAGGGGGTCGCGGGTTCGAGTCCCGTCCGTTCCGCCACTATTCGAGGCCATGCTATTCATTAGCATGGCCTTTTTGCTTTCTAACGCTTTCTAATATGGCCTCCAGCAGAGCATTCAGTGTATCGACCCGCTTTGGCTGTTTAAGATAGGCCGCCTCATCTGAAAGCCGTTAATCACAACGTTCCCATTTTCATAGCACTTGCTTTACCTGATTTATGGAAGTGACCAGGTTGATATTTGCCGGTCGCTTCAGAAGTGACGACCTGTCGATATATTCATTCTGTTCATGCCCCTTCATTTCGGCTCTGTCCCGAATATATTCCGTTTTCAATAACCCGTTTTTATTTTTATTAAGAATAGTTCTGAGAAAAGACTGCAATATTCTGAAAATAGTACAAGTTTGCGCTCTTGCTGTTTTATTCATCCGCCATTGGGTGTAATGTGACCAGAAATGTAAGTTAATGTCACAAAATACAATCATAACGTAAATAACAAAGGCATACAGGAACAGGGATGAAGGTTTTATATCTGGCAGGGATATTGCTGGTTCTGAGTCAGCCAGTTTTCGCAGCCCCGTTATCGCCAGCAGACCGCAACAGCATCGAACAGCAGCAGCAGCAATTGCTTCTTCAGAACCAACAGCAGCGTGAATCGCTGGAGCGCACAGCGCCGCTGGCTCGCCCCTCTCCGGCTGAACCGCCTGTGCCAGCATCCGGGCCATGTTTCACCATCAATCGCATTGTGTTGGAAGGGACCACCCTTATTGATGATCGCAGGCAGCGAAAACTCCTTGCGCCCTGGGTGAACCAATGCCTGAATATGGCCCGTATTAATCAGCTTACTAATACAGTTTCGGACTGGTATATCAGCCGCGGATATATAACCAGCCGTGCTTTTCTGACGGAACAGAATTTACGTTCTGGTGAGCTGCATCTGGCTATTCTGGAAGGTCGGCTGGAGAAAATACACATGGATGGCGCGCCCGAGCGTGAGCTGAAAATGACCTTTCCAGGGCTGGAAGGGCGTATTCTAAATCTGCGTGATATTGAACAGGGTATGGAGCAAATTAACCGCACCCGTACCACGCCGGTGCAGATTGAAATATTACCGGGCGATAAGCAGGGATGGTCGATTGTTCATTTGACCGCCACGCCAGAATTTCCTCTTTCCGGCTCAGTCAGTTTTGATAATAGCGGCCAGAAGAATACGGGCGTCGGGCAAATTAACGCAGGGCTGAGCGGTAACAACCTGTTAGGTCTGGCCGATAACTGGTTTGTTTACGGTGGACGCAGCAGCGCGTTTTCGAATACAAAAGATGCACAAAATTTTGCTGCGGGCGTCAGCGTGCCCTACGGCTACAGCCTGCTGGACTATAGCTACAGCTGGAACAACTATCTCAGCACCATCGATAACAACGGCTACCGCTGGCGTTCGACCGGCGATACCGAAACACACCGGGTGAATCTGTCACACGTGCTGTTCCGCAACGGTAATATCAAGACGGGTATCTCCCTGGGCCTGAGCCATCGCATCAATCATAATTATCTGGACGATGTCCTGTTGCAAAGCAGCAGTCGCAAACTGACCAGCCTGCTGTTTGGCCTGAACCATACTCAGAAAATATTTGGTGGCATAGCCACGTTTAACCCTACCTTCAGCCGCGGTATGCCATGGCTGGATGCCGACAGCGACGGCAGTAAAAATGGTGATTTACCGAAAGCGCAGTTCCGTAAATGGAGCCTGAACGCCAGCTTCCAGCGCCCGGTAGCTGAAAACTTGTGGTGGCTGGCGAGCGCCTACGGGCAGTGGTCACCGGACCGCCTCTACGGTAGCGAACGCATGACCATCGGCGGCGAAAGCTCGGTGCGCGGGTTTAAAGAACAAAGTATCTCCGGCGATAACGGCGCGTACTGGCGAAATGAGCTCAACTACACCCTGTTCATACTGCCGGTGATAGGCCAGGTCAGCGCGCTGGCTGCTGTTGATGGCGGCTGGCTGCATTCCGACAAGCTGGATCGCTATTCAGCTGGCACTCTGTGGGGCACGGCTGTTGGGCTCAATACCGCCAATGGCCACGTTTCCACCGCGTTTACCGTCGGACTGCCCCTTGTTTACCCGGACTGGCTTGGCCCGGATCACGTCAATATTTACTATCGCGTTGCCGTCGCGTTTTAAGGGATTATCGCCATGAAACAGCCTCCCGTCCGCTTTGCCTACCGCGTGCTCAGCTATGTATTAAGCGTCCTGCTCGCCGGACAACCTTTGCTACCTGCGATTTCCGCCACGCTGACGCCAACGGGCAATACCTCCACGGATAAAGCGGCGAATGGCGTGCCGGTCGTGAATATTGCCACACCGAACGGGGCCGGAATTTCGCACAACCGGTTTAAGGATTACAACGTCGGCAAAGAGGGACTGATCCTCAATAACGCCACGGGTAAGCTCAATCAGACGCAGCTTGGCGGGTTGATTAACGGTAACGCCAACCTGAAAGCGGGCAAAGAAGCAAAGGGCATCATCAACGAAGTGACCGGCGGCAACCGCTCACATCTGCAGGGGTATACGGAAGTTGCGGGCAAAGCGGCGAATGTCATGGTCGCTAACCCGTATGGCATCACCTGTAATGGCTGCGGGTTTATCAATACCCCCCAGGCAACGCTGACCACGGGAAAACCTGTTTTTGACGCCAGCGGCAATTTACAGGCGCTGGACGTGAAAAAAGGCAGCATCACCATTGAGGGGCAGGGGCTTGATGCCAGCGGCAGCGATGCGTTGTCGATCATTTCACGCGCAACCGAAGTGAATGCCGCCATTCATGCTAAGGATTTAAACGTGGTGGCCGGGGCCAACCGCGTTGGTACAGACGGCAGCGTACAGGCGCAGCTGGGAGAAGGTAAAGCGCCATCGGTGGCGGTCGATACCGGCGCACTTGGCGGTATGTACGCCAATCGGATCCGGATGGTGTCGAGTGAGAAAGGTGTCGGGGTTAACCTCGGCAATCTTAACGCGCGCCAGGGCGATATCACCCTGGATGCCAGCGGCAGTCTCAGCGTACACCAAAGCCTCGCCGGCGGTGCGCTGTCCGCTAAAGGTGAAAACCTGACCCTGACGGGCGATCACAAAGCCAGCGGCAATATGTCGCTGAGCAGCCAGGGCGACATTGCCCTGAGCAACGGTTCACTCAATAGCGACGGCGACCTGGTACTGACTGCCAATGGCGCGATTTCAAACGCTAATGAAAAGCTGACTGCCGGACGCGATACGACGCTTACCGCGAAAAATATTAGCCAGGATACCTCCAGCCAGATTAACGCCGCCCGCCATATCGAGGCTAAAGCCAGCGATACGCTGAAAACGCAAGGGCAGATGATAGCCGGGCAAAACCTGACGGTAAGCAGCAACACCCTGACGGTAGGGGGCAAGCTGCTGGCGCGTAACAGCGCTCAGCTGAATGCCAGCGCGCTGAATAATAGCGGTTCCGTTCAGGGCGCTTCCCTGAACGTGGGCAGCTCTACGCTCAGCAATGCCGGTTCGCTGCTGAGCGGTAGCGACCTGACCGTCAATACTCACGATTTTACCCAAAGCGGCAGTATCGGCGCGAAGGGAAAAGCGGACATCACCGCCAGCGGGAAGCTTATCAACACGGGCTCGCTGGTGAGCGATGCGGTGCTGGCATTGAAGGCGCAGGATGTGACGCAGAACGGCGTGCTGTCCGGTGCCCAGGGGCTGACGATCGCTACGCAGAATCTGACCTCCGGCAAAAATTCGCTGATCCACAGCGATGCCGCCATGACGCTGAATACCGCCACGGCGACGTTGGACGGTGAAACCAGCGCCGGAAGCGATCTTCTGCTGCAGGGCGACAGGCTTGCTACCGCGGCGGGCGGGCAACTTCAAAGCGGTAATAATCTCAGCCTCAGCGCGCGGGAAATGGTGCTTTCGGGCACGCAGGCGGCACAAAAAACCATGACGGTGAATGCCCGCGAAAAGCTCAACCACAGCGGCAAAAGCAGCGCGGCCGAAATCAACCTGAATGCGCCTGCGCTGACCAATAGCGGCGTACTCGTTGCTTCCAGCATGAACACGCAGTCGCAAACCCTGACCAACAGCGGGCTGATCCAGGGCGCCAGCGCACTGCTGATTAACACGCAAGCGCTGGACAACCAGCTGAACGGCACGCTGTACAGCGCGGCAAACCTGGCGCTGTCTGTGCCGGATATTCGCAACAGCGGACTTATTAGCAGTGACAGCGGTCTGATAATGACGGCGGACGTGCTAAGTCATTCAGGCAAAATCATCGCTGACACGCTGGATATTCAGGCGACCACGCTGAGCAGTGACGGCCTGCTTCAGGGCCGTCACGCACTGACCCTTTCCGGCGACAGCCTTTCGCAGGGGGCAAACGGACGCTGGCTGACGGCGGGTCATTTATCCCTTGATGGCAACACGCTGGTCACCGGCGGGATAACCCAGGGCAGGGATGTCTCGGTTGATGCAGACCGCTGGATCCACAGCGGATCGGCGTTGGCAACGGGCGAACTTGAAGGCACGCTCACCGCTTCCTTGAACAATAACGGCGACCTGATGAGTCAGGGGCGTTTCGCCCTGGCTGCGCCGGCGCTGACGAACCATGGTCGCCTGCTTGCATCCGGCGACATGGCGCTTAGCGGTAACCAGATCAGCAGCAATGGTACGCTTCAGGGGAAAACCCTGAGCCTGACCCAGGACGATATCAGTAACCAGGGGACCATTATCGGGCTGAACGCGCTGACGCTGAACAGCGCTGGCGCATTCGCTAATACTGGCGATTTACTGAGTCAAGGTGAGCTGACTCTCTCCGCCGGCGATATCACCAACGGCGGACGAATACAGGGGCAGAACATCATTCTTGATGGCGCCCGGCTGACTAACCACGGGGCCATCCAGAGCGCGATCGATTTAGCGCTGACCCTGAGCGATGACATCACTGCCGTTACCGGCAGTAAAATCACCGCCCTGGGCGATGCTCGCCTGACCGGTAAGGCGTTGAGCAACCAAGGGCTTATCAGTGCGAAAACGCTGGAGGTGGAAGGGAATTCGCTCAGCAACGACGGTGAAATCAGCGGTGTTAACGGCCTGAGCGTCACGCTGCATGGCGGCCTGCAGCAGCAGGGCAAACTGCTGACTGGCGGTAAGCTGGCGCTGAAAGCCGGTAACATCAGCAACAGCGGGCAGCTTCAGGGGGCTGATACCCAACTCAGCGCCAGTACACTGATCAACAGCGGTCGCATTCAGGGCGATAGCGCTCTGACGCTCACTCTGCTGAACGCACTCACCAACCAGACGAACGGCGTTATCCTCAGCCAGGACGCGCTCAGCATCACTGCGCCATCGCTCATGAATGACGGCACGATTCAGGGCAACGGTAAAACCACGCTCAGCGCGGCAACGCAGGCCCGCAACGACGGCAAAATTCTCTCCGGCGGTGGCCTGGTATTCACCACGCCGGACTACAGCGGCAGCGGCTGGCTACAGGCCACGAACCTGGTGCTGAACGTGGCGAAGTTTGCCAGCAGCGGTACCGTGCTGGCGGCGAACCAGGCGACGCTCACAGGTGACAGTTTGACCAACAGCGGTACCTTCCAGGCCGCACAGCTGAACGTAAACGCGCAATTCGTCAACAACGGCGGCACGCTGCTGGGTAATCAGGGGCTGAGCATCAACGCCAGCACCATCAATAATGAGAATGGCAAATTGTTCAGCGGCGGTGACCTGCTGGCCGAAACGGTCTCCCTCAGCGGCGCGGGCCAGATTGTGGCGCTCGGTAACCTGACGCTGAAGCTGGTCAACAGCTGGACGTCACAGGGGGTGGTGGCCTCGAACAAACAGCTTTCTGTCAGTACCCGGGGGGATATCACCAACAATGCCACCCTGCAGGGTGACGGCATTACCCTGGACGCGGCGGGTAAGCTGACGAATAACGGCCAGCTTACGGCAGGCGGTGGTACCGCTTCGCTTTCCGGCAGCCAGATTGCCATGAACGCCAGCGGCACTCTGCAGGCGGGCGGGGACGTCAGCCTGGCCAGCCGGGGCAGTATCATCCTCGACGGTTTTACCGGCACGGCGGGCAATCTGCTCCTGAACGCGACAGGTGCGATCGTCAACACCGCCCTGCTGTATGCGGGTAATAATCTCGCCCTTTACGCCAACAGCATCCAGAACCTGCATGGCGATATGCTGGCAGGCAATAACCTGGTGATGCAGAAAGACGCCAGCGGCGCGGCGAATGCCGAAGTGATTAATAGCTCCGGTAATATTGAGACTATTAACGGTGATATCACCATCAAGACCGGGCATTTGCTGAATACGCGGGATGGGCTAACGACAAAAACAACGCATATCGATGGTGGACAGAGTATTCCGGGGATGGGGAATTCGATGATTAACGTCGATATCAGCCAGCTTGCCGACGGTACTTATGGAATGACCAGCCGGGTGGCAGAAAGACAGGTGGGGCCATGTAACGGCCATGGAGCCTGTAACTATGTCCACTGGAATCAGTTTTACTATGCAATGTATGCCGGTTCGGCAGAGCAAAAGTTCATCAGTAGTCAGACGCGAACTGACGTTACCAGCAACGGCGGAGCATCCAGAATTGGCTCCGGCAAAAATCTCACGATCGATGCAGGCTCACTGGAGAATTTTGCCAGTAATATTTTGGCGAATGGTAATGTCAGTCTGACCGGGGGCACCCTTAATAACCAGAGTTGGCAGTCAGGTACAGTTACTGACTGGTTCGTCTATCAGTACGATTCACGCGGATATGGATACGCAGTCGAGCCGGGGGGGCGTTATCCGACGGACGGAAATAAGTATCATGATGTTATGCCTGAAAGCACGTCCATTGCGTTTACGCTTAAAGGACATGATTCAAGTACAGAGCTCGGCGAAATTTACCGCGCGGTTATTCAGGCGGGCGGCAACGTCTCAGCCAACTTCAACAGTGACATCAGCAATACCAATACGATGTCTAATGCCGACAAGATCAGCAACACCATCGTTGCCCCAAACCTGAATACGCCTTCAGCGCAAAGCATCGGTAGCGACGCGAGCCAGCAGGCGCTTATGGAGGCTGCAACCCCGGCTATCACCGCTCCAGACTGGAAAGACAGTACCGCCAGCCAAACTATCGGCGAAGGTACCGTACTCGCCCCCGGCGGCATGGATAGCAACTACCCACTGCCTTCCGGTAATAATGGCTACTTTGTGCCGTCGACCGATCCGGACAGCCCGTATCTCATCACCGTTAACCCAAAACTCGACGGTCTGGGTCAGCTCGATCCGTCGTTGTTTGGCGACCTGTACAACCTGCTCGGCATGAACCCGGGCACGGCCCCACGTGAGACGGGTAGCCAGTATACCGATGTCAGTCAGTTCCTCGGTTCTTCGTACATGCTTGGCCGCCTCAACCTGAATCCGGACAAGGACTACCGCTTCCTTGGCGACGCGGCGTTTGATACCCGCTATGCGTCAAACTATGTACTGAACCAGACCGGGCAGCGCTACATCAATGGGCTGGGGTCAGACCTCGACCAGATGCGTTACCTGATGGACAACGCCGCCAGCGCGCAACGCTCGCTCGGTCTGACGTTTGGCGTGGCGTTGACCGCCGACCAGGTGGCGGCGCTCGACCACAGTATTCTCTGGTATGAAACCGCCACGATTAACGGACAGACGGTGATGGTGCCAAAAGTCTATCTGTCGCCAAAAGATGTGACGGTGCAGAGCGGTAGCGTGATTAGCGGCAATAACGTGCAGTTAGCGGGCGATAACGTTACCAACAGCGGCAGTGCTCTGCTGGCGCAGAATGGCCTTACCATCGACAGCAGCAACAGCATTAACAACCTCAACGCGGGTCTCATCCGGGCTGGCGGCGGGCTGGACCTGAGCGCGCTGGCCGATATTAATAATATCGGCTCCGTCATCAGCGGTAAGACGGTACAACTGGAAAGCACCGATGGCAGCATCAACAACATCACCCGTACGCAGCAGTGGAGCGTGGGCGGTGACAGCCGTCGCGAAAGTGTCCACATAAGTGGCACCGATGTCGGACAAACCGCCTCCATCAGCGCCAGCGATGGTCTTTATATGGCAGCGGCGAACGACATCAATATCACCGGCGCGAAAGTAAACGCGGGCGGTGACCTCGCCATGGATGCCGGCAATAGCATCAATATCGCCGCTAACCAGATAACCGACAGCAGCAGCCGATCAGGTGTTTGGGGCCAGAAAAACACCAGTACATCCTCCACCTCAAATCAGGGTAGCAGCATTACGGCGGGCGGTAACGCGGTAATGCAGGCGGGCAACGATCTGAACGTGACGGCGAGCGCTATCAATGCGGGTAAAACCGCGCAGCTGGTGGCGGAAAATGATCTGAACCTGAACGCGGCGGACAGCGGGCAGACCAGCCGCACGGGCGGCAGTGAAAGTCATCAGAGCAGCGCCGACAGAACAACGATCTCAGCGGGCGACAACGTAACGCTGGTTGCCGGACGGGACGTGACCAGCCAGGCGGCAGGCATCGCGGCGGAAGGGAATGTCGGGATCCAGGCCGGGCGCGACGTTAATCTGCTGGCGGAAGAGTCTGTGACCGGCAGCAGCTCACACTCGAAAAAGAAAACCGTTATCGATGAATCCGTGCGCCAGCAGGGGACCGAAATCGCCAGCTCCGGCAACACCACCATCGTCGCCGGACGCGACGTCAACGCCGAAGCGGCGCAGGTGACCGCCAGCGGGGATATCGGCGTGGCGGCAGGCCGCGATGTGAACCTGACCACGGCGACGGAAAGTGATTACCACTACAGGGAAGAGACAAAGACCAAAAAAGGGTTTCTTAGCAAGAAAACGACTCACACCATCGAGGAAGACAGTGCGACCCGTGAAGCAGGTACCTTGCTTTCCGGCGACAGCGTCACCGTGCAGGCGGGCAACAACCTGCTGGTGAAAGGCTCCTCCGTAGTGGGCGATAACAGCGTGGCGCTCGACGCAGGTAATAACGTCGATATCGTGGCCGCGACCAACACGGATACCTCCTGGCGCTTTAAGGAAGAGAAAAAATCCGGCCTGATGGGCACCGGGGGGATCGGGATCAGTATCGGCAGTAGCAAGACTACCCACGATTTACGCGAGGCGGGCACCACGCAAAGCCAGAGCTTCAGCACCGTCGGATCTACGGGCGGTAACGTGGTTATCGCTGCCGGAAACCAGGCGCACATCGGCGGCGCAGACCTGATTGCCGGTAAGGACATGAGTCTCAGCGGCAGTAGCGTCATCATCGACCCGGGCCACGACAAACGTACCCGCGATGAAACTTTCGAGCAGAAGAAAAGTGGGCTGACGCTGGCGCTTTCGGGCACTGTCGGCAGCGCGATTAATAATGCGGTTACGGCGGCACAGGATACCAAAGAGGAAAGTGACGGACGGCTCAAAGCGCTTCAGGCCACTAAAACTGTGCTCTCCGGTGTGCAGGCCGGACAGGCGGCTGAGGCGGCTGACCTGACGGCCGACCCGAACGCGATGGGCGTCAGCCTCTCGCTGACCACGCAGAAATCCAAATCGCAGCAGCACGCTGAGAGCGATACGATAACGGGCAGCACGCTGAATGCAGGCAACAATCTCTCCATTACCGCGAATGGAAAAGGTAAGGGCCCGAACAGCGGCGATATCGTTATTGCCGGAAGCCAGGTGAAAGCGGGCGGCGACACGCTGCTGGACGCCAGGCATGACGTCATTCTCAGTGGGGCTGCTAACACTCAACAGTCCAGCGGCAAGAACAGCAGCAGCGGAGGCGGTGTCGGCGTAAGTATTGGTGCAGGTAAAGGCGCCGGTATCAGCGTGTTTGCCAATGTCAACGCAGCCAATGGCAAAGATAAAGGCAACGGTACCGACTGGACTGAAACCACCATCGACAGCGGCAAGACCGTCACCATTAAGAGCGGGAATGACACCGTGCTCAATGGGGCACAGGTTAGCGGCAATAAAATTGTCGCCAATGTGGGGCACGACCTGCTGTTGAGCAGCCAGCAGGACAGCAACAAATACGACAGCAAGCAGAGCAGCGTGGCGGCGGGCGGCAGCTTCACCTTCGGCAGCATGACGGGCTCCGGCTATATCTCTGCCTCCCAGGACAAGATGAAGAGCCGCTTTGACTCTGTTGCCGAACAAACCGGGATGTTCGCCGGTGATGGCGGCTTTGATATCACCGCGGGCAACCATACCCAACTGGATGGCGCAGTGATTGCCTCCACGGCCACGGCGGACAAAAACAGCCTCGATACCGGCACGCTGGGCTTCAGCGACCTGCACAACGAAGCGGACTTCAAAACCCAGCACTCAGGCATCAGTATCAGCGGCGCGGGCAGCTTCGGCGACCAGTTCAAGGGCAATATGCCGGGCGGGATAATTGCGGCGGCGGGCAACAGTGGGCATGCCGAAGGCACGACTCAGGCCGCTGTGGCTGACGGCACCATCACCATTCGCGACAAGGATAATCAGAAGCAGGATGTGGCGAACCTGAGCCGCGACACCGAACATGCCAACGACAGCATCAGCCCGATCTTCGACAAGGAGAAGGAGCAGAACCGTCTGAAGGAAATCGGGATGATCAGCGATATCGGCGGTCAGGTGGCGGATATCGCGCGGACGCAGGGGGAATTGAATGCGCTGAAGGCTGCGCAGGATAAATACGGGCCTGTTCCTGCGGATGCGACGGAAGAACAGCGGCAGGCATATCTGGCAAAACTGCGTGATACGCCGGAATACAAAAAGGAACAGGAAAAGTATGGCACCGGCAGCGACATTCAGCGCGGCATCCAGGCAGCAACTGCAGCGCTTCAGGGGCTCGCGGGCGGTAATTTAGCGGGTGCACTGGCGGGGGCTTCAGCACCGGAGCTGGCGCATCTGCTGAAATCGACAGAAGATAACCCTGCTGTCAATGCCATAGCACACGCGATCCTTGGAGGTGCGGTTGCTGCGCTTCAGGGAAATAGCGCGGCAGCGGGCGCGATTGGTGCAGGGGGCGGAGAGCTGGCGGCACGTGCTATCGCCAATATGCTCTACCCTAATGTAGATAAACTTTCTGAAGAACAGAAGCAGACAGTCAGTGCGCTGGCGAGCATATCTGCGGGTATGGCTGGAGGGATCGCTACAGGGAATACAGTTGGGGCCGCGACGGGTGCCGGTGCCGGTAAGAATGCGGTGGAGAATAACTTTTTGGGTGATAAGGACATCACGACCTTCACCGAAAAGTACGCAAATGCGAAGACGGAGGCCGAGAGAGAACAGCTACTGTCTGACCTGAAAAAGCTGGATGCAGATAAGCAAAAACAAGCCCTTGCTACAGCTATCCCGGTTAATGAGCAGAAAGCAGAGCTGGAGAAACTGAAAGTTCTACAAGCCTCGCCGGAGTGTAATACTCAGTGTCAGGGACTGGTTGCTTATTCGATCTCTGAACTTGAACCGGTGGCGAATAATACAGAGCTGCACAAGAACAACCTGAGCAAAGCGGTTCTTGCGTCGGTGATTGTGGCGTTTACACTAGATAAACCATCATCAGGAAACGGAAAGGCTTCTCAGGGAACAGCGGCTACGGGTAAGTCTGGTTCGTCGGCTATTGATAGTATTGTTAAGGGAGGTGAACAGGCGGGGAAAAATCTTGCTAAAAGCGAAACTGCACTTCTTAATGATGCCAGCAAGCAATTAGATAAATATGTAAATTCTTTTGCGGGTAGCAAGTACAAACCAGCGACAGCAATTGGTGCCGTTGATCCTCTAACAGGAAAAATAGTGACGACATCTAATGGCGCTGTACCTACCGTAGTTGCTCCAGAGTTGCAGGCCTATGCTGATAAGTTAGGCGGGTTGGGAGTAAAAACTGCGTGTGGAAATACATTAGGCCGTTGTGCGGAGTTTAGAGCAGCAAATGAGCTTTTATTGGCAAATCCAAGTTTAAAACTTAAAGATATTCAGTTCACTCCTGCGATTCGACCAAGAACCGGAGAAGTGGTTCCTCGTTGTGAAAACTGTAAAAACATATTTGGTGCTGAATAATGATGTATATGGATGATGATTTTTTAGAAAATGATTTGGACTGGTTTTTATCCGGTCAGGATGGCTTTTTAGCTCACTTTGCAACTGGTGGGAAAGGCCCAGTTCCAGATAAAATTAAAGAATCTATTGATAATTATGAATTAATTTATGATTACTTCTATTCTCTGGAGCCTTTATCTGACGTCGAGGTTATTGAATACAATCTTCCTGATTTTTCAGATGAGGAACAGCGCTCTCGTTATTTGAAGTCATTCATAGAAATGTCACGTAAAGGATTATTTAGTTATGACTATAGGAATGGCGAGTATAAGTTAATATCAAAACCTCTATACCCGTTGAGATATAGTGTATTACCAGATGATATAAAAGGAGTTATTTATATCTCACCTGAAAATATCTCATGAGTGGAATAAGCTGACTATATAACATGACGATCCCGGCCCCAGCGCCGGGATCGTGTTATCAGCGGCTATGCTCCCGAAAAATGTCCCTTGCCACGCTTGATCACCGGCAGATCGCCGGTGTCGTTAAGCGCGCCGGGGAAGGTCTTCAGCCACTGAAGCATCTTTGCCCGGTTGACGCCCGCGACGCTTAAGCCTTCGGCGCAGCCGTACAGCTCGCGGGTGTTCTGGGCGGTGATGATGATGCAGTCCGGCGTCACCCGGGTCCGGATCGGCATCCCGTCAGTAAATCCCGCCTGCGGTATCCACTCGCCGCGCAAAAATATCGCGTTATGCACGGCCCGGCTGTCCTGGGAATCCAGGAAAAAGCGTCTTTCCTCAAAGCTGGTCAGCAGACAAGGTTGTCCATGTTGTGGGCGACATAGCTACTTCACCCGATACTCAATGGTTTGCCCAGACAGGAACTGGCGGAGCGTATACAAACGCAGGAAGACCGGCAAGATGGGTTGCTTGGGAAGAACGAGGTGGTGTTAGAGTTCGTGTGGTATACGAGCCAGCTAGTGGTAAAATAGTAACGGCGTTCCCGGATAGTAATCCGACTCCTCCAACTTTAAAACCTATTTAGAAATAGTGTGGGTGTAATGGATATTAATGACAAAATTAGATCATTAGGTGAAGGATTAAAGGATCGGCTGGAACCTTCGTTAGTTGACTTTGCTCTTGATTATATTGGGTTCTCAGAGAATGTATTAGCGTTCGAAACGCTATGTGATCACATCGCTGATCATGATGTTGTGATCAGTAAAGATGAGTACACACAGGTGCTTAAAATAGCGAATGATCTTGGTCTGGAAATAGATAGTAGGTATACATATATAAATCCAGAAAAATAATAACCTTAAATCTATAAATAATCCCGGCCACCACGCCGGGATCTTTTTACCCGTCAGCCCCTGACTGGCTCGATCACCAGTCGTCCCTGTTCCACGCTGACCATCACCGGCGTATCGGTGCTGAATCCCGCTTCTGCCAGCTAGTTGCCGTTCAGGCGCCGGCTGGGGCTAAGGAAGAGAAAAAATCCGGTCTGATGGACACCGGCGGTATCGGGATCAGTATCGGCAGTAGCAAAGCTACCCACGATTTACGCGAGGCGGGCACCACGCAGAGCCAGAGCTTCAGCACCATCGGATCTACGGGCGGTAACGTGGTTATCGCTGCCGGAAACCAGGCGCACATCGGCGGCGCAGACCTGATTGCCTCCACGGCCACGGCGGACAAAAACAGCCTCGATACCGGTACGCTGGGCTTCAGCGACCTGCACAACGAAGCGGACTTCAAAACCCAGCACTCAGGCATCAGTATCAGCGGCGCGGGCAGCTTCGGCGACCAGTTCAAGGGCAATATGCCGGGCGGGATGATTGCGGCGGCGGGCAACAGTGGGCATGCCGAAGGCACGACTCAGGCCGCTGTGGCTGACGGCACCATCATCATTCGCGACAAGGATAATCAGAAGCAGGATGTGGCGAACCTGAGCCGCGACACCGAACATGCCAACGACAGCATCAGCCCAATCTTCGACAAGGAGAAGGAGCAGAACCGTCTGAAGGAAATCGGGATGATCAGCGATATCGGCGGTCAGGTGGCGGATATCGCGCGGACGCAGGGTGAGCTGAGTGCGCTGAAGGCTGCGCAGGATAAATACGGGCCTGTACCGGCGGATGCGACGGAAGAACAGCGGCAGGCATATCTGGCAAAACTGCGTGATACGCCGGAATACAAAAAGGAACAGGAAAAGTATGGCACCGGCAGCGACATTCAGCGCGGCATCCAGGCAGCAACTGCAGCGCTTCAGGGGCTAGCGGGCGGTAATTTAGCGGGTGCACTGGCGGGGGCTTCAGCACCGGAGCTGGCGCATCTGCTGAAATCGACAGAAGATAACCCTGCTGTCAATTCTATAGCACACGCGATCCTTGGAGGTGCGGTTGCTGCGCTTCAGGGAAATAGCGCAGCGGCAGGTGCGATTGGTGCAGGGGGCGGAGAGCTGGCGGCACGTGCTATTGCCAATATGCTCTACCCTAATGTAGATAAACTTTCTGAAGAACAGAAGCAGACAGTCAGTGCGCTGGCGAGCATATCTGCGGGTATGGCAGGAGGGATCGCTACAGGGAATACAGCTGGGGCCGCGAAGGGTGCCGGTGCCGATAAGAATGCGGTTGAGAATAATGCGCTCAGTGTTCCACAAATAGAAAGTTTTGCGGAGAAAGCCAGGGGCTGTGAAGCACGTGGTGACTGTGGTCAGATCGTGAAAGAAATGGAAGATCTGAGCCTCAATCAGCAGAAAGAAATGATTGCGGTCTGTTCCACCAATCCAAAGGCCTGTAAAGATAAGTACGGTGATATTCCGGCCAACGGAATGCTGGTTCGCAAGGCGCTTGATAGTCTGTTTGATGCCGATGTTCCGTCAGAAATGAAGAACGATATCTCTTCATTCTGGGCGCAGCAGATGGAAGCGGAAGGTGCCGTTACCAGTACCGAGTTTGCGAGCCAGCTGGAAAGCCGGTATGGCATGGATAAACAGCAGTCTGAAATCCTGGCAATGGCAGTACTGGGTGCCGTGACCGGCGGGATGGGTAAAGGCGGAAAACCGGGGGCGGGTACATCAGGTAAAAACATTGTTGTTGTGGACTCAGGTAAGAAAGGAGCCTGGAACAAGGCAATGAATAAGCCGGAACCGAACACCGTTTATAAGGTCGATGGGAATAAAACATTCCAGACTGATGCATTGGGAAGAACCAGTTCAGCAGAAGGGATACTGGTTGCTTCGAAAAGCGACAGAAACACTTATCAGCAATGCAAGGCCGGGAAATGTGGTAGCTCTGGTGATGAAGGTGGTCATTTAATTGCCAGTATTTTTAATGGTCCTGGCGAAAAACTCAATCTCGTTCCTATGGATGGCAACCTGAATAAAGGTGTATGGAAACAGATGGAAAACACATGGGCTAATGCTTTGAAAGATGGCAAACAAGTTAATGTTAAAATAGAACCTGTTTACACTGGGGAGAGTAAGCGTCCTGATAGCTTTAGTGTAACATACTCTATTGACGGAGGCCGTCCTGTTATCAAAGACATCAGCAACACCCCCGGAGGGGTAAAATGAACGAATTAGATGATCTGCATAATAAAATAGGTCAGTTATTAGTGGATGCCGGTCCTGCTAATGCGATGAAGATCATTGCTCGTGCTAAATTATCACTTGATGGTGAGTCATGTGAGTATGAGTATGATTATCTTGATCAAGAGGGAGATGAAGACTGGTTCGTTCCTGATAAGTTAGCTAGTCACGATCTTAGACTACTGTTAGTTAAAATGAGGGATTTTTACATCCAAAATAATATGACTAACGGGAAACCAGCATGGATAGGTTGTGAAATAATCGTTGATATACCAGAAGAAAAAATAAGCATAAACCTTCAATATGATGATTAACTGAGATCCCGGCCCCAGCGTCGGGATCCCCACAATGTCCGTACCGTGTACGGTCGAAAAAAGCGCGTCGGGGCAAAAATCGATGGGCAGCGAAAAGTAACAGGAAAAATCGGTTGTAACTCACGGAAAGGAAAGGGAAATCCTAGTTTATCGCAGCAACCTGCGTCGGAAAGAGTTGTTGTTGAGAATAACGCGCTGGGTAGTGTCCTTGCCGCAGCGAATAAGCAGAAGCCGGGAACTGTAGAAAACTACGAGGCTGGTACTCAGGCCGCAATTAAAGAGGCTTGTAGTGGAAATACTCCAGTATCCTGTGAAACGGCAATGGCAGCGGTAGGAAGCGCTCTTGCCTGGCCGTTATTGCCCGAGATGGCTGCTACCACTAGTCTGATCGGTGCGAGTGCAAATGCTGGTGTAGGCTTACTGATTAATGGTGAAGTGAATCCGAATGATGTAATCCTTGGTTACTGGACAGGTGCATTCACGGCAGGAACTGGGTTATGGGGCACAATGGCAGTCAATACTGGTAGTGGAGCGACATCAAGTTACCTTAAAGGTGATGACCCGTGGAAAGGTGGAACAATCAGCGGCATAGCATCTGGGTTGGGTTATGGCGCAGGTAAATTGGTTGAATTGCCATTTGATAAAGTCCTTAATCCAATGAAACCATGGAAAGACTGGATCTGGACAGATGTCGGGATGGGAATATCAAAACCACTGCCGATTAATCCAGTGCCCGGCGTTGCTGGCAACATAACTGGTTCAGTCACAACAGAGTATGGCAATGATCAAGCAGGAAAAGTAACGGAGGGGCAGAAATGAAAGTTTCACTCTCAAAATGGCTTTTGATCCTACTCTACTTAGTAATTGCTTTACCTATTGGAATATTTATTGCAACGGTTGCCACTCAAGTTGTAATAAAATTGTTTTATTTTATTACTAGCGGATTGTCTATGGATTTATTATCCATCGATTATGTGAAAATTTTGAAAGGCAGCGTTGTTGGTGGCGTTATTGGAGCTATAGGTTGCTGGTTTGTGTACTACCAGCACTATAGGAAAAACAGACGCAAATAACGCTATCGAAGTGAGTTGTTGTTGAGAATAACTCGCTGAGCAAAGATAAGATCTTTGACATAAACCCGATGCTGAGAGTCGGGATTGAAGGTGCAGATGGCGATCCGCTGAAAGGCGGTGGTGGGATTGTAAGCACATCTGTTTAACTTCCACGCGCTTTTTTAGATTTCCGATTTTTCAGCTATCAGCCGGTACCCTTCTATCCAGGTGCAGTTCAGGCATAGGATAGCGCTGCAGGACAGCGACCACTACGACAGTACGCAGAACAGCGTCAGCAGTGGTCTGACTTGCAGCTAACTTGCTGATATCTTTTTTACTCATGATATTACTTTCAGAAAATCCCGGTCATCGTTCCTGGATTTTACTTTATACACCCGTCAGTTACTGCTCTATCGCTGTGGCCTGTTGTTCCGCTTGATAATACCTCCTCAACACACTGCATAAATACCCGCATTGCCGGGCTGACCACTTTACCGGCGTGATGGGCGCATATCGCGTTAATAGTGAGTGGAATATCGCTGAACGGGAGTTCAACCAGCGTACCGCGCTTAAGCTCTTCCTCAACGGTGAAACGTGGCAGATAGCTGACGCCAAGATTGCTCGCCACGCACTGCTTAATACTTTCGATACTCCAGAGCTCAATGGTATTTTCCAGGGTAATGGCGCGCTGGCGAAGCGTGCTTTCAAAAATTTGCCTAAATACGCACTGTGGCTCATTGATAACAAAGCTCAGCGGAATATGTTGCCCGCAGTGGGTAAAATCGACCGCCGGATGCTGCGGCGAGGCGACCAGCGTCAGCGACTGCTGGCCAAAGCTTTTCATGGTTAACGCGTCATCGTTGCCAACCCGATAAAACACGCCCAAATCGGCGCTATCGTTGAGTAGTGCGTCGCGGATGACATAACAGTTGAGCGACTGCAGCGATAAGCGTACCTGCGGGGCCCGTTGTTTAAAGCGCTGTAGCACCTGCGGCATTTTATAGGCCAGCAGGGTTTCCCCACAGGCAACGCGCAGCTCGCCAGCCGGTTCTCCATCTTCACGAGCCGCCTCACGAATAGTTTCCATCACCCTCGCCAGTTCATGGACGTGCGGCAGCACCTTTTTACCGGATTCGGTCAGGCACATGCGGCGGCCAATTTTTTCAAACAGCTGAACGGCAAGCTCTTGCTCAAGCTGTTGAATATGAAAGGTCACCGTGGATTGCGTACAGCATAGCTTTTGTGCCGCGCGTAAAAACGAGCCTTCTTCCACTACCGTCTTGAGAGTAATAAAACGCCGCAGATCCATTTCGCCACCAACTATCGAAAATATCGAATTCAGAATCAAAAAAACATTCATTTTTTTAAATGAATGGCATCGGGTACTGTCTGCCAAAACGAAGGAGAAGACAAGTGACCCCAGCTTTGATTAGTGCTTTTTTGACTTATACCCTGATAACAGCGCTGACTCCCGGCCCCAATAATATTCTTGCCCTCAGCAGCGTCACCTCCCATGGCTTACGCCGCAGTCTGCGGGTGCTGGCGGGGATGAGCATTGGTTTTATTATCACTATGCTGATTTGCGCGGCGTTAACCTTTTCGCTGGTGGAACTCGACTCGCGATTTACCCGGATATTGGGATGGATTGGCGCGGCGTATATCCTGTGGCTGGCCTGGCAGATAGCCAAAAGCAAACCGGGGGCAGGCGCGCTGAGTACAGAGCCGGTGGGTTTCTGGACGAGCCTGGGCCTGCAGTTCGTCAACGTAAAAATTATTCTGTATGGCATCACCGCGCTCTCTACCTTTGTCCTGCCCGTTACCCGCGAGCCGGTTTGGCTCATCGGCGTGAGTCTGCTGCTGGCGGCGATTGGTGCGCTGGGAAATCTGTGCTGGGCGCTGGCGGGGCATCTGTTTCAGCGCCTGTTTTTGTTGTACGGGCGGCAACTGAACTGGGTGTTGGCAGCGTTATTGGTCTACTGCGCTTTGCGGATCGTGGTGGAATAAAAAGGGAGCGCAGCGGCTCCCGAAAAGTGTTTAGCCGATCGTGAAAGGATCGGCATCCTGCCAGGCCGGAAATTTCTCGCGATACTCCTGCAGCGCGGCCAACGACAGATCGGCATCGAGCCGCGTCGCCTGATGCGGTTCGGCGGTGGCGATAATCTCTCCCTGCGGGCTAATGATACGGCTATCGCCCCGATAGTGATGGCCGTTTCCATCGGTGCCGACGCGGTTGCAGCCGGCGACGTAGGCCTGGTTTTCAATTGCTCTGGCGACCAGCAGCGATTGCCAGTGCAGCGAACGCGGGGCAGGCCAGTTAGCAACATACAGCGCCAGGTCGTAATCGTTGTGGTTACGCGACCATACCGGGAAGCGCAGGTCATAGCACACCAGCGGCAGAATCCGCCAGCCGCGCCATTCAAAGACCACTCGTTCAGTACCTGCCTCATAATGGTGGTGCTCATCCGCCATGCGGAACAGGTGACGCTTATCGTAAAAGTGCGTTTTACCGCCGGGCTCTACCAGCAGAAAACGGTTCACCGGGCCACGTTCGGTCTGCAAGGCCGCGCTACCGGCAATCAGCGCGTTGGTCTGCTCCGCTTTCGCCAGCATCCACTCAACGACCTCTCCTTGCGGCATCGATTGTTTCGCCGCTTCCATGGCAAATCCGGTAGTAAACATCTCAGGCAGCACAATAATGTCGCGCCCGCTCACTTCTTCCAGTTGACGATCGAAATGGCGCAGGTTGGCGGGACCATCCATCCACACCAGCGGTTGCTGCAACAGCGTAATTTTCAAGCCAGGCACAGTGGTGAACTCCATTATGAAGAGGGCATTAAGCTAATTTTAATACCATATCAGCAGCCGGAGGCGGCATGGAATATTTTGTTAAAAAAATGCTATCTACGGCGAGTAACGGCAAAAGAAAAGGCGGGGAAATTCCCCCGCCTTTGTCGTGATGTGCAGTATTGCTTTTATTATGCCGCTTCAATCTTGCGGATTTTTTCCGGCAGCTTTACCGGTTTGGTCGCCAGTTCATCCGCCGCGAAATCATCAACGTTAATACTGCGCAGACGGCTGGTTTCCGCACGGGTCAGGATTGCGGCTTCTTCCTGATTAATTAACCCTTTCGCCAGCGCATTAGTGGCCAGCTCATCCAGGCGGGTGAACGGCAGATTTTTACCCAGCTCTTTGCAGATGCGCTGGTGGATTGGATCCGCCGCCATCACATCCAGCAGCGCCTCTTCCAGCAGGCCAACCGGGTTATGTTCGCTTGGCGTCAGGTACTGACCGCGACCGATACGAGAGCGGGTCGCGCTCGGAACCTGCAGGATTTTCGCCACTTTATGATCCAGCTTATCGGACGGCGCATCGTAGTGACGGCCGGTCGGGAAGATGGCGAGACGCAGCGCGCCGGCGACAAAGCGGTTCGGGAAGTTCTTCAGCAGGTCATCGATAGCCTGCTCCGCCTGATACAGCGCATCCTGCACGCCCCAATGGACCAGCGGCAGATCCGCTTCATTACGGCCTTCATCGTCATAACGTTTCAGCACCGCCGATGCCAGGTAAAGCTGGCTCAGCACGTCGCCGAGACGCGCGGAGATACGTTCGCGACGCTTCAGGCTGCCGCCCAGCACCGCCATTGATACATCCGACAGCAGGGCCAGGTTGGCGCTCAGGCGGTTCATGTGCTGATAGTAGCGGCGCGTGGTGTCACGGGTCGGCGCGCTGCTGGTGCGGCCGCGAGTCAGGCCCAGCCAGAAGCTGCGTACTTTGTTGCTACCAACGTGGCCGATATGTTTAAACAGCAGCTTGTCGAAGGCGTTAACGTCATTGTTCTGCGCGGCGGCCATTTCATCCAGGACATACGGATGGCAGCGAATCGCCCCCTGACCAAAGATCATCATGCTGCGGGTGAGGATATTCGCCCCTTCAACGGTAATGGCGATCGGCGCGCCCTGATAAGCGCGGGCAAGGAAGTTGCCTTCGCCCAGCATGATGCCTTTACCGCCGGTAATATCCATGGCGTCAATAATTGAACGCTGGCCGCGGTGGGTACAATGATATTTAACGATTGCCGACAGCACCGCCGGTTTCTCGCCAAGCATAATCCCATAGGTAATCAGCGAAGCGGCGGCGTCCATTACGTAGGCGTTGCCTGCGATACGCGCCAGCGGCTCTTCGATACCTTCCATTTTACCAATCGAGATTTTGAACTGACGGCGAATGTGGGCGTAGGCGCCGGTCGCCATAGCGACGGATTTCAGGCCGCCGGTGGCGTTGGACGGCAGAGTAATGCCGCGACCCACGGACAGGCACTCAACCAGCATACGCCAGCCCTGGCCGGCCATGCTCGGGCCGCCGATGATGTAATCGATCGGTACGAAAATATCTTTACCGCGAGTGGGGCCGTTCTGGAACGGTACGTTCAGCGGGAAATGACGACGGCCAATTTCCACGCCCGGCGTTGAGGTGGGGATCAGCGCGCAGGTGATACCGAGCTCTTCCTCGCCGCCCAGCAGACGGTCCGGGTCAGAGAGTTTGAAAGCCAGGCCCAGCACGGTGGCGATTGGCGCGAGGGTGATATAGCGCTTGTTCCAGGTCAGGCGCATACCCAGCACCTGCTGACCCTGCCAGTCGCCCATACAGACTACGCCGGTATCCGGGATCGCGCCGGCGTCGGAGCCCGCTTCCGGGCTGGTCAACGCGAAGCATGGGATCTCCTGACCACGCGCCAGGCGCGGCAGATAGTGATTTTTCTGCTCTTCAGTACCGTAATGTTGCAGCAGTTCGCCCGGCCCTAACGAGTTAGGCACGCCGACGGTGATCGCCAGGATCCCGGAAACGCCGGACAGCTTTTGCAGCACGCGAGACTGGGCATAGGCGGAAAACTCCAGCCCGCCGTACTCTTTCTTAATGATCATCGCGAAGAAGCGATGCTCTTTCAGGTACGCCCACAGCTCCGGCGGCAGATCCGCCATCTCATGGGTAATTTCGAAGTCGTTCGCCATGCGGCAGGCTTCTTCTACCGGGCCGTCGATGAAAGCCTGCTCTTCGGCGGTGAGGCGCGGCTGCGGATAGTTATGCAGCTTGTGCCAGTCCGGATTGCCGCGGAACAGATCGCCTTCCCACCAGGTGGTACCGGCATCAATGGCTTCTTTCTCCGTACGCGACATCGGCGGCATGACTTTACGGAAAGCGCGGAACGCCGGGGCGGAGAAAAGCGATTTACGCATCGGCGCAAAGTTGAACGGCAGCAGGATAATCGCCAGCGGCAGCAGCAGCCAGATATTCCATAGCCCAGCCACGCTGAGCGCCGCGGTCCAGGCGAGCAAAATCACGCTGCTGAGAAGCAGGCTGACTCGGTGATAGAAGAGCACGCCGAGTAACACTACGGTTGCAACAATACTCAAAATCATCATAGAGAAATGCTCCCTTATCTTGTAGGAGGTCTGACCACTTGTGATGTATTGGTTGTAGTGGATGTAATTTGTTTTAGCAATGTGTTTACAAAATAATTACAACCTTGCTCACATTGTTGGCTGGAAAAGCGGCACGTAAAATCAAAAGAACGGGGGATAACGTCGCCTGCTGCTTCTCGCTTCGGCGGCTATCCGGTACACTGCCAGGGTTATTCCAACCAATACTGAAGGATTATCCTCATGTACCAGGATCTTATTCGTAACGAACTGAACGAAGCCGCGGAAACGCTGGCCAACTTTCTGCAGGACGAGGCCAACATTCATGCTATCCAGCGCGCGGCGGTACTGCTGGCGGATAGCTTCAAAGCTGGCGGTAAAGTGCTTTCCTGCGGCAACGGCGGTTCTCATTGCGATGCGATGCATTTTGCGGAAGAGCTGACCGGGCGTTATCGCGAGAACCGCCCTGGTTATCCGGCGATCGCTATCTCTGACGTCAGCCATCTGTCCTGCGTGAGTAATGATTTTGGCTATGAGTATGTCTTCTCACGTTACGTTGAATCGGTTGGCCGCGCAGGCGATGTTCTGCTGGGGATCTCCACCTCCGGCAACTCCGGCAACGTGATCAAAGCGATTGAAGCCGCTCGCGCGCAGGGAATGAAAGTGATCACCCTGACCGGTAAAGACGGCGGCAAAATGGCGGGTTCCGCCGATGTTGAAATCCGCGTACCGCATTTCGGTTACGCCGATCGCATTCAGGAGATTCACATTAAGGTGATTCATATTCTGATTATGTTGATCGAAAAAGAGATGGTTAAAGCTTAAAAGGCTATTTTGTTAGCCATTTTGAACCCGGCCAGTGCTCAGACAAAACTCACCGAGTTTTGAACGCCCTTCAGGGCGGCCCGAAGGGGGAGCGTAGCGAATCATCCTCACGTACATGAAGTACGCTCCGGTTTTTGCGCGCTGGCCGTGTCCAAACTGACTGCACCAATAACGCCTTTTATGTTTCAGTAAGTTGTATGAGGTGATCTATGTGCGAATTGCTCGGGATGAGCGCCAATGTGCCGACCGATATCTGTTTTAGCTTCTCCGGGCTGGTTCAGCGCGGGGGCGGCACCGGGCCGCATAAAGACGGCTGGGGCATTACCTTTTACGAAGGGAAAGGGTGTCGCACATTTAAAGATCCGCAGCCGAGCTTTCAGTCGCCGATAGCCAAACTGGTACAGGATTATCCCATCAAATCCTGTTCCGTCATTGCCCATATCCGTCAGGCCAACCGTGGCGAGGTGGCGCTGGAGAACACCCATCCGTTCACCCGCGAACTGTGGGGCCGTCACTGGACCTACGCCCATAACGGCCAGCTCAAAGGCTATAAATCGCTGAAGACCGGAAATTTCCGCCCGGTGGGCGAGACCGACAGCGAAACGGCTTTCTGCTGGCTGCTGCACCGTTTAACCGAGCGCTATCCGCGCACGCCTGGCAATATGGTCGGCGTGTTTAAGTACATCGCGACGCTGGCGGGCGAAATGCGCGAGAAGGGCGTGTTTAATATGCTGTTATCGGACGGGCGCTATGTAATGGCGTACTGTTCAACCAACCTGTACTGGATCACCCGTCGGGCGCCGTTTGGCGTGGCGAAGCTGCTGGATCAGGATGTGGAAATTGATTTTCAACGTGAGACCACACCAAACGATGTGGTCTCCGTTATCGCCACTCAGCCGCTGACCGGCAATGAGGCCTGGAATAAAATCATGCCAGGCGAGTGGGCGTTATTTTGCCTCGGGGAGCGTATAGTTTGAGGCCAGCTGCGGCTGGATAACCTCGTGGCTGAGTGGCTTGCTGACGATATAGCGGCCATCCATCACCGAAACCACCGGCGGTTTGTGGGTCTGCTGGAAGTAGTCATAGCCTGGCTTCAGCTGCTTCCAGAAATCCGCATAGTACGAGAACTTATGTCGCGCCATGTTGGCGTCGGTCATCCGGAACGGATAGATGCTGACCTGCACGCTTGGCTGGCCAAATACCAGCGCGCCGGTGACAAACTGGAAGATCTCGTCAATGCCGGTATCGGTCATCGCGTAGCAGCCGACGGAAACGCAGGCGCCGTGGATCATCAGGTATTTACCTTCATAGCCGTGCGCGCGATCGTAGGCATTCGGGAAGCCGATATTGATCGCTTTATAAAAGCGGCTGTCTGGTTTTAGCTGACTGCGCGAGACGTTATAAAATCCTTCCGGACTTTTGAAATCGCCCTGGCGTTGCTTCGGCCCGAGGCCGCCGGAGTAGTTACAGATCCGGTAGCTATCGAGAAGCTGGTAGGTTTCGCCCATTTTGACGTAGAGATCGAGCATCCGCTCTTCTTTGAAGATCTCAATATAAACGGGGGAGCCCATTAACTGCTGTTTATATTCTTTGCTAACCGGCGTTGTCGGGCTGTTACTGCTGAGTAACCCAGCAAATGACACGCACGGCAACAGAAGCATCGCAATAAAGAATGCGATTTTGCGCATACTGCTTGTTCCTTGATAAAACAAAAAACCACATGCCAGGACGGCAAGAGATACCCGAAATCAGAGTTTTCTGGATTTAGAGCGCTCACATTAGCATCACGGCAGTTTTTCGCAAGCACGGTGTGGCTGCGTTTACAATTTAATGTTCCTTTATAGCGAATATTGCCGCAAAGCGCAGTGAGAACTTTGCGCAATAGCTCGCATTTTAGAAGCACTTATTGGCGCTTTTCCTACTTCTGTCACTCACAAAATGTTACACTCCCGCCGTTTATGACCAGGGTAAGAAAGGATGCTTCTCTCCCGTCTTGTGCCCCCGTGGCACCGCTATCCCTTTCTTATTCTGATATTCCATCAATAATGCTGGCCTCGGCTTGAGCCGGGGTTTAGGTTACGGATACCTGCTAACGATATGATTAAAATCACGAAAGGGCTGGATTTGCCCATAGCTGGCATGCCATTACAGCAGATCTCGTCCCGGCCTGCGGTAAAACGCGTCGCGCTGCTCGGCGAGGAGTACGTCGGCATGCGCCCCTCGATGGCGGTGAGCGAAGGCGATCGGGTGCAAAAAGGCCAGGTGCTGTTCGAAGATAAAAAGAACGCCGGGGTGCGTTTTACCGCGCCAGCCAGCGGGGTGGTCAGCGCCATTCATCGCGGCGAGCGCCGGGTGCTGCAATCGGTGGTGATTGATGTCGACGGCAGCAATGAGGCGGTGTCGTTTCCCCGCTATGCATTAGACGATCTTAACGATTTGCCACGGGAAGCAGTGCGGCAACAGTTGCTGGACTCCGGGCAGTGGACGGCGTTTCGTACCCGTCCTTTCAGTAAAATTCCCGCGCCGGGCAGCGTTCCGGCGGCTATCTTCGTCACCGCTATCGATACCAACCCGCTGGCGGCTGAACCGCAGCCGATTATCCTGGCCCAGCGTGAAGCCTTTGACGCTGGTCTGACGGTGCTGACGCGCCTGACGGACGGTAAAGTCCACGTCTGTCAGGCCAGCGGCGGCAAGCTGGGCGGCCATCCCGCCGGGCAGGTGACATTCAACCAGTTTAGCGGCCCGCATCCGGCAGGGCTTGCCGGTACGCACATTCACTTCCTTGAGCCGGTCAGCCTGACCAAACAGGTCTGGCATCTCAACTATCAGGAGGTCATCGCCATTGGCAAACTGTTCCTCGACGGCGAGCTGTACAGCGAACGCGTCATTGCCCTTGGCGGCCCGCAGGTAAAACAGCCGCGATTGCTGCAAACCTGTCTCGGCGCCAGCCTCGATGAACTGCTGGCGGGCGAGCTGGTAGATGATGAAAACCGGGTAATTTCCGGTTCTGTCTTGAGCGGCACCCACGCCTGCGGCCCTCACGCCTTCCTCGGGCGCTACCATTTGCAGGTCAGCGTGGTACGAGAAGGCCGTGAAAAAGAGCTGTTTGGCTGGGTGATGCCGGGCAAAGAGAAGTTCTCGATTACCCGCACCACCCTTGGTCATTTCTTTAAGCGCAAGCGCTTTAATTTTTCCACTGATACTAACGGCGGCGAGCGGGCGATGGTGCCGATCGGCAACTATGAGCGGGTAATGCCGCTGGATATTCTGCCCACCATATTGCTGCGCGATCTGCTTGCCGGCGATAGCGATAGCGCCCAGGCGCTGGGCTGTCTGGAGCTGGATGAAGAAGATCTGGCGCTCTGCACCTACGTTTGTCCGGGCAAATATGAATACGGCCCGGCGCTGCGCAGCGTGTTAACCCAGATTGAGCAGGAAGGATAAGAGATGGGCTTAAAGCACCTGATTGAGAAACTTGAGCCGCATTTCACGCACGGCGGCAAGTTAGCAAAATATTACCCGCTGTATGAAGCGGCGGCGACGATCTTCTACACCCCGGGTTTAGTCACCCGCGGCGCCGCGCACGTACGTGACGCCATCGACCTCAAGCGGATGATGATCCTCGTCTGGTTTGCAGTGTTCCCGGCGATGTTCTGGGGCATGTACAACGTCGGCTTGCAGACAATTCCGGCGCTGCACAAGCTATACGGCGCCGAACAGCTGCAGCAGGTCATTGCCAACAACTGGCACTATAGCATTGCCCAGTGGTTAGGGGTGAGCTTCAGCGCCGATGCCGGGTGGCTTAGCATGATGACGCTGGGGGCGGTGTTTTTCCTGCCTATCTACCTGACCGTATTCGTCGTTGGCGGTTTTTGGGAAGTACTGTTCGCGATTGTGCGCAAACATGAGATCAACGAAGGCTTTTTCGTTACCTCGATTCTCTTCGCGCTGATTGTGCCGCCAACGATGCCGCTATGGCAGGCGGCGCTGGGGATCTCCTTTGGCGTGGTGATTGCCAAAGAGATTTTCGGCGGCACCGGGCGCAATTTCCTCAACCCGGCGCTGGCGGGGCGCGCGTTCCTGTTCTTCGCCTACCCGGCGCAGATTTCCGGCGACCTGGTATGGACGGCGGCGGACGGTTTCTCCGGCGCGACGCCGCTCTCCCAGTGGGCCAGCGGCGGCGGTGAAGCGCTGGTTAACGTCGCCACCGGCATCCCGGTGAGCTGGATGGACGCCTTCCTCGGCAACATTCCCGGCTCGATTGGCGAAGTGTCGACGCTGATGATCCTCATCGGCGGCGCGTTCATTATCTTTGCCCGTATCGCTTCCTGGCGCATCGTCGCCGGGGTGATGGTCGGTATGATCGCCACCGCCACGCTGTTTAATTTCATCGGTTCTGATACCAACCCAATGTTCTCGATGCCGTGGTACTGGCATCTGGTGCTCGGCGGTTTCGCCTTCGGCATGATGTTTATGGCGACTGACCCGGTCTCGGCTTCCTTTACCGATAAAGGTAAATGGAGCTACGGCCTGCTGATTGGCGTGATGTGCGTGCTGATTCGCGTCGTCAACCCGGCCTATCCGGAAGGGATGATGCTGGCGATTCTGTTCGCCAACCTGTTTGCGCCGCTGTTCGATTACCTGGTGGTGCAGGCCAATATCAAGCGGAGGAAGTCGCGTGGCTGAGAAGAAAAGTAACGATAGCATCGGCAAAACGCTGCTGGTGGTGCTGGTGCTTTGTCTGGTGTGCTCCATTGTGGTCGCCGGTTCCGCCGTGGGCCTCAAGTCGCGTCAGCAGGAACAACGCGCGCTGGATAAACAGCGCAATATCCTGGCCGTCGCCGGCCTGATGCAGCAGGGGATGGATGCTGACGCGGTGGCGGAAACCTTCGCCGCGCGCATTACCCCTCGGCTGGTCAATCTGGCGACCGGCGAACTGCTGGATAAAGACCCGGGCAAATTTAATCAGGCCCAGGCGCTGAAAGATCCGCAGCAGAGCATCGCGCTCGACGCCAGCCAGGATCCGGCCGGGATTAAACGCCGCAGCAACCTGGCGGAGATTTACCTGGTGCGCGACGCGCAGCAGCAGATTCAGGAAGTTGTGCTGCCTATCTATGGCAACGGTCTGTGGTCCATGATGTACGCCTTCGTGGCGCTGGACGTTGATGGGCGTACGGTGAAAGGCATTACTTACTACGACCAGGGCGAAACGCCGGGGCTGGGCGGCGAGGTGGAAAACCCGAACTGGCGTCAGCAGTTTGTCGGTAAACAGGTGCTGGATGACAACGGCATGCCGTCGCTGAAGGTGGTAAAAGGCGGCGCGCGCGCAGGCGATCTCCACGCGGTTGACGGTTTATCCGGCGCCACGCTGACGTCAAACGGCGTGCAGCATAGCTTTGATTTCTGGATGGGCGAACTGGGCTTTGGTCCGTTCCTGAAAAAGGTTCGTGAGGGAGAGCTGAATAATGGCTGAACAGAGCGATATGAAAGAGGTGAAGCGCGTGCTGGTGGGGCCGCTTATCGCCAATAACCCCATCGCCCTGCAGGTGCTCGGCGTCTGCTCCGCGCTGGCGGTGACTACCAAACTGGAAACCGCCTTCGTGATGACCATTGCGGTGACGCTGGTGACGGCGTTTTCCAGCATGTTTATCTCTATGATTCGCCACCATATTCCCAATAGCGTACGTATCATCGTGCAGATGGCGATCATCGCCTCGTTGGTAATCGTGGTGGATCAGCTGCTGCGGGCTTTCGCCTATGAGACCTCTAAGCAGCTGTCGGTATTCGTCGGGCTTATCATCACGAACTGTATCGTGATGGGGCGTGCCGAAGCTTATGCCATGAAATCGCCGCCGCTGGCCAGCTTTATGGATGGTATCGGTAACGGTCTCGGTTACGGCGCGATCCTGATTATCGTCGGCTTCCTGCGCGAGCTTATCGGCAGCGGCAAGCTGTTCGGTATCACCGTACTGGAAACGGTGCAGAACGGCGGCTGGTATCAGCCGAACGGCCTGTTCCTGCTGGCGCCGAGTGCGTTCTTCATTATCGGTTTGCTGATTTGGGCCCTGCGTAGCTGGAAGCCTGAACAGCAGGAAAAGGAGTAACCGATTATGGCTCATTACATTAGCCTGTTTGTCCGCGCGGTGTTCGTTGAGAACATGGCGCTGGCCTTCTTCCTCGGGATGTGTACCTTCCTCGCGGTGTCGAAAAAGGTCTCCACCGCTTTTGGCCTCGGCGTTGCGGTCACGGTGGTGCTGGGTCTTGCTGTACCGATCAACAACCTGGTCTATAACCTGGTGCTGCGCGACGGCGCATTGATGGAAGGCGTAGACCTCAGCTTCCTTAACTTCATCACCTTTATCGGGGTAATTGCGGCGCTGGTGCAAATACTTGAGATGATCCTCGATAAGTACTTCCCGGCACTCTATAACGCGTTAGGGATCTTCCTGCCGCTTATCGCCGTTAACTGCGCCATTTTCGGCGGCGTGTCGTTTATGGTGCAGCGCGATTACAACTTCCCGGAATCGATTGTTTACGGCTTTGGTTCCGGCATCGGCTGGATGCTGGCGATTGTCGCGATGGCGGGGATCCGCGAAAAAATGAAGTACGCCAACGTGCCCGCCGGTCTGCGCGGGTTAGGGATCACCTTTATCACCACCGGACTGATGGCGCTGGGCTTTATGTCATTCTCCGGTGTGCAGCTATAAGGGCGGAAAAGTATGGAAATTATTCTTGGCGTGGTGATGTTCACGCTGATCGTGCTGGTCCTGTCGGGGCTCATCCTGGTGGCGCGCTCGAAGCTGGTGAACGCGGGCGACGTGGTTATTGAAATCAATAACGAAGCGGATAAACAGATCCGCACGCCGGCGGGCGACAAACTGCTGAACACGCTCTCCAGCAACGGTATCTTCGTCTCTTCCGCCTGCGGCGGCGGCGGCTCCTGCGGCCAGTGCCGGGTGACCATCAAAGAAGGCGGCGGCGATATTTTGCCGACCGAGCTTTCGCATATCACCAAACGCGAAGCCAAAGAAGGGTGCCGCCTGGCCTGCCAGGTGGCGGTGAAGCAGAATATGAAAATTGAGCTGCCGGAAGAGATTTTCGGCGTGAAAAAATGGGAGTGCGAAGTTGTCTCTAATGATAACAAAGCGACCTTCATTAAAGAGCTCAAATTACGGGTGCCGGATGGTGAAGCGGTGCCGTTCCGCGCCGGCGGTTATATTCAGATCGAATGCCCGTCGCATAAAGTGGCCTATGCCGACTTTGATATTCCCGATGAATATCGCTCAGACTGGGACAAGTTCAACCTGTTCCGCTATGTCTCTGAGGTGAAAGAGCCGACCCTGCGCGCCTACTCGATGGCTAACTATCCGGAAGAGGAGGGCATCATTATGCTCAACGTGCGTATCGCCACGCCGCCGCCGAAGGTTCCGGATGCGCCGCCGGGGATAATGTCGTCCTATATCTGGTCGCTGAAGCCTGGCGATAAGGTGACGATTTCCGGGCCGTTTGGCGAGTTCTTTGCCAAAGAGACCGACGCCGAGATGGTGTTTATCGGCGGCGGCGCGGGCATGGCGCCGATGCGTTCGCACATCTTTGACCAGCTTAAGCGCCTGCACAGCACGCGTAAAATCAGCTTCTGGTACGGCGCGCGTTCGCTGCGCGAAATGTTCTATGACGATGAGTTTGAACAGCTGGCGCGCGAAAACCCCAATTTTACCTTCCACGTCGCGCTCTCCGATCCGCTGCCGGAAGATAACTGGACCGGGCATACGGGCTTTATCCATAATGTTCTGTATGAAAACTATCTGCGCGACCATCCGGCGCCGGAAGATTGCGAGTTCTATATGTGCGGGCCGCCGGTGATGAACGCCGCGGTGATTAAAATGCTCAAAGACCTGGGCGTCGAAGATGAGAACATCATGCTCGACGACTTTGGAGGCTGATGATGTGGACGGTATTTGTCGCGACCTTTGTGATTTTTGCGCTGGTGATCCTCGGCATGTCCCTGGGCTACCTGGTGAAGCGTAAGAGTATTCAAGGCAGCTGCGGCGGGATCTCCTCGCTGGGGCTGGAGAAAGTCTGCGACTGTCCGGAACCGTGCGACGCGCGTAAGAAACGTCTCGCCCGCGAGGCGCAGCGCCAGCAGCAGCGCATTCTCTAATGCGCCGACGGCGCTACGCTTGCGTTTTCAGGCCGCTTTCGCGGCCTTTTTTATCTTACTGCCAGTTTTTCGCCTGCGCCGGAGAGTCCACCATCACGCCGTCGGCGCCCAGCTCTTTCGCCGTACGATAATCTTCCGCGCTATTGATACCGAAGAAAATGATGTGGGCCGGACCCTGCGAGCGGAAGCAATCCATCGCCTCTTTATCCCAGGTGAGCGTCGCCGGAGAAACGCCTTCACCAAGGGTAAACTTCTCGACTACCTCCACCTTGCGCTTCAGTTCCAACCCGTACCACTTATCGCCATCGCGCTGGCTGTCTTGCTGACACTGGTGGCTGAGCGAAACGTTTGCAAGCCTGGTTCGGGTTTCGCTGCGGCTAACAAAGCGTGGGATTGGTTGCGGCAGAGCGGCGATATAGCGGTCTTCGGTGGAATAAACCCGCACCCGCTCGAGGCTATGGGTGTTTTTTAACACCTCCAGCAGGCGTTCGCCCATCACCGTTGGATCGGCATCCGGTGATTTTATATCGATGTAGAAGAAGGTCTGCGGCCACTGCTGCAGCACGCTTTGTAAGGTCGGGATCGTGGCCTGCTTGCCGCGCCACGGATGGCTGTCATCGCCCCATTTCCAGCCAGCATCGACTTTCGCCAGCTCGGCGGCGGTTAAGCTTGAGACCTTGCCCTCGGCGTTGGTCAGGGCGGAGAGATCGCTTGAGCGATAGAGCACCGGTACGCCGTCGCGGCTTAGCTGTACCGTGACCCAGATGGCCTGCGCGTGGTTTTCCAGCGCCAGTTTGATGGCCGGTAGGGTATTTTCCGGCGCATCGCCGGTACCGCCGCGGTGGGCAATCAACTGCGGGTTGGCAAAAGCGCTGCCGGTCGCCAGCAGGCAGAGTACCGTGAGTATTTTCTTCATGATTGTATCTTCCTGATTCATTATTTAAATGTATGAAAATAAACGTGATTTGTTTCACTTTTATGTTGTAACAGCTTTTTTGGCGGTTGAATTAAAAAAAGATAAAATTTGCGCGTAGTTTTGCTATGCTGTATGGGTATACAGTGTTGGGCAAGGCGATGCGTAAAATTATCCATGTCGATATGGACTGCTTCTTCGCAGCGGTGGAAATGCGTGACAACCCGGCGTTGCGCGATATCCCCATTGCCATTGGCGGCAGTCGGGTACAGCGTGGCGTGATTAGTACCGCGAACTATCCTGCGCGTAAGTTTGGCGTGCGCAGCGCGATGCCGACGGCGACGGCGCTTAAACTGTGTCCGCACCTCACGCTGCTGCCGGGGCGCTTTGATGCCTACAAAGAAGCCTCGAACCACATCCGCGAAATTTTCTCCCGCTATACCTCGTTAATCGAGCCGCTGTCGCTGGATGAAGCCTACCTTGACGTGAGCGACAGCGTACACTGCCACGGCTCTGCCACGCTGATGGCCCAGGAGATCCGCCAGACCATCGAGCGTGAACTGAATCTCACCGCTTCGGCTGGCGTGGCGCCGGTAAAATTCCTCGCGAAAATTGCCTCAGATATGAACAAGCCGAATGGCCAGTTCGTCATTGCCCCGCACCAGGTGGCGGAATTTGTGCGGTCTCTGCCGCTGGCGAAAATCCCCGGCGTCGGGAAGGTGTCGGCGGCGAAGCTGGAAAATATGGGGCTGCGTACCTGTGGCGACGTGCAGAACAGCGATCTGGCGATGCTGCTTAAACGCTTTGGTAAGTTTGGCCGTATCCTGTGGGAGCGCAGCCATGGCATTGACGAGCGCGAAATCCATAACGATCGTCAGCGCAAATCGGTCGGCGTCGAGCGCACTCTGGCGGAAGATATTCACGAGTGGTCAGACTGCGAAGCGATTATCGAAAATCTCTATCCCGAGCTGGAACGTCGTCTGGCGAAGGTAAAACCGGATCTACTGATCGCGCGTCAGGGCATTAAACTGAAGTTTAACGATTTTCAGCTCACTACTCAGGAGCACGTCTGGCCGCGGTTAAACAAAGAGGATTTAATCGCGACCGCGCGCAACGCCTGGCTCGAACGTCGGGGCAGCCGCGGCGTGCGGCTGGTGGGGTTACACGTGACGCTGCTCGACCCACAGCTCGAACGACAACTGGTGCTTGGACTATAACGATGTTAACGATCAGGGCGTATTCAGAAGATGATTTTCCGGCGCTGTGCGCCATTTTTTTGCGCGCTGTGAGAGAGACCGCCAGCCGGGATTATTCTCCCGCGCAAATTGCCGCCTGGGCGCAGGTTGATGAATCCCGCTGGCGGCAGAAACTTGCCGATTCGCAAGTGCTGGTGGCGGTTATTGATAATCAGCCGGTTGGATTTATCACCGCCGTTAATGATTATATCGACCTTTTATTCGTCTCGCCGGATTATGCCCGTCGTGGAATCGGTCATGCGCTCATCGGCGCGGTCTGCGCCAGCCATCCGGGAAAGGTACTGTCGGTCGATGCGAGCATAACGGCACGATCCAGTTTTCTTCGTCAGGGATTTCGTGTCGTCGCTGAGCAGCGAGTAGAATCGCGTGGTGAGTGGTTCACCAACTATCGAATGGAAAAACGCGGTTCGGGGAAGGCTGAATAGATACTGTTATCGGTTTGCGGCTGTTTTAGCTTGAGAAAAGCTTTCATCTCATAACGCTGAGAGTCTGTTGTGGTCCAGTCGCCGGCAGGGATTTTCCCGGAGGCGGCGCATTGCGCCTTGTCCGGGCTACCAAACTGCACATTACTGTAGCCCCGGTAAGCGGTAGCGCCACCGGGGATTTTGAGGCTGCGTGGTGAACAAATTAACGGTAGGCCGGATAAGGCGTTAGCCACCACCAGACAATATCCGGCCTACCGTACAGGTCATCACCGGGGCCCGGAGGAACAACCGGCGGCATCACGCCGCCGGTGCATGGCTTACTTCGCCGGAATCGCTTTCAGCAGTTCGGTCAGCAGCGTCCAGTACTGGCCGACGCTCTCGATATGAACCTGCTCATCCGGGGAGTGCGGGCCGGTAATGGTGGGGCCGATGGAGACCATGTCCATATCCGGATACGGTTTTTTGAACAGACCGCATTCCAGACCAGCGTGGATAATCTGGATGTTCGGCGTCTTGTTGAATAGACGCTGATAGGTCTCGCGCACCAGGTGCATAACCGGAGAGTTGGCATCCGGCTGCCAGCCTGGGTAAGCGCCTTTGGCTTCGGTTTTCGCCCCGGCCAGTTTGCCCAGTGAATCCAGCATGCTGACAACATAGTCTTTACCGCTATCGATCAGCGAGCGAATCAGGCAGTGGATCTGCACGTTGTCGTCGGTCATGGTGACGACGCCGACGTTCAGCGAAGTTTCAACCACGCCTTTCGCGACGTCGGAGTTGCGGATCACGCCGTTCGGCGTCGCGTTCAGCAGGCGCACGAAACCGTCGCGGGAAGCTTGAGTCAGCGCCGCTTTATCGTTCGCGACCGCTTCCAGCAGGACGACCAGATTCTTCTCTTTGGCCGCCAGTTCGTTTTTCAGGATATCCTGGTAAGTATTCACCAGCGCTTTCAGCGCATCCGCTTTGTCCGCGGCGACGGCGACGGTCGCGAAGGCTTCACGCGGGATAGCGTTACGCAGCGTACCGCCGTTGAAATCGACCAGACGCAGATCCAGTTCATCGGCATGGCCCGCCAGGAAGCGCGCCAGCAGCTTGTTAGCGTTGCCCAGGCCGACGTGGATTTCACCGCCGGAGTGGCCGCCTTTTAAGCCTTTCAGGGTCAGTTTAAAGCTCTGGAAACCGGCAGGAATCGCTTCGCGAGTCAGCGCCAGGTTAGAGGTGAAATCGATACCGCCGGCGCAACCCATGTAGATTTCGCCTTCTTCTTCCGAATCGGTATTGATCAGGATATCCGCCTGCAGCCAGTTGGCCTGCAGACCGAACGCGCCATCCATGCCGGCTTCTTCGGTCATGGTCAGCAGCACTTCCAGCGGGCCGTGGGCAACGCTATCGTCGGCCAGCACCGCCAGCGCGGAGGCCATACCGATGCCGTTATCCGCGCCCAGGGTGGTGCCGCGCGCTTTGACCCACTCGCCGTCGATGTACGGCTGGATCGGGTCTTTGGTGAAATCGTGGACGGTATCGTTATTTTTCTGCGGCACCATATCGAGGTGCGCCTGCAGAACCACCGGCTTGCGGTTTTCCATACCGGCGGTCGCGCCTTTACGAATCAGAATGTTGCCAACCTGGTCGCGTTCCGCGTGTAAGCCTTTTTCTTTTGCCCAACCCATGATGTGCTCGGCGAGCTGTTCTTCGTGATAGGACGGGTGCGGGATGGAGCAAATTTTGGCAAAAATATCCCAAAGCGGTTGCGGGGATAATTGAGACAATTCAGACACGATGAGTCTCCTTACAGTCACCTGCAAAAGTCGTTTACAGGTCGAGGGTTAGCAATAAGATTCACTACAAGCTCGGGCTTGCGCGATGTGGTTGAGAATACCACTTTCCGCGCGCTCTGCTAGTGTAAAGCACGCAAAAAGCGTTGCCGGAGGCGCTTAATACTGGTTTTTAGTGCGTCAGGTCTCTATAATCTCGCGCAACCATTTTCCCCCTCGAACAATATTTAAGCCGTTATACACAGGCTGGGACAATTCACATGAGCGAAAAATACGTCGTCACCTGGGACATGTTGCAGATTCACGCCCGCAAACTGGCAAGCCGTCTGCTGCCGGTTGAACAATGGAAAGGCATCATTGCCGTTAGCCGTGGCGGTCTGGTACCGGGAGCTTTACTGGCGCGTGAACTGGGTATTCGTCATGTTGATACCGTATGTATCTCTAGCTACGATCACGACAACCAGCGCGAACTGAAAGTACTGAAGCGCGCTGAAGGCGATGGCGAAGGTTTCATCGTTATTGATGACCTGGTCGATACCGGCGGCACCGCCGTCGCTATTCGCGAAATGTATCCTAAAGCGCACTTTGTCACCATTTTCGCCAAGCCGGCTGGCCGTCCGCTGGTTGATGATTATGTGGTTGATATCCCGCAGGATACCTGGATTGAACAGCCGTGGGATATGGGCGTCGTCTTCGTCCCGCCAATCGCTGGCCGTTAATTCCCGCCAATAGTGAATAATTACCACGCCCGGTTATGCCGGGCGTGGTTTTTTTTACCCTGACGCAGGTTACAATAGCGAAAGCAGCAACATGATGGAGGCGGCACATGTCACAGGCTAACCTTAGCGAAACGTTGTTTAAACCCCGATTCAAATACCCGGAAACCTCAACGCTGGTCCGTCGGTTTTCCTCCGGCCAGCATCAGGGCATGCAGACCGCGCTGAGCGGTAATCACGTCGATCACTGGTATCGCTTAATCAATCGCCTGATGTGGATCTGGCGCGGCGTTTCGCCGCAGGAGATATGGGATGTCCAGGCGCGTATCGTGATGAGCGACGCCGAGCGTTCCGACCCGGAGCTCTACGATACGGTGATCGGCTATCGCGGCGGCAACTGGGTGTATGAGTGGACTAAACAAGCGATGATGTGGCAGCAAAAGGCGACCCAGGAAACCGATCCTCTGGTGAGCGGTCGCCACTGGCTGCACGCCTCCAACCTCTATAGCATCGCCGCCTACCCGCATATCAAGGGCGATGGATTAGCCGATCAGGCGCAGACGCTGGCCAATCGCGCCTATGAAGAGGCGGCGCAACGCCTGCCGGGCGAGCTGCGTGAACTGGAGTTCGCTATCCCCGGCGGCGCCCCGGTGACGGGCTTCCTGCATATGCCGAAAGGCGAAGGCCCGTTCCCGACGGTGCTGATGTGCGGCGGTCTGGATTCGCTGCAAACCGATTATTACAGCCTGTATGAGAAGTATTTTGCCCCGCTGGGTATCGCCATGCTGACGCTGGACATGCCGTCCATCGGTTTCTCAACCAAGTGGACGCTGAGCCAGGACACCAGCATGCTGCATCAGTACGTGCTGCAGCATCTGCAGAATGTACCCTGGGTTGATCATACCCGGGTGGCGGCATTTGGTTTCCGCTTCGGCGCCAATATTGCGGTTCGTCTGGGGTATCTGGAATCGCAGCGACTGAAGGCGGTGGCCTGTCTGGGGCCGGTGGTGCATAACCTGCTGGTGGATCCGCAGCTGATGGCGCGGGTGCCGGAGATGTTCCTCGATGTGCTGGCATCGCGTCTTGGTATGCACGATGCTTCCGACGAAGCGCTGCGTGTCGAACTTAACCGTTATTCATTAAAAACTCAGGGCTTGCTGGGCCGCCGTTGCCCTACGCCGATGCTCTCCGGCTACTGGAAAGACGATCCCTTTAGCCCCGAAGAGGAGTCGCGGTTAATCACCTCGTCTTCGTCGGATGGGAAGCTGCTTGAGGTACCGTTTAAGCCGGTTTACCGTAATTTCGATCACGCATTGCGTCAGATTGCCCGCTGGATCAATCATAGATTTGGTTAATATATTGCTAAATTTTATTGGTTTGGTAAAACAGTTGCATCACTAAAGGAGATCGCAATGACGTTACCGAGTGGACACCTGAAAAGTAAGCTGATTAAAAAATTCACGGCGCTAGGCCCCTATATCCGTGAAGGGCAGTGTGAAGAGAACCGCTTTTTTTTCGACTGCCTGGCAGTTTGCGTCAACGTTAAACCAGCGCCGGAGAAGCGGGAATTCTGGGGCTGGTGGATGGAAATGGAAGCACAGGAATCTCGTTTCACTTATAGCTACCAGTTCGGCCTGTTTGATAAAGAGGGCAACTGGCAAGCGGTCGCCATCGACGATCCTGAGGTTCGCGAAAGACTCGAAAAAACGCTGCGTGAGTTCCACGAGCGCGCCGCGGCGCTGCTGACGACGTTCAATCTGAAACTCGAACCGGCTGACGATTTCAGCGAACCGGTTCGCCTGCGCGCGTAAGCTCTACTTTTGGCATCCGCTTTCTGCTGTGGGAAGCGGATGACCGCCAACGATCATTCTGGTCATCAGGTCACGGCGCTTCAGCCGTTATTCCTGCGCTTCGCGATGAGTTGACAACACCCGGAACGGCTGGCCGACCACTACCTGACCGGCGGCCAGATCTTTCGTCACCACGGTCCCCGCGCCAATTTTAACATTATCACCCAACGTCACCGGGCCGATGACCACCACGTGGGCGCCGAACTCGACGTTATTGCCAATTACCGGGCTTGCCCCTTCGCGGCCTTCGCTATCCGTCAGGCTGCCGATGGTGGCCCCCTGACGCAGAATACAGTTTTCACCGATGACGGTGCCGCGGTTGAGAACAATGCAGTGCGGATGATATAGCTTCAACCCGTAGCCGATCCGCGTCTGCCAGGGGAGTTCGACGCAAAACAGACACTCGTTAATCAGTTTATTGAGAATAACGAATGGAATGCCGAGCAGCTTGTAAAACGGGTTGCGGCTGCGATACAGCGTCGCGAGGCGATAGAGCAGAATCGCGATTTTCGCCTTCATACTGCCGGTATGTTTGATCTCTCGGCGGACCTGACTGATGGCATTAGGCATGAATTCTCCGTTTACTTAAGGGAAAAGGTGGTCAGTTGATACCAGCCGTCGGCGGTTTTGCCCTGGTTGGCCAGCAGCAGCCGCGGCTTGCCCTGGGCATCGGTGATGGCGGTCTGCAGCGCGTAATCGCCGGCGGGCAGCGAGGCGGGTAGCGTCAGAGTGACAGTGCTTTGCATTTCCCCCGGCAGCCAGCGGCGCACGTCATCCTGGGTTTTTACCTGGGTAACCGTGGCGCCGGTGGCGTTGACCACCCGCCATTGTACCGGGTAGAACAGGTAGGCCGGGGCGACGCCATCATTACGCCAGGTAACACTGACCGCTAACGGCTTACCAGCCTTAACCGGCGTTTCGAAGGCGAGTTTGTTGACCCGGAAACGGTAGCCGATTCGCAGTAAGGCTTTATCGACAATATCGCGGTATTCCGTCGGAATCGGTCGCGATTTCAGATTCAGGCTGCTGGCGTGTTGCTGCAGCGCCCAGTCGAAGGTGGCCTGCACCTCTTCACGCGTGTAGTGCTGTACGCTCTGCCATTCGCTCATATAGCCGCAGATCTCAAGGCTGACGGGCGCCCGTTTCCAGCTATCGACAAACCCCGGCGCCGCGGCCTGAGCGGCGGCCAGACGCTGCGGATAATCATCGCGCATATGGCTCCACTCGCTGGAGAAGTTATGCCAGTCGCCCCAGCAGTCCGCCCGCCAGCCCGCGCCGCGGCGGCTGGCCCAGGCCAGCGAATCGCCGCCGCTAATCAGCATGACTTTCGGCGTTTTCGGGAAGCTATCGAAATGCATATCAACATAGCGATTGAGCTGCTCCGGCGTGTACTTCTCCATTAACGGCGGAATCTCGCTAAAGTTGGAGTTGTGCCATTCGCCCCAGGAGCCGACCATGCCGATATCGATAAAGGCCAGTTCCGGATTGCCGTCATAGCGCTGACCGAGGGCATTCAGCAGTTTCTGCGCATAGGCGATAAAAGTTGGATCGCTGAGATCCGGCACGAAGGTTTTGCCGTCGGCGACCCACTGTCCTTTGATCCCTTTGGCGATCAGCCAGTCGGGGATTTTCGATCCCGTTTGCGGATCGTCAAGCGCCATCACCCTCAGGCCGACGTTCATGGCTGGCTGATGGTTGGCGGCGACGCTAAAGGCGTTATCGATCGGGGCGAAATTGTAGACCCCTTCCTGTGGTTCCAGCTCGCTCCAGTAGAAGCGATCGTACTCAAAACCCGTATCGGGATACTCGGCGCGGGTTGGTTTTTCACCATAGCCATCATGAAAGCTGGCGACGCCGATGCCCGGATTGGTGAGCAGACCGTCGAATGGGGGCGGGGTGATGACCGTGGTTTGCGCGCCAACGGACGCTGACGCCAGCGTGCTGGCCAGCAGCAGGGCGCGAAACAGAGGAGCGCTACGCAAAGATGATATCGCCATACTCAATTCACTTTGTCATGTGGTCATGAAGATTAACAAACCACGTCCAGATACCGACGTGGAAATTTTTAAATACATCAATGCCTAATGCTGATTTCAGCATATAGAGCGCCAGCAGGATCGACAGCAGGGCGAATACCACGCCAAGCGTAATCAGCAGAGTCGCGAAGATGCGTCCGAATAGGGTGCTTTCACGCGAAACTTTGCGTAGATCCCGACCAAAAAGAAACACCACAAAATAGCGGCGATGCAGGAACGGAAAGCTGTGGCGAAAATCGATGCGATGGCGTGACGCCAGGTTGGCGCGCACCAGCGCCTGCTCGATTCCCCGTTTCTGCTCCGCGGTTAATGAGGTTTCTACCTCCTGGTCAAGCGCGGCATAAAAGCGCTCGACCACCAGTTCAGCTGTAGATTTCGGCACGAGTAACCTGCTTACGTTAAGCGCTGATAGACTTGCGCGGTTTGCGCGGCAATTTCCGGCCAGCGGTACTTCGGCATAAACTCACCATAATCCGCTTTTTCTCCTGCGACCCACTGCTGCAGTTTCTGCGTCAGGGCCGGAACGTTGCCGACGGGAAAGTAGTCCGCTGGCGGCAGACCAATTTCAAGGTTGGCCGGAATGTCGCTGACCACCACCGGCAGCGACCACGACATGGCTTCCAGCAGCGCGATTGGTAATCCTTCATGATAAGAGGGCAGCACGAATAGCCCGGCCTGCGAGAACAGCGTATGCAGCGGCGCGCCGCTGATAAAGCCGGTGAGGATGACGTTTGGCGTGGCGGCCGCCTGTTGCTTCAGGCGCTCGCTATATTCATCGGCGTGGTCGGCATCGCCAATGAGCACCAGCGGTACCGAACACCCGGCGACGGCATAGGCGGCAACGAGATCGTGCAGTCCTTTCTCTTCGACAAAACGGGCCACGGCAACGATATACTGGCCCGGTTTTAAACCGTATTTATCGAGGATCTCCGCCTGCCGATCCGCGGGCGGCAGTTCGACCTGGCGTACGCCGTTGTAGATAACGTGGGCGTTATGTCGTCCATGCTCGTGCTTAATCAGATTATTGATGACCTCGGAAATGACGATCACTTCATTGGCGTATTTCACCGCCCATTTTTCGCCAAGGCGCAGCATCTCTTTGGCCATCTTGCCCCATTTCTGCCGATCGTAATCCGGGCCGTGATGGGTAAAGACGACGCGTTTTCCCAACAGACGCAGCAACGGCACCACCAGGCCGGGGCCAACGGCGTGAACGTGAACCACGTTGGAGCCGTCGAATAAGGTACTGAACGCCGCCAGCGTCGAGTGAATAATAGCCTCGAATTTACGGCTTTTCGGCGCCCACAGGCTCTTGAGTTTAACGCCCTGATATTCGCTGCGGCGGTAGTTCACATACGGCGAGCGGGCGATCACGCAGACTTCCGCACTGCCCTGGCGATAGATTTCCGGGTATAAATTCTGGCAGTGCGTTTCGACGCCGCCCTGCACATCGGGGATCCCGCGAGTGCCTAATACCGTGACGTTGATGGTCATTTTTTCTCCCCGACAAGTTGCTGATAAAGCGCCTGCAGCACCTGCATGTGGCGGGCGAGATCGTATTTTTCTTCCAGCCGCCGGCGGGCGTTAATTCCCATATTGCGGGCCAGCTCAGGGTCTGCAGCCAGTTTGTCCATCAGTTGCGCCAGCGCGTCGCTATTGCCGGGTTCAACCAGATAGCCGTCGACGCCGTCACGGATCTGTTCCGGGATACCGCCAATATTGCCGCCGATCACCGGGCGGCCAAAAGCCATGGCTTCGAGCACCGACATGGAGCAGTTTTCATAATATTCAGAGGGGACGACTACCGCGCGGGCCCCGCGAATAAGGTTATTCAGCTCCTCGCCGTGTTTCATATAGCCGAGGAACTGCGGGCCGCTGAAACGCGCGCGCAGGTCTGCGCCCAATGGGCCGTCGCCGACAATCTTAAGCGGCATCGCCTCCCGCATTTTTTGCTGCGCCTGCGCCAGCGTCGGCACGCCTTTTTCCCGGCTCAGGCGGCCAATATAGAGAAAATAGTCGCCTGCGGTGTCGCCGGGCACGGTGCTGTCGGCATCGATACCGTTGACGATCACTTCAATGCGGGCGTCGGGCAGCTTACGCAGCAGGGTCTGGCGCATAAACTCGCTCGGGGCGATGATACAGTCGAGCATGGCGTAATTCCTGGCGAACTTCTGCCAGTAGGCTTCCAGCGACAGTAGCAGGCTTTTAAAAGTATCGCCCTGCTGGCAGCGGTGACGAAAGGCGTTGATCACCGACCCGGTGAGACACTCTTCGCAGACATGACCATCTCGCAGCATGGTGTAGGAAGGACAGACGATTTTGTAATCGTGGGCGGTGAGTACCGTTTTGCAGCCAAAGCGTTTCGCCACGCCGATAACGGCAGGCGTAAGCTGATGATAAATATTATGAAAATGAACAATATCCGGCCGCTCACGCAACAAAAGCGTGTTGAGCTTCGCGCAGGCCTCGGCATTATAAATAAAGTCCACCCCGGCTTTGATTTTGCTCATCAGGCCGTGACTGTCGTGATAATCGACGTTATGGACGAAAAATTCCTCCCACGGCGACGGTTTATTTTCCGCGTGCTGCATGCTGAAGTCGACCACCTGGTAGCCGGCTTGCAGCATCGCGTCGCGCTCCTGAAAATAAACGGTTTCCGCGCCGCCTTTGATAAAGAAGAATTTGTTAACGAAGAGAATTTTCATTTTCAGTATCAATATGCTGTGGATTCGAGACGGTCACCGCCGGGCGTTTCATCGGATCGCGCACGGAATTAATCACCCCGCGCAGCAGCCCCGCTGAAAATAGCGATAAGTTAATGGCACTCTGCACGCCATCGCGCAGCGATTTATTTTTGATGGCCTTCAGAGCGATAAACGCCAGCAGCGGCAGCAGGGCAATGGCGATAACCTTGCCATTGAAGGTCAGCAGGCAGATCAGTAAGACCAGAAGATAGAGGGTGAAGATCAGCTCATTACGTACAATCCGCAGCGCCGCCGGGAAATGGGCTTTACCCCAGCAGTTTCGGAGCAACTCGCCCGGCGCCCACAGGAAACCGTTTTTCCAACGGTAGGCCAGCATTTTAAAGGTCGGCATGGTGTAAGAGGCGTGGCTAAAGTAGGGCGCCGCCAGGCGATGCAGCTTGTAACCTGCGGCCTGTAAACGAATGCCCAGCTCCGCTTCTTCGTAGCCGTGCAGGTTGAGGTTGGTCAGATAGCCGATTTTCTCGATCGCTTCACGACGATACAGGCCGCCTCCGCCCAGATGATCGGTGTCGCCCTGCGGATAGATCAGATGCAGGCGCTGCTTGCGCGATTTGAACTCGTAGTTCGAGGCATCATCCATCTCGACGCTGCCGGCGACTCCGGCGTACTCCGGATGCGTCTCCAGGAATTCGACCGCGGTATCGAGAAAACCCGGCTCCAGCTCCATATCGCCATCCAGCAGCAGCAGATAATCGCCTTCGCTATAGAGCCAGCCCAGCTGGTGGCCGATACCGCAGCAGCGGTCGGCGGCGTTATCCAGGCACACCACCATCGCGCCTTTCGCGATAGCCAGTTCGCGGGTGTTATCCGTTGATAAGCTGTCGGCGACGATGATTTGATGCGGGTACGGTTGCAGCTGTTTGCGCACGCTATCGATGGTTTTTTCGATGCCCTGCGCTTCATTCAGAGTCTTGATGCTGACGGTAATTGATGGCGTTTTATTCATAGTGGGTACCGGAGTTAAGACGGACAGCGCGGTGGATGACAATCAGCGCCCCGAGGGCTAACCATAATAAAAACTGTAGCATGGGAATGATCATCAGGATCTGGCTGTACGGCAGGCTGAGCAGACAGCCGATGACAAAAACGTAGAACGCCGGCGCCGAGCTAAGGAGTTGCAGATCCTCAAGCTTGAGATCGTGGCGCGAAAAGGTCTCTTTCGGCCGCATGGCGACCAGGATGGAGGCGATGGTGCCAATGAACAGAATGATGCCGATAATCCCCACTTCCCACAGCAGCATGCTTAAAGCGGTGGAGTCGAGGATCAGGTGATACCAGGCGCCGATATAGCCCGGCGAGACGGTACTGCCGCTGTTGGTGGCGTTAAGGCCGTAACCAAACAGCATGCCGCCCGGGCCGAACAGTTCGTTATGCTGCAGCCAGAAGAAGAGGGTGGTAAAACGCCCCAGTTCGCCGCTTGGCATAATGTAGTTAGTATCAAAAATATAGCCCAGCGAATCGATAAATACCGATAGCGCGCTTTTGGTCGGGTCGCCGCCGAAGGCTGAGGAATAGTTAGAAGCCAGCACGGTAATGGCGACAAAAATTAATAGCGCCATGCCGGCGGCGATGATCAGCAGCGATCGCAGGCTAACTTTACTTACGCCGCTTACGTAGCCGGGCAGGATCCACAGCAGGGCCAGCAGGAACGGCGACAGCAGAATGACGAATTTTACTTCCCCCACCACGCAGAGGAAGAAACCCAGCGCGATGTGGAACACCAGCGATTTAAATGAGCAGATGCCGTGCTTAAACTCCGATACTTTCATGAGCATGATCAGCAGACAGAACATCCCCATCGCCGCGGTGTTGCCGCCGCCCATCGGGTCGCCGCCGAAAGTGCCGACCACCGAGTCCCATTTCTCATCTTCGCCGCGAAACGCCACCCGTTTAGGCACCACGAAAATCACCTGATAGATAGCGACCGGGATCTGCACATAGTAGATCCAGTAGAAAAGCCGCGTCAGACGATACAGTTGTGATTCACTAAACATCCCCAGCAGCATGCAAAACATCAGTAGCGACAGCGCCAGCTCGTTTTTAAAGCCGACGATGGCGGTGACGACCCCTGACTGCAGTACCGTTGAGACCAGCCCGAGTACGATAAAGGTCAGATACAGCGCCAGTATTAGCTTTTCCCGCCCGGTGAGCGCCAACGGCTGCGGGCGGCTCTGCATCAGGAGCAGCACCGCCATCACCAGCACCAGAAAAAATGGCAGCCACAGCACGGCCGCGATACCGGTGAAATACTGGACCGTACCGCAGAACACCAGCGTCATCAGGGCATAGGCTTCGAGATAGCGGCCGGTGTTTAGCTGCATATTTTCTGCTCCTGCAGCGAAAGCGTTTTCGCCCGCTGATTCATTTTGAGCAAAATGAATAAGTAACGCGCGAAGGTCAGGAACGAGAAGGCCAGCAGGGCGATTTCATAACTGACGCCAAAGTACGGTAAGGCGATGAAGGCGATGACGATAATCAGCAACTGCTCAATCTGAATACGCAGGAAGTAGCGTCGGGAGCCGAAGATCAGTTCGATCACCGTCAGCGGGCTGACCGCCAGCGCGGCGAACAGATAAGGCAGCATGTAGCGCGAGGTGGGGATCGAATTCAGCCACTCCTCGCTAAAGCCCAGGCGCATCACCAGCGGATAGAAAATCCAGATACCAAGGATGCACACCGCGGCGGCGCCCAGTAGCAGCAGGCGAACCTTTTTATATTCCGGATAGTTAAAGGTGTGGTTGCGAAAATCCATCGACCATTTAGAAAAGATGGAGTTGCGCACGGCGTTACCGATAATCATCACCGGCGACAGGCAGAAACGGCTGACCACCGAAAAGTAGCCGGCGACCAGCGGCGAGAACCAGATGTTAATCAGCATCGTCGGCAGGTTATTACTGGCCATCGCCAGCACCTCGGCGCTGCCGACGCGGCTAATATGCTGCCAGTGCTCGCGTAAAAAACGCAGATTCGTGGCAATCGAAAAGTGGCGCAGCGTTAAGCTTTTGAAGTTAAACAGGCGAATCAGGCAGGCGATCAATAGCAGCAGGATCCCGACCATCCACGCCAGATAAAACAGCGTTGGGTTGGGCATCACCAGCAGCGCAATGGCCACTACCAGCGACACCGCAATGCGCTGGAAAGTCAGGAAAGGATAGTTGCCGCCGCGCAGGGAAAGGTTTTCCGCCACCAGCACCAGCGCATAGCCAAAAGTCAGCAAATAGAGAAACGCAATGTTAAGTTCGAAGATAAGCCCGGTAATGACCGCCCAGGGGAGGGCCATCACCAGGCTCTGCAGCAGGCAGAACACCACGTTTTGCCCAAGCTCGTGATCCTCCTGACGGGGGATTAGCAACTGCGAGGCAAAGGTACAAACCTGCGCGCCGATCAGCACATTGCTGTAGATCATCGCGTAATGGCCGACCTCGGCCATACCGTAGCGATGAGAGATAAGCCAGACCGAAAAGGCGCCTATCAGCTGCGAAAGCACCGATGAACTGGCGATGGATGAAATACTCTTAATCAGATTCATAGGCGCTATTTCGGAGCAATGAGTTCGCGCATCTGGCGCTCAAGCAGGCGTTTACCTTCCTGCGTTTCCAGATGTTCTTCGCGCACCTGGTTGAGCACGTTTGCCACCCGGCTATTGCCCGCGCTCTGCAGACGTTGTTCCGCTTTACGGATCCGCGGAGCCAGCTCGCCGGCCTTCACCACCAGCAGAGTCATATCGCTTTGTGCCGCCAGCAGCAGACTATCCTGCGCCTGATTGAGCGCCGGAGCGTCGATGATTAGCGTATCGTAAGTCTGATGCAACGTTGCCAGCAGCGCCGGCAGGCGTTCAGAGGTGAGCAACAGCAGCGAAGAGTCGCTGAGTTTGCCGCGAGGCATAAAGTCCAGCCGATCATCCAGTTTGACGACGGACTGCTCCGGCAAGCACTCGCCGTTCAACAGTTGGCTGAAGCCCGCTGTATGCAGAGGAAATTTCGCCGATAATCCCTGAGTGGCCAGGTAGTCGAGGTCAATCAGCAGCGTTTTACGCGATTTGCTGGCTGAGCAGGCCAGCAGTTCGGCAATAAACGAACTGCCGGAACGGGATTGCACCGAAGTCACCAGGATGGTGGCGGGTTTATCGCGCTGATTGAGCAACGCCAGCCGTAGGCTGTGGATCATATCGGCGTAGAGCACGTTATGGAAAATCTGCTGCGCGTTTTCCAGATGCGTCAGGAGCGGAAATTCGCCGCTGGCCTCGAGGGCGGTTTTCGCTTTGAGCTCGCTGAGGCTATTCACCGTTTTATCCAGCGCGGTACTGACGATCAGGTACATGATATACAGCGCCAGCGCCATCAGGGTAATCATCACGATCAACAGGCCGCGCTGGGGTTTAGACGGACGGTCCGGCGGCACGGCGGCGTCGTAAATGACTTCATCCGCTACCGAGAAGGTCTCCGATAATTTCTGCTCGTTAGCGCGCTGGTACAGCGACTTATAAAGCTCTTCGGTTTTATTCAGCGCGGTGGTCATGGTGTTGTACTGGTCGCGCTTGGCGCCGAGCGCCTGGAAATCAGCCTTCTGATCGTTGAGCATTTTTTGGTATTGCTGCTCATCGTCGAGGGCAATTTGATACTGCTGGCGCAGGCCGTTAAACAGCTCGCCCAGCACCTGGCCAAGCTGGGCATTGACCGCCTGCAGCTGCGCCTGAGCCTGCAGATATTTCGGATGCTGCGGGCCGTAGTGTTTGGCCGCTTCGGAAAGATTGCGCCGCGTCTGGATGAGCGCAATGCGTAAATCCTGCACCTGCGGATGGCCAGAGATTTCCGGCAGCGAGATAATCTGTTCTACCGGTTTACCCTGCTGGCGACGGACCTTGTCCCATACCGTCTGCGCTTTCAGACGACGCTGGGTGGCGTCGGCCAGATGGTTAATCACAATCCCCAGCCGCTCGGTCTCATAACCATCCATGCTGCGGAAGGTTAGTAATCCGTTCTGCTTGAGGAAGTTATCGATGTCCGCCTTCTGCTGATCCATTTTGGTTTTCAGGTCGTCCATCATTTTTTCGTTCCAGCCCTGCGCCTGAAGCAAGGTATTTTGCTTCTGCTGCAGGCTGTAATCGATGAAGGCCTGGGCGACGCCGTTGGCGATATCGGCGGCTTTCTGCGGTGATTTCGCTTCCATCGATACGGCAACCAACTGGGTGGTGCGCACGCCGGAAATGGTCAGGTTTTTTTGCAGCGCCTGAATGGCATTATTGATGCGCGCGGCTTCATCAAGATTATCGCCGCCGTTAAATTCGCTATCTTGCTCCAGCTTTAATTTACGCACCGCGGCATCGAGCACTACTCGTGACCCCATTAACGCATACTTGGTCTCGTAGTAATCGCTGCGCGTGGAGTCGTAATTTTCCAGCCGCGGTAGAGGAGAGACGTCCTGCGACTGCGCTTTGAACAGCACGGTAGCGGTCGCCGTGTAGCTGGAAGACATAAAGCGCGTCAGAATAAATGACGCCACGGCGGCGACAATCACCACCGCCAGGCACCAGATAAGCTTGTGCTTAATTTTGTTGAAATAAGGCGTGAAGTCGATAAAGCCTTCTTTCTTTTTCGCGTTTTCGACCAGTGAAATTGCCATATCAGAAGAAACTCATGCCAATAATGATGGTATCTCCTGCCTGCACGGAGGAGTCGGCGGCGACATTATCCAGCAGCCTTCCGCCGCGGGCCTGTCGAATTTGAATATCATGACGGTCGGCACGGTCGGTAAAACCGCCGGCCAGGGCGATGGCTTTTTCCGCCGTTAAACCCGGCTCCCAGGCATATCCATCCGGTTTTTTCACTTCACCGAGCAGATAAACTTTGCGGTATTCGGCGATGCTCACCGTGACCATCGGCGCCTGTAGGTAGTTACCGCGCAGTTTATCGGCGATTTCATTACTCACCTGTTCAGGCGTTTTGCCTTTTAACAGCAGCGATCCGATATAGGGGTAATCAATGCTGCCGCTATTATCGATTTTTACCCGCATCGTCAGATCCTGCTCCCCCGAGACCGCGATATTCACTTCATCGCCCTGGTCCAAAAGGTAGACGGCGTCCGGCGGCGTTTTAATGGTCTGCGGCGGCGTCGAACAGCCCGCCAGCAGTAGCGCCAGCAGTGGAAGCATCGCCAGGGTCCTGTTTAAAAAGGTCATAGTTGTACCTGCGTCATAAAAATAATGGCCGAATCGTCGTAGCCCAGGGTGCGGTCAACCGCATGCGAGTAGTCCGGGCCAATATAAAAAGTGTCCGTATCTTTATTTGAGTGCATGGTGTTCCATTGCAGCTTCAGCTTAAAGTTAACCGATGGTCGGAAATCATAGTTAAAGGTCAGCGACAGCAGATTGGACTTATCTTTGCGCTTATTACTCTGATGCTTATAGTCTTCGGTGATATATGAATAATCGACCAGAGTTGAGAAACGATCCACCAGCCAGTGATGTTCATAGCCGACGCCGAAATTCGACACCAGGATATAGCCGCCGGAGTCGGTGGGGTCTTTGATGCGCTGGGAGCTGTGTAGATTAACTTTCATTTGCTCCAGCGGTTTCCAGTCGGCGTTGATATCCCAGTTCAGGCCGTTAAAACCCTGCGAGTCCGGGTTATGGATAAAGTCTTTGTAGAGCCAGGCGACGTTACCGTTAATCTCCGTTTTACCCGACAGGCGATTCTTCATGCCGACTAGCAGATAATACTCATTGCTGTCTTTTAACGGGTTCAGCTCGTAGCGGCGCTGGTTGGTGATAAAGCTATAGCGATAGCGCAGCGTTTTGGCTTTCTGGTCGAACAGTTCGGCCACCAGGCTGTTTTCATGCCACTCCTGATCGTGCATGTAATAGTTAAAGTCATCGCTGGCGTCTTTGATGCTGTCGAGGTTGCGAAAGCGCAATTGTTTATGCAGTAGCGCGACTTCAACTTTACCGCGGCCTTCCGGCGCGCCGTAGCTGTAACGCAGCTCGCTGTTAAAGAAGCGGGTGCCGATCGGCTTGTTGATGCCAAACTCTTTAAACTGCTCGGGCAAAAAGCCTTCGGTGGTGTCGCGGCCGCGCTCTTCATGACCCAGCGTCTCATTGAGATCCAGCGACAGCCCGTGCATGCTGCCAAATCGCCATTTGCCGTTAAACATTAAAAAATGGTTGTTGCGATTATCCGCGCTATCGTTGCCATAGTTGCGGTAATCGCCGGAATACATCAACAGGTAGCGGTCTTCATAACGTTCGCCGATGGCTTTGACGATAGGTTTAATATTCTGGTAGCTGGAACTGATTTTATTTTGGTCGTAGCGCTGCCAGGTCACGTTGTCATCGTAACCGATGTCATAACCCAACTGGCTCTCGAAATCGATGCCGGCAACCCCGGTATGCGGTTTTGCCTGCAGGTCGGCGTGTGCGTAAGGCACAGACAGCAAACCGGCCAGAACGGCGAACCTAGAACGCATTTTTGCCAACAAAGCCCCGGAAGAAAGTCAAAAAGACGATTTTGAGATCGAGGAACAGCGACCACGACTGGATGTAGGCCAGATCGTACTGAATTCGCTTCTCCATTTTGTCCAGCGTGTCGGTCTCGCCGCGGAAGCCGTTAATCTGCGCAAGCCCCGTGATCCCTGGTTTAACCTTATGGCGAATCATGTAGTTCTCCACCAGCACGCGATACTGCTCGTTATGCGCCACCGCGTGCGGGCGCGGGCCGACGATCGACATCCGCCCCTGAAGCACGTTGAAAAACTGCGGCAGTTCATCCAGTGAGGTTTTACGCAAAAAAGCGCCGAATTTGGTGATGCGCGGATCGTTGCGGGTCGCCTGAGTGACCACGGCGCTATTTTCCATGACCCGCATGGTCCTGAATTTCCACACTTCTATTTGCTTGCCGTTGAGGCCATAACGATTCTGTTTAAATAAAATCGGCCCCGGCGAGGTGAGCTTGATACCAATCGCCACGAACAGCATCGCCGGCAGGCTAATTAAGGTAAAGAAAGAGCCGAGAATGATATCTTCGATACGCTTGATGATCGCCCCTTCGCCATCAAAAGGCGAAGTGAAGATACTGATAGTCTGCAGATTGCCGAACATGCGCAGCTGGGAAATATGCGAGCTGTAAGAGAATAGATCCGGTACCAGGAATACATCGACGGTCGTATCAGAGAATTCATTAAGAAACTGCTTAATACGCTGCTGTGCAACCATGGGGAGCGCGATATAAATTTCATCAACGCCGCCTGTCTTCGCCAGGGCCAGCAGATCGCGCGAGTTACCTTTTCTTTCAATACTCATCAACCGGCTATCGCGATGGTTGTTGCGGTCTTCAAAATAGCTGATGATGATACCGCGCTGTGAGTACTCTTTTTGTAAAGCCTGCTCGATGGCCAGGCCCGCGGGCGTAATACCAAGAATCGCCACCCGTAACACCGAGTTAAACAGATAATGGGCAGTGATTGCCCGCACCACGAAGACAATCAGAAATATAAATATTGAGCATTTCGCCAGACTGACGGCCAGCGGGATAAAATTAACCACTGGTTGCGTGTTAATTAACCACTCGGCAACGACGAAAAATAAAAATGAAACAATACTGCTTAGGCATACGCTTAATATGAGCGCGGCTGATTTTGCGAAATAGTGGCCTTTAAATTGCCCGGAGTACAATTGAAAATACTCATTAATTCTTATGAATACTAATGAATAGATAATTCCAACGAGCGCGGAAGCGGTAGAGGGTTCGGTGTAAAAATACTTTAAATAGATGAAAATCAAAATGTTGACGGTAAGGAAGTCCAGTAGTTTTATCAACTTGCTATAACGGGAGTGATAAATTTTTATATTGTTATCTGCCATTTTTTGCTCGTTTAAAATGAGTTATTTAAACATCGTTATGCTATTGTTTTTAACTAACTGGAAAGCCTGATAATCATTCACATTTGCAATAAGTGGTTATCAATCATCATTGTAGACTATGAGTTGAGTAGTGTCGACAAATCTCAGTTTAAAAATAAAACTGCTTTTTAATGTTCTTTATGAGACTTATTTAAGCGGCAGAGAAAAGTATTACTACCGAAGTATTATGTGTTGTTGAGCGTAAAAGCAGAGAGAAATGCAGGGTGTAGGGTTAATTGCAGGTGAAACAATCGAAAGCGGGAGAGTGAGAATTCTTAGCCCCCGGCCAACTCAAAATGCTGAGTCGCCGGGGCTCTGAAGGGGACCCGACTTTACTTGTACAGTTCCGCGCTCATCGTCACCTTATTCCCCATATGGGCACTGGTGATTTTATAATCAGTCGCATTTAGCTCTTTCGCTTTTTTGGCAATCACCGCTTCAGCGGAGTCAAGCGTATTACCGGTCGCAGTGACGCTATGCGCGGAAGCAGTAAAGGCAAAAAGTGAAAGTGCGGCTGCGGAAAAAAGAGTCGATACGGTTTTCATGTTCATAATCCTGGTAAGTTGTTTCGTTAACGTTGCCCGTTGCAACGTGATGGCGTAAAGGATAGGCCCCGCCCGTTGTCTGAAAAAGACGGCAACGGGCAATAGACTTTTCTTCTTTTGTTCATAAAAGGAATGGCCTGGCCATTCCTGGCAACAATCAGGCGCTAAAGTTATTTTTTAACGCCTGCAGGCCGTCGCGATAAATACCGCTGAACAGCGCTTCGGCATCCGCGTCGCTGACGTTAACCGGCGTGAAGCTGCCGGACCACTCAACGCGGGTGATATTGCTATCGGCAGTTGCCACTACCGCGATCGTGGAGAGGTAATCCACTACCGGGAACGGCGCCTGGATTATCGAGTAGCTATAGCTGCGCTGGCGGTTATCAAACGCCTCCAGACGTTCAATGACCGTGCCGCCATCGGAAGTGGTCAGCGTACGCACGCGTCCTCCTTCGCTCACTACGCTTTTCGGGATGAACGGCAGCCAGTCGGGCAGCGAGTCAAAGCCGCCCATCAGTTGCCAGACCTGGTCGACAGAAGCCGGGATTTCGATAGATACAGTGGTATTAGCCATTTTATTTCTCTCTTTATTGCAGATGATTAGAATTACATTGCCAGGGTGTCGACGACGCCGCCATCGACGCGCAGCGCAGCGCCGGTGGTGGCCGACGAGAGCGGCGAGGCGAGATACACCGCCAGGTTCGCCACTTCGTCGACGTCCGCCGCCCGCTGGATAATCGAGCTTGGGCGCGCGATCTTCACAAATTCATCAGCCTGTTCACGCGGGCTGCGGCCAGACTGCGCGGCGGCCTCCGCCAGCATCTCCTGCAAACCTTCGGTGAAGGTGGGGCCGGGCAGAATGGCGTTAACGGTGACGCCGGTACCGGCCAGACGTTTCGCCAGACCGTGGGAGACCGCGAGATTGGCGCTTTTGGTCACGCCGTAGTTGATCATGTCGGCAGGAATCGCGACGCCGGATTCCGAGGAGACGAAAATAATGCGTCCCCAGCCGTTGTCGATCATCCCCCGGGCGTAGTGGCGCGACAGCCGCACGCCGGAAAGCACGTTGACGTTATAAAAGTGCATCCACTCGCTATCCGGTACGCTAAAGAAATCTTTATCGTTAAAGATGCCGAGGTTGTTAACCACCACATCAGCATGCGGCTCGGCGGCGAGCAGCGCGCTGACGCCCTCCTCGGTGCTGAGGTCGGCGACCACCCCGCGCAGCTGCGCATCCGGGAGTTCGGCATTAATCGCCGCCATGGCGGTATCAACACCGCGCCGTTGACGGCCGACGATGACCACGGTCGCGCCCGCCTGAGCAAGGCCTTTAGCGATGCCAAGCCCGATGCCGGAAGTGGAGCCGCTCACCACGGCGACTTTATGAGTTAGATCCAGTTTCATGGTGTCTCTCTTGTTTTAAGAGGGGCCCTGCGGCCCCGCTAAAATTAACGAATCGGCAGCGGCGCGTTATCCGCCACCAGATTCTGGCTGCGCATCTCTTCCCAGAAAGCGGCTGGAATGGTTGCTTTCAGCGCGGCCAGATCTTCCGCCATACGGCCCGGACGGCTGGAGCCCGGGATCACGGCGGCCACCGCCGGGTGAGCCAGGGCAAACTGCAGCGCCGCGGCTTTCACATCCACCTGATGACGAGCGGCAACGGCCTTGATCTGCGCCACCTGCTGGTGGATCGCCGCAGAGGCTTTCTGGTATTCGAAGTGTTCACCGCCGGCGAGAACGCCCGAGCTGTAAGGGCCGCCGACAACGATATCGACATTCTGTTCCAGCGCTTCCGGCATCAGGCGCTGCAGGGCGCGTTTGTGGTCCAGCAGCGAGTAGCGGCCAGCCAGCAGGAACGCATCCGGCTTCGGCTCGTCGAGCGCTAAGGTCAGTTCGCAAGGTTCGACGCGGTTCACGCCCAGACCCCATGCTTTAATGACGCCTTCTTCACGCAGGCGGGTCAGCGCGCGGAAGGCGCCGGTACGGGCGATGTTGAACTGCTCCAGCCAGCTGTCGCCGTAGAAATCCTGCGCTGGATCGTGGATCCATACGATGTCGAGATGGTCGGTTTTCAGCCGTTTTAAACTGTCTTCAATAGAACGCAGGGTGGCGTCTGCCGAGTAATCGTTGAGGATTTTGTTTTTCAGGCCGTATTCGAAAAGACCGCCTTTCTCACCGAAATCACGCGCGGCCGGGTCTTCCATTTCATCAAGCATGATGCGGCCGACTTTGCTGCTCAGAACGAACTGGTCGCGAGGGTACTGTGAGAGCGCTTCGCCCATCCGGATTTCAGAAAGACCGGACCCGTACAGCGGCGCGGTATCGAAGTAACGAACGCCCAGATCCCAGGCGGCGGCGACGGTGGCGTGCGCCTCGTCTTCCGGGATGTTGCGGAACATGTTGCCCAGCGGCGCGCCGCCTAAACCGATGTTGCCTGGCAGAATATGTTTGATGCTCATCTAAGATGTCCTCGATATAGGGTTCCCGTTTTGGGAAGGGTTCTTTGCGAGCGACTTGTGCTGTCGCTCTGTGACGGAGATCACAATACCTTGCGGTGTTATGACTTGATAGGACATAATTCGTCTGACTTAAGTCCTTTGAGGTCTCATATGATTGATTTACGCCAGTTGAAATACTTTGTGGTGGTGGCGGAAGAGGAGCACGTTGGCCGTGCCGCCGAACGCTTACATATTTCGCAGTCGCCGCTCAGCCGCCAGATAGCCCAGCTGGAGGAGCGCCTTGGGCTGATGTTGTTTGAACGTAACCAGCAGCGTATTCGCCTGACGGCGGACGGGCAGACGTTTCTGGCCGAAACGCGCTCGTTGCTGACCCACGCCAATCGTCTCGAATCATTAGGTAAACGACTGGGGCGCGGCGAAGATGGCGGGTTGTGTATCGGTTATATCGAAAACGCCATGCACTCCGGCGTGCTTTCTACCGCGCTGCGCACCCTGCGAACGTCGCGCCCGGACGTGCATATCGCGCTGTATAGCCAGCCGCCCGCTACGCAGATTGAGGGCCTGCGCCAGCGCAGCCTGGATTTCTCGCTGGTGGACATGCCGCCTTCGGCGGGCGAACAGGATCTGGAGTACACCCAGGTGCTTGATGACCGGATGCTGCTGGCATTACCGCAGAATCACCCGCTGGCCGCTGCGGAAAACTTGCAGCCGGCGCAGCTGGCCGATCAGCAGTGGATCGCGGTTATCCATAACGACGATGCCCATTCACGCGATGAGTTCGTCGCCGCCTGCGTACGTGCGGGCTTTAATCCGGATATTCGTCTGGAAGCCGGAGAGCCATTAACGGCTCTGGGGCTGGTGGCGGCGGGGCTGGGCGTGGCGCTGATCCAGCACAGCCTGCGGCATAACGCCCCTGAGGGGGTCGTGCTGCGGGAAATTCCGTGGATGAGCTATTCGACCCAGCTGTGGGCGGTATGGCACAAAGCTAACCAGCGCCCGCTGGTGATGCACTTTCGCGAGGTGTTACGCGGCGCGAATAATTAGGAATATTCCTGGAGTCGGGCGCGGTGGGAAGAAAATCCGCCGCGATCCCTGTTTGAACGGCCAATTCATGTTACCGTTAAATAATTGACCCTAAAATTATAAGACCTTCATGAAATTTGTATTATCTATCAGTTTATTAAGCTTCTTCCTTTCTCCGGCTTTCGCCGGCACAGCGGTAAAATTGTCCTGCTCTTTACGTAAAAACGTGACTATCTCGCGTTTCCATTACCAGCTATCAACCATGAAGTGGGACGACCATTTCCAGGTGGCTTCCGGCATGCGTCAGGCGCACACTAAAAATAATATTCCCTATCGGGTGACCAGCTTTCGTAACGGCGACGATCTGGTCTTTTTCCCGGACAGTCAGGAGTACTTTTTCTTCTATTCGGGAATGGCGACGCCGGACCGCTGCGTGGTGGAGGAGCATTATGAGTATCCGGTCAAGCAGCTGCCGTATTATAAAAAGCCCGCCGCCTGAATCAGGATTGCTGCGCCTGCAGTTTGCCGGCCATCGCCTGTTGGATAATCGGGATGGGAGTCAGTAAGTGCTCGCGCATAAGCGCGCTGGCTCGCTCGGCGTCGCGCGCCAGAATGGCTTCCAGCAGCGTCTGGTGCTGGACATGTTTATCTTCCAGCATTTCTACCGACAGCACGGTGGTGCGCAGCCAGATGAAGCGGTAGCGCGCCGCCAGATCGAACAGCCGTTCGCGCATCTGCAGTAAATACTGCGAACCACAGCCAGCGACGATGGCGGTATGAAACGCCTGATGGCGCTGATCCCATTCATCGAGTAAGCGCTCACTTGCTTCGCTGGATTCCAGCTTATTAAGCAGATGGGCGCGAGCCAGCAGTTCGGCTTCCCACTCATCGCTGCCGCGCTCAATGGCGAGGCGCACCAGCATGGCTTCCATGTTGGCGCGGGCATCGAAGATATCGAGGAGTTCCGCCTCGGACATCGAGGCGACGCGATAGCCTTTTTGGTTGACCACCGTCACCAGCCGCTCGGCCACCAGCTGCGAGAGCGCTTCCCGCAGCGGGCCGACGCCAAGCTCATAGCGCGACGTCAGCAGGCTCATACGCAGTTTTTCATCAGGCTGATAAACGCCGCGGATGATGTCGTTTTTCAACCAGCGGTATCCATCAATGGCCGTCGCTTGGGGAATGGCGGTCATAGTCTTGCTCCTGAATACATTTCCCGGCTTGCGCCGGGAACAGGGTTAACGCGTATTTTGCAGCGGCAGTTTTTGCCACAATAGCAGCTTTTTCCAGCGTGACATAATCGGCACCGTGCAGATGATAGCGATCGCCAGCACGCCGGTGGAAATCACCTCCAGCTGCTGCGCCGGGCGGAACAGCATCACCACCAGTACGAAGGTGATAAAGGCGATAACCAGCCAGGTGAGCCACGGATAGAGCCACATCTTAAGGCGAATTTCTCCGCCTTTCGCCAGCAGGATTTTGCGCATCCGCAACTGAGATACGGCGATGACCAGATAGACCAGCAGGGCGATGGCGCCGGAGCTATCGATGAGGAATTTAAAGACCTTTGCCGGGGCATAGTAGTTCACCACCACGGTTAAGAAGGCCGCGCCGGTGGAGAGCAGCACTGCCACATACGGCGTTTTACTGCGGTTGGTTTTGCCCATTATGGCTGGCGCATCGCCGCGGCGGCTCAGGGAATAGAGCATTCGCGAAGCGGTATACAGCGCCGAGTTCAGGCAACTGGTCACCGACAGCAGGATCACGCCGTCCATAATCAGTTTGGCGTAGGGGATATGCAGTAACTCCAGTACCGAACGGTATGAACCGACGTTCTTCAGCCCCGGCATGTTCCACGGGATCAGCGAGACGACCACGAAAATGGAGCACAGATAGAAGATAGAGATGCGCCAGATTACGGAATTCGTGGCGCGAACAATATGTTTATCCGGGGTATCCGATTCGGCGGCGGCAATGGTGACAATCTCGGCGCCCATAAATGAGAACATGGTAATGAGCATTGCGCTGAGCACCGCGCCGAAGCCGTTAGGCATAAAGCCGCCGTGATCCCACAGGCGCGAAATCCCGCTCACTTCGGCATACGGATAGAAGCCGGTGATGGCCACCGCGCCCAGTACGATAAAGGCCAGAATGGCGATAACTTTACAGATAGCCAGCCAGAATTCGAATTCGCCGTAGTTCTTGACGCTCAGCAGATTACTGCCGGTGAGGGCGAGGGTGATGACCAGCGAGAATAGCCATACTGGTACGCCGGGGATCCATGAGTTGAGAATAATGGCCGCGATATTGGCTTCCAGGGGGATAACCAGTACCCAGAACCACCAGTACAGCCAGCCGATGGTATAACCCGCCCAGCGGCCGATCGCTTTGTCGGCGTAGGTCGAAAAGGAGCCCGTATCCGGGGTGGCGACGGCCATTTCGGCCAGCATACGCATAATCATCACCACCAATAACCCGGCGAACAGGTAGGAGAGCAGCACCGCCGGGCCCGCTTCGGCAATGGCGACGCTGGAACCGACAAACAAACTTGCGCCGATCACGCCGGCAATAGATAACATGGTGACGTGGCGTGATTTCAGCCCGCCCCCTAAATCATGTGATTGCGACAGTTGCCCCATCATTAACCCCTTTTATTGTTTTTTGGCGCCGTTTGCCGGATGGCGGTTGCGCCCCATCCGGCCGACAGGCAACCGGACGGGACGCGCGAGCGTCGCCATCCGGTGCAGGAGTGTTAGCGTTGTTTAGCTTCGTTAAAACAGTCGGCGATAATCTGCAGCCCCTGCGCGATCTGCGCATCTTCGATAGTCAGCGGCACCAGAATACGCAGCACGTTATAGTACGGCCCGCAGGAGAGCAGGATCAGGCCTTTATCCCGCGCGCGGGCGACGATATCCGCCGTTAGTTTGGCGTTGGGTTTGCGGTGATCGCCCTCTTCAAAGAGTTCAATGGCGATCATCGCTCCCAGGCCGCGGACGTCGCCGATTTCAGGATGCGTTTCGGCGATATTGAGCAGGCCCTTACGCAGCTTGTCGCCGAGCTGGTTGGCTTTTTCCAACAGGTTTTCCTGTTCGAAAACCTTGAGTACCGCCAGCGCGGCGGCGCAGGCAATCGGGTTGCCGGCATAGGTGCCGCCCAATCCGCCCGGCGCAATGGCGTCCATGACTTCCGCCCGTCCGGTGACGCCCGCCAGCGGGAAGCCGCCGGCGATGGATTTGGCAAAGGTGGTGATATCCGGCGCCACGCCCATCTGCTCCATCGCGAACAGCGTGCCGGTACGGCCCGCGCCGCTCTGGACTTCATCGGCGATCAGCATGATGCCGTGCTCGTCGCACAGCGCGCGCAGGCGCTGCATAAAGGCCGGGGAGGCGGCGTAGAATCCGCCTTCGCCCTGGACGGGTTCGATGACGATAGCGGCGATATCTTCCGGCGCGGCGTCATTTTTGAAGATGCGATGGATGCTGGCGATCGCGTCATCATCGCTGATGCCGTGCAGCGCGCACGGGTAGAGCGCGCGATAGACATGGCCCGGCATTAATCCCATGCCCGCGGAGTAAGGGTTCACTTTCCCGGTTAACGACAGGGTGTAATGGGTACGGCCATGATAGGCGCCGGTAAAGGCGATGGTGCCGCTACGCCGCCCGGTCGCCGCGCGGGCGATTTTGACCGCGTTTTCCACCGCTTCCGAACCGGTGGTCACCAGCAGGGTTTTCTTGGCGAAATCGCCGGGCACTTTCTGGTTCATCATTTCGCACAGCTGCAGGTAGGGCTCGTAGGCCAGCACCTGGAAGCAGGTATGGGTCAGCTTCTTCAGCTGGCCTTCCACCGCGGCGATCACCTCAGGATGCAGGTGGCCGGTGTTCAGCACCGCGATACCGCCGGCGAAATCGAGATATTCACGGCCTTCAACGTCCCATACCCGGCAGTTCTCCGCACGGTCGGCAAAGATAGGGTGAATTTGTCCGACGCCGCGCGGCACCGCGTCGCTACGGCGCTGCATTAACGCTTTATTGCTGGTCATGTCCTGCTCTCCTGTTAAAGGCCGATACACATATATTTGATTTCTAGATAATCTTCGATGCCGTACTTCGAACCTTCGCGGCCCAGACCGGAGGCTTTAATGCCGCCGAACGGCGCGACTTCGTTGGAGATAATGCCGGTATTGATGCCAACGATGCCGTACTCCAGCGCTTCGCCGACGCGGAAGACGCGGCTCAGGTCGCGGGCGTAGAAATAGGCGGCGAGGCCGAATTCGGTATCGTTGGCCTGGGCAATCACATCGGCTTCATCTTTAAAGCGGAACAGCGGCGCCAGCGGGCCGAAGGTCTCTTCTTTCGCCACTTTGGCGCTGCTCGGGACGTTGACCAGGATGGTGGGCTGGAAGAAGTTGCCGCCCAGCGCGTGCGGTTTACCGCCGGTGACGATGCGCGCGCCTTTCGCAAGGGCGTCGGCAATATGTTCTTCGACTTTAGCTACCGCTTTATCATCGATCAGCGGGCCGGTGGTGACCCCGTCCTGCAGGCCGTCGCCGATGCGCAGCTTTTCCACCGCCTGCTGCAGTTTCTCGGCGAAACGGTCATAGACGCCGTCCTGTACATACAGACGGTTGGCGCAGACGCAGGTCTGTCCGGCGTTGCGGAACTTCGACGCCAGCGCCCCTTCGACGGCTTTATCAAGGTCGGCATCGTCAAAGACGATAAACGGCGCGTTGCCGCCGAGTTCTAACGACACTTTTTTGATGTCTTTCGCACACTGTTCCATCAGCTGGCGGCCAATTTCGGTCGAGCCGGTGAAGGAGAGCTTGCGTACCAGCGGGTTGCTGGTCAGTTCGTTGCCGACGGCCCCGGCGGAACCGGTGACCACGTTAAATACCCCGGCGGGAATACCGGCGCGATTCGCCAGTTCGGCCAGCGCCAGCGCGGAAAACGGCGTCTGGCTCGCCGGTTTCAGGACCATAGTGCAGCCGGCGGCCAGCGCCGGGCCCGCTTTACGGGTGATCATCGCCGCCGGGAAGTTCCACGGGGTGATGGCGGCGGTAACGCCGATGGGCTGCTTAATGACGATCAGGCGCTTGTCGGCCTGATGACCGGGAATGGTATCGCCGTAAATACGCTTACCTTCTTCGGCAAACCATTCGATAAAGGAGGCGGCGTAGCTGATTTCGCCTTTGGCTTCCGCCAGCGGTTTCCCCTGTTCGAGGGTCATCAGGCGGGCAAGATCGTCCTGGTTCTCCATCATGAGATCGAACCAGCGGCGCAGAAGGGTGGCGCGCTCTTTGGCGGTCAGGGCACGCCAGGCTGGCAGGGCGCGGTTGGCGGCTTCAATGGCTTCGCGGGTTTCGTCGGCGCCCATTTTCGGCACGCTACCCAGTTGCTGGCCGTTGGCGGGGTTGGTCACCGCAATCACGTCGCCGTTTTGCGCATCGCGCCACTGGCCATCAATTAGCGCCTGCTGGCGAAACAGAGTTGCATCTTTAAGTTGCATAATCGCTTCCTGTCTAAAGGGGTTAACGAGTAAAAGCGGCGTGTAGTGTCTCCACGCTACGTGCCGCACGCAGCGTGCGTCCGGGATTGCTCTGGCTTTCCAGCAGGGTTTGCACCTTGCTGACGATGTGCGCGCCGATCGGGATAGCCGACGTGGCCGCCGGCGACGGCGCGTTACAGGTGTGGATGGAACGCGCGGTAGTAACAAAAAGGAAATCGTCGATCAGCTTGCCCTGCGGCGATACCGCCTGTGCCCGCACGCCGGCAGGCCACGGGCGTAAATCGCTCAATGTCAGGCTGGGGCAGTATTTCTGCACCAGCCGCAGATAGCCGCTTCTGCACAACGAATTCTTCATTTCGCCAAGCCCGGAGCGCAGGTTGTTTTGTAATACCCGGCGAATGCCGGGCGAGGTCAGGATCTCGAAGGTATCGGTCAGCGAGATATCGCGCTTACGATAGCCTTCGCGCTTCAGCGCCAGCACCGCGTTAGGGCCGACAGTGACGCTACCGTCGATCATGCGGGTCAGATGGACGCCGAGGAACGGCATCGCCGGATCGGGGATAGGATAGATAAGATGATTAACGATCTGGTTGTGCTGCGGCGCCAGTTGGAAATATTCGCCGCGGAACGGGCAGATGATAAAGCCGGGATCGACGCCGATCATTTTCACCAGCCGATCGGCCATCAGCCCGGAGCAGGTAATCAGCGTCGATGCCTCATATTCGCCGCCCTGACGGGTGTGGACGACCACACCGCTGGCGTGTTCTTTCAGGGCGCTGACTTCGGCGTCGTAGACGATCGTTCCGCCTTTAGATTCGAAGATCTTCGCCATTGCCGCCGCCACGTCGCGATAGCTGACAATGCCGCTCGAAGGAACGAAGATCCCGCCCAGTCCGCTGATGTTCGGCTCGCGTTCGCGCAGCTCGCCGGCGCTAAGCCACTCGCGCTGCAGGCCGTTAGCGGCGGTGCGATCCCACAGCGCGCGCATCCGCTCCATTTCCAGCGGCGAGGTGGCAACCAGCATCTTGCCGCAGACGTCGTAGCGAATCGCATTCTGCTCGCAAAAGGCTTTGGTGGCGCGGTTGCCGGCGAGGCAAAACTGCGCCTTGAGGCTGCCGGGAGTATAGTAAACGCCGGCGTGGATCACCCCGCTGTTGTGGCCAGTTTGATGGCAGGCCGGACCGGACTCTTTTTCCAGCAGGGCAATGCGGGCGTCCGGGTAAATCTCAATTAACTGCATGGCGGTCGACATGCCGATAATGCCGCCGCCGATAATCACGAAATCATACATCCGCTCAATTCCTTCGCCTGAGAACCCTTATTGATGAGTCTGGTAATGATTCGTGGAATACGCAAAGTAGCCGCGCTGGCGCATCAGTTCGCGACGAAGATCGGGGTGCGGCGTAAAGCGGTCGCGACCGTGCAGCCAGAACAGGTTGTTTATCAACAGGAATTTCCCCACCGGCACCGGCACGGAAAGAATGTTTTTACTGGTTTCCAGCGCGTCGGAGAGGCGGCTCAGCCAGGTGCCTTCTTCGAAATCTTTCGGCTGCACAAACTGGTCGATATAGCGCATTACCGGGCGGCCCTGCTGGTCGACATCGAAAACCGGATGATAGACATCTTTGCTGACGTTTTTGCTCGGTGGCGCGGCCCAGCGCATCGGACGGCGGGCGAGCGGGTCGCGGAAGAATTCGTCGAGATGTTCCCAGTCATCGAGATGCAGCAGCAGTGAATTGCCGCCCTGCATATTTTGCTCATCGATCTTCATCATCAGCACGTAGTCGGTAATTTCTTCGACATAGGTACCGTCATTGTGCAACTCCATCACGCGGTGCGGCTGACGCAGATAGCTGTCTGAGTTATCGACGTTTTTCACTACGAAGCGGGCGTAATACTGGCCGCTCATGGCATCAAAGTTGGAACGTCCGATCAAATGCGCCACGGCGGTAGCCAGCTTGACCATCTCATCGGCCTGAGAGACGTTGTCAATGCCGATACCGTTGATCAGCAGCGCGCCCTCCGCGCGATTGAGCAGCGTGTTGATCAGCAGCGGCTGCAGCTGGTTGCCGCACAGATCGTCGAGGATCTTGCCGACCTGAAAGCGCAAGAAGGATTTATATTCCAGCGCCTGCACCGGCCACTGCGCGACCTGTTGAAGAAATTGCGCGGTCGTTTCGGCGGTGAACGTTAGCTCCAGCAGACGCGGCGATTGCGCGGACGGAGCGAAGGAAAAACCGGTGTAGCTGTGGGCCAAATCATCAGCATGGGGTTTTACGGCGGTCAGTGCATTCATCAGAATCATTCCTCGGGTAGAGTCAGAGAGTCGGGGTGATGCTCATTTCGTAGCCATAAATTAAAAATATCTACATTTTTGAAAAATGCGTATGAAATAACCATATTGTTTAATTTTTGTGATCGCTAGCAACAATAAGTTAACAATATGAAAGGCGAGGACAGGCGAGGTGGAAAAAGAAAAATGCCAGAAAATGAATAAGTTGAAGAGAGGACGGACAGCCCGGATAGCGGGGGAGTGGATATCCGGGGAAAAGAGGGGTTATTTTTCGACGCTGGCCACTAAGGCTTCAATGGTTTGTTCCCGCCAGAGGAGCCCCTGCAGGGCAAACCACGGCATGTTTTCCAGCCACTGAAGATGGGCTTCGGTTTCAATACCTTCGACGATCACCTGATACTGGTTCGCCTGAAAATAGTGCAGCAGCGAGTCCATCAACTGCTGGCCGTTTTTCTTTTCCAGCAGGCTCCATAACAGGTTCTTGTCGGTCTTGATAAAACGAAAGGGTTGTGCCGTCAGGGCGGCGAACCCGGCGTAACCGGCGCCAAAATCATCCAGCCAGAAGGAGTATTTGTCCGTCAGGGCGTCGATGGTCGGGGTGCGTTTCACCAGCGTGTTGGAAAATTCATTAACCTCAAAATGCAGGCAGCCGATGGTTTTCACACACTCGGCGATAAAATCATCATGCAGCATATGCAGCATATGCAGCGTCGACTCGTCGACGTTGAGGGTAACCATGACTTCGTTGTGGCGGAACCACTGCTGATGCTGCCTGACCAGCTCAATCTGTTCGAGCAGGATGCGGGCGCGCAGTGATTCCGATGCCTCACTGAAAAACCGTTCTATATCTTGCGGACTAGCAGGCTCGTGATGAGCAAACCGGGTCAAACATTCAACCGCGATCATTTTGCCTTCGCGGTTGAACATCGGCTGAAATACATAGCGTAACCCGGTCGGTTCGGTGTTGGTCAGCGGCATTTTGCTTCACTATTTAAAGGTAACGTCGATGTTGGCCGTCGCATTAAAGGTGCCGATTTTTGGCTTAACGCTTAGCCATTTCAGGCTGGCCAGGAAGTTGCTTTCTACCACGCTGCCGTTAATCATGCCCAACTGCGTCGGGGTATTCATGGAAAGCCAGGTCGTCGGCGCATCGGCGCGCGAGAGCAGGATGCCAAAACCGCTATCGTTGGATGGCAGAATGGTATTGGTGTCCTGGGTCGGCTGCTGGGTGCTGAAGCTGGCCATTAAGGTCTGCCCCTGGCAATCCTGGCCGGCGCCGGTCAGGTCGGCGCGGACGCTGAACGGAACCTGTTTCTCAATGGCGCCGACCACGGCGTTGCGCGCCGGGATGCTGCCGAAGTTTACCGTTGAACCATTGTTCGCCGAGACGGTGATTTTCGGGTTGCAGGCGATAAAGCGGATGTTGCCAAGCCCGGTGACCCACGCGCGGAAGTTACTATTCGGGCGGCTGTTGAGGCCGCCGACGCCGTCAACCTGGAAGATAGCGTAGCGGTTGGTGTCGTTAATCACGCCGTTTGACGGCGGCGGATTGCCGGTGGCTTTAATATAAACCGAGTAGGTCACCGTGACGGTCTGCGGGGTTGCTGGGGACTGGCATGCACCGCCGGGACGGTTGCGGCGGCAGAGCGTACCTGGCCCGATATCCGTTTTCTGACCTTTTACCGGTTTAATATCGGTGCTGAGATAGGTGACGCCGACTTCCAGCGAGTTGTGGATATTCTGCATCCGGGTTTCCGGATCCCAGTACAGATATGCATCTTCACCATTGGGCATGTGATCCGTATCGGTACAGGTAAAGGTAGAGGTAAACGTCGGCGAACGCCACAGCAGGGTACCCGGCTTCAAATTAGCGGTCGAAACGTTAATCTGATCGGTGAGCGCGATGGTCTGCGATACTTCGGTACCGTTCTTCTTACAGCTCAGCGCGAAGCTGCTGGTGGAGAACAGCGCGCTCGAGAGTACCAGCAGCGTCAGCCCGGTGCGGGATAAGAGGTTAAACTTCGACATAACTAATTGTCCTTTCATGTTATTTACAGGTCAGGGAGACGACCTGATAACCACCGGGTTGATCGGCTTGAATAGCAGGTAGTTCTGGCACCGTCAGGCTGCAGGAGGCGTCGGCATCGTCGCCCCATTTCATCTGCAGACGGTCGCCGCTCTGAACGCCGGAAACGTAGGCTTCGCCGCGGGTACCGACCACGCCGACATGTTCGCCGTTCTGGCCGAAGATGTTGGCGCCAATCACCGGCACGCTGCCGTCCGCCAGTTTGGCGTGGATAAGCAGGCTCTGGCCGAGATGCGTTTCAAAGGTCACGCGGCCGATGGCGCGCTCGGTCGGCACGATATCTTTCGCCGCCAGCGGGATTTCCAGGCCGTTGCCGATATCCGAAGTACGCAGCGCGACGCGGTTGTGGCGATACGGCATCGCAGAAGTGAGCACCGCGTAGCCGAAGCGGTCAATCGCTACCCCAGGCTGGTTTTCCAGACGCACGCCCTGCGCCCCTTTCGCTTTCACCACCACGAAGGTGTTCTGCAGCGGCTGCGACAGGGTGACGCCGCCGGAGTGCGCGACCACGCCGCCGGAGACGTTCAGCGAAGTCTGCTGATAGTTGTTGTTGTAGCTGTAGCCCAGATCGACGTTACCCATGCTGCCCAGATAACCCAGGTTGACCAGGCTGGTATCGCCGCCGTGCTCTGTGTGACCGCTCTGCACGAAGTAATTCATGCGGTTATCATCAAGCAGCGTACCGCTCATCCCGGCGCTGTAGCCGCTACCGCTCTGCTTGCTGTTAGAGGCGTTAAAGTTAACCGTGCTTTCGTGGTCCGGGCCAAAGATGTTGATTGGCACCGAGACGTTCAGGTTAACGCTGTTGTCGCTATAGCCGTAGTTACTGCGGCTGTTCTGGTAAAACACGCCGACGCTGACGCGATTCCAGGTGGTGTTGAAACCGGTCTGGATGGTGCGGTCGTAAGCGGAGGTGTTCCAGTAGTTCTGACGAATAAAGGTCGCGTACAACGAAGCGCCGGCGATGTGCTGGTTGACCGTCATCTCGACGCGCTGGCGTTTGTTGTTGTATTGCTGCGAGTCGTAGTAACGACGGCGCTGGTTTTGCGTCGCCCAATCCGGCGCGCCGGTTTTATCGTCGCTCTGATCGTAATACTGGGTGTGGTAGAAACCGTTCTGCCAGTTGTTACGTTCAGCTACCGCATCGGAGAAGTCATAGAAGCCCGATGTCGAATAACGGTAGCCGGCGATCTGCACATCGGTACCGAGGGTATTGAGCGATTTGGAATAGAGGAAGCGCACGCTGGCGCCGCGTTTGTTCTCGCCGGAAGCCAGATCGGTATCAGACCATGAGGCGTCAACGGAGGCCGCCCCGTATTCGCCCATGTTTTTACCCAGCCCGACCACGCCGGAGCGATAGTGCTCGGCCATGATAATCCCGCCATATGGCGTATAGTCGGAGCCGGCGCCATGTGCGACGGTACCCTGGATAAATTGCGGCTGATAATTATTGGTGCCGTCGTGATATTTACCCGCCGTCACCTGATACTCCCAGATCCCGTCGCGCAGCATATTCGGCACGGAGGAGTAAGGGAGTGTGAAGCTATGGCGTGAGCCATCCGCCTCGATAACCGTTACGGCTAAGTCGCCGCTGAGGGTGCTTGGCGAAATATCGGTCAGCGCGAACGGCCCCGGCGGCACCACGGTGCTGTAGACGGTGTAGCCGTTCTGGCGCACTTCGACGCGGGCGTTGGTGTTGGCGACGCCGCGTACGACCGGCGCGTAGCCGCGGCGGCTGTCCGGCAGCATTTCCGGGACGCTGGAAATCTGCGCGCCGCGGAACTGGAAGCTGTCGAAAACGTTATTATTGGTGTTGCTCTGGCCAATCTGAATACGGCTGCGCCAGGAGGCGATGTCGGTTTCCGCCCAGGTGGAAATCGGGTTCCATTGCTCTTTTTGCCCGGTCTGTTTTGACAGGGAAGAGGTATTGCGAAAACGCCATGCGCCGACGTTAAGGCCGTTATTGAGGCTCAGGAAGTAGTAGTCGCTGTCCTGTTTGCCGCTACCGCTGGCAAAACGGGAATGACTGCCGCTGAAGGCATAGTTAACGAAACCGGCGTTGATACCGTCGTCATAGACCAGCGGCGAAATCTCGCCCTGCGGTCGCGCTTCGAGATCGGTTTGCGGTACGGAGATATTCAGCTCCTGCAGCGCGGCGTTCCAGCTCACGCTACTGCCCGGAATATTTTTTACCAGATCGTAACAGGCGCTGCTACCGGCAGTGTCCGGCACCAGAACGCCGTATGAACGATAGCTGTCGGCATCTAAACAGAAATAGCCCGGGGTGTTAGGCGAATCTTTTTTAAATTCTATTTCCCGGTGATCGACGCGATTTTTATTCAGGTAAATATCGAAGGCATATTTACCTGGTAAAATATCGTCGCCGGTAGAGAGGTTTTGCACCAGCGAGGCGTTATTCGCCCCGCGGATGAAAGAGGTATTGAATTGCTCTTCGGCATTGACAAATGGTGTCGCCAGTAATGACATTGTCGAGGCGTAAACAGCAAAGCGAACATGCTGCGCCAGACATCCAGGGATCGTCCTTATTTTGTTATGGCTAGCCATTGTATTGCTCTCTTACTGAATGCGGATATCTTTAATTTCCGTATGTCCGCCAAAATCATTGATAAAAGTGAATGACATCTGATCCGCTGCCGCCGCGCCGGCTGGCAATTTGATGTTCAGAGAGTCCATGGGATTAACCATGTCAGCATTCACTTTCCAGGTCTTCGCGCCGCTCTTTAGCGTCAGTACGCCGAAAGTCACGTGCAGCGGACCTTTGTTAGTCACGACCAGCTCATTACCTTGCTTGCGCCAGGTCAGGGCCTGCGCTTCCTTTTGCAAGGTGGTTTTCAGCGTGGTAGGGCGATAGAACAGCTTCACGCGGGTGCGGATCGCAATTTGCAGCACGTTTTCTTGCTTTGCCGAAGGCGGAATTTCCTGCACGTTGATCCAGTACACGGATTCGCGGTCGGTTGGTAGTCCGCTGCCGGAATAAACAAAGCGCAAAATAGCGTCTTTATTTCCCGCCAGTTTTAAAATTGGCGGAATAGCCTGCATCGGTAAATTAGTTGGCGTTGCGGTGGCGTCACCGGTATCAAGCCAGGTCTGAACCATCCATGTTTCATCGGTATCATTGTGAATGGATAACGCCGCAGATTTTTCCCCGCCGTTATAAATAACCCGAGTCTGATCGACCTGAATACCCGCAAAAGTATCCAGCGAGACAAATAACAATAAAGCGGTTAATAACTTTTTCATTTCACGTTCCAAATAATGTTACCAGCCATCCATGGCCAAAACGTCTACCCTAAAACGGGATTATCCGTATTATTTGTATTCGATGGTGAAGGTGGCGTTTGCGTTAGCAGAACCAGCAGTCACATCCTTCAGGAAGGATTTGTAGCGAGCTTTCAGGTTGAATACCGCGGTGCCGCTGTTGTCGTCAGACGCTGCAACGTTAACCCACGGGGAGTTGTCGTCTGCGCTCTGGTTGATTGGGACGATTTTTTCGTCGTTGGTCAGGATTTCGATACCTACGCCGCCAGCGTTATCAACGGACAGCAGGTTCGGGTTACCGGCAACGGTCGCACCGTCGAAGCGCAGGGAGTAATCACCGGCTTCACATTTTTCCAGGTTGATGGTGAACGCTTTAGAAGCGGTAACATCGCCAACAGCGTTGAACGCGGTAGTCGGGTATTTACCGATGAAAACGTCTTTGTTCTGGTCGGAAGAAGTCACAGTACAGGTTGACTGGATGATTTCACCGGTAAAGTTGACCTTGCCGTTAACTGCGTAAGCACTGGTGGCGGACGCGGACAGGATCAGTGCTACAACAGGCAGTAATTTCTTATTCATTTTAACTCCATGTACTTAAGGGGATAACCATTGTGGTAATCAAACACGGCAAGCGAATACCGTGCAGATGGGTATCCAGATAACCTATGTTGGCGTGTTGATCGCGATGAAATATACAGCAACAGTTTTCGCGGTTTGATTGCTTCGGTGACTTAATTACAGGAAATTAATAGACATAAACGATGCACTTGATCGGACTTATCTGATAACGGCAACGATAATAATTTTATAGCCAGCGGGCGCTGGGGAGGATGCTATGGGGAAAGGTAAATAATTAAGGTGTTGTTTTTAAACTGTTTTATTGTTTTTGTTTCTCAGGGGGGTAAACGTTTCTGCGCAAGCCAGGGCAAATTAAAAACGCTGATTTATCCAGCGCTATGCATAATGTGTAAGCGTTATTTCCAAATATTTCCTGTTTCCTTCGGGAGCGCCTTCTGATGGCGGATTACTCCGCCGAATTAACCCCTTTTAAGGCCTCCGCCAGCCAGCGGGAAAAATGCAGCATCGCGGGCGTTTCCGTGCGTGATTGCAAACGTGTCAGCCAGTAGTTGCCGAGATCGATATGAATCTTAAACGGCTGCACAATGCGTTTTTCTTCCAGCAGATGGCTGAACATTTTTACCGGGGCGATAGCTACGCCTAAGCCTGCCTGCGCCGCCTCCAGCATGGTCACTGATGAGTCGAAGACAATAACCCGATGGGTTGGCGAAGGTGGAAGTTCTCCCGCTGCCTGCATCCACGCCGACCATTCGTCGCGGCGATAAGAGCGGAGCAGCGTGAACTGCAAAATATCCTTCGGTGTATTTAGCCGGGCAGCTAACGACGGAGCGCACAGCGCCGAGAGCGGGGCGGCGCACAGATACTGCGCGGCGGTATCGTGCCAGGCGCCGCCGCCGAAGCGAATCACATAATCCAACCCCTCGGCGGCGGGATCGACGCGATTATTATGGGTGGAGATCTGCAAATCGATATGCGGACACTCGCGCCAGAAGGCTGGCAGCAATGGGAACAGCAGGCCTGTAGCGAAAGTGCCGACTACGCCGATCTTGAGTTTCTCCTGCGCCTGGTGACCGGTAAAACGGTCGAGCATCCCGGCTATCCTTTCAAACGACTCATTGAGTACCGGTAACAGGCCTTCGCCTTCGGTGGTGAGCTTGAGGCCGCGCGACACGCGAACGAACAGCTGGCAGTTAAGGTGTTCCTCCAGCGTCTTCACGTGCTGGCTGATGGCGGAGTGGGTGACGTTGAGCTCAATCGCCGCGCGGGTAAAACTGAGATGCCGGGCGGCCGCTTCAAACGCCCGCAGTGAATTGAGAGGAAGATAGCTGCGTGTCATAACATTATCCGTTAGAAAAACTAAAGCCTGCTGCTAAATTTAACAGTTTGTCAGCGCTGTGCAAAACACCGACACTGAGCGCGTCTGAAGGGCCCGGACGAGAGTGGATATTGAGCGAGAACCGATAATGGAAAAATACTTCATGATGAAAAAATCCCTTACAGGCGTACTGCTGCTGGGCGCCTCATTTTCGACGTTTGCCGCGCCGCAAACGGCGGAGCAGCTGCGCGAACTGGTCAATCAGACCATCACCCCGTTAATGAAAGAACAGGCGATACCGGGGATGGCGGTGGCGGTGATCTATCACGGCAAACCCTACTATTTCACCAGGGGCCAGGCCGATGTCGCCGGGCAGCGTCCGGTGACGCGACAGACGTTGTTTGAGCTGGGCTCTGTTAGTAAGACTTTCACCGGCGTGCTTGGCGGCGATGCGGTGGCGCGCGGTGAAATTAAGCTCAGCGATCCGGCGCAGAAGTACTGGCCGCAGCTCACCGGCCAGCAGTGGCAGGGGATCACGCTGCTGCATCTCGCCACCTATACCGCAGGCGGCCTGCCGCTGCAGGTTCCGGACGAGGTGACGGATGAAGCGGCATTACTGCGTTACTATCAGAACTGGCAACCGCAGTGGGCGCCGGGGAGTAAGCGGCAGTACGCCAATACCAGCATTGGCCTGTTCGGCGCGCTGGCGGTAAAACCTTCCGGCATGAGCTTTGAACAGACGATGAGCCAGCGGGTATTGCAGCCGTTAAAACTGAGCCACACCTGGATTAACGTACCGTCCGCCCAGAGCAAGGATTACGCCTGGGGTTATCGCGACGGTAACGCGGTACACGTTTCGCCGGGGCAGCTGGACGCTGAGGCTTACGGCGTGAAGTCGAGCATTGAGGATATGGCGCACTGGGTGCTGGCGAATATGAACCGCGAGACGGTGCAGGATAAAAACCTGCGGCAGGGGATCCAGCTGGCGCAGTCGCGCTACTGGCGGGCTGGGGAGATGTATCAGGGCCTCGGCTGGGAGATGCTGAACTGGCCGGTGTCGGCCGAGGTGCTGATTAACGGCAGCGATAATAAGGTGGCGCTCGCCGCGACGCCGGTAACGGCGGTCAATCCGCCCGCGCCGCCGGTGAAGGGCTCCTGGGTACATAAAACCGGCTCCACCGGCGGATTCGGCAGCTACGTGGCCTTTATCCCGCAACAGGATCTCGGCATCGTGATGTTGGCGAATAAAAGCTACCCCAACCCGGAGCGGGTGAAGGCGGCGTATCATATTCTTGAGGCGCTGCAGTAAGAACGGTTGCGCTGCGCTTAGCGGGGCCAAGGTTGGCGCTAACTGAGAAAAACCCCGGTCGCGCTTACGCTTACCGGGGCTACAAGTTGGCACTAACCGGTAGCCCGGATAAGGCGCAGCGCGCCGCTATCCGGGGGAGGGCCTCTTTATTTTCAAACAACTAACGATACAGCCATCTCCCAACCTGTGCTGACGCAATGAGCATCGCGAGTGTTAACGGCTCCGGTGTGCGCGGAGAAATGCGTTTGGATTTCGGTAATAGGAAATTAGGGAGAAAACCCTGTTCGGGAGGCCAATAATTAAATAAATCAAATGCATCTTGCTTTACATTAAACTGACGGAAATACGATCGCATGATGTCATCGCCACTTTCTCTGGCCCAGGGATAATCGCCCGTATTGAGTGATAAATCCGCATTCACCTGCTGCTTTTTACCGGTAAGTGTCGGCTTGTTCCATTGCGTTTCATACCATGCCAGAACGGCTGCTGCGATATTGTCTTGATCTACCATAATTTATCGTCACCTCTGGCAATGGCGTTGTATCTAGTGGTTGCTTTTATTGATACATAAATTACATCCCCTGTCAGGTAAATAATCCCGAGGATGGGTATCCAGCGTCCAACGAATGCTCCCAGATTGGTGACATAGCTCCATCTAAGATTACGGATGGATTGGTTGGTTAACGTCGGGAGCCTGACTTTTAAGTCATTGTGTAAAACCTTCCGTAACTCATGGCTCAAAATGCTCGTCCCTTTAGTCGCTCCGCCTGGTTTTGTCCGGGTATTTTTTATAGGTTGACCAAGCATGATTAACGCAATGGTCATGATGTCATCTACTCCAAAATGAATTGCTGCAGTATCGAGAAAAACCCAAAAAAGAAGTTCATGGGACGAGAGGTTTGACTTGCCATTGTAATAATATGTTCCATTAATTTGTTCTGTTGTGTCCATTTTTATATCCCAGTAATGCTATTTTTACGCAATGTAGCTGCCTGGTTTATTGGAAACAATAACTGTTGATATAAACGTTTTCTGAAAAATAGCTCTTATTAAATGTTCTGTTAAATCATTTAATCAATTAATAAAAATTTCTTTTCTCATCTATTTTTATTTGTTCAGCTAATATTCCCTGGTGAAGTTAGCACATGATGATTTAAAGCGAACTGCTACTTGCGAATAGACGCAATCTGCTGAAAACTATCAGCGAGATGGTGAACCACAGGGAACGGCAATGGCTGGACGTATTGACTATCAGATTGAAAAATTTCAGTTCATCGAGCGCAACGAATCCCCGCGTATTACCCGCCAGTGGGCGGAAGTTATTGCTGAATGTCAGCAGGAAAAGGTGAACAGTGAAACGCGTTTGCGTACTGCGTTGCTGAATGTCGACTACGCCACCAGCTTCGAACTGCCGTTTCGTTTATTGCTTATCCGCGCCCCGCAGCTGGTGGATCGCTTACGCCATGCGCTGGCGCTGAATCAAAAGAACGTGGTGATTAATGGTAAGAAGCGGGGCTGCGTTTACAGCCTGAAAGCCGATCTCAGCGCCGTTCCGGATGAGTTTCGTTATCGCTTTGTGAGCCGGATTATTCGCAGCGGGCCGGATGCGGTTTCCGCCGCGCCCTATCAGCAGCTGGCAAAAGAGATAAAGGCGCCGCGCGAGCGGTTACGTTTGGCGCTGGAAAGCGGCCTGCAGGTCAATGCGCTGGATGGGCTGTTCTGGTTTGGTATCCAGCGTATCGCCGCGGATATTTCGGCGCTGCGTTCTGCGGGAATGGCGATTACGACCGCGGAAGTGGAGGTGGCGGATAGCCTGACCAGAACGACGCGAATGATAGCGGCGTATCAGGTGGGGTGAGTTTTTGTCAGTAACCGGGATAAAGTGTTTCATAAAAGTTAGGTGGAAACCATATCCCGATATTGATGATATATATTTATCGACGTAACCCGAATCCATTCTATAAATTAATAGTTTTTGTATTAGTTAAAGTGGCAGGGGGAATATTAATGGTTTCCGGGAAAATAAATTTGCTGTAGGTTTGCTTTGTTGGTATTTAATAGAGAGAGTCGATTGAAATCAATAGTGCGGCTGTTTGGGAGGATTTATACTTCAAGTAAGATTACAGCCGTCAGGATGTCACCTGTGTATTATGAGAACATGTAATAAATGTCTTAGATATATTCCAGTGTTGCGTGAAAATGATGGGGAAAAGAAATCTGAAATAAAACAACCACATGTGTGGTGAGGAAGCATTATGGATATCACGCTGTTTAACAGGGGCTGGAATAGAACCTGGTCAGATACAATGGTGAATTTGGAAGCCCGGAAACTTATAGAAACAGCAAACAGGCTGTCAGCATTCCATCTGCATGATGGCCTGACACGGATAAAGTTCGTTGAAGAGATAAAACAGGTCGTAGAAAAAGAATTTGCAGCAGCACGGCGGGCCAAAACAGACGAGGAATGTGTCGCATGCATCAAAAATCTGCGCACTGAAACAAATAACCTGGAAGAACAAGGACGCCTGGTAAGAACCAGAGTCGCGCAGCTTTATGCAAAGATCGAGTTCGTTAGGGAAAATAATAAAATCGTCGGATATGTGATTTCAGCCATTCAAGTTGTGGTTTCTGGAATGGCTATTGCTGGCGGTGTTTTGATGGTTTCGACAATGACGCCTATAGGTATGCTGGCAGGAGCTATCCTTGTAATGGATGGAATCAATGGTCTCTCAAAAGAAATCATTCCTGGTATTTATGGCAAGGAATTTAAGACACAAGGGTTTGTAGCTGATGCTGCTATGGAAATGGCTCACTTTATGGGGTTCAAGCCGGAAACAGGACTAGCCCTTTATAACACACTTACATTAGGTGCGAGTGTTTATAGCATCTTCGGATTAGCAAGCAAACCTGAAGCGTGGAGGCTTTTTAGATGGATGCCTCGTGATTTCTATCGGCAGGTTGATACGATGAGTCGACCAAAATTAACAATGAAAATAGTAGGCTATGGACTCAAGGCTAAAGTTATTTTTGACTTGTTTTCCACAGAAGCGCCATACCATTAAACTCTATTTTTTCTCAAGAACCGCCAGGATTTGTAAGACAGGACTAGCGGCTGTAAAAATAGAACAATGACGATAGCGATCAGAATTGATATTCCACCACCAACCACGGTTTCTTTTGCAGAAAACAGTACTAAAATGATAAAAACCATCAGACAAGATGATGTTATCCATAAAATAACCCTGAATCGATTTGCCAGATCTTGGATCGCTTCCCCTAACGTTCCGCCGTAGCTTTCAATGTTGTTCTTTATCTTCTGCAAATCTGATGGTGTAAACCCAGAATGTAATAAAGCCTCATCAGTCACTTTCATATCCTATCATCCTTTATCTCGCAGAAAGTTGTTTCTCACTCGCTGATTGTGCAAACAATCATACTGATGGAATTTACCGTAATCCAGCCAAAACTTTGCGGCAGACACTATCTAACGCTTGGGTCGATAAGAACTTCGATGGAGGCGGAAGATTACTGTCATGATGCATTGTCCTTATTGTGGCCGCTCTCCTCAGGGATATACTCAGTATGTCGGAAGATCTCTAAAAGTGAATGGGCCGTTTTACCGGGATGCTTACACGGCGCGGCCTGAGGCCACCTTTGCACCTGCATTAAAAGCGGCCTCTTAAGCGGGCTGGCGTGGCGGGGAGAGCATTGTGCGCTGGAAATATAAATAATTATATATTCCACTTAAAGTGAATGCCGATTTGAAGAGCGATGAAAATTATGTGTTAAAGCCACCTTTACGCGGCTCTAACACATTAATCTAAAAATCACCAAACGAATTAATCAGAGATAACCTTATATAAATCATAGGCTTTTACTTTTTTCGCTTCAATAGTTTTCATAATGCTGGCTTTAATTTCATTAATTTTAGAAATGGGAGCACCTTTACCATTAAATGCTTTAAAATCAATAACAAGCTCAGCAACTTCTGATTTCTTAGTTGAATACTCAGGAAATTCATATGAGATCTTACACTCTGCATCATAGTCAATGTCTTGCATTGTGTAACTGGCTACAAGCTTTGATATTTTCAAATTTGGGTGAAGACTTTTATTTCTGAAGAATATTGACTCACCTAAAGTACCTTTTAGCTTTAATTCTTCAATATTTCTCTCCAACCACTTTAGATCATCTGGAAAAGTGGTTGTTTCATCCGGGTAGAAATCAACATCTATAATTTTTTGAAAATAAAACTCGTTTTGGATATGAGATTTTGCAATATTCTCAAGAAATAGTATTCTTTTAGCATTATCAAAATGATTAAATTGAATCTTTAATATCTCAGAGTCTTGCTTAATATGTCCTTGGGTCTTCAAATGAGAATTTAATTTTCTCAGTATTTTATCTGCAACTAACTTTGTTTCTTGAGATGTATGATTGAGAGAAATATTTACTTCTACATCATCTTTCTTCTCACTATTTTTTTCCAATTCAATTCTACCAGAAAAATACTGTTCTGCTTCATGCCAACCATTCATTAGGTCTATACGTTTTATGGTGAAGTCTAAAGCTATAGAATCATCATTATCTTTTACATAAAAGTCAGAAACATTTGTCACTTCATAATTACAAAAAGGATCATCAATCAAATCAGACAGGTTGAAATCATCACCTATAGAATCAATTAACGACTCTTCTGAGTCCCATTTCAGAGTCCTCATGTTAATTTTTGTGCTATGTTCTTTAGTTTTAATTCTATCATGAAGAAAATAGTACTCCGATGGACTCACTAGAGTTTTAATCAATAATGGAACTGTATTATTTTTTTCGTCACTAGAGCAAAAGACCCCCCGCCCTCTTAATACAGACTTTACTTCACTTTTACTTATCTTTGATTGAGACAAGAGAGTTTTTAAATTATCGCCGCTTGGCAAAATCATAGAGTCCATTATCTTACCCTCTAAAATCGGCATTGTAAGAATCAATTTCAATACTTATCTCTCTGTCAAGAGACAAACGTAATCTGTCCAAATCCTCTTTAGCATTTAACTTGTTATAATGACTAAATACGAATAAAAGATTTTTAGATATATCAGCTACTAAATCCCGTGTGCATGAAAGTAAATGCTCAATGCCATCAGCGGAAAATGGTTCAGAAGAAACCAAACAAATAATAGGTTGTTCTTGATTACCTCTTTCAATGACAAAAGGAATTATTGGGGAAGAAATATATTCAACTGGGAAGACTTTCCCGAAATACCTCTTACCCGTAATGGTAAGGTTTAGGGATGTTGGAGGGTAGAAAAAATTAACTTTATCATACCCGTATTTATTCTTTATATAAGTAATGCTCTCATATAAAAAAGATGCTCTTTTATTATCCACAACATGTATAGTTCTATATTTAAGATCACTGCTAATTTGTGAGTTCTTAATAGAACTAATAATATCTTGTTTATCCGGATTACTGTCATTGTTAATATAAAAAAGAACACCCGTATCAACTTTTTTACAACCATTATATCGACCCGCAGAAATCACCTGCTGATTGATTTCTTTTTTTAGCGAGGATTTTGCATAACACTCAATAGCTGTAGCAATATCTTCAAAATGACTTTTAAAGGTTGAAGCCACTTTAGAATAAGGATTTGAAGAATACTTTGATGACACTATTACATTTTCTATAGTTTTTGATTCTAACGGTGAATTATAGACAAATAATGCATCAATACCATGTGTATTTTTTTCATGTTTACGAGTGTGACAATCAACATATTTGTTTGTCGCATGGTTCTCCCATCCGAATATATTAAGAAAATGTGAGACTATATCCTCACCATAATCCCCTACTAGTTTAGAAAACTCACCCATGAGATCATCCTTTTATGTTAAATAAAAAACTTGAATACCATTGAAGTATAGACCGCCGTTTTTCAATGTATTGAGCATGATTATAAGTTCCTCGAATACAATTTTTATCGACATGGGCTAATTGCATCTCAATCCATTGTGAGTCATATCCTTTCTCATGCAAGATGGTAGAAAGCGTATGCCGAAACCCATGCCCTGTAACGCGTCCAGCATATCCAATACGCTTTATGACTTGGTTGATACTAGCCTCACTCATAGGCTTGTTCGGATCGTTCCGTCCCGGAAAAACATAACGATAGTTCCCTGTTATTATCTTGAGTTCATGGAGTAAATCTAACGCTTGGGTCGACAATGGCACAAGATGCGGCCTGCGCATTTTTATCCTTTCAGCAGGAATTTCCCAAATAGCGTTATCCAGATCAAATTCTTGCCATAATGCCGCGCGTAATTCGATGGTTCTCACGCCCGTAATCATCAGTAATTTCGTTGCTATCTGGACAAGCTTACTCCCGGTGTAACTCTCTAAGGCACGCAGAAATTCGAGTATCTCATCAGCTTTTAGGAACGGGAAATGATTGAATTGGTGTACTTCGAGAGCGCTGGAAAGATCTGCCGCAGGATTGTACTCCGCTCTACCCGTTGCAATTGCGTAGCGAAACACTTCAGAGCAACGCTGACGCACTTTCCGCATTTTCTCCAACGCACCACGTTTCTCAATTTTACGCAGTACGTTCAGCAGCTCTAGCGGTTTAATCTCACCCACAGGCCTTGTTCCAACATAAGGAAAAATGTCGTTCTTAAACGCTTCCATGATGTCTGATGCATATCCTGCCGACCATTTAGCAGATTTAAGTTGATGTCACTCTCTGGCTATCTTTTCGAAGGCGTTCTCTGACTCTGCTTGCAGAGCCAGCTTTTGCTCTTTTCGAACATCACTAGGGTTCTTTCCTTCTGCCACAAGTTTTCGAGCTTCATCACGACGGGAACGAGCATCGGCAAGAGTGATCGTTGGGTAAACACCAAGCGAGATCATCTTGGGTTTACCGGCATAGCGATAGCGGAACCGCCAGTTCTTGCTTTCATTAGGTTCTATAAGCAATGACAAGCCTTGCCCATCCCCAAGCGTATAGGGTTTATCTTCAGGCTTAGCGCGGCGAATCTGCATATCGTTTAAAGGCATGTGTATAGGAATCCATGACCGAACAGGAACATATACACATTCTTTATCGGATTCTACTGGATGGCTGCGGACGATGATGGACTAAAAGCGGTAAAATCGTTATAAATCAGGGTGTTTATGGATGAATACGGACATTTGGGGAAGTTGAAATGGTGCCGATAATAGGAGTCGAACCTACGACCTTCGCATTACGAATGCGCTGCTCTACCAACTGAGCTATATCGGCCCTGAAAGGACGTGTTCACCTGCGTGAAGCACGGGGTAGAAGGTTAAAACTAAGTGGGTGATGCGTCAATGCCCTTTCGAATCAAACGGCTACTTTTGCATCACCCGCTTAGCGTTAAGCACGAATGGTATCGTCGCCGAAGCCAATCCACTTATAGGTGGTCAGCGCTTCAAGACCCATCGGCCCGCGGGCGTGCAGCTTCTGGGTGCTGACCGCCACTTCCGCGCCGAGGCCGAACTGGCCGCCGTCGGTGAAGCGGGTAGAAGCGTTAACGTATACCGCCGACGAATCCACTTCATTAATAAAGCGATTCGCATGGCGCAGGGTACGCGTCAGAATGGCATCGGAATGCTGGGTGCCGTGCTCACGAATATGGGCAATCGCCTCATCGAGATCGGCAACAACTTTCACGTTCAGATCCAGCGACAAATACTCATCGTCGTACTGCTCCGCTTTCACCGGCTCCACCTTCGCCGGACCGTTCTGCAGAAGGGGCAGGGCGGCCGGATCGGCATGCAGCGTCACGCTGCTCTCCGCCATCTGTTTGCTCAGCGCAGGCAGGAAGGTATCGGCGATATTACGGTGTACCAGCAGCGTCTCAGCGGTATTGCAGGTGCTCGGGCGTTGGGTCTTGGCGTTAACGATGATCTTCAGCGCCGGTGCGATCTCGGCGGAATCGTCGACGAAAATATGGCACACGCCGATACCGCCGGTGATCACCGGGATGGTGGATTGCTCGCGGCACAGCTTATGCAGGCCTGCGCCGCCGCGCGGGATCAGCATATCGATGTATTTATCCATCTTCAGCATTTCGCCGACCAGCGCGCGATCCGGGCTCTCGATTGCCTGCACCGCGGCAGCCGGCAGGCCGCACTCCTGCAGCGCCTGTTGAATCACTTTCACCGTCGCGGCGTTGGTGCGCCAGGTCTCTTTACCGCCGCGCAGAATAGCCGCGTTGCCGGTCTTCAGGCACAGAGAGGCGACATCGACGGTCACGTTCGGCCGCGCTTCATAAATCACGCCGATCACTCCCAGCGGCACGCGACGACGTTCGATACGCAGGCCGCTATCCAGCAGACCGCCGTCAATCACCTGGCCGACCGGATCCGCCAGGCTACACACCTGACGCACGTCATCGGCGATGCCGCGCAGGCGCGCCGGCGTCAGCGCCAGGCGATCGAGCATCGCGTCGCTCAGACCGTTGGCACGGGCGTCGCTGAGGTCTTCGGCGTTGGCGCGCAGGATCTCTTCGGTCTGCGCTTCCAGATAATCAGCAATCTTGTTCAGAACCTGATTTTTCTCGCGGCTGGATAGCAGCGCGAGTTGGTAAGAGGCCGCTTTGGCCGCAATGCCCATTTGTTCCAGCATTTTCAGCTCCTTAACGGGTAATCATATCGTCACGATGGACGGCCACCGGGCCGTATTCATAGCCGAGGATGGCATCGATTTGCTGCGAGTGCTGCCCGGCGATCAGGCGCAGGGCGTCGCTGTTATAGCGGCTCACGCCGTGGGCGATATCGCGGCCTTCGCTACTGCGGATTCGGATAACTTCGCCGCGGGAGAAATTCCCGCTGACGGTTTTGATGCCTTTTGGCAGCAATGAGCTTCCTCTTTCCAGAATAGCCTGGGTCGCCCCGGCATCGACGGTGATTTCACCGGCCGGCGGCGCGCCGAAGATCCAGCGTTTGCGGTTCTCCAGCGGTGATTCCTGAGCGTGGAAACAGGTGCCCACCGGCAGGCCTTCCATCGCGTGGCCGATAACGTCCGGGCGGTTGCCGGCGGCGATAATAGTATCGATGCCAGCGCGACAGGCGACGTCCGCGGCCTGCAGTTTGGTGCCCATGCCGCCGGTGCCGAGGCCGGAAACGCTATCGCCTGCGATGGCGCGCAGCGCGTCATCGATGCCGTAGACATCTTTGATAAGCTCGGCCTGCGGATTGCTGCGCGGGTCGGCGGTAAAGAGCCCCGGCTGATCGGTCAACAGCAGCAGTTTATCGGCGCCGGCGAGAATGGCCGCCAGGGCGGAAAGATTATCGTTGTCGCCGACTTTGATTTCAGCGGTGGCGACGGCGTCATTCTCATTAATGACCGGCACAATATTGTTATCCAGCAGCGCGCGCAGGGTATCGCGGGCGTTGAGGAACCGCTCGCGATCTTCCATATCGGCACGGGTCAGCAGCATCTGGCCGACATGAATGCCGTAAATAGAGAAAAGCTGTTCCCATAGCTGGATAAGACGGCTTTGGCCGACTGCCGCCAACAGCTGTTTTGAGGCAATGGTGGCGGGCAGTTCAGGGTAGCCGAGGTGTTCACGTCCGGCGGCGATGGCCCCGGAAGTCACAATCACAATGCGGTGCCCCATGGCATGCAGCTGCGCGCACTGGCGCACTAACTCAACGATATGGGCGCGGTTCAGGCGGCGGGATCCGCCCGTTAAAACACTGGTGCCCAGTTTTACCACCAGCGTCTGGCTATCACTCATGATTTTCTGCCGTTCAAAAGGAATATCGAGATCGAGCTGATGTTGTAACAGGAGTCAGGCCGCTTGCCAACTGCTGGCGTATTGGTCAAGCCATTTTATTGCGCGGATCGGGCATTCTGCGCAGGCCAGGTGACATATTTATGACGGAAATATTTAAACATTCTTTTTTATAAAAAGTTCCATTTCGTCATAAATATTTAACACTACAGCGTTAAAAAACCTCCAGTTTTTGACGGGGCCTTCGCCCGGAATTGATAAGCGCGTGTAAATAAATCACCAGGACCACATAATGAAAAAGCGTTCACTGGCATTAATGATGATGGGTTTTGTTGCTTCTTCGGCTTCACAGGCAGCGGAAGTATACAATAAAGACGGCAATAAACTGGACGTGTACGGCAAAGTGAAAGCCATGCACTACTTCAGCGATTATGACAGCAAGGATGGCGACCAGACCTACGTTCGCTTCGGTATCAAAGGCGAAACGCAGATCAACGATCAACTGACCGGTTATGGCCGCTGGGAATCCGAATTCTCCGGCAATAAAACCGAAAGCGATTCCTCGCAGAAAACCCGTCTGGCGTTTGCCGGCGTGAAGTTAAAAGAGTTTGGATCATTTGACTATGGTCGTAACCTCGGCGCGCTGTACGACGTTGAAGCCTGGACCGATATGTTCCCGGAGTTCGGCGGCGACTCTTCCGCGCAGACCGATAACTTCATGACCAAACGCGCCAGCGGCCTGGCGACCTACCGCAACACCGATTTCTTCGGCCTGGTCGATGGTCTGAATATGACCCTGCAATACCAGGGGAAAAACGAAGGCCGCGAAGCGAAAAAACAGAATGGCGACGGGTTCGGCACCTCTTTAAGCTATGATTTCGGCGGCAGTGATTTCGCCGTCAGCGCGGCTTATACCAGCTCTGACCGTACCAACGATCAGAACCTGCTGGCGCGCGGCCAGGGTTCCAAAGCGGAAGCCTGGGCTACCGGCCTGAAGTACGACGCCAACAATATCTACCTGGCGACAATGTACTCTGAGACCCGCAAGATGACGCCGATCAGCGGTGGTTTTGCTAATAAAGCGCAGAACTTTGAAGCGGTCGCCCAGTATCAGTTCGACTTCGGTCTGCGTCCGTCTCTGGGCTATGTACTGTCGAAAGGCAAAGATATTGAAGGTGTCGGCAGCGAAGATCTGGTCAATTATATTGACGTCGGCCTGACCTACTACTTCAACAAAAACATGAACGCCTTTGTGGATTACAAAATTAACCAGCTGAAGAGCGATAATAAGCTCGGTATTAACGATGACGACATCGTCGCGCTGGGGATGACCTATCAGTTCTGATAAAACTGAGCGTAATAAAAATATAACCGCGGCCCTGAACGCCGCGGTTTTTATTTGTCAGGATTAGCGGTTTTTCGCCAGATGCAGATCGTCGTTATTCATGGTGATCTGCGCGTTATATTCCTTCGGCAAGCGCCGCGCCTGATAAAAGACGCGGTTCCAGTACGGATTATCCAGCGACGAACGCATGACGCCCTGGCTGGCGGAGGCGTGCAGGAAGTTGTGGTCAGTATCGTAGAAACCGACGTGCATGCCGCCGTGAATGCGGAAGAAGACTAAATCGCCAGGCCGCAGCTGCTGCTTGCTAACGCGCACGCCCATATGCAGAAGATCGCCGGTGGTCACGCGGTCCATTGGCAGATTAAAGCGGTCCTTCAGCGTACGCCAGACGAAGCCGGAACAGTCAACGCCGCTCTGGTCGGTGCCGCCCCATTCATAAGGGGTGCCGTCCCAGGTATGCATCTGATCGTGCAGGGCGGCCAGCACCGGTATCAGATCGTCGGAGCCGCTGTCGATAGGCTCGTAATGATGCTGCGCCACCGCCTTGGGCGGTTTTTTTGGGGAAGATGAACATCCTGCCAAAATCAATAAAGGAACAAGTAATAAAGCGTGGGTGAGTTTGGGCTTCATGTCGTTATTTTCATGTTAGGGATCGACCGTCGCCATTTATAGCGTATTCAGGGAAACGTCAGAATGATGAAACGCAAAATTTACGAAAACTTACGTACTGCAGGCATAAATTCGCCGGTACCGTAATAAGCACATTTTTCAGATAGTAAACGCGGTGATTTTATTTATTAATAAATGTTTACTATCTAAATCAAAATATAACAGGCCAGAATCAGGATGTTCTTATTTATCTGGTGCGAGAGGCAGGCGTTCCTCCTTTAAGATGGCGGATAAAAGAGGCTGGCGCATAGCCCATCGCTTTGCGAAACATGGCAGTAAACGCCGCCGGATGCTCATAGCCAAGGCTTAACGCCACGTCGGTAATGCTACGGCCTTCGCGCAGGGCGCTGAGGGAGTACATCAGGCAGGCTTTATGACGCCAGTCGCGAAACGCCATCCCGGTCTCCTGCAAAAAGTGGCGGTTGAAGGTGCGCAGGCTTTGACTCATCTTTTTGGCCCACTGCTCCGGTGTACTGTGAATGTCCGGCTGAAGGAGAAACGCGCTGCATAGTTCAGCCAGCCGCGGATGTTGCGGTAGCGGCGTAAACATCGGCAGCGGCGGGGCGGCCTGCAGTTCAAACAGTAATAGGGCGATAAGCGCCGCATCATGTCCGCTCTCTTCATACAACAGCGGCAGCTGGCAGGCGGCCAGCAGCAGTTGATGCAGCAGCGGCGAAACCTGCAACACTTCGCAGCGCACGCCGGCGCGCGGCGCGTCCTGCGGTTCGATATACAGACTATGGGTGCTCACGCCCGGCATCCAGACGCGATGCGGTTTATTAGCGGGTATCCATACGCCGCTGAACGGCGGCACCAGCCACTGACCGTCATCGGTTTCGACTTTCATCAAGCCATTCACGGCATAAAGAAACTGCGCTCGCCGGTGATGATGGCGCGGTAAAAGGGTGTCAGGCGGATAATCGCTCCCCAGACCCAATACCCGGCGCGGCAGATGATCGACTTCGTTAATCGCGATATTACGCATGCATACTCCCCTGGCTGAAAATCGTAATATATTGGCCATTAATCGTAAGTCAGCCATTCCGCTATTCTATATCGTTACCTCCCTGAATGGAGGAACGGTAGATGATATTTGGGCTTTTTGTTTGCGGACTGTTGTCCGGGATAACCACCTGGCTGTTTGGTTTCGGCGGCGGCTTTGTTACCGTGCCGCTGCTTTACCTGTTGCTGAGTCATCAGGGCGCAGTAGGCGGTCAGGCGATGCAAATAGCGGTGGCGACGTCGGCGCTGGTGATGCTGTGCACGTCGCTGTTGGCAAGCGGCCGTCACCTGCGCGCCGGAACGGTTCACTGGCGCTCCCTGCTGCCGATACTTGGCGGCATCGCCATCGGCGGTATTGCCGGCGCGGCGCTGGCGCTGAGGGTCAACGGCGAGTGGATCCGCTGGCTGTTCATTTTGTACCTGGCGGTGACCATCGTGGATTGCTACGTTCGCCCCGGCTTTATGGCGCCGTCGGCCGCTTGCGCACCGTCGAGCGCGGGGCGCGAGACTATTCTTGGCGGCGGAATTGGCCTGATTGCCGCCTTCCTTGGCGTCGGCGGCAGCGTGATGACCGTGCCGCTGATGCGCCGGCGTGGCGCGACGATGGCGCAGGCCGCGGCGATGGCCAACCTGCTGACCCTGCCGCTGGCGGCGACCGCCAGTCTGGCGTGGCTGCTGATGGCGCCGATGGCGACGCTGCCCTCCGGTTTCATCGGTAATATCTGGTGGCTGGCGGCCGGACTGCTGGTGGCCGGGAGCTGGCTGGGATTGCGGGGCGCATCGCGCTGGTTGGCAAAACTTCCCGATCGCTGGCACGTGCGGATCTACCCGCTACTATTGCTACTGGTGCTGCTGGCGATGTTTTTTGGCGGGGTAGGCTGAAACGCAGCCGGATCATGCTCCTGTCATCTTCTTTATACATGCTCTCGCAGGCTTATATTGCTGATTATGGAAAATGACCGATGTCTAATGCTATGACGATTTTCGATCTGGATAACACCCTGATTAAAGGGGACAGTAGTACGCTGTGGAGCCAGTTCATGGTGCGTGAAGGCTGGGTGAGCGACCCGGAATATCTGGCGCGCGAAGCGCTGCTGATGGCGGATTACGACCGCGGGGAAATGAATATCGCCGATTATGTCGCGCTGATTCAGGCGCCGCTGATTGGCATCCCCCTGGCGCAGGTGGATACGCTGGTGGCGCGATTCGTGCGCGAAAAGGTGTTGCCGCGGGTCTACCCGCAGGCATGGGACGTTATTCGGACCCTACAGGCGCGAGGGGAAAAAATGTTGGTGATCTCCGCCTCGGTAACGCTGCTGGTGCAGGCGATAGCCGCCGAGCTGGGGATTGAACAGGCGTTGGGTATTGATGTTGAAATGGCGGATGGCGGCTACAGCGGTGTGATTGCCGGTACCCCGAGCTATCAGCAGGGTAAAGTGACGCGCCTGGCGCAGTGGCGCGAGGCGCATCCTGACTATGCTGGCGAAGTCACTTTTTATACCGATTCGATAAACGACCTGCCCCTGTGCCTGCATGCGGATCGCGTGCGGTTGGTCAACCCGTGTCCGCAGCTGCTGGCAGCCAACGCCCGACACGGCTGGCCGGTGCTGGCGTGGCGGCTCGAATAACGAGACGTTTTCCCTGATTCGTAGCCCCGGTAAGCGCAGCGCCACCGGGGGAGGGGGTTATTGCTGACTTTGATACAACGGCACCACGTTGCCGCCAATATAACGGCGGCGTAGCCAGGCGGAGAGGGTATCCATCACCATGACCACCGCCACCAGCAACAGGGTAATAAACATCACCACGTCCCAGTTCCACAAACGCATATTTTCCGCGTAGATAAGGCCAATCCCGCCCGCGCCGACAAAACCTAACACCGCGGCGGAACGGGTATTGGATTCAATCTGATATAAACTCAGCGCCAGGAAAGTCGGGAACGACTGGGTGAAAATGCCGAAGCGGTGTTTCTGCAGACCATTAGCGCCGACGGCGGTGAGGCCGCGGCCAGGCGAACGGTCTACCGCCTCGTGGCCTTCAGCATACAGGCGGCCCAGCAGGCCGGTATCCTGCATAATAATCGCCAGTACCCCGGCCAGCGGCCCAAGCCCTACGGCGCGCACGAAAATGAGACCCCAGATAGCCATATCGATACCGCGCAGCATGTCGAACAAGCGGCGCATCAACATGGCGATAATGCCGGGAATCACGCCGCGCATAATATTGCGCGCGGCCAGGAATGACAGCAACAGCGCGATGACCGTCGCGGTAATCGTCCCGGCGAAGACGATAGCAAGCGTAATGGCGATTTGCGTGAAGTAATAGGCAAACGGCCAGTTCCAGAAGTCGTGCCAGACGAACATCCGTAGCAGATAGCGTCCCATCTGCTGTAGACCGGTCGCCAGTTGTTCGCTGCTAATACCGAACTGCATAAAGAACCAGGCGTAATAAAGTACGCTCGCCAGCGCCAGCAGGCCGACATAGCGCAGGTATCGCCCCTGGGTCTTATACAGCGCCTGATGCTGGCGGCGGCTGGTGGCGATATCCGGTTGATGTTGCCATTGACTCATTTTTTCCCCTCCAGAACCCACTGGCGCAGGCGGCCGGAAAGCATATCCAGCAGCGACACCACAATAATGATCAGCAGCAGCGTCATGCTGACCTGATCGTAACGATCGAGCTTAATGTTGGTCATCAGCTCCTGGCCGATCCCGCCGGCGCCCACCAGACCAAGAATGGTGGATGAGCGGAAGTTAATCTCAAGGCGCATGAAGCCGTAGGAGAGAAAAATCGGTTTCACCTGCGGCCACAGGGCAAAGCGCACCTTCTGCAGCGCCGATGCTCCGCAGGCCGCCAGCCCGCGAACCGGTTTATCCTGCGCGCTTTCCACCGCTTCATAGAACAGTTTGGTCAGGCTGCCAACCGTATGCAGCATCAGCGCCAGAAAACCGGGGATCGCCCCGATACCGAACGCCATGACGAAAATGACCGCCCAGGCAAGCTCTGGCATGGTGCGTAAAAAGGCTACCAGCACGCGAACGGCGAAGCGTAGCGGCGCGGGTGACCAGGCATTATTGGCGGCGAGGAAAGCCAGTATGGTCGCTACCGCGACCGCCACCAGCGTGGAAGCCAGCGCCAGCTGCAGCGTCTCCCAAATCAGCGGTAGCTGAATCGGCAGGCGATAGCCCCAGTACGCCAGCGAGCCTTTGGTATGTGAATCGGCTAACAGAACGCCCGGATGCAGCGTCGGCAGCGTCTCGAACATATAGTCGAGAAAGTTTGGCAGAGAACGCCAGATGGTGAACAGATTAAACTCGGCGGCGTGCCCGGCGGCAAAGTAGAGCGCCAGCAGCACCAGCGACCAGCCGAAGGTATCGCGCTTTTGCCGCGTCCTGACCTGCTGGTAGTAACGTTCGAATTCGGTATGGGTATTATTCATGCGGCGAAAAGGTCTTTAACGTAGCGCCGCCGTCCGCATTGACTTGCGGGCGGCGGCATCGGTGCGGGATTAACGCGCGCTAACCAGCTCGCGTTTCATATCGATGATCTGCTGGAAATCGGCCACGCTGCCCGGGCCGATGTGCTGGGTTCCGCCCATCGCTTTCACGAAACAGGCGTGATCGTCGGTATCCAGTTTTTTAAGCGCGGTGACGACTTTGGCTTTGAAGTCCGCCGGCAGCGCATTGCTCACGAGGATCGGGCCGTTCGGGATCAGCGGCGATTGCCAGATAATCCGTATTTGCTTCATCAGATCCGGATGATCCATACGAATCAGGCGATTAAAAGCGCCCACGCTGTAGCCGCTGTTGTAGTCGCCGACCATTGAGGTCCAGGTGACCGCGCCGGCAAACTGGCCGTTCAGTACGCCGAGAATGTCCTGCTCGTGGCCGCCGGAGAAGGTGACGCTGGAGAAGAAGTTATTGTATTTGTTGTCCGCGTCGCCGCCGAATTTCTGTTTAAAGGCGTGGTTCGGAATTAAATAACCGGAAGTGGAATCCGGGTCGGCGAAGCCAAAAGCTTTGCCTTTTAAATCGTCCAGCGTTTTATACGGGCTGTCAGCTTTGACGATGACCACCGAGTGGTAGCCGCGGGACTGATCTTTATCATCAACGGCGATACCGACAATATCGACGGCTTTCGGGTTATTGATATAGACCGAGGCATAAGAAGAAGGCGACATACTTAATACGACATCGACTTTACCGCCCAGCAGTCCCTGAATGACGCCGGAATAATCGGATGAGTTACGTAATTTGGTATCGACCTTCAGCTCTTTATCAAGAAACTGTTTAACGCATTGGTTATCGCCAATTTGCTGCGTGGCGTTTTGACCGCCGAGGATCCCCAGATTTAATTCCTTTGGCTGTTCAGCAGCGCTCGCTTGCCACGTCAGTAACAGAGCTGCGATTGCTGCGGATAAACGAACTGCGCCATTAATATGTTTGTTCATTATTTTGCCCGTGTGTTTTTAACTAAAGGAAATTAATGCAACTGGCTAATTTCATCGCCATACAGCTGATGCAGGACATCCTGAGTCAGCCGTGCGGGATGATCGTCGAAAATGATGCGGCCTTTGGCGACGCCAATCACCCGCGTGCAGTACTCTTTGACCAGTTCGACCGAATGCAGGTTGACCATCACGCTAATCCCCTGGCCGCTGATTTCCCGCAGTACGTTCATAATTCGCTGGGTGTTTTTGGGATCGAGCGAGGCGACGGGTTCATCCGCCAGCAGGATCCCGGGGTTTTGCATCAGGGCGCGGCAAATCGCTACGCGCTGCATCTGGCCGCCGGAGAGGTTTTCCGCCCGCTGTAGGGCGTGCGGCAACATATTCATCCACTCGAGAAGAGAGATGGCGCGTGCCCGGTCGGCGTCGGGGAAAATCTTAAACAGCGACTTCAGGGTTGAGGTCTGACTCAGGCGACCGAGCAGTACGTTAGTCAGCACATCAAGACGCGGTACGAGGCAGAAATCCTGGAAAATCATCCCGCACTCGCTGCGCCAGGCATTGAGCGCGCGTCCTTTCAGGCGTGAAACATCATGCGGCATACCAACTTCCGGAAAGCTGAGAATTTCACCGCCGGTGGCGCTGTGAGTGCCGTTCAGGACATGCAGCAGGGTGGATTTCCCGGCTCCCGAGCGGCCTATCACTCCCACCAGCTCGCCGGCATGGAGGTCAAAGCTGATGTTATCGAGAACGGTTTGCTGCGCATTATAAGATTTACTCAGGTTGCGCACGCTTAAGACTTTCCGCTGCCGGGTTGGGGCGATGGGCGTAATTAGCGAAAATTCGGTTTCCGCCACCGCGGCAAGAGAGCTGTTCATAAGAGTGTCCTGGTTCGTCATAAACTGGTCACTATTAATCGCGTTTTGTGTGAACTTTCGATGACGGTAAGGCGAAAAAATAATGAAAGCGTGATGAAACGCTTATCTGCAAGGTAAAAGAAACATGCCAGCGGCAAACATAGCGTGATTGGCTACACTAATGAAAATGAGAGCAAATAAGAAAGAAATATGAGAACTAATCTCATTCTCTTAGATATCATTCTTTCATGGGATTAATAGTCCTCTGCAAGCGGTTTTTTTGTTTATGTTTAGGCATTTTGTGCGGTGCTTAAAACCATTCATGCAGCTTATGAATGGTTTTATCGTCTTATAATTGGCTATTTTATGGTATTATATTCTTACTTTTGTGTGTTATTAAGATTTTTCGCAACGTCATTTATCTTATCTATTAAGAATATTCCTAATGAAATAGGGTTATGATCCTGGACGATATAATAACCGATTAGGATTGTAGGAATTTTCGATCAATAACCACATGAAATTAAATGTTTTTTGTTTTTGAGCAAAAAATAGGATTTCGCCAAAAAGCAAAAAATTGACATAAATGAGAATTAGCTTCACATCCTGCTTGTTGACACTTAATCAGAAAAAACCTAAATTTGAATCCAACAAAAAATATAAATCGATAAATAATTTCGGCATTATTAATGATTAAATAATGGCGCTGGTATTTTATTATAAATAATTTCAACAGGGGTTAATTGCAGGTTTAGACTCTGCAGGCCTGGCTATCGGCAATGGGGTGAAAGGTAGTATTTCCAGGATGAAGAGGATAAACAGTATATGGACGATCAATGCTCCCTTGATAAGTGTATTTGGCCAGCACATGATACTTATTTTTTAAAAGGCTTATCGGAACTCATTTTAGACATTGAAGAGCTTCTTTATTTGTCATTGGATAAAATATGTAAGGACTTTTTGTTTATCAATCTGAGTACTAATGCATTAAATTACTTTATTCGCTATGACAACGACTGGTTAGCTAAGGCCAAGGGCAAACAAATCATTTTGATTGCCGCGAGAAAGTCGGAAGCGTTAGCCAATTATTGGTATTACAACGGTGATATTCGCGGCGTGGTGTATGTCGACCTCGCGCGCGATATAAGAAAAGAACTGGCCTATGTAATTAATGGACGGTTTCTGCGCAAAGATATTAAGAAAGAAAAAATTACTGACCGGGAAATGACGGTGATCAGAATGACGGCCCAGGGAATGCATCCGAAATCTATCGCCAGAATTGAAAATTGCAGTGTGAAAACTATTTACACCCATCGGCGAAATGCTGAGGCCAAGCTGTATTCGAAAATTTATAAATTAGTTATGTAACGTTTATTTAGTGGTACACCGGGACGACTTGTCCTTAATTAAACTCAGGATGAAAAAGCTATGAAAAAAAAGGTTATTGCTATTGCTCTGGTAACGGCGTTTGCTGGAATGGGTGTTGCTCAGGCTGCTGATGTTACTGCTCAGGCCGTGGCTACCTGGTCTGCAACCGCGAAAAAAGACACTTCAAGCAAACTGGTTGTTACCCCGCTTGGCAGCCTGGCTTTCCAGTATGCCGAAGGGATTAAGGGCTTTAACTCACAAAAAGGTCTGTTTGATGTTGCGGTTGAAGGCGATACCACGGCGACTGCCTTCAAACTGACTTCACGTCTTATCACTAACACGCTGACCCAGCTGGATACCTCCGGCTCAACGCTGAGCGTGGGCGTGGATTATAACGGCGTCGCGGTAGAGAAGACTGCTGACACCATTATGATCGACACCGCTAACGGCGTGCTGGGCGGCAACCTCAGCGCACTGTCTAACGGCTACAACACCGCAGGCCGCACCACCGCGCAGGACGGCTTTAACTTCTCCATCATCAGCGGTACCACCGACGGCGCCACCGCGGTAACCGATTACAGCACGCTGCCGGAAGGGATCTGGAGCGGTGACGTGAGCGTGCAGTTCGACGCCACCTGGACCAGCTGATTTTCTCGTAGCACCGGGCAGGGGGACTCCCCCTGCCTCTTCAAGGACTGAACGCTTATGAAAAAACATCTTCTGGCCATTGGTCTGCTGCTGGGGCTGGCGAATCCGGCGCTGGCGCTGGATGTCGGCGATATCTCTTCCTTTATGAACAGCGGCAGCAGCACGCTAAGTAAAGAGATCAAAAATACCACCGATAGCGGCCGCTTAATCAACATTCATCTGGAACGTCTCTCTTCACCGCTGGAAGGCGGCAAGGTTATCCCGATGGATAAACAGGACGAAATCCTGCTGACCCCCGCCAGTTTGTTGTTGCCTGCAAAGGCCAGTGAAGTGGTGCGCTTTTTCTACAAAGGCCCGGCGGATGATAAAGAGCGCTACTACCGCATTGTCTGGTTCGATCAGGCCTTAAGCGATGCCCAGCGCAATGGCTCCCAGCGCAGCGCCGTGGCCACCGCTTCAGCCCGCATCGGCACCATTCTGGTGGTGGCGCCGCGTCAGGCTAATTTTCGCTATCAGTTTGCCGGCGACACGCTGACCAATACCGGTAACGCCACCTTGCGCATTATCGCCTACGGCCCGTGTCTGAAAATCGCCGATGGCAAAGAGTGCAAAGAAAACTACTACCTGATGCCGGGGAAATCGCGTCGCTTCACGCGCGTCAATATTGCTGACAAAAAAGGACGGGTCGCGCTCTGGCAGGGCGAGCAGTTTGTTCCCGTGAAATAGACATGTGTGCTGATGGATTAAGACTATGCCTTTACGACGGATCACCCCTGGACTGAACGCGCTACTTGCCTCCGGCATGGTTCTTTTGCTGGCGCCTTATAGCGACAGCATGGCCGCCGAGCGCGTGCAGCAAATCGGCGGCGTGATTATCCCGCAGGCTTTCAGCCAGGCTTTGCAGGACGGCATGAGCATTCCTCTGTTTATTCATCTTGAAGGCAGCCGCGATAATCAAAACGATCAGCGTATCGGCGCCGCGTATATCTGGCTTGATGGCGATGTGCTGCGGGTCCGGCAAATCACCCTTGAAGAGGGCGATGACAACGCTCGCGTCAGCGACGAGACGCGTCAACAGCTCAGCCGTTTATCCAATGAGGCTTTCAACGACGCGCTGAAGATCCCCTTAACCGATGCCGCGCAGCTGCAACTTAGTCTGCGCCAGCTGCTGCTGCAACTGGTGGTGAAACGTGAGGCGCTGGGAACCGTGCTGCGGTCGCGCAGCGAGGATATTGGCCAGTCGAGCGTTAAAACTTTCAGTAATAACCTCACCTATAACCTCGGGGTCTACAACAACCAGATGCGTAGCGGCGGCAGCAATACCTCCAGCTATCTGTCACTCAATAGCGTTAGCGCGCTGCGCGAGCATCACGTGGTGCTCGACGGCTCGCTGTACGGTATCGGCACCAGCCACCAGGACAATGAACTGTATAAAGCGATGTACGAGCGCGACTTCGCCGGGCACCGTTTTGCCGGCGGGATGCTGGATACCTGGAACTTACAATCGCTGGGGCCGATGACCGCGATTTCGGCCGGTAAAATCTACGGCGCGTCGTGGGGCAACCAGGCCAGCTCTACGGTATTTGACAACAGCCAGTCGGCGACGCCGGTGGTGGCATTCTTACCGGCGGCAGGCGAGGTCCACCTGATGCGCGACGGGCGCCTGTTAAGCGTGCAGAACTTCGTCATGGGTAATCATGAAGTTGATACCCGAGGCCTGCCGTACGGTATTTACGACGTTGACGTCGAAGTTATCGTCAACGGAAGAGTGGTCAGCAAACGCACCCAACGCGTCAACAAGCTGTTTACTCGCGGACGCGGCGCGGGCGCGCCGCTGGCCTGGCAAATTTGGGGCGGCAGTTTCCATATGGACCGCTGGTCGGAAAGCGGTAAAAAGACGCAGCCGGCGAAAGAGAGCTGGCTGGCGGGGGCGTCGGCTTCCGGATCGTTGAGTACGCTCAGTTGGGCGGCCACCGGCTACGGCTACGATAGCAACGCCGTCGGCGAAACGCGCATTACGCTGCCGCTAACCGAGGCGGTGAATATCAACCTGCAAAACATGCTGGCCAGCGACAGTTCCTGGAGCAGTATCGGCAGCGTTAGCGCCACCTTGCCCGGCGGCTTTAGCTCGCTGTGGATTAACCAGGAAAAGACCGTTATCGGCGATAAGCTGCGCCGCAGCGATGCTGATAACCGGGCGATCGGCGGCACGCTGAACCTGAACGCCCTATGGTCAAAACTAGGCACTTTCAGCATCAGCTACAACGATGACCGCCGTTACAACAGCCATTACTACACGGCGGATTATTACCAGACGATTTATAGCGGCTCTTTTGGCTCGCTAGGCCTGCGCGCGGGCTTACAGCGCTATAACAACGGCGATAGCAACGCCAACACCGGGAAATATATCGCCCTCGATTTATCATTGCCGCTGGGCAACTGGTTCAGCGCCGGGATGACCCATCAGAACGGCTATACCATGGCCAACATTTCGGCGCGTAAGCAGTTTAATGAAGGGGCGATTCGAACCGTCGGCGCCAATATTTCGCGGGCGATTTCCGGCGATACCGGCGACGACAAAACCTTAAGCGGCGGCGCTTATACGCAGTTCGAAACGCGCTACACCAACGGCACACTGAACGTTAACAGCGGCGCCGACGGCTACGTGAACACCAACCTGACCGCCAGCGGCAGCGTCGGCTGGCAGGGGAAAAACATCGCCGCCAGCGGGCGAACCGACGGCAACGCCGGAGTGATCTTCAATACCGGGCTGGAAGACGACGGCAAGCTCAGCGCTAAGGTTAACGGGCGCATCGTGCAGCTCAGCGGTAAACGCAACTACCTGCCGCTGTCGCCGTACAGCCGCTATGAAGTCGAACTGCAGAACAGTAAGAACTCGATCGACAGCTACGACATTGTCAGCGGCCGTAAGAGCCACCTGACGCTTTATCCCGGTAACGTGGCGGTGATCGAGCCGGAAGTGAAGCAGATGGTCACCGTCTCCGGGCGCATCCGCGCCGAAGACGGCACGCTGTTGGCGAACGCGCGCATTAATAACCATATCGGACGCACCCGTACCGATGAGAACGGTGAATTTGTCATGGATGTCGATAAAAAATATCCCACCATCGATTTTAGCTACGGCGGAAATAAAACCTGTGAAGTGGCGCTGGAGCTCAGCCAGGCGCGCGGCGCGGTGTGGGTAGGGGACGTGGTATGCAGCGGTCTCTCTTCATGGGCGGCGGTGCAGCAGACAGGAGAAGGTAATGAAAGCTAAGTGGCTACTCGCTTTGGCGACGCTGACGATTGCGCCGCTGGCGATGAACGCTAAGGCGGCGGTGACAAAATATTCTGAAGCCGCTGCTCCGGCGCGCGAATTTGTCTTTGTCGAGAACAACTCTGATGACAACTTCTTTGTCACCCCTGGCGGCGCGTTGGATCCCCGTCTGACCGGCTCAAACCGCTGGACCGGATTAAAATCAACCGGTTCTGGCGATACCGCGTACCGTCAGGTCAGTCTGGGTTATATCGATGATGGTCACAACCATGGGATCTCCGCTAATTACCGGTTTGATATGTGGCTGGATAATGCGCCGGTCTCTCACCCTTTACTGGGTTTACGGTGTATTAACTGGTACTCGGGATGCGATCTGGCAACCAGCCTGATTTTACCCCAGTCAACCGATGCTAATGGATTTTACGGCGTCTCAACGGGGAGCGGGACGAAATGGCGTCATGGGATGATGTCCGATGCCTTTTATCAATACCTGCAGCAGATGCCGATCGGCGGTAGTTTTACGATGACGATTAATTCCTGCCAGACATCGGTCGCTTACGATGCGAGCAAAGGCGAGCGTTGTAAAGATCAGGCGTCAGGTACCTGGTATATCCGCGACGTAACCCATACCAAAGCGGGGCACTTACGCCTGATAAACACCCACTCACTGGCGGAAGTGTTTATCAACAGCGACGGCGTGCCCACGCTGGGTGAAGGCAATGCCGATTGCCGTACACAAACGATTGGTTCTCGCTCCGGTTTAAGCTGCAAAATGGTTAACTATACGCTGCAAACTAATGGATTAAGCAACAGCTCGATTCACATTTTCCCGGCTATCAGTAACTCTGCGTTGGCATCGGCGGTAGGTAACTACGATATGCAGTTCAGTCTTGATGGTAACTCATGGAAACCAGTCAACGGCATTCTGCAGTATTACACTTTTAACGAGATGAAGAGCTCTGATTCTATCTATGTCTTTTTCTCCAGTAACTTTTTCAAGCAGATGGTGGCGTTGGGCATTAGCGACATTAACACCAAAGATCTGTTTAACTTCCGTTTTTATAACACCACTTCGCCGGAATCCGGCTGGTATGAATTCTCGACATCCAATAGCCTGATTATCAAACCGCGTGATTTCAGCATCAGCATTATCTCCGATGAGTACACCTCGGCGCCTACGCGTGAGGGTTACGTCGGCAGCGGCGAACCGGCGCTGGATTTCGGCTACATCGTCACCACCAGCGGCAAAACCGCCGCCGATGAGGTGTTGATTAAAGTGACCGGCCCGTCACAGGCGATTAGCGGGCGCTCGTATTGCCTGTTTAGCTCGGCGGACGGTACCGCGCAGGTGCCGTTTCCGGCGTCGCTCTCTTTCATTACCCAAAGCGGGGCGACGAAAAGTTACGACGCCGGCTGCGACGATAGCTGGCACGACATGACCGATGCGCTATGGCTTACCACGCCGTGGACTGATATTTCCGGCGATGTGGGGCAGATGGATAAAACAACGGTGCGCTTCTCGATTGCTATGGACGATCCTATCTCGCTGCGCACCATCACCGACAACGGCTGGTTTGGCGAGGTCAGCGCTTCAGGAGAGATTCATGTCCAGGCGACGTGGCGTAACATTAATTAAGCTGACGCTGGCGAGCCTGTGGCTGCTGGCCGCGCCGCTGGCGCAGGCGATTTCTGTCGGTAATCTGACCTTTTCGCTGGCCTCTGACGCTGAGTTTGCGGCGAAAAGGGTTATCAACAACAATAAAAGCGCGCGGCTGTATCGGGTGTCGGTGGTGGGTATCGACCGGCCCGGCGGCCATGAGGTTCGTGCCCGCCCGGCGGACGGCGAACTGCTGTTCGCCCCGCGCCAGCTGACGCTGCAGGCGGGCGAAAGCGAATATTTCAAGTTCTATTATCACGGGCCGAAGGATAACCGCGAACGCTACTATCGGGTCTCGTTTCGTGAAATTCCCACCCGCAACCTGGTGATGCGCGCCCCGGCAGGCGGGCAGATCAGCATGGAGCCGGTGGTGGTGATGGATACCATTCTGGTGGTACGCCCGCGGCAGGTTCAGTTTAAATGGGCGTTCGATAAAGCGGCGGGGAGCGTCAGTAATACCGGCAATACCTGGTTTAAGCTGCTGATCAAACCGGGATGCGACACCACGGAAGAGGAAGGTGACGCCTGGTATCTGCGCCCCGGCGATGTCGTTCGCCAGCCGTCGCTGCGTAAGCCCGGCAACCACTACATCATCTATAACGAGAAATTTATTAAAATCAGCAATGACTGCCCGGTGAAATAGCCGGGCAATCGCCTGAATTATTCCTCGTTCAGCAACTGACTCACCAGCGCGATATGGGTCTTAATGCCGACCGCCAGCGCATCTTCGTCGATGCGAAAATGCGGGTTGTGCACGTTCCACGTCGCCCCTTTTTGCGCATTGCCGCAGCCGATAAACAGAAAGGTGCCCGGTACTTTTTCCTGATAGGAGGAGAAATCCTCGCTGCCGAATAGCGCCTTATCCTGCAGCTGTAGCGTGCCTGCCGGGAAGTGGCGGGCTATGGCTTCGCGGGCGATATGATTGGTGGCGTCGTGGTTGTTGCCCACCGCATAGCCCTGCTGCCATTTAATCTCGTAGCTGGCGCCGTGGGCGGCGGTGATGCCGTCGATAATCCGTGCCATCAGCGGCGGTACCGCCTCGCGTACCTGCTGGCTATGGGTACGCAGCGTCCCGGCCAGCCGCGCGCTGTCGGGGATCACGTTATAGCTATCGCCGGCCTGAAAAGTGGCGATAGTCAGCACCGGCGCGTTGCCCGGATCGATATTGCGGGCGACGATCTGCTGCAGCGCGCCGACCACTTCCGCGCCGATGGTCACCGGATCGATACAGTGCTGTGGCATCGAACCGTGGCCGCCTTTGCCGCGAATGGTGATATCAAAGTTATCGCTGGAGGCGACGTACACACCCTCTTTCAGGGTTATCACGCCAACCGGGCTGGTGGGGAAAACATGCAGGCCGAAAATATGTTCGACGTCGTCAACCACGCCCAGTTCAACCAGCTCACGTGCGCCGCCCGGCGGCACCTCTTCCGCAGGCTGGAAGATGAATTTAATGCTGCCGTGCAGCTGTTCGCGAAGCTGGCACAAGACTTTCGCCGCCCCCATCAGCATCGCGGTATGCGCGTCGTGACCGCAGGCGTGCATTACGCCGGGCTTCGTTGAGCAGAATGCTTCACCGCTCTCTTCCTGTAGCGGCAGGGCATCGATATCGGCGCGCAGCGCCCACATTGGCCCAGGATGCGCGCCGCGCAGTACGGCAATCACGCTATTTTCCAGCGGGCGGCTTATCTCTAGACCGGCAAACGGCGCCAGCTCGCGGGCGATATAATCGGCGGTCGGCTTCTCGTTAAACGACAGATCCGGATGGGCGTGGATATGCCGACGCCAGCGCAGCGCTTCCTCGGCCGCGGCGGAAATGAATTGTTCAGTGGCGTGTTGCATCAGTGACTCCTTCAATCAATAACGGGCTGACTGACGACGGTTTTACGTTTCATGAGCGGCAGCACCGCCAGCGCGGAGCAAACCATCGCCAGTGAAAGAAACAGGAAAGCGCTGGCGTAACCGTGGGTTTTCTCCACCAGATAGCCAATGACGATCGGCGAGACAAAGCCGCCGAGGGTACCACCGGTATTAATCAGACCGATGGCCGAGCCCATCATATTTTCCGGCAGGCGCTTCATCGGCAGGGTAAAGGCGGTGACGAAGGTCGACATCAGGAAAATTTCGCCGATAAACAGCAGCAGGCTGGCGATAAGCGGCGTCCGGGCGTGGAAGATGGCGAAGATCGCCACGGCGCTGATTAGCGCGCTGATGGCAATCACCAGCGGTTCGCGATTAAGAAAATATTTGCCCACCAGCCAGCCGGTACCGAGCGATGAGATCCAGATCCCCAGCCCCCCCGCGGCCACCACGTAGCCGGATGCAGAAAGCGACATTCCCATACTCTGAACAAAAAACTTCGGCAGCCAGGCCATCAGGCCATAGCTGGGAATATTGACGCAAAAGATAGCCAGAAAGAGCAGGATAACCGTGGGGTTACGCCACAGGGCGGCGCCAGCGGCGCTCTGTTTCGCGACCACCGCCGTCGGCTGTCGGCGCGGCACGCGCAGGGCGATCAGTAGGGCGATAGCGCAGGCAACGATCCCCAGTACGGTGAACGACAGATGCCAGCCGAGCAGCGCCAGCGCGTTAACAGCGATAATCGGCCCAATGGTCATCGCCAGTCCCGCTGACGACAGCAATATTGATTGGGCGAAGGTACGTTGTTCAAGAGTGAAGTTGCTTACCACCGCTTTGGCGCAGGAGCAGGGATAGCCGGAGTGGCCGACGCCCGACAGAAAGCGGAACAGCAGCAGCAGGCCGAAGCTCGCTCCCAGCAGGCCGAAGCACAGCGCGAAGATCCCCAGCGCCGCCAGCGACAGCACCAGCATGGTTTTGTAGCCAATGCGATCGTTAAGCCAGCCCGCCGGAACCTGAAACAGCGAATAGGCGAGAAAAAAGATGCCGGTAATGTAGCCCAACTGCTCGGCGTTAAGCCCGAACTCCTTTTCGATAGGCAGCAGCGCGAAGCCGGTGACGGTTTTGTCGATATAAACGACCACGTAGCCGATAAACAGTAAGAAGATCATCTGAGACTGACTTTTCATTTTTTTCCGCCCGGTGTCTCATGGTTGCATGTGTTGTCGTGGGAAATCCCCCCACTGCATCCTCAGGCTTTACCCGCGCGGCGGGAAGATATAATTTTTCTATAGGTGATGCTTTTTTCTGATAGGGGTGAGCGGTGAAATATCTTCCCAAATTGAACCAGCTGCAGGCGCTACGGCAGGTGGCGCGTAGCGGCAGCATCCGCTCAGCGGCGCGTGAACTGGGGCAATCGCAGCCAGCGCTGAGCCGGACATTACGTGAGCTGGAGCAAATCCTCGGCACGCAACTTTTTCTGCGCAGCAAAGAAGGCGTCGCCCTGACCGAAGCGGGAATCGCTTTCTTACAGCGCGCGGAGTGGGTGCTGGAGGAGTTGCGGCGCGCGGCGGACGAGGTGGAACAGATAAACCATGTCACCCACGGTCGGCTGACGGTCGGCTTTTCGTCGCTGATTGCCCTGACGGTGTTTCCGCAGGTGGCCGAAGGATTTAAGCAGGCGCTGCCGCAGGTACAGATGACGGTGAAAGAGGGGCAGCTTTCGTCGCTGCTGCCGGGCGTCCGCAGCGGAGAGATTGACCTGGCTATCGGATCGGTCGACCCGATGCATCCGCCGGAAGGGGTGATGCTGGAACCGCTGTTTACCGCGCCGTTCTGCGTTATCGCGCGCAAGGGGCATCCGCTGGCGCACGAAAGCGATCTGCTGGCGCTGCGTAAAGCCCGCTGGCTGCTGCCGGAGTCACCGATGGGCTACTATCAGCAGCTACAAAACGAGCTGATTCATTTTTATCGCCAGGTGTCGATTACCCCGCTACGCACCGACTCGGTGATTGTCGGCTTGCAGATGGTACTGGAATCCGATTATCTGACCATCGTCGCGCGCGCCATGAGCCAGCCGCTGCAGCTTGGCGATAAGCTGGTCACGCTGCCGGTATCCACGCTCCCGGCGGCGCAGTATTGCGCGGTATGGTCGCAAAAATCGGCGCTCACCGCCAATGCCCGGCTGTTTCTCAATCGGCTGCGAAGCGCCTGTCAGCGCTACGCCTGGTAAAACGGCGGCTCGCCAGCTGGCTGAGGGCGCAGCACAGTAAATAGTAAACCGCGCCGGTAAAGACGAATATCGCCAGCGGGTAGATTTGCACCCGGTTATTGACCTGCCCGGCGACGGTGGTGAGTTCAGGCACGTTGACGATAAACGCCAGCGAGGTGTCTTTCAGCAGGCCGATAAAAATGCCGACCAGCGACGGCTGGACGTTGCGCAGCGCCTGCGGCAGCAGGATTAAGCGTAGCGTCTGGCCGGGGGCGAATCCCTGCGTCAGCGCCGCTTCATACTGGCCGCCGGGCAGGGCGCGCAGCCCCGCCAGCACCGAGTGCATCACCGAGGCGGCGGTGAACCACGCCAGCGCCAGCGTGACCGTCACCGCGCCCGGCAGATCGCCGCCGGTCAGCATCGGCAGCAGATACCATAGCCAGAAAATAACGAAGATCAGCGGGATACCGCGAATAATTTCCGCCCACAGGAATAGCAGACGACGGACCGCTCCGCCGTAGCGCCAGGCGGCGCAGGCCAGCAGAATACCGCCCGGTAGCGCCAGCGCGGTCGCGCCGATGGCCATCAGTAAAGTGAGCGCCACGCCGCCGGGTTGGCCTTCCGCCAGCCGTCCCCACAGCAGATAATCAAGGTTGTCGGCGATCACCGCGAGGTTAGCGTTCATGTTGTGCGCTCCGTGGCTGACGATATTCTGGACCGAAGCGCGTCAGCGCCAGTCCCATAACGATCCCCAGCGCAAGATATAGTGCGGTGCCGACAGCAAAGGCCTCCAGCGCATGGGCGTTATAGCTCTCGATTTGCCGTACCTGGTAGGTGAGCTCGGCGAAGCCAATACCGCTGGCCAGCGAAGAGAGTTTCATCAGGTTCAGGTACTGGCCGACAATCGGCTGCCAGGCGTTGGCCAGCCCCTGCGGCAGCAGAATAAAACGTAATTCCCCCCACGGGCTAAATCCCTGCGACAGCGCCGCTTCGCGCTGGCCGTGGCTCACGGCGCGCAACCCGGCGGCAATCTCTTCCACCAGAAATGCCGAGGTAAATACGCCGAGCCCCCACATTGAGCAGAGAAATTCCGGCGTCAGCCACCAGACGTCGCCCGGTAGAATCGACCAGCTATGGGAGTCGTTGATAAAATCGCGCGCCGCCAGCGGCAGCAGGTTCCAGGCGGCGAAGTACCAGAACAGCAGTTGGACCAATAGCGGCGTATTGCGAAACAGCGATACCCACGCCGCCACCAGCCAGCGGCCGGGGCGTCCGCCGCCGAGACGCAGCGCCAGCAGCAGCACCGCCAGCGCGGTGGCCAGCAGTATCCCGGCCACGCTGACCCAGACGGTAGTGAGAAAACCGGAGATTATCCACTGCAGCGGCTGCCCGCTGAGCACGCCATGCCAGTCGAGAATCGCCATCACTCAACGCTCTCCTGATGTAGCGGGTCGAGCACCTTCTGCAGAAAACGGCGGGTACGCGCATGCTGCGGGCGGGCGAAAAATTCCGCCGGCGGCGCGGTTTCGAGGATTTCGCCACCGTCGATAAACACCACCCGATCGGCGATTTCGCGGGCAAACTGCATCTCGTGAGTGACCACCACCATGGTGATACCGCTGTGGGCCAGGGCTTTCATCACCTGCAGCACTTCGCCGATCATCTCCGGATCCAGCGCCGAGGTCGGTTCATCGAACAGGATGATTTGCGGCGAGGAGGCAAGGGCGCGGGCGATGGCGACGCGCTGCTGCTGGCCGCCGGAGAGCTGAGCGGGCATCTGCCGCGCTTTATCCGTGAGGCCGACCTGGGTGAGTAATTCCAGCGCCCGCTTTTGGGCGGCATCGTGTTGCCAGCCGTGCACGCGCTCCAGCGCGAGGGTAATATTCTCCTGCGCCGTCAGGTGAGCGTAGAGATTGAACTGCTGAAAAACGAAGCCGACCCGGCTGCGCAATTGGCGCAGCGCGCTGCCGGTCAGGCGGCGGGTCGGTTTGCCATCGATGAGGATCTCGCCGCCGCTTAGCGATTCAAGCTGGTTGATCAGGCGGATCAGCGTTGATTTACCCGATCCTGATGGCCCGAGGATCGCCACCACTTCGCCGGGATTGACCGTTAAATTAACGCCGTTAAGTACCTGATGATCGCCGTAGCGTTTAACCACGTCGCGAAAGGTAATACTGGCCTGCTGCAGATGCGAGAAATCCGCGGCCGAAGCCGCGGATCGTGAAAATAAGGCGGAAAACATCTGGGTTATTTCGCTTCTATGGTAAAGGCGCGCGGCTGCGGAGAGGCGGTGCCAGGGCCAAACCAGGTGTCGTAGATTTTCGCCGCCTGGCCGGATTTTTCCAGCTTAACCAGCTCGTCGTTTACCGCTTTCAGCAGCGCCGGCTCGCCTTTTTTCACACCGACGCCAATCTCTTCTTTGCTCAGCAGGTCCGGCAGAATTTTAAAGTTGGCTTTATCCGGCGCGCCCGCCAGCAGCCCGGCGAGAATGGTGCTGTCCTGGGTAATCGCCTGCACGTTGCCGTTTCGCAGAGCGGTCAGCGCCAATGGAATATCGTCATAGGAGAGCACCCGCGACTGCGGGAAACGCTGGTGCAGCGCCTGTTCGCCGGTGGTGCCTTTTACCGCGCCGATGCGCGCTTTACTGTAGTCATCCAGTTTATCCGGCGACTTAGCCGGAACCAGGAACTGCTGGCCGGTTACAAAGTAGGGCGTTGAGAAATCAATTACCTGCGCGCGCTCCGGGGTAATGGTGATATCGGCGACGATCAGGTCGGCCTTACCGGACTGCAGCAGCGGAATACGGTTAGCCGGGTTAGTGGCCACCAGCTCAAGCTTGACGCCAAGAGATTTCGCCAGCGCCTGCGCGAAATCGACGTCGTAACCCACCAGTTGATGGGTTTTGGCATCCACGGAACCAAACGGCGGGTTAGCGTCGAAGGTGGCGACCTTCACCACCCCGGCGGCTTTGATATCGGCTAACTGGTCGGCGTGAACCTGGGCGGTCAGCAGCAGCGCGCCCAGCGCAAAAGCGATTTTGGTATAAGTTTTATGCATCATCATTCCCCTGAATCCCTGTTTTGTTTTGTGTTTATCACGCTCCCACAAAAGCGCCTCGTCCGGCAAAGAAGAAAAAATTCTTATCTATAACCAAAATCTCTTAATAAAAATGGGGATATTGCTGTTAACCAAATCGCTTTTACAGGAAGGGGTTAGTCACCGAAGCGCAGCGGCGAATATGCATCTTCCAGGATTACAAATTCGGAATTGATATTTCCCGCCCGTCGGCGATTGTGGTTGAAATAACAACAACGCAAACCCGACCGATGGAGGAGAAATGAAAGTAGCGCTGTGGCAACGGATTACCGGCTGGCTGGCTTTTTTATCTAACGGAGAAGCCGGGCAGCAAGATGGTCAACGGATGATGGAGGCGATCTTGCCGGTCGCCAGCCTGTATGGCGTGGATCTCGGCAACGTGGAAACCCGGTGGTTTCGCCATGACAAAACATACTGAGCGGCGCTGGACGCGCGAAGCCTACTGGAACGAGGTGTGCTCTGTGTAGCAGAAGGCTGCTTGCGGTTGCGGTAAAAAGGAGAGGCTCCGCAGCCCAAGCAGCTTTAAACCCTGGCTCCTACTCCTGTTCTCCCTGTTTTTTTCCCTTCTCCGTTTTGCAATTTCCCCACCGTCACGGTATAAATGACCTTCATTTGGATGTTTAGACGTCCATACATAAAGAAGGCAATATGCAAACAACATCACAACAACAAGGTGGGCAACTTAAGCGCACCATGAAAACGCGCCACCTGATTATGCTCTCGCTGGGCGGCGTCATTGGCACAGGGTTATTCTTCAATACCGGCTATATTATCTCGACCACCGGCGCGGCGGGCACGCTGCTGGCGTATCTGATCGGCGCGCTAGTGGTCTGGCTGGTGATGCAGTGTCTTGGCGAACTGTCGGTGGCGATGCCGGAAACCGGCGCCTTTCACGTGTATGCCGCGCGTTATCTCGGCCCGGCGACCGGCTATACCGTGGCGTGGCTCTACTGGCTGACCTGGACCGTGGCGCTCGGCTCGAGCTTTACCGCCGCCGGCTTCTGTATGCAGTACTGGTTCCCGCAGGTGCCGGTGTGGGTCTGGTGCGTGATTTTCTGCGCGGTGATTTTCGCCCTGAATGTTATCTCTACCCGCTTCTTTGCCGAAGGCGAATTTTGGTTCTCGCTGGTCAAAGTGATCACCATCATTGCTTTTATTATTCTCGGCGGCGCGGCCATCTTCGGCTTTATTCCGCTGACCGACGGTTCACCGGCGCCAGGGCTGCATAACATCACCGCCGAAGGCTGGTTCCCTCATGGCGGCTTGCCGATCCTGATGACCATGGTGGCGGTGAACTTCGCTTTCTCGGGCACCGAACTTATCGGTATTGCCGCCGGTGAGACGCAAAACCCGCATCAGGTGATACCGGTCGCGATCCGCACCACTATTGCCCGGCTGATTATTTTCTTTATCGGTACCGTTTTCGTGCTCGCCGCGCTAATCCCGATGCAGCAGGCGGGGGTGGAAAAAAGCCCGTTCGTACTGGTGTTTGAAAAGGTCGGTATTCCTTACGCGGCGGATATTTTTAACTTCGTGATCCTGACCGCGATTTTGTCGGCGGCCAACTCGGGCCTGTATGCCTCCGGACGGATGCTGTGGTCGCTATCAAATGAGAAGACGTTGCCAGCCTGCTTTGCCAAAGTGAATAAACGCGGCGTGCCGCTAACCGCGCTGACGGTGAGCATGCTGGGTGGCGTGCTGGCGCTGTTTTCCAGCGTAGTCGCGCCGGATACGGTGTTTGTTGCGCTGTCGGCGATTTCCGGTTTTGCGGTGGTCGCGGTATGGCTGAGCATCTGCGCATCGCATTTTGTCTTCCGCCGCCGCCATCTGCAACAGGGCAAAGCGTTAAGCGAGCTGCACTATCGCGCGCCGTGGTATCCGCTGGTGCCGGCGCTGGGTTTTGTACTTTGCCTGGTGGCCTGCGTGGGGCTGGCCTTTGACCCAAGCCAGCGTATTGCGCTGTGGTGCGGGATCCCGTTCGTCGCGCTATGTTATGGTGCTTACTATCTGACTCGTACACGGAAATTAACTCAGGAGCCGCAACATGCCGCAGAATAATCCGCTAACCGCCATCCTTGAAACGCAACCGTTCGTGCTGCTGGATGGCGCGATGGCGACGGAACTGGAAGCGCGCGGCTGCAATCTGGCCGATAGTTTATGGTCGGCGAAGGTACTGCTGGAGAACCCGCAGCTGATCCGCGATGTGCATCTCGACTATTTCCGCGCTGGCGCACAGGTGGCGATCACCGCCAGCTATCAGGCAACACCGGCAGGCTTTGCCGCCCGCGGACTGGATGAGGCGCAGTCGAAGGCGTTGATAGGTAAAAGCGTCGAGCTGGCGCGTAAAGCCCGCGAGGCGTATCTGGCGGAAAACCCGCAGGCGGGAACGCTGCTGGTGGCCGGGTCGGTCGGGCCGTATGGCGCGTATCTGGCGGATGGCTCTGAGTATCGCGGCGATTATCAGCGCAGCGCGGAGGCGTTTCAGGCATTCCACCGTCCGCGCGTCGAAGCGCTGCTGGATGCCGGGGCGGATCTGCTGGCCTGTGAAACATTGCCGTCGTTTGCCGAAATCACGGCGCTGGTGGCGCTGCTGCGTGACTACCCGCGCGCCCGCGCCTGGTTCTCGTTGACCCTGCGCGACGCCGAACATCTCAGCGACGGTACGCCGCTGCGCGAGGTTGTTGCGGTATTGGCCGATAATCCGCAGGTGCTGGCGCTGGGGATTAACTGTATCGCGCTGGAAAATACCACCGCCGCGCTGCAGCATCTGCACAGCCTGACGTCGCTGCCGCTGGTGGTCTATCCTAACTCCGGCGAGCACTATGATGCGCTGACCAAGACCTGGCATCATCACGGCGAAGCCTGCGCGACGCTCGCGGCCTATTTGCCGCAGTGGCTGGCGGCTGGCGCCAGGCTGATTGGCGGCTGCTGTCGCACCACGCCGCAGGATATCGCCGCGCTGGCGGCGGGCCGCTAACACCTGTATTTCTTTCCCCCGGATGGCGGCGCTCCGCGCCTGATCCGGGCTACCAGTACCGTGAGCCGGGGGAACCCATTTCTTTAATCCCTGTTTTTAACTATCTAATCCCGCTTTTCTTCTAAAAACGATTCGCTATTAGGCAGAATTTTTAATTACTTCATCTCCACGCTGATGCCGGAAATACTGCACCCATAACAACTAAGGGGAAGCAGACACTATGGCATTCACATCGCGAATTACTCTTCTGGCGGCGCTGGCTTTCGCTGCCTTCCAGGCGCAGGCGGTTAACGTCACCGTCGCCTATCAAACCTCCGCTGAACCGGCGAAAGTCGCCCAGGCGGACAACACCTTCGCCAAAGCCAGCGGCGCCACCGTTGACTGGCGTAAATTCGACAGCGGCTCCAGCATCGTACGCGCGCTGGCCTCAGGCGATGTACAAATCGGCAACCTCGGTTCCAGCCCGCTGGCGGTGGCCGCCACTCAGCAGGTACCGATTGAAGTGTTCCTGCTGGCCTCAAAGCTCGGTAATTCCGAAGCGCTGGTGGTGAAGAAAGATATCACTAAGCCGGAAGATCTGATTGGCAAACGCATTGCGGTACCGTTTATTTCGACCACCCACTACAGCCTGCTTTCCGCGCTGAAACATTGGGGAATCAAACCGGGCCAGGTGCAGATTATCAACCTGCAGCCGCCGGCGATTATCGCTGCCTGGCAGCGCGGCGATATCGATGGCGCTTACGTGTGGGCGCCAGCCGTTAACGAACTGGAAAAAGAGGGCAAGGTGCTGACCGACTCTGCGCAGGTGGGGCAATGGGGCGCGCCGACGCTGGATGTATGGGTTGTGCGTAAAGACTTTGCCGAGCAGCATCCGGAAATCGTGAAAGCTTTCGCTAAAAGCGCCATCGACGCGCAGCAGCCCTATATCGCCAACCCGGAGGCGTGGCTGAAGCAGCCGGAAAATCTCAGCAAGCTGTCGCGACTGAGCGGCGTGCCGGAGGCGGATGTGCCGGTGTTAGTCAAAGGCAATACCTATCTTACCGCCGCCCAGCAGGCGCAGGAGCTTAACGGCCCGGTGAACCAGGCGATTATCGATACCGCGAAATTCCTCAAAGAGCAGGGCAAAGTGCCGGCCGCAGGAACCGATTATAGCCAGTTCGTTACCGACCGTTTCGTGAAATAAAAGGAGGCTCCGATGCTGCAAATCTCGCACCTCTCCGCTGATTATGGCGGTAAACCGGCGCTGGCGGATATCAACCTGACGTTGGACAGCGGCGAACTGCTGGTGGTGCTGGGCCCTTCCGGCTGCGGCAAAACCACGCTGCTGAACCTGATTGCCGGATTCGTGCCTTACCAGCACGGCAGCATCACTCTCGAAGGCCGTCGCATCGACGGGCCGGGCGCCGATCGCGGCGTGGTGTTTCAAAATGAAGGCCTGTTGCCGTGGCGCAACGTGCTGGATAACGTCGCGCTGGGATTACAGCTGGCGGGGGTTGAAAAGACCCAACGCCGGGAAATCGCCGCGCAGATGTTAAAAAAAGTCGGCCTGCAGGGGGCGGAAAAACGCTTTATCTGGCAGCTTTCCGGCGGCCAGCGTCAGCGTGTCGGTATTGCGCGCGCGCTGGCGGCGGATCCGCAGCTTTTGCTGCTGGATGAGCCCTTCGGCGCGCTGGATGCCTTTACTCGCGAGCAGATGCAAACTCTGCTGCTGCGCCTGTGGCATGAAACCGGCAAGCAGGTGCTGTTGATTACCCACGATATCGAAGAAGCGGTATTTATGGCCAGCGAGCTGGTGCTGCTGTCGCCGGGGCCGGGGCGGGTGCAGGAACGCCTGCCGCTGGAGTTCGGCCGCCGTTTTGTCGCCGGTGAATCCTGCCGCAGCATTAAATCGGATCCGCAATTTATCGCCCAGCGCGAATATGTGCTTAGCCGGGTGTTCGAACAACGGGAGGCTTTCTCATGAGCGTGGTCCTCAATGATAAACCGCGCCAGCGCGCGCTGAAGTGGCGCTGGCCGCTCTCACGGCAGTTGACCCTTAGCGTAGCGACGCTGGCGGTGTTGCTGGCTATCTGGTGGGCGGTGACCGCGCTGCAGCTGATTAGCCCGCTGTTTTTACCCTCGCCGTGGCAGGTATTGCAGAAGCTACTGACCATTGCCGGGCCGCAAGGCTTTATGGACGCGACCCTGTGGCAGCATCTGGCGGCGAGCCTGACGCGTATCGCCATCGCGCTGGTACTGGCGGCGATCGTTGGCGTGCCGGTGGGGATCGCCATGGGATTGAGTCCAACGGTACGCGGGATCCTCGACCCGCTGATCGAACTGTATCGTCCGGTACCGCCGCTGGCGTGGCTGCCGCTGGTGATCATCTGGTTCGGTATTGGCGAAACGCCGAAAATCTTACTGATCTATCTGGCTATTTTCGCCCCGGTAGTGATGTCGACGCTGGCGGGGGTTAAAAGCGCGCAGCAGGTCCGTATTCGCGCCGCGCAGTCTTTAGGGGCCAGTCGCGCTCAGGTGCTGTGGCTGGTGATCCTGCCGGGCGCGCTGCCGGAAATTCTTACCGGCCTGCGCATTGGCCTTGGCGTCGGTTGGTCGACGCTGGTGGCGGCGGAGCTGATTGCCGCCACTCGCGGCTTAGGTTTTATGGTGCAATCCGCCGGTGAATTCCTGGCGACCGATGTGGTGTTAGCCGGGATCGCGGTGATTGCGATAATCGCATTTGTTCTGGAACTGGGACTGCGCGCGTTGCAGCGCCGCCTGACGCCCTGGCATGGAGAAGTACAATGAGTGAACGTCTGAGCATTACCCCGTTGGGGCCGTATATTGGCGCGCAGGTGGCCGGAGCCGATTTGACCCGTCCGTTAAGCGACAATCAGTTTGAGCAGCTATACCACGCGGTGCTGCGCCATCAGGTGGTGTTCCTGCGCGAGCAAAATATCACCCCGCAACAGCAGCGCGATCTGGCGTTACGGTTCGGCGATTTACATATCCATCCGGTCTATCCGCATGCGCCGGGCGTGGATGAAATTATCGTACTGGATACCCATAACGATAATCCGCCGGACAACGATAACTGGCATACCGACGTGACCTTTATCGACACACCGCCGGCGGGGGCGATTCTGGCGGCGAAGGAGTTACCTTCTACCGGCGGCGATACCCTATGGACCAGCGGTATTGCCGCGTGGGAAGCGCTCTCCGAACCGTTCCGCCAACTGTTGAGCGGTTTACGCGCGGAGCACGATTTCCGCAAATCGTTCCAGGAGTATAAGTACAACAAGACGGAAGCGGAGCATCAGCGCTGGCGCGAGGCGGTGGCGAAGAACCCGCCGCTGTTGCACCCGGTGGTACGTACCCATCCGGTAACCGGTAAGCAGGCGCTGTTCGTCAATGAAGGGTTTACCACCCGCATTGTGGATGTCAGCGAGAAAGAGAGCGAGGCGCTGCTGAATTTCCTGTTTGCTCACGTCACTAAACCGGAATTCCAGATGCGCTGGCGCTGGCAGCCGAACGACGTGGCGATTTGGGATAACCGGGTGACGCAGCATTACGCTAACGCCGACTATCTGCCGCAGCGGCGCATCATGCACCGCGCGACAATTCTTGGCGATAAGCCGTTCTACCGGGCGGGATAAACGGCTAGAGATGCGCGCCGATGTAGCGCTGGTAGCGGTTGGCTTTGAGGTAGGTTAAATCCACCAGTACCAGCCCATCGACGCAGTGATTAAAGTCCGGATCGCTGCCGAAATCGATAAACTGCACGCCGCCCGGCTCGCACACTTCCGAGTACTGTTTATACAGCGGCGGGATGGCGCAGCCGAGGTTGCCGAGCAGCGACTTCAGCCGCGTCAGGTCTTCGGTGTAATCCTCGCCGCCAAACTGCGCCAGCACGTCGGGTAGCGAAGCTGGGTAGGGGCGGCGCGATTTGGCCAGCGGATGCGTCGCCGGAAACCATAAGCGGTAGAAGGCGACCAGCAAATCGCGGGCATCGGGCGGCAGTCCGCCGGAAATCGAGACCGGGCCAAAAAGATAGCGATAGTGCGGGTTTCGCGCCAGCCAGGCGCCGATGCCTGACCAGAGATAATCCAGCCCGCGGCGTCCCCAGTAGCGCGGCTGAATGAAGCTGCGCCCCAGTTCAATCCCGTGCTGCAGAATATCGTCCATCCGCGCGTCGTAGTGGAACAGGCTGTAGCTGTAGATGCCCTCCACTCCCCGTTTCTCCAGTTGCATGGCGGTAGGCATAAAACGATAGGCGCCGACGATCTCCAGATCCTCTTCATCCCATAAAATCAGGTGCAGGTAGTCATCATCGTAGCTATCGATATCGCGGCGTTTGCCGCTGCCTTCGCCGACCGCCCGGAAGGCTATCTCCCGCAGACGGCCCAGTTCGCGTAGCAGCGGTGCCTCTTCCTGGCCGTTGCGTTGCCACAGATAAATCAGTTTACCGTCCGTGGTTTTGCCTAAACATTCGGTTTTTGCCAGCTCGCGTTTGAGCAGCGCGCGGTCTTCCGGGCGGGCGATCGCGCTTTCGCTTTTAAACAGGCCGGGGTGTCCTTTACCGAGGCGCTCGACGTGGCGGTAGCACCGGTCCGCCAGTTCGCGGACGGAAAGCTGCGGCTGATGCCACGATGACCACGCGATTTGCTGGCCAATGCGCAACGGCAAGCTGCTATCGCGGCGGCGAAACATCTGCTGCATTAACAGCAGCAGCGGCAGATTCTCGGAGAGCAGGGCGCAGGCGTAGAACAGCGGGCTGTTGTGGGCGCGGATCCAGGCCGGCAGCAGCGGCGCGCGGTATTTCGTCGCCAGCTTGATGAAGCCGGGATGCCATTTTTTATCACGGATGCCGCGGCGGGTCAGGCGCGAGACTTCCCCCGCAGGGAAGAAGATCAGCACACCGCCCTGCAGAAGCTGCTGGTCCATCTGCTGCAGCGCCGCTTTGGCGGTACGTCCGTTGATATTATCCACCGGAATAAACAGCGAGCTCAGCGGTTCAAGATGGGTCAGCATACGGTTAGTGACGACTTTGACATCGCGCCGCACGCGGGAGACCGCATAAAGCAGGGCGAGCCCATCGAGCGTCCCGGTCGGATGGTTGGCGATAATCACCAGCGGGCCATGTTCGGGGATTTGTTCAAGGTCATGCGCCGGGATAGCGCAGCGGATATTGAGATGTTCGAGGACCTGTTCGACCGTATCCAGTCCTTTCAGGTGACGATGGCGGGCGGCAAATTGCTGGAACTCTGCTTCATGCAGAAGCTTTTTCAACACCTTTTTCTGCCAGGGGGCGGGCCTCGCCTGAGGCCACAGGTCATCGAGAACGTTGTCGAGACTAAACATAGTGACTCCTCCTCTGTCCTGCCCAGACAGTAGAAGGCGCAGATGTCGTTCAGATTACAATTCGGTGAAGATTCGGTCTCAGCAGGCGAGGTTTCCCGGATAGCGTCAGCGCCACCGGGAGAATTCCCGGATAGCGGCTAACGCCTTATCCGGGCTACGGTCGGCGCCGATTTGTAGCCCCGGTAAGCGTCAGCGCCACCGGGGAGGGGCTATCGGCGTTCGCCGCAGCTAAGATCCAAGCTTTCGCCAGCCCAGTTTGCAGGATATAGCCCGCGTTGGACATCTCGATGAAAGGTTGAAAATGGCCAATCTATAACCTGCGTAACCCAGCCATGTTTTAATGGATTGATATGTATGTAATCAACAAGGCGGCGATAATCTTCTTCATCACGTATGGCATGCTCCCAGAAGCGAGGTTGCCAGATATGTTGTCGTTTTAATGTTCTGCTAAAGCAGCCTTTGATATCGCGCCAGCGGGAAGAAAAATCGTCATCATTGTTGGGAAGTGTCCAGATACAGTGGAGATGTTCAGGCAATACCACCCAGGCATTAATGATAAAAGGGCGACGTTGTTTTACAACGGAAACGGAGTAGCGAAATAATGCAATTCTTTCAGTCAGAAGCATGCTTCTACGGTCCTTCAAATTAACGGTAAAGAACCAGGTTCCCCCCTTGATGTAATAGCGTCGATAAGCAACCACAGCTTCTCCTGGTAGCCAGCGTTTATAATGTGATTTAAGACGTTAAAGGAGAAGAGAAGGTTCGCCAAGGAGCCGTCACGGAAGATGGAAAGCAGCACGCAAAATCTGATTCCCGGATAGCGGCTCACGCCTCATCCGGGCTACAAGGTAGCCCCGGTAAGCGTCAGCGCTACCGGGGAGAGGGTAGGTTTAACGCAGGATTTTTTTCTCGGCCAGATCGAGGGCGAAATAGCTGAAAATCAGGTCCGCGCCCGCGCGTTTAATTGCGCCAAGGCTTTCCAGCACCACTTTCTCTTCGTCGATTGCGCCAGCCTGCGCGGCAAATTTGATCATCGCGTACTCGCCGCTGACCTGATAAGCGCCGAGCGGCAGGTTGCTGCGCTCGCGGATATCACGCAGGATATCCAGATAGGCGCCGGCCGGTTTCACCATCAGGCAGTCCGCGCCCTGGGCTTCATCAAGCAATGACTCGCGAATTGCCTCGCGACGGTTCATCGGGCTCATCTGGTAAGTTTTACGATCGCCCTTCAGCGCGGTACCGGCGGCTTCGCGGAACGGGCCGTAGAACGATGACGCGAATTTGGTTGAGTAAGACATAATCGCGGTATTGGTAAAGCCTGCGGCATCCAGCGAACGGCGGATCGCCTGTACCTGTCCATCCATCGCGGCGGATGGCGCGATGAAATCAGCGCCGGCGGCCGCGGCGACTACCGCCTGCTTACCGAGGTTTTCCAGGGTCGCATCGTTATCGACGCCGTGCTCGCACAACACGCCGCAGTGGCCGTGCGAGGTGTATTCGCAGAAGCAGGTATCGGACATGACGATCATTTCCGGCACCGCCTGTTTGGCGATACGGGTCATGCGCGCCACCAGACCGTTTTCATTCCAGGTATCGCTACCGGTCGCGTCGGTATGGTGGGAAATACCAAAGGTCATCACTGAACGAATACCGGCGTTGGCGATGCGCTCAATTTCGCGCGCCAGATGTTTTTCCGGAATACGCATGACGCCAGGCATCGCTTCGATGGCTTTGTAATCGTCAATTTCTTCTTCAACAAAGATCGGCAACACCAGGTCGTTCAAACTCAGTGTTGTCTCTTCAAACATGGCGCGCAGCGAGGCGGATTGACGCAGGCGGCGTGGGCGAGTGATTAAATCTGTCATGGTTTGCCTGATTTTGTGAAATGAAAGAAGGTAGTGTACCGCAAACGACAGCGGGATGTTTCGCCAAAACGATCCTTAACAATCAGTGGCAAAACATCCCGCAACGATTACTGGCTGGCGGTTTCCATATTCGGCTGCACGCCGCTTAAGGCGCTGACGAGGTCGTTGACGCCGTCGCTCATGGCGCTGAAACGGGTCAACGCGGAACGGGTCACCACCACGAAGACCCCGACGTTAGCCTGCGGGTTCATCGCCATATAGGTAATAAATCCGCCGCCGCCGCCGGTTTTCTGAATAATGCCCGGATGGCCGTTTTTCGGCTTCATGTACACCCAGCCAAGACCCAGCGCATCGGCTTTACCCGGAACATCCATGCCGATCACTCGGGTGAGCTGGGTACGTTGATAAATCAGCGTCTGCATGCGATCGGCCTGCTGGCCGCGAGTATAGAAATCCGAAGAGAGGAACTGCTGCATCCAGCGCATCATATCGCCCGGGGTCGAATACACGCCGCCGCTGCCAATGGCCGCGAGGGTGTTATTACACGGGCTGGCGCCTTTCTCCGCCACCATCAAGCGCTGACACTGATCCGGCGATGGGGTGAAGGTGGTGTCCTTCATGCCGAGCGGGCGGGTGATTTGTTCTTCAAACAGCTGCGGGTAGGGCTTACCGGCGGCGGTCGATAGCGCATCGGCCAGCAGGTCGAAGGCCAGGTTGGAATAGGCCGCCTGCGAACCCGGCGTGGTTTTAAGCGTAGCCGTCGACAGCCAGTTCCAGCGCTGCTGGCGGGTCGGCCAGACGAATACCGGGCGATGCGCCGCGCCGCCGGGCTGCTCGCGCGGCAGGGCGCTGGTGTGGGTCGCGAGATTGACCAGCGTAATCGGTACGCCCTGGTAGGTTGGCACCCGCGCGCCAAGCGGCGCGTATTTACTCAGCGGATCGTCAAGCTTAACCACTCCCTGATCGAGCAGTTTCACCAGCATTTCACTGGTCATCAGCTTACTCAGAGAGGCGATGCGGATAACGGAATCCAATTGTGGATGCTGATTATTACCCGGACGGGTTTCGCCGAAGCTGCGGAATACGCGCTGGTTGCCGTCGATAACCACCATCGCCATGCCGGTGGCGCCGCTGCCGTAATAAATATGTTCGGCGAAGCGGTCGACCACATCAGAAGTAAATACCGGATCAACGCTCGGCTGAACCGCCTGGGCTGAGGTCCACGACGCCGCGCACAGCGCAGCAAAAATGAGCAAACTACGTTTCAACGGAGGCATCCATCGTTTATTAGGGGAATATACACCGTATTTATACTACGAAGTCGCGGCGAGCAAAGTGGGAATAACGACAATATTTCACAGAAAAGCGTAACGGTGCGTAAAAATGACTTTTTTCCGCTTTCAGATATCTGCTTTTCCGCCTGACGCGTATGATTAAGCTCTTATTCATCTTATAAAAGAGAGTGGTGATGGCATCTCAACGGGTTCTGATGGTAGTGGATATGCAAAACGGCGTATTCGAGACGCCGCGTGTCGATCGCGAACGCTGCGTAGCGCAAATCAATCGCCTGATTCACGCCGCCGATAGCGTTATTTTCATTCAGCACGCTGAAGCAGGCGGCCTGGAAGAAGGAAGCGAAGGATTCGCGCTGCTGCCTGAACTGGCGCAACCCGCCGGGGCGCGCTACGTCACCAAAACGGCCTGTGATGCGTTTTATAAAACCGATCTTGAACAGGTGCTGCGCGAGAACGGAACTCACGCTTTTGTTATCTGCGGCTGCGCGACCGATTATTGCGTCGATACCACCATCAAAAACGGCGCCAGCCGCGGCTACGCCATCACCATTGCCGAAGATGCCCATACCACCGCCAATCGCGCCGCCGCCGAGGCTAAAACGCTGATCGCTCACTATAACGAGGTGTGGCGGACTTTCACCCTTCCCGATAATCCTTTACGCGTGAAACCCGTAGAAACAATTCTTGCCGAATGGCAGACGAACTAAGTCGCTGATATCCGGTCTCATCATGGGTCCGCTTTACTTCGCCGCCGCGCGTTGCGGCGGGCGTACGTGTGGTACACAGCAAAAACAGAACGATAAGAAGTTAGCAGGAGAGTACGATGTTTAAAGCTTTTTTCCCCAAACCGGGGCCGTTTTTTATTTCTGCCTTTATCTGGTCGCTGCTGGCGGTGATCTTTTGGCAGGCGGGCGGCGGCGACTGGCTGCTGCGGATAACCGGCGCATCGCAGGATGTCGCCATCAGCGCGGCGCGGTTCTGGTCGCTCAACTATTTGGTGTTTTACGCGTATTACCTGTTCTGCGTCGGCGCCTTCGCGCTGTTCTGGTTTATCTATAGCCCGCATCGCTGGCAATACTGGTCTATTCTCGGCACCTCGTTGATTATTTTTGTCACCTGGTTTTTGGTGGAAGTTGGGGTGGCGATCAACGCCTGGTATGCGCCGTTCTATGACTTGATTCAGAGCGCGCTGGCCACGCCGCACAAGGTCAGCATCAATCAGTTCTACCACGAGATTGGCATTTTTCTTGGCATCGCGCTGATTGCGGTGGTGATTGGCGTGCTGAATAACTTCTTCGTAAGCCACTATGTGTTCCGCTGGCGTACCGCGATGAACGAACACTATATGGAACACTGGCAGCATCTGCGCCATATCGAAGGTGCCGCTCAGCGTGTGCAGGAAGACACCATGCGCTTCGCCGCGACGCTTGAAGATATGGGCGTAAGCTTTATTAATGCGGTAATGACGCTGATTGCCTTCCTGCCGGTGCTGGTTTCGCTGTCGGCGCATGTGCCGGACCTGCCGATCGTTGGCCATTTACCGTATGGGCTGGTGATTGCCGCTATCGTGTGGTCGCTGATGGGAACCGGGCTGCTGGCGGTGGTCGGGATCAAGCTGCCGGGCCTGCAATTTAAAAACCAGCGCGTAGAAGCCGCCTATCGTAAAGAGCTGGTGTATGGCGAGGATGACGCCAACCGCGCCACGCCGCCGACCGTGCGCGAGCTGTTCAGCGCGGTGCGCCACAACTACTTCCGTCTCTATTTCCACTATATGTATTTCAATATTGCCCGTATTCTTTACCTGCAGGTGGATAACGTTTTCGGCTTGTTCCTGCTGTTTCCGTCGATTGTCGCCGGTACGATTACGCTCGGCCTGATGACCCAGATCACCAACGTGTTCGGCCAGGTTCGCGGCTCGTTCCAGTATCTGATTAGTTCGTGGACCACGCTGGTGGAACTGATGTCCATCTATAAACGTCTGCGCAGCTTTGAGCGCGAACTGGATAACAAAGGGCTGCAGGAAGTCTCTTCAACCGTTAATTAATTAATGAATGCAAGGAAGGTTTATGGCGCAGGTTTCTCGCGGTGTTTCACTCTCTTTTACGCTGCTGGCCGGGTTGGTGCTGAGCGCCTGTACCAGCCAGCAGGCGCCTAAGTTGAAAGAAGGCGAGAAGCCGGTGGATGTCGCCGCCGTGGTGCGGCAAAAAATGCCTGCCAGCATCAAAGACCGCGAGGCCTGGGCGCAGGCGATTGCCAAAACCTTTGACAGCCAGAAGCTGGCGCCGACGGAAGAAAACGTCTGTTCGGTGCTGGCGGTCGCGCAGCAGGAATCAAACTATCAGGCCGATCCGGCGGTGCCGGGCCTGAATAAAATCGCCTGGCAGGAAATTGACCGTCGGGCGGAAAAAATGCATATCCCGGTATTTCTGGTGCATACCGCGCTGAAAATTACCTCGCCGAACGGTAAAAGTTACAGCGAGCGCCTCGATAACGTCAAAACGGAAAAACAGCTAAGCGCGATTTTTGATGACTTCATTGGCATGGTGCCGATGGGCCAGAAGCTGTTCGGCTCTCTCAACCCGGTGCATACCGGCGGGCCAATGCAGGTAAGCATCGCCTTTGCCCAGCAGCACACCGATGGCTATCCGTGGAAAATGGACGGCACCGTGCGCCAGGAAGTCTTCAGCCTGCGCGGCGGGTTGTGGTTCGGCACCTATCATCTGCTCAACTACCCGGCTAACTATAGCGTGCCGCTGTACCGCTTTGCTGATTTCAATGCCGGTTGGTATGCTAGCCGTAACGCCGCCTTCCAGAATGCGGTGGTTAAAGCCACCGGCGTTAAGCTGGCGCTGGATGGCGATCTTATTCGTTATGACAGCGATGAACCCGGTACGACTGAGCTGGCGGTGCGCCGTTTAGCCGGGCAGTTGGGGATGAGCGATGGCGATATCCATCGCCAACTGAAGAAGGGCGATAGCCTGGCGTTTGAAGAGAGCGATTTGTATAAGAAAATATTCAAAATCGCCGAGAAAAAGGCCGGGAAAACGCTTCCGCGCGAGATGTTGCCGGGGATCCAACTGGAAAGCCCGAAAATCACCCGCAATCTTACTACCGCGTGGTTTGCTAAGCGGGTCGACGATCGCCGCGCCAGCTGTATGGCGCGTCGTTAACGGTTATGGTACCAGCGTAGGATAAGCCCCAGCGCGCCGACCAGCAGGCTACCAAACAGGAACGGAATTAAACCGAACAGGGTACCGACGCCGAGCCCAATCTCAATGCGCGGGCGGTTGGTATCCTGAATCTGAATGAGATGTTCGAATACGCCTGGCGCGTGTACCAGCATGCTCAACATTTGCGCGCCGGCCCAGATGCACAGCAGAACAAAAAGCGCGTAGGCAATGTTACCGCTGGTGATCGATACCTTCTTTTTGTTGCTCCCCATCAGCGTTTTAGAAAACGTAAATTCAGCCATATAAACCTCCGCAACACCTGTTCCGCTGGTTTTTCCTCCAGCTCTATAGACAGGAATTCTGGCAGCGCCGGGCGTTTCCCTGTATCAGATTGCTGGTAATTTCTGCCAGGAATAATCCTGTTTTGACAAAACTGTCGGCGAGCCCGCATTGCACAAAAGGGAGAGCGGCTTCGCATTGTGCGAACAATCTTGTTGGCGCGGCGGGCGGCTATGCGATGATGTTTTTTTTCCGCAGGAGTCGTTATGAAGCTGACCGACAAAATCCGCCGTGACTGGCACTACTACGCGTTTGCGCTGGGGTTAATTTTTATTCTCAATGGCGTGGTGGGGCTGTTGGGGTTTGACGCGCAGGGCTGGCAATCTTATGCCGTCGGTCTGGTGACGTGGGTAGTGAGCTTCTGGCTGGCGGGATTTGTTATTCGCCGCCGTCCGGCAGAAGAGGCGTAATATCCCCGGCAAGACGTGGTAGTTATTATTATCGGTTTGCGATCGTTTCGCCCTGGAAAAACGGTTGTTCTGTGGTGTTTCCAGGCACATTGCGCTCCCGATAATTCTTCTGCGTTATGTCTCTCATGGCGCAGGGAGCGCACAGAGGGCGGCCAGTCGCCGCCGCCATCCGGCGCGAAAGTGGCTTTTTACCCGCGGTTATTGCCCGGCGGCGCTACGCTTGCGCGGGCCTACAGATCACATGCCGGCGTAGATACTGTTATCGGTTTGCGACTTTTTAAGGGTTTTTCCCGGACGCGGCGCGTTGCGCCTTCTCCGGGCTACCAAATCGCAAAGCGCTGTAGCAGCACCACCGGGGGGGGGAGAGCACCAGTAGTGTCAGCCAGCGTGGTGAAGAAATTAACAGCAGGCCGCACGGACCGTAGGTCGGATAAGGCGTTAGCCGCCATCCGACAAAATAACGGCACCGCGGTAGCCCGGGTAAGGCGGTACGCCGCTACCCGGGAAAGATGCTTAGTTCATTGAGGTTTTCAGCGCGCGGTCGGCGGCGTGGCGCTCCAGCGCCAGCTCGATCAGGCGGCTTATCAGGCTGGTGTAATCCAGGCCGCTGGCCTGCCACAGCTTCGGATACATACTGATGTTGGTGAAGCCCGGCAGCGTGTTGATTTCGTTGATCACCACCTCGTTATCTTCCGTCAGGAAGACGTCAACGCGGGCCATTCCGCTGCAGCCGAGCGTTTGATAAGCGCGGACGGCGATATCGCGGATTTTGTCGTTGATCTCCGGGGCGATGGCTGCCGGAACCACCACCTGCGCGCCTTTATCATCGATGTACTTGGTATCGTAGGCATAGAATTCGCTATTGAGTACGATCTCCCCGCAGGTGCTGGCCTGGGGATAATCATTGCCCAGCACCGCGCACTCGATTTCACGGCCCTTAATCCCTTGTTCAACCACCACTTTATGGTCGAATTCAAAGGCTAACGCGACGGCCTGCCGATACTCTTCTTCACTCTTCACTTTGCTGACGCCGACGGAAGAACCCTGGTTCGCGGGCTTCACGAATAGCGGTAGTCCCAGCTTCGCTTTGACATCGGCAAAGCTGAACTGCTGGCGGTTGGCGCGAGTCAGGGTGATGAACGGCGCAATCGACAGACCGGCATCGCGTAGCAGGCGTTTAGTGACGTCTTTATCCATGCAGGCGGCGGAGCCCAGCACATCGGAGCCGACGAACGGCAAATTCGCCATCCGCAGCATCCCCTGCAGCGAACCATCTTCGCCAAGGGTGCCGTGAACAATCGGGAAGATGACGTCGATGGCCGCCAGCGGCTGGCCGCTATCGGCGTTGATCAACTGATGGGCATCGCGACCAGGAATTTGCGCCAGCGTCACGTCGGACGGGCGCAGCGCGATATGAGCGGGATCCTGCGGGTTCAGCAGATAGTTGCTGGCATCGTTGATATGCCAAAGCCCCTGTTTATCGATTCCCAGCAGCACAACATCAAAGCGTGTCTTATCAATTGCTTCGACGATATTTTTGGCTGACTGCAGCGACACTTCATGTTCTGCCGACTTACCGCCAAAAACGATCCCAACCCTCATTTTAGCCATTTCAACTTCCATCCTGATTACATCAAAACACATAACATAGCATGTGTTTTAGCGAGATGGCTGCCTGAATCTTTACCCTTTACAGCAGAGGGTTAAATGCTGCGCATTCGCCACTATCCGCCGATGTGCCTCAGCACATCCCACTGACGACAATGCGGTTATCTTCGATTATGTTTGTCTACTCCGCGGTCAGGGCGATAAAACACCAAACTCGCGGCATGCGCATCTCTGGTACTACGTGCGAAGACGGAAATTGCTAAGCTAGGTAATAATTAACGAAACACTAATGAATACGCGTAGTTATGGAATCCTGGAAGGTTAATCTCATTTCTGTCTGGTTCGGCTGCTTTTTCACCGGACTCGCCATCAGTCAAATTCTGCCCTTCTTACCGCTGTATGTCTCTCAGTTGGGCGTTACCTCACACGAAGCGCTGTCGATGTGGTCGGGCTTGACCTTTAGCGTCACCTTCCTGGTGTCGGCGATTGTCTCGCCGATGTGGGGGAGCCTGGCAGACCGCAAAGGGCGCAAACTCATGCTGCTGCGCGCCTCCCTTGGTATGGCGATTGCGATTTTGCTGCAGGCTTTTGCGAACAACGTCTGGCAGCTATTTATTTTGCGTGCGGTAATGGGGCTGACCTCCGGTTATATTCCCAACGCCATGGCGCTGGTGGCCTCGCAGGTGCCGCGTGAACGCAGCGGTTGGGCGCTCAGTACGCTGTCGACGGCGCAGATAAGCGGCGTGATCGGCGGCCCGTTGCTCGGCGGTTTTCTTGCTGACCACGTCGGCCTGCGGGCGGTGTTTTTCATTACCGCGATTTTACTGACGGTCAGTTTCCTCGTGACGTTGTTTCTGATTAAAGAGGGCGCCCGGCCGCAAGTGAGCAAAGCTGAACGCCTGAGCGGCAAAGCGGTCTTTGCTTCATTGACCCATCCGGGGCTGGTGATTAGCCTGTTTTTCACCACCCTGGTTATCCAGTTGTGTAACGGCTCTATCGGGCCAATTCTGGCGTTATTTATCAAGTCGATGGCGCCGGACAGCAACAATATCGCGTTTCTGGCGGGGATGATTGCCGCCGTACCGGGGATTTCGGCATTGATTTCCGCGCCTCGCCTGGGAAAACTCGGCGATCGCATCGGGACGTCGCGCATTTTGCTGGCGACGTTATGCTGCGCGGTGGTGATGTTCTTTGCGATGTCGTTCGTGACCTCGCCGCTGCAGCTCGGGGTATTGCGCTTCCTGCTGGGCTTTGCCGACGGCGCGATGTTACCGGCGGTTCAGACGCTGCTCTTGAAATACTGCAGCGATAACGTCACCGGGCGTATTTTCGGTTATAACCAGTCATTTATGTATCTGGGTAATGTCGCCGGGCCGCTCATTGGCGCTTCGGTCTCGGCAATGGCGGGGTTCCGCTGGGTGTTTATTGCCACTGCGTTGATTGTCCTGATTAATATCTGGCAACTGGCGATTATGTTACGCCGTAGCCGCCGCGCGGCCGTTTAAATAAAAATATTGGGCGCTCATAAGGGCGCCTTATATTAATCAGCTGATATAGCTATTAACCATTACCTTTAGTTATCCTTAAATAGTGCGACACATATTCCATTTTATTATTTACTATTAAATTTGGTTATAGAATTATCTTTTTGCTATTAATAATAGGGGCTTTCCCTTTGTTGCCTGGCGGTAATAAAAACGTTTCGCTGAATATTATTGCAGGAATAACCCTATTATTTGAAAATAATTCTGGTATCGATATGCCGATGTATGACATAACTAGGCCATTATGGATGTTGCTTAAGGATAATGCGTAATGAAAAATCTCATTGCTGAGCTGTTGGTCAATCTGGCGCAAAAAGAAGAAGAGGCGAAAGAGCTGACGGTACAGGTTGAGGCGCTGGAAATTGTCGTCACCGCGCTGCTGCGCCATATGGCTGAGGATGCGCAGCAACGTTTGATTCAGGATATCGAAACCGCCATGGAGCAGGTAAAGCCCGGACCGCTGGTGGACGACCGTGACACCCAACTTCTGCAGCAATATATAAAAAAGCTGCTCCGGCATCCTCGTAACTAATCATGTGACCAGTAAGGATGCTGTCATTTTTCTGTCACACCACTTTTATAAAGTCTCCCTCGTTTTGTTTTTTAAGTATTTTTTACATGGAGACGACAAAGTGAAATTATCTGCCCTCTTTATTGCCCTGTTACCGCTGCTGGCTCCCCCGGTTATTCATGCACAAACAACTTCTTCGCCGGTGCTGGAAAATCGCGCGGCCCAGGGCGATATCACGACCCCAGGCGGCGCGCGCCGTTTAACGGGCGATCAGACCGAAGCGCTGCGCGCTTCTTTAATCAATAAGCCGGCGAAAAATATTATTTTGCTCATTGGCGATGGCATGGGTGATTCAGAAATTACCGCCGCACGAAATTATGCCGAAGGCGCCGGCGGTTTCTTTAAAGGTATTGATGCCCTGCCGCTGACGGGCCAGTACACTCATTATTCTCTGGATAAAAAAACCGGCAAACCGGATTACGTGACGGATTCCGCCGCTTCGGCAACCGCGTGGACCACCGGCGTGAAAAGCTATAACGGCGCGCTGGGCGTTGATATCCACGAAAAAGATCATCAGACCATCCTTGAGCTGGCGAAAGCCGCGGGTCTTGCCACCGGCAATGTCTCGACGGCTGAGCTGCAGGATGCGACGCCGGCGGCGCAGGTGGCCCATGTGACCTCGCGTAAATGCTATGGTCCCAGCGTGACCAGCGAAAAATGCGCCAGCAACGCGCTGGAAAAAGGCGGCAAGGGCTCTATCACCGAACAACTGCTGAATGCCCGTCCGGATGTCTCTTTAGGCGGCGGGGCGAAGACCTTTGCTGAAACGGCGACCGCAGGGGAGTGGCAGGGGAAAACCCTGCATGAGCAGGCGGTCGCTCGCGGCTATCAGATTGTGACCGACGCCGCCTCTCTCGCCGCTATCAGCGAAGCAAATCAGGGTAAACCGCTGCTCGGTCTGTTCTCCGACGGCAATATGCCGGTGCGGTGGGAAGGCCCGAAAGCCTCTTATCACGGCAATATCGACAAACCGCCGGTAACCTGTACCCCAAACCCGAAACGCGATGCTTCCGTACCGACGCTGGCGCAGATGACCGAAAAAGCGATTGATCTCCTGAGCCGCAACGAGAAAGGTTTCTTCCTGCAGGTTGAGGGGGCGTCTATCGATAAACAGGACCACGCGGCAAACCCTTGCGGCCAGATTGGCGAAACCGTCGACCTCGATGAAGCGGTACAGAAAGCGCTGGAATTTGCCAAAAAAGAGGGTAATACCCTGGTGATCGTCACCGCCGATCACGCCCACTCCAGCCAGATTATCCCGGCCGACACGAAAGCGCCGGGCCTGACCCAGGCGCTGACGACCAAAGATGGCGCGGTAATGGTGATGAGCTATGGCAACTCTGAAGAGGAGTCGATGGAACACACCGGCACCCAACTGCGTATTGCCGCCTATGGCCCGCATGCGGGCAACGTGGTGGGTCTTACCGACCAGACCGATCTGTTTTACACCATGAAAGACGCGCTGGGTCTGAAATAACCCGCGGTCGGTAACGAATTTACGTTACCGGCTGGTTTTTTTGCTGATAGCGACCAGACTTACAGAGATCCACTAACAGAGGGATGGTGTGATGAAAATAACATTTCTGGTAACCCTACTTTTTGGTTTGGTCTTTGTTGCCGCGGTAAGTGCCGCAGATAAAACGTTAACGCCTCAGCAGCAGAAAATGAGCGTATGTAATACCGAAGCGGCGTCAAAGTCGCTAAAGGGTGATGAACGTAAAACCTTTATGAGCAATTGCCTGAAGAAAGATGCGCCAGCGGCCGGCAAGACGCTGACGCCTCAACAGCAGAAGATGAGCGCTTGTAGCAAAGAAGCGTCGTCGAAATCGCTGAAGGGTGACGATCGTAATAAGTTTATGAGTACCTGCCTGAAGAAATAAGATGACGGGTGGGGCGGTGGCGCCTCACCCGTAGTCTCTTTGAGGATTATCAGGAACGGCTCAGTTGCTCTGATTTTTCCATACACTTCGCCATTGCTTCGATAACGGCTGAACGGAAACCTTTTTCTTCCAGTACGCGAACCGCTTCAATGGTGGTGCCGCCCGGCGAGCAGACCATATCTTTCAGCGCGCCCGGATGTTCGCCGCTTTCCAGTACCATCTTCGCTGACCCCATGACCGCCTGCGCGGCGAATTTGTAGGCCTGCGCGCGCGGCATACCGCCGAGAACGGCGGCATCGGCCATGGCTTCGATAAACATAAAGACGTAAGCCGGCGCGGAACCGCTGACGCCAACCACCGGGTGAATCATCGGTTCGGCGATGGTTTCCGCCTGGCCGAAGCAGCGGAAAATGGTTAATACCTCGGCGATCTCTTCCGCGCTGACCAGCGCGTTTGGCGTCACGGAGGTCATCCCGGCGTTCACCAGCGACGGCGTGTTCGGCATGGCGCGAATAATTTTGCGATCGTGGCCCAGCGCGCGCGCCAGCTGATCCAGCGTGACGCCTGCGGCTATCGAGACCACCAGCGAATCTTTGTTCAGACTGGAAGCGATATCGCTTAATACCTTGGTCATGATCCCCGGCTTCACCGCGCCGAAGACGATATCGGCGACCTGAGCGACTTCCTGCGCGCTTTCCGCCGCATTAATACCGTACTGGTCATGCAGGGCGGCAACTTTGTCCGGCGATGGGGTATAGACCCAGATTTGCGCCGGTTGCATTTGTCCGCTGGCGATCAGGCCGCCGAGAATGGCTTTACCCATGTTACCGCAGCCGATAAAGCCAATTTTCTTATCCATTACCTTTCCCCTCTGCATTTTTCGTTACGATTCCACTAGCTTATCATCCTGGCGCTTTTCTGGGGGAGAAAAGCAGGCGAAAATGTCGCAACCTTTGCCGACGACAGGAGCCGAAATGGCGATTTGGGTAGATGCGGACGCGTGTCCGAATGTCATTAAAGAAATTTTGTTCCGCGCCGCCGAACGCACGCAGACGCCGCTGACGCTGGTCGCCAACCAGTCGCTGCGGGTTCCACCGTCGCGCTACGTCCGCGCGCTAAGGGTGGCGCAGGGTTTTGATGTTGCCGATAACGAGATTGTCCGTCTCTGTGAACCGGGCGATTTGGTGATCACCGCTGACATCCCGCTGGCGGCGGAAGTGCTGGCGAAAGGAGGGGCGGCGCTGAATCCGCGCGGCGAGCGCTACAGTGAGGCGACCATTCGCGAGCGCCTGACGATGCGTGATTTTATGGAGACGATGCGGGCCAGCGGCGTACAGACCGGTGGCCCGGATAGTTTATCGCAGCGCGATCGGCAGTTATTCGCCGCCGAGCTGGAGAAGTGGCTGCTTGCGGTTAAACGTCAGCAGGATTAAACCCAGCTGTCGTCATCGCTACCGAAATCATCGTCATTGCCGAAGCCGGCGTCGAAATCGGAGTCAAGGGTGTTGTTGTCCGCCAGGAAAGGATCGTCCTGCTGGCGGAACGGATCCTCGGCGGCGTTATTATCCAGCGCCGGGCTGACGTCTTGTTGCTGCTGCGGCTGCTGTTCATCGATGATGTTCACAATCTCCTGCGGGTGTGAACCACTGAACATATTGGTCAGCATATTGCCCAACACTACGCCGCCTGCCACCCCGGCCGCGGTTTGTAGCGCACCCGCCATAAAGCCACCGCCGCTGCGGCCTGCCGCCTGCGGGGCATAGTTTTGCTGCGGCGCATACTGCGGTTGCGCGTTATTGGCCTGCGGGCGGCCATATTGCTCGGCCCCAGGAATCGGATCGGAGCCGCGGGACTGGCCGCCGCCGAACAGGCCCGACAGGAACCCGCCGCTGCTCGGTTTTGCCGCCTGTAGCTGGCTAACCTGAGCCTCCAGCGCCTGAATGCGGTCGTTAAGTTGTTTGATAGCCGCTTCCTGAATCAGGATAGTTTGCGCCATATAGTACGGGGCCGCCGGCTGCTGGGTTACGTGCTGGGCAATCCGCTCCTCGGCGCTGGCGTCGCGCGATGCGCTGTGCGTCTCGGCCTCTTTTAAACGGGAAAACAGGCCATCAATAAGGCGTTGTTCTTCAGATTGCATGATACATTCCTCTGTCACACGGGTCATTTACCGTCAGAGTGCGACGGTCGGGCGGTGTTGTAAATATGTTGCAGCGTAAAGCTGTGCAGAAATGTGTTACCGTTTACGGCAAGGAATGGATAAAAAATAATCCGTCGCCTTTAAGTAAAGCTGGCATAACACTAAATGCAATGATAAGTTTACATGCGGAATCCATTCAAACTCTGTGGTAAATAGGGTTCCCTAAAAAATGTAACGATTATTTTACGGTTATCGTGGCAGGCATTTGCAGGTATCATGGCGTACTTTTCGCCTTTATTTCTCCGCGACACGCGGAACCAGGGGGTCTTCGGTAATGACACAACCAATTTTTCTCATCGGGCCGCGAGGCTGCGGTAAAACGACTATCGGCCATGCCCTGGCGCGCGCGCTGCATTTCCAGTTTTCCGATACCGATCATCGTTTGCAGGCGCATGAGAAACGCACGGTAGCGGAAATCGTGCAGAAAGAGGGCTGGGAACGCTTTCGTGAACTGGAGACGCTGTCGCTGAAGGCCGTTACGCTGCCGGATACGGTTATTGCGACCGGCGGAGGAATTATTCTCGCTGAACGTAATCGTCTGTTTATGCGTGAAAACGGCATCGTGATTTATCTGCAGGCTTCTGTTAACGCCTTAATCGAGCGTCTGGAAGCATACCCGCAGGCGGAACAGCGTCCAACGCTGACCGGTAAGCCCGTCCGCGAGGAAGTCGGCGAAGTGTTGGCGCAGCGGGAAGCCCTGTACCGCGAAACCGCCCATCATACCGTAGACGCCACCGCGACGCCGGATGCGGTGGTTGAACAGATTATGACCATGCTGTGCGATGTGACGGTAAGTTAGGATTTTACCTGGGTCAGGGGGGAAAGCGGAGCCTATACTTAATTGTTCTGACAGCCGAAAAAGGAAGAACAATGCCAAACAGACCCCCTTATCCGAGACAAGCACGCGTTGTCGCCGTCGAAAAAGGCGCCGCGGGTCAGACGGTCACCTGGTATCAGCTGCGTGCGGATTACCCGACACCCGATTCGCTGATCAGCGAACATCCCTCCGAGCAGGAAGCGTTAGACGCTAAACGGCGCTACGAAGATCCCGAAAAAACATAATCCCCCGGCCCGGTTTGTGCCATGAAGATGGCAATACCGGGCTCAGCTCACATTTTTAATTCATCAATGGTACTAATGAATACCTAACACACGGATTTTTCAGGAGCGACTCTGAAGCTTCTGGAATCTTTACATTCCGCAGCGCCGCTGAGCTGCTACGCTTCTCGACGGTTGATTTTTACTCACCAGGGGGGCGGATGTCGTGTGTGAAAAGCCTGTGTTGAAGCAGTGGTAGTGAAAAGGTACATGATATGAGTGCAACGATGGCAATTTTGACCATTGGCGTGGCGCCGGTGGCGGAAGTTTTGCCGCTGTTAACCGAACATATCAGGGAAGAGCAGATCACCCATATTAGCCTGTTAGGTAAAATGACGCGTGAAGACGTTATGGAAGATTATGCCGTGGAATCCGGCGACCAGGGGCTGCTGACCTTACTTAATGATAACCAACTGGTGGAAGTCTCCCGCCAAAAGGTGGAGCGCGATCTGCGCTGCGTTATCGAGATGCTGGATCGGCAGGAATATGATGTCATTCTTCTTCTCAGTTCCGAACAGTTGAGCGGCCTGGCGACGCACAACGCTATCCTTCTTGAGCCTGAACGGATTATTCCGCCGCTGGTGGCCTCGATCGTCGATGGCCATCAGGTGGGCGTGATTGTACCTGTTGAAGAAGTCCTGCCTCTACAGCGGCAAAAGTGGCTCACTTTAGAAAATACGCCTTACTATGCGCTGGCGAACCCGATGGGCGGCAGCGACAGCGATCTGCTGGATGCAGGAAGAGGTTTAGTCGAACAGGGGGCGGATGTACTGGTGCTCGACTGTCTTGGCTATCATCAGCATCACCGCGACGTATTACAAAAGGCGCTGGATGTCCCGGTATTATTGTCAAATGTGCTGGTTTCGCGACTGGCGGCAGAACTATTAGTTTAACCCGACGTTATCGATTAATTTTACGTGACAGGGGCAAGGAGCGCCCCCTATATTGAAGCTTCAACCAACGATGATAAGGTCTTGTTTATGCTTCAAAGCAATGAGTATTTTTCAGGGAAAGTGAAATCTATCGGCTTCACCAGCAGCAGTACCGGCCGCGCCAGCGTTGGAGTGATGGAAGAGGGTGAGTACGCCTTTGGCACCGCCCAGCCGGAAGAGATGACCGTGGTCAGCGGCGCGTTGAACGTGCTGTTACCGGGGGAAACGGAATGGAAGGTGTACGCGGCAGGTGAAGTGTTTAACGTGCCGGGTAATAGCGAATTCCACCTGCAGGTGGCGGAACCGACTTCCTACCTGTGCCGTTATCTGTAATTTAAGCGCCTTCCTGCCGCGTCCACTTTCCGGGCCCGGCAGGAAGGTGATGCCTTAGCGCTGAGCTTCGCCGCCGAGGCCTTCTACCAGGTTTTGGATCAATGCCGCCAGCTCGCCGGTCATTAAGATAAAGTCGGCGTCAAAACGCTGCGCAAAATCTTCGCGGTCAATATCTTCATTCTGGTCACGTAATTCGTCGCAGAACTTCAGACGTTTGATCGATGCGTCGTCGCAGATCATAAACTGGATACGCTGCTGCCAGTCGAGCGCCAGTTTGGTGACCACTTTACCCGCTTCGATATGTACGGCGATCTCATCGCTCACCAGATCCTGTTTCTTCGCGCGGATCACGCCGCCATCTTCCAGCATCGCTTTCAATTCAGCTTCGTCAAGCAGCTGGAAGCCCTGAGCCACGCTACCGGAGCGCACCCATTCGGTCAGCGTCAGCTCGATCGGATTTTCCAGCGTCAGCGGCACCACCGGCAGCGAGCCCAGCGTTTTACGCAGCAGCGCCAGCGTATCTTCCGCTTTCTTCGCGCTGGCGCAGTCCACCATGATCAGGCCATTGACGGTATCGATCCACATCATCGTCTGGCTGAAGCGGCTAAAGGCGCGCGGCAGCAGCGAGTGCAGCACTTCATCTTTCAGCGAATCTTTTTCCGTTTTCTTCAGCTTGCGGCCCTGATCGGCTTCGAGCTTGAGGATCTTCGCTTCCAGCGCCTGTTTGATCACCGGCGACGGCAGGATCTTTTCTTCTTTACGGGCGCAGATAACGATCTGGCCGTTTGCCGTATGCGTCAGCGCGTCGCTGTGCGATCCCATCGGCGATACCCAACCGGTTTTCGCCATATCCTGGCTGCCACAAGGGGTAAATGTCAGCTCGGCCAGCTGTTTTTCCATCTCTTCGGCGCGCAATTCGATATCGCGGCTCAGACGGTAAACCATTAAATTTTTGAACCACAGCATGATAATTTCCACGGCTTTGTCGTTAAATCAGGCGGGCATGATAGCGAATTGTCGCTATGCTTGCATTGTTAATCGGGGTGAGGAGCAGACTGTGCGTATTGGTATTGATTTAGGTGGAACAAAAACAGAAGTCATCGCCCTGAGTGAGCTGGGCCAGCAGTTATTTCGCCACCGCTTGCCAACCCCGCGGGAGGATTATCGCCAGACCATCGAGACCATTGCCTCGCTGGTGGAGATGGCCGAGCAGGCGACCGGGCAGCGCGGCACCGTCGGTATGGGCATCCCCGGCTCGATTTCGCCATATAGTGGGGTGGTGAAAAACGCCAACTCGACCTGGCTGAACGGCCAGCCCTTCGATAAAGACCTCAGCCTGCGCCTCAATCGTGAGGTCCGGCTTGCCAACGATGCTAACTGCCTGGCGGTTTCGGAAGCGGTCGATGGCGCGGCCGCGGGGGCGCAAACCGTGTTTGCGGTCATTATCGGTACCGGCTGCGGCGCGGGGGTGGCGTTGAACGGGCGCGCGCATATCGGCGGCAATGGTACAGCCGGCGAATGGGGACACAACCCGCTGCCGTGGATGGATGAAGATGAGCTGCGCTATCGTCAGCAAGTGCCTTGTTATTGCGGCAAGCAGGGGTGTATTGAAACCTTTATTTCCGGCACCGGTTTCGCCACCGACTATCAGCGGCTAAGCGGAAAACCATTAACCGGCCGCGAGATTATGCGCCTGGTGGGAGAAGGTGACGAAAAGGCCGAACTGGCGCTGCGCCGCTACGAGCAGCGGCTGGCGAAATCGCTGGCGCACGTGGTGAATATCCTCGATCCGGATGTCATTGTGTTAGGCGGCGGGATGAGCAACGTCGAACGCCTGTATCAAACGGTACCGGGGCTGGTGAAGCAGTGGGTATTCGGCGGAGAATGCGAGACGCCGATTCGCCAGGCGATGCATGGCGATTCCAGCGGCGTTCGCGGCGCGGCATGGCTGTGGCCGCTATAATCTCATTCCCTCTCCCCCCTGTGGGGAGAGGGTTAGGGTGAGGAGAAGACTTCACTCCACCGCAAACGCTTTCTCCAATCGGCTGTATCCCAGACCGTTTATCTTTTTCACTTTAATCTGCACCGGGATGCGTTCTTTCATCGCCTCGACGTGGCTAATCACGCCGATAACTTTGCCGCTGGCGTTAAGCGCGTCGAGCGCATCCAGCGCGGTATCCAGCGTTTCGCTATCCAGGGTGCCGAATCCTTCGTCAAGGAAGAGCGAATCAATCCGCGTCTTATGGCTCACCAGGTCAGATAGCGCCAGCGCCAGCGCGAGGCTCACAAGGAAGCTTTCGCCGCCGGAAAGCGTGCGGGTATCGCGCACCGCGTCGGCCTGCCAGGTGTCCACCACTTCCAGCTCCAGCGCCTCGCTGGCTTTGCGTTGCAGCAAGTAGCGACCATGCAGGCGGTTGAGCTGCTGGTTAGCCAGCCACACCAGATTATCCAGCGTCAGCCCCTGGGCGAATTTACGGAACTTATCACCCTCTTTTGAACCGATGAGCGCATTCAGCCAGGCCCAGTCTTCGACCTGCTGCGCGGCTTGTTCCATCTGCTGGCGTAATGATTGCTGGCGCTGTTGGTTATCGCTGTTTTGCTTCAACTGCTGGCGGATCTCACCCTGACGGGCGCTGTTTTCCCGCAACTGGCGCGCCAGTTGCTCCAGCCTATTCTCTCGCTGCTCCAGCGGCTGGTTAATATCAATATCGCCGGGCGGCTGTTGCTGATGGCGTTCAAGCGACGCCTGCGCCCGCAGGGCCAGCGTTTGGTTCTGCTGAACTTCTTTTTCCAGCGTCTGCTTGAGTTGTTCCAGCCGCTGGCGGCTAGCCTCGTCAAGCAAAGCGGCAAGAAAGGCCGTTTGGTCGGCAAACGGGCTGGCGGCCAGCGCGGCGGTAAACTGCTTTTCGCTTTCCTTCACCTGCGCCTGCTGTTGGCTTTCCTGCTGGCCCAGCGTTTGCCACTGGCTCTGTAGCGCCAGGCAATCATCATGCACCTGCCGCCAGCCCTCCAGCGGCGCGGGAACGACGGTTTCCGTTGACTCGGGCAGGGTTTCCAGCAGCGGCGTTAGCTGTTGGCGTTGCTCCTGCAGCGCGGCGGCTTCATTTTGTTTCGCCTGCCAGCTGTGGGTCTCGGCTTCGCGCTGGGCCAGCCAGTCGTTAGCCTCCGCGGCAGGCGGAAGCGCCAGGGAATAAACCTCCAGTTCCGCCTGCAGGGCGCGACGGCGCTGTTCGAGATCCTGCTGTAACTGCTGGAGCTGCTGCTGGCTCTCTTGCTGTTGCGCCTGCCAGGCCAGTCGTTGTTGATGCTGATACAGCTGCTGTTCATGCTGCTGTTGGCTATCAAGCCAGCCGGCAATATCATCCTGCGGCGTTAGCGCGATCGCTAATTCCGCGAGGGTGGCTTGCCATTGAGAGGTGAGCGCTTGCTCCTGCTGCAGAAGCGATGTTTTCTCGTCAGCGTCTTTTTGCTGTTGTTTAAGCAACGCTTCAAGCTGGCCGCGCAGCTGCGCGCCTTCTTCCGCCAGCTGTCGCACTTCCCGATCCAGCGCGTCGCGGCGGGTTTGGTTGATGCCGGGCACCAGCGCCTGGTATTCCGCCACCGCCGGATGATGTGCGGAACCGCACAGTGGACAAGGCGCGCCTGGCTGCAGGCGGGCGCGCTCGGCTTCCAGCCCGGCGATACGCGCTTCCAGTTCGCAGATGGCTTTTACATCGCTGAGCTGTTGATTTTTTTCCTTCCACGCCTGACGGCGCTGTTGTAGCGCGGCTTCAAGCTTCTCTTTTTCCTGCTGTGAGGCGTTTTCCGCGCTCTGTAGCTGCCGCAGACGCAGGAACAGCGGCTGCAGCTGGCGATGGAGGGTTGAGAGCTGCTGGCGCAGCGGGCGGGCGGCGGTATGCTGTGCCAGCTCGCGGCTGACCTGCTGCGCATCGAGGGTTAGCGCGGTGGCCGGCAATTCGCCGAGCTTACGGCTGGCATCCTGCAGGCGCTGCTGTAGCGTCAACTCTTGCTGAGCGTCGCGGTTAAGCTGCTGGAAGGTGGCTTTCCAGCCTGCCAGCGCCGTACTCCACTGCTGGAATCGCTCGTGCGCTTTAAGCCACTCATTTAACGATTGCTGGCTGGATTCTAGTTGAGCCAGGCGTTGTTGGGCTGCCAGGCGGATCCCGGCGCGACGGCGCAGGCTGTCCTGTAAGCGAGTATTTACTTCCTCAACCTGACGGCGGGTTTGCGCCAGCGCGGTACTGTGTTCCTGCAGCCGCGACCATAATGGGCGCAGTTGCTCTGCCGGCTGCGCGGTTTGTAGCGCAGCCAGCTGCGGCGCGGCGGCTTCCTGCGCCAGTAACGCCTGCTGTAAAGCGGCCTGCGCCTGGGTGGCTTCCGCGTTTAGCTCCTGACGGCGGCGCAGCCACTGTAGGGCATTTTGCTGGCGGGTCTGTTCGGCAAGCTGCTGCTGTTCTTCAGCAGTAAGTACTTGCAAACTTTGCTGTAACGCCTGCTGCTGCTCATCATTTAATAGTACGACGCCGGAGGCCTGCGCCTGCAGCTTCTCCAGCTCAATGCGGGCGAGTTTATGTTTTTCAAAGACCTGCGCGGAAATTTGCCCGTAAATTTCAGTCCCGGTCAGCTCTTCTAGCAGCTCGGCGCGCTCTTTCGGTTTGGCATTGAGGAAAGCGGCGAATTGTCCCTGCGAAAGCAGCATTGAACGGGTAAAGCGCCCATAGTCGAGGCCGGTAATTGATGCCGTCAGCTCCAGTTTGTCTTTGACCTTGTCGGCAAGAATTTTACCGTCGTCGCAGCGCGCCAGCTCAACGCGCGGCGCCTGTAGATTGCCATCCGGCTGGTTGCGGGCGCGGTTCTGGCTCCAGAAGGCGCGATAGGCGGTGCCCCGGACCTCAAATTCAACTTCCGCCAGGCACTCGGCGGTGTCGCGGGTCATCAGATCGTTTTGCGATTGTGATACGCTGCTCAGGCGCGGCGTTTCGTGGTACAGCGCGAGACAGATGGCATCTAACAGGGTGGTTTTCCCGGCGCCGGTCGGCCCGGTAATCGCGAATAACCCATTGCTGGCGAATGGTTCAGCGGTAAAGTCGATTTTCCATTCGCCTTTCAGCGAGTTAAGGTTTTTCAGGCGTAGGCTCAGGATTCTCACAGGTGTTCCTCACCGTTCAGGCTATGCAGCGTTTCCGTAAACAGTTGCTCCAGCCGCTGTTGCTGTGGAGCATCAAGAGTTTCCAGCGCCAGGCGGCGGGCAAACACCTCTTCCACCTGCAGTTCGCTCAGCGTTTCTCGCTGAACGCCGGCCAGAATGCGTTCACGCTGGGCGCGACTGCGGCGCACCAGCAGCACTTCCACCGGCAGCGATTCGGTCTGCTGCTGAATTTTTCTTTGGATATCGTGCAGGTATTCATCGCTGGTGATTTCGATATCCAGCCAGACCGGCGGCTGCTGCGCGCTATCCTGCCACTGCTGAAGCTGTTCGGTGATGCTGGCGAAATCGCCTTTCAGTACCGCCAGCGGCTGGGTGATCGGCACCGGCAGCGGCGTCACCTCGCTGAGCTTGCCCTCGCTGAATGAGACCAGATTAACGCTTTTGTTTTTTCCGGTTTCATCAAAACTCAGCGGCAGCGGCGAACCGCTGTAGCGAATATGCTCGCAGCCGCCGACCATCTGGGCGCGATGAATATGACCGAGCGCGATGTAATCGGCGGGCGGGAAGCGGTTGGCCGGGAAGGCGTCGAGGGTACCGATATAGATTTCACGGACCGCGTCGCTTTTGCTGGCGCCGACGGTGGTGAGGTGGCCGCTGGCAATAATCGGTAATCCGCGTTCGCCGCGCAGATCGCAGGCCTGCTGATATTGCTGCTGATAGTAGTCGCTGATGGCGGTCAGTAACTGCTGCTGTTTTTCACCGCTGGAGTGGCCAGCCTGGCTGACCACCAGTTCGCGCGGGCGCAAAAACGGCACCGGGCAGAAGACTGCGCCGGGCGTGCCGTCGCGTCGCGGCAAGATAAAGGGCGCGTGGCCGGCGTTGGCGACCACGGTGGTTTTCAGGAAGGCGAGTATTTCGCGCGACTCGTTTAACGTCGCTACCGAATCGTGGTTGCCCGCCAGCACCACCAACTGGCAGCCGGTTGGCTGCAGCTGAACGACAAAACGGTTATACAGTTCGCGGGCGTAGCTCGGCGGAGAGCCGGTATCAAAAATATCGCCGGCGACGATAATGGCATCCACCTCGTGTTCCTGCGCGCGTTCCAGCAGCCAGTCGAGAAAGGCGGCGTGTTCGTCCGCGCGGCTTTTGCTGTAGAAGTTCTGGCCGAGGTGCCAGTCGGAGGTATGAAGGATGCGCATAAAAATTCCGTTGCGATAAAAGCCAGGCGGCCATTATAACGTTGATCCTGCCGCCCGTATTCCTTTTGCCCTATTACGGCGAGACTGGATGCGTTAAGTGCGTGTCATCATTCAAAATCCGCATTCATCAGACGGTCATTTTTTCATAAATCTGTCACAAATCTGACGCATAATGGCCGCGCACTTCTATACTGATGGCTAAAAAACACAGGGTAAATAATGGCGAGAAGAATTCTGGTCGTTGAAGATGAAGCTCCAATCCGCGAAATGGTCTGCTTTGTTCTGGAGCAAAACGGCTTTCAGCCCGTCGAGGCGGAAGATTTTGACAGTGCGGTGAATCAACTCAATGAACCCTGGCCCGATTTGATTCTCCTCGACTGGATGTTGCCGGGCGGATCGGGGCTACAGTTTATTAAACAGCTTAAGCGCGAAGCGATGACCCGCGATATTCCGGTGGTGATGCTGACGGCGCGCGGCGAAGAAGAAGATCGCGTTCGCGGTCTGGAAACCGGCGCGGATGATTATATTACCAAACCGTTTTCGCCGAAGGAGCTGGTGGCGCGAATTAAGGCGGTGATGCGGCGTATTTCGCCAATGGCGGTTGAAGAGGTGATTGAGATGCAGGGGCTGAGCCTGGATCCTTCCTCGCATCGCGTCATGACCGGTGAAAATCCGCTGGATATGGGGCCGACCGAGTTTAAATTATTACACTTCTTTATGACCCACCCGGAACGCGTATACAGCCGTGAACAGCTGCTGAATCACGTTTGGGGAACCAACGTTTACGTTGAAGACCGGACGGTGGATGTGCATATTCGCCGCCTGCGCAAAGCGCTGGAACATAGCGGCCATGACCGAATGGTACAGACGGTTCGCGGCACGGGATATCGTTTCTCCGCCCGTTTCTGAATTTTGACAGGAGTGTGACCCGTGCTGGAACGGCTGTCATGGAAAAGGCTGGCGCTTGAGCTTTTCTTATGTTGTATCCCGGCCCTGATCCTCGGGGCGTTTTTCGGTCATCTGCCGTGGTTTTTACTGGCGGCGGTGACCGGGTTGCTTATTTGGCATTTCTGGAATTTGTTACGTCTGTCATGGTGGTTGTGGGTCGATCGCAGTATGACGCCGCCGCCGGGAAGCGGCAGTTGGGAACCGCTGCTGTATGGTCTGCATCAAATGCAGATGCGTAATAAAAAACGTCGCCGCGAGCTGGGAAGCCTTATCAAGCGCTTTCGCAGCGGGGCGGAATCCTTACCCGATGCGGTGGTGCTGACCACCGAAGAGGGCGCCATCTTCTGGTGTAATGGCCTGGCGCAACAAATCCTTAATCTACGCTGGCCGGACGATAGCGGGCAGAATATCCTCAACCTGCTGCGCTACCCAGAGTTTGCTAACTATCTGAAAAACCGCGATTTCACCAAGCCCCTTAATCTGGTGCTCAATAACGCCCGTCATCTGGAAATTCGCGTGATGCCTTATAGCGATAAACAGTGGTTGATGGTGGCGCGCGATGTCACGCAAATGCACCAACTGGAAGGCGCGCGGCGTAACTTTTTCGCCAACGTCAGCCACGAGCTGCGCACGCCGCTCACCGTACTGCAGGGTTATCTCGAGATGATGCAGGAGCAGGTGCTGGAAGGGCCGACGCGGGAAAAAGCCCTGCATACCATGCGTGAGCAAACGCAGCGGATGGAAGGGTTGGTGAAGCAGTTGCTGACGCTCTCGCGTATTGAAGCCGCGCCGGTGCTGGCGATGAACGATAAAATCGACGTCCCAATGATGCTGCGGGTGGTTGAGCGCGAGGCGCAAACGCTAAGCCAGGGTAAGCATCAGTTGCACTTTAGCGTCGACGAAACGCTCCAGGTGATGGGTAACGAAGAGCAGTTGCGCAGCGCGATTTCCAATCTGGTGTACAACGCCGTAAACCATACGCCAGCGGGAACCGAGATCCGCGTCGTCTGGCAGCGGGCGCCGCACGGCGCGCTGTTTAGCGTTGAGGATAACGGCCCGGGCATTGCGCCTGAGCATCTACCCCGGCTAACCGAGCGGTTCTACCGCGTCGACAAGGCGCGCTCCCGGCAAACCGGCGGCAGCGGTTTAGGGCTGGCTATCGTGAAACACGCGGTCAGCCATCACGAAAGCCGCCTGGAAATCGAAAGTACGGTCGGGAAGGGAACGCGCTTTAGCTTTCTGCTGCCGGAACGTTTAATTGCCAAAAATGTCGCCTGACGCGGCGTTTGTCAGCTTTCCTTGCCAATGACCAGCTTCGGCTGGTCATTTTCATTTGCAGTCAACTTTACGTTGCGTATTAAACGAACGCCTGGTTATTTATTGTTCGCATGATTAGCCACGCGTTTTGCGTCGTTATGGTCAATTAATCCAGGTTCAAAATCATAGTTAGCATAATCATCTGGTTTTACGATCCCACCTTGCTTTAAAACGTTATAAGCGTTTAAATTGCCCCCTATGCAGTCCCGGTAAGACTGCTTTTGCGTGGTAATTCAAAAAACAATTCTTTTCCACGCCGCTTCGAGAGCATATCTCGCTGAGTTTACAGGCAATGGCCGCTGTATCATCCCGAAAGGAAGGCACGGTATTTTTCCGTTTTTACAACACCACATCCACAGGCAGTAATGAATTTATGACCCATCAGTTAAAATCTCGCGACATCATCGCGCTGGGCTTTATGACCTTCGCGCTGTTCGTTGGCGCAGGCAACATTATCTTCCCTCCGATGGTTGGCTTACAGGCCGGCGAACACGTCTGGACCGCAGCCATTGGCTTCCTGATCACCGCCGTGGGTTTGCCGGTGCTAACGGTAGTCGCGCTGGCGAAAGTCGGCGGCGGCGTTGAGCGTCTGAGCTCGCCAATCGGCAAAGTTGCGGGCATTCTGCTGGCCGTGGTGTGCTACCTGGCGGTTGGGCCGCTGTTCGCGACCCCGCGTACCGCAACCGTTTCATTTGAAGTGGGGATTGCTCCACTGACCGGCGACGGCGCGCTGCCGCTGCTTATCTATAGCGTTATCTATTTCGCGCTGGTGATTCTGGTTTCCCTCTATCCGGGCAAACTGCTGGATACCGTCGGCAATTTCCTGGCGCCGCTGAAAATTATCGCCCTGGTCGTGCTCGCGGTGGCCGCGGTAATCTGGCCGGCCGGCCCGATTAGCGACGCGATGGAAGCCTATCGTACCGCGCCGTTCTCTAATGGTTTCGTCAATGGCTATCTGACCATGGACACGCTGGGGGCGATGGTCTTTGGTATCGTTATCGTCAATGCCGCGCGTTCCCGTGGCGTTAGCGAAGCCCGATTGCTGACTCGCTACACCGTCTGGGCTGGTCTGATGGCCGGCGTGGGCCTGACGCTGCTGTACCTGGCGCTGTTCCGCCTGGGTTCCGATAGCGCGACGCTGGTCGATCAGTCGGCAAACGGCGCGGCTATTCTGCACTCCTACGTGCAGCATACCTTCGGCGGCGCGGGCAGCTTCCTGCTGGCGGCATTGATATTTATCGCCTGTCTGGTCACCGCGGTTGGCCTGACCTGCGCCTGCGCTGAGTTCTTCGCGCAGTATCTGCCGCTGTCGTATCGTTCGCTGGTGTTTATTCTCGGCCTGTTCTCCATGGCGGTTTCTAACCTGGGGCTCAGCCATCTGATTCAGATTTCGATTCCGGTGTTAACCGCTATCTATCCGCCGTGTATCGCACTGGTGGTATTAAGCTTTACCCGCGGTTGGTGGCATAATTCCTCCCGCGTTATCGCGCCGGCAATGTTTATCAGCCTGATGTTTGGTATCATTGATGGCGTTAAAGCATCGGCGTTCGCAGATATTCTGCCGCAATGGACCGCGAGCCTGCCGTTGGCAGCGCAAGGTCTGGCGTGGCTGCTGCCGACCGCGGTGATGGCCGTGCTGGCCGCGATCATCGATCGCGCAGCGGGTAGCCCGGTGGTCTCAAAAGCCCATTAACCGACGCTTTACGCAGGTGTTTAACCACGGGACTTAAGGTCCCGTGGTTTTTTGTTTTTTTGGTCATTCCCTTTTGCGTTTTGCCCCCGCAAAGCACAAACGAGAAAAACGGCATGGAACACGATGGAAAGTAGTAACAAGCTTAAGCGCGGGCTAAGTACCCGGCACATTCGCTTTATGGCCCTTGGTTCCGCTATTGGTACCGGCCTGTTCTATGGTTCGGCTGACGCCATTAAAATGGCGGGGCCGAGCGTATTGTTGGCATACATTATCGGCGGCGTGGCGGCGTATATCATCATGCGCGCGCTGGGCGAAATGTCGGTGCATAACCCTTCCGCCAGCTCTTTCTCGCGTTATGCGCAGGAGAACCTCGGCGGGCTGGCCGGCTATATCACCGGCTGGACCTATTGTTTTGAAATCCTGATCGTCGCGATTGCCGACGTGACCGCCTTCGGTATCTATATGGGCGTCTGGTTCCCGGCGGTGCCGCACTGGATATGGGTACTGAGCGTGGTGCTGATTATCTGCGCCGTCAATCTGATGAGCGTGAAGGTGTTCGGTGAACTGGAGTTCTGGTTCTCATTCTTTAAAGTCGCCACGATTATCATCATGATCCTCGCCGGTTTCGGCATCATCATCTGGGGTATCGGCAACGGCGGTCAGCCCACCGGTATTCATAACTTATGGAGTAACGGCGGTTTCTTCAGTAACGGCTGGCTGGGGATGGTGATGTCGCTGCAGATGGTGATGTTCGCCTACGGCGGGATTGAGATTATCGGTATCACCGCCGGTGAAGCGAAGGATCCGGAAAAATCGATTCCGCGGGCGATTAATTCGGTGCCGATGCGTATCCTGGTGTTCTACGTGGGGACGCTGTTCGTCATTATGTCTATCTATCCCTGGAACCTGGTGGGGACTAACGGCAGCCCGTTCGTGTTGACCTTCCAGCATATGGGAATTACCTTTGCCGCCGGCATCCTGAACTTCGTGGTGTTAACCGCCTCGTTGTCGGCGATTAACAGCGACGTATTCGGCGTTGGCCGTATGCTGCACGGAATGGCCGAACAGGGGAGCGCCCCGAAGGTGTTCGCTAAAACGTCGCGTCGCGGTACGCCGTGGGTGACGGTGTTGGTGATGACCGTTGCGCTGCTGTTTGCGGTCTATCTCAACTACATCATGCCGGAAAACGTCTTCCTGGTGATTGCCTCGCTGGCGACCTTCGCCACGGTGTGGGTGTGGATTATGATCCTGCTGTCGCAAATCGCTTTCCGTCGTCGCCTGTCGCCGGAAGAGGTTAAGGCGCTGAAGTTCAAAGTGCCGGGCGGCGTGGCCACCACCGTGGTCGGCCTGCTGTTCCTGGTCTTTATCATCGCGCTTATCGGCTACCATCCGGATACCCGCATATCGCTGTACGTCGGCTTTGCGTGGATCGCGCTGCTGCTCGTTGGCTGGAAAATTAAGACCCGCCGCGACCGTCAGTTAGCCCAGGCGCAGTAATTCTCCGCTCTTCCGGGTCCGGCTTTGCCGCGGCCCGGAAAAATCACATCCTCCTCCTTTCTCCTCCCCCAATTATTCTATTGATGATGAGTTATACGCCGGTTCACTGTGGCAAGGTGTGGCCATTACGCAAAAAGAGGAATGATGATGTTGAAGGCCTGGCACCTGCCGGTTGCTCCTTTTATTAAAGAGCAACAGGAACGACTCGTTATCACATTGTGGCTAAGCGGCGAAACGATGCCGCAGCGCATTACGCTGCGCGCGGAAGAAGACAATGAAGAGCTGTCGTTGCCCATGCAGCGCCTGCGCCAATCCCCACACGCCGATGTCGTCGCCTGGCGTGGGGAGATCAACCTGACGAACGGCCAGCCGCGCCGCCGCTATAGCTTTAAGCTGCTGTGGGCGGACCGTCAGCTGTGGTTTACGCCGCAGGGTTTTCAGCGTTTTCCGCCCGCACGGCTGGAGCAGTTTGCGGTTGATGTGCCGGATAGCGGCCCGCAGTGGGTCGCCGATCAGGTCTTTTATCAAATTTTCCCCGACCGTTTCGCCCGTAGCGAGGCGCGAGAAGCCGGGCAGGACCAGGTTTATTACCACCATGCGGCCGGCCAGGATATTGTGCTAAAAGCGTGGGATGAGCCGTTAACCGGCGAGGCGGGCGGTTCGACCTTTTATGGCGGCGATCTCGACGGTATTAGCGAGAAGCTTCCTTATCTGAAGCAGCTTGGCGTGACCGCGCTGTATCTCAACCCAGTATTCGTCGCGCCCAGCGTACATAAATACGATACCGCTGATTACCGCCGTGTCGATCCGCAGTTCGGTGGCGATGCCGCGCTGCTGCGCCTGCGCCACAATACGCAGCGTGAAGGGATGCGGCTGATCCTCGACGGCGTGTTTAACCATACCGGTGACTCGCACCCGTGGTTCGATCGCCACCAGCAGACGAGTAACGGCGCCTGCCATCGGCCGGATTCACCGTGGCGTGAGTGGTTTAATTTTTCCCCGGACGGGGTAGCGCATAACTGGCTGGGTTACGCCAGTCTGCCAAAACTTGACTACCGTTCATCGAGCCTGGTTAATGAAATCTATGCGGGCGAAGACAGCGTGGTGCGCCACTGGTTAAAAGCGCCGTGGAGTATGGACGGCTGGCGGCTGGACGTGGTGCATATGCTGGGCGAAGATGGCGGCGCGCGCAACAACCTGCGCCATATTGCCGGTATCACCCAGGCGGCGAAGCGGGAGCAGCCGGAGGCTTTTGTATTCGGCGAACATTTCGGCGACGCGCGTCAGTGGCTGCAGGCTGATGCCGAAGATGCGGCGATGAACTATCGTGGTTTTACCTTCCCGCTGTGGGGTTTCCTCGCTAATACCGATATTTCCTACGATCCGCAGCACATCGATGCGCAAACCTGTATGGCGTGGATGGACAACTATCGCGCCGGGCTGTCGCATCAGCAGCAATTGCGGATGTTTAACCAACTGGATAGCCACGATACCGCGCGTTTCAAATCCTTGCTGGGTAAAGATGTGGCGCGACTGCCGCTGGCGGTGGTCTGGCTGTTCTGCTGGCCGGGCGTTCCGTGTATTTACTATGGTGATGAAGTCGGCGTCGATGGCAACAACGATCCCTTCTGCCGTAAACCCTTCCCATGGGATCCGGCACTGCAGGATGAAACCTTGTTGGCGTTATATAAACGTATGACCACCTTGCGTAAGGGGCATCAGGCGCTGCGCTACGGCGGCTGCCAGGTCATCTATGCGGAAGATAACGTGGTGGTCTTTGTTCGCGTTTATAAACAGCAGCGGGTGCTGGTGGCGATAAACCGCGGTCACGCCTGCGAGGTGGTAATCGACGCATCGCCGTTGCTGGAGGGGAAAACGTGGCAGCGTAAAGAAGGCGCGGGCGACATGCACGATGATGTGCTGAGTCTGCCCGCGATTTCCGCTAGCGTCTGGTGTAGCCGTTAACGGTAGAGCTGGCTCAGACAGCTGTCTTCGAGAATAGCTTCTCGCCACCAGCGCTGAGCCAGACCGTTATTGCCGCTACGCCAGGCCATATAGGTAATATCTTTCTCACGGCTCGAAATCACCGGTTTCTCCAGCAACTCACCGCTCTCCAGCCACGGGCGGGCGATGTGGCGGGGCAGGAATCCGCATCCCAAACCGGCGCGCAGGAGCGCGACTTTGGTGGCGAAATCATCGACCCGGATTTGCTCCTGCTCATCGAGCAGGTTGCTGTTCAATGGATGACAGTAGCGGGCGCTATCGCTAATAACCACCGCGCGATGCAGGCTAAGCTGTTTGTTGGTCAGCGGTTGGGTCGTTTCCGCCAGCGGGTGGCCGGGCGCGACAACGAACACGTTGTCCATCGCGCCGAGCATTTTCCACGACCATTCCGCTGAAGTCGGCGGTTCGTTAATCGCCCCAAGAATAATATCCGCGCCGTTGTGAGTCAGCTCCTCCCACGAGCCTGCCAGAGTATGATGGGTAAAGTTGAGGCGGGTTTGCGGATATTGCGCGTAAAACTTTTCAATCAGCGGCAATAGGGCCTGGAAAGGAAAAGAGTCGTCCAGCGCAATCGCCAGATCCCGCTCCCAGCCGGAACTCAGCAGCTGCGCCTGTTTTTCCAGATCGTTGGCGGCATTGAGCAGCAGGCGCCCCTTTTCCAGCATCATTTTACCGGTATCGGTAAATTTCGCCCGGTGTCCGGAACGATCCAGCAGACTGATGTTCAGATCGCTTTCCAGTTTTTGGATCATGTAGCTCAGCGCGGCGGGGGTTTTAAATAGCGACTCGGCCGCCAGCGCGAACGAGCCATGTCTATCCAGAGCATCAAGAATCAAAAGTACATCAAGGTTTAAACGCATTAGTTTCGATCCGTCAGTCTAATAATAACGTTGTTTTACCGAAGGGCCATGTTCAATTCCAGTGAATAAATTAGAACAGTTTCCCGTAATTTTTTGATTAGCTTTATTTAAATATTCAAACGGCCATTATTTTTACTCAAGTGAATTAAAACGGAAAGAATTCTTTAATAACTCGTTAGAAATTACTGACTATACTCATCATGCGTTATTGGCCACAATCAGCACAGCACAACGGCAGTGAATTATCTTCCTAACCAATTGATTAATAGGATATGTTATGTCTATTCGTGAACTGATTGATCCGTCTAATTCCACTCTTATTTTTATTGACCACCAGCCGCAAATGGCTTTTGGCGTGGCCAATATCGATCGCCAGACGCTGAAAAATAACACCGTCGCGTTGGCCAAAGCGGGCAAGATTTTTAACGTTCCTGTTATTTATACCTCTGTCGAAACCAAAAGCTTCAGCGGCTATATCTGGCCAGAACTGCTGGCGGTTCATCCGGAAGTGAAACCGATTGAACGTACTTCTATGAACTCATGGGAAGACGCCGGTTTTGTTAATGCGGTAAAAGCCACTGGACGTAAAAAACTGATTATTTCCGCGCTGTGGACCGAAGTGTGCCTGACTTTCCCGGCGCTGATGGCGCTGGAAGCAGGTTATGAAGTGTACGTGGTAACCGATACCTCCGGTGGTACCTCCGTTGACGCTCACGAGCGCGCCATCGACCGTATGGTGCAGGCCGGCGCCGTGCCGGTGACCTGGCAGCAGGTTCTGCTGGAGTACCAGCGCGACTGGTCACGTAAAGAGACTTACGACGCGGTGATGGATCTGGTTCGCGAACATAGCGGCGCCTACGGTATGGGCGTGGATTATGCTTATACCATGGTGCACGGCGCGCCGGAACGTAAAGCCTAAAACACTTCACCCTGCAAGCTGCCTCTTTGTTGGCTTCGTTTGCCCGCCCCGGTCACTGACTGATGTCAGCTCCCGGGGAAGGGCAATCTTGCCGCCTCAATGCGGCATGAATGATTTTGTGTATTGTCATTTATGGCTGATGGCGGGGGAAATCCCGCCATTCCCTGAAGCAAGGAATACTTAATGGCGCAACAGAAATCAGTGACGCTGGTCATCAGCCATCATCTCGATCCGCAAAACGGCCAGCGGTATGAAGCATGGTTGGGGAAAATCATGCCGGTTGCGGCGGAGTTTCCCGGCCATCTCGGCGCCAACGTGATCCGTCCGGCAGCCGGGCAAAATCTCTGGAGCGTGATTATTCGCTTCGACACCATTGAACATCTCTACGCCTGGACGCAGTCGGAAACCCGTCGTGAATTAGTCGCGGAAATCGCGCCGTATCTCAACGATGGCGATCGTACCGAAATCCGCACCGAACCGGCGTTCTGGTTTACCCCGCCTGCTGCCAACATTCGCCAGCCGCTGCGCTGGAAACAGTTTCTGATAACCCTGCTGGTCATCTTCCCGAGTACCAACCTGGTGCCGTGGTTGACCGGCATGGCGCTACCGGAGTTACGGGGAAGCTTGTTACTGCATCTGATTAACGATGCCCTGGTGGTCGCGTTGGTGGTCTGGCTGTGGATGCCAATCGTGACCCGTCTTTTTGCCGGCTGGTTGAAAAAAAACTAACTCAACCAGCTTAAAGGAGTGTGTTATGTCGCAAACTGCCACACTGATTCTGACCCACGGTCAGATTCATACGCTCGATCGCGCGAACCCACTGGCGGAAGCCGTGGCCATCGCCGAGGGAAAAATTCTCGCGACCGGAAGCCACGATCGAATAATGACGTTCGCCGCCGAGGGGACGCAAATTGTCGATCTTAAAGGCCATACGGTGATCCCGGGTCTTAACGACTCCCACCTGCATCTGATTCGCGGCGGCCTGAACTATAACCTCGAGCTGCGCTGGGAAGGCGTGCCATCGCTGGCGGATGCGCTGCGTATGCTAAAAGATCAGGCCGATCGCACCCCGTCGCCGCAGTGGGTGAGGGTAGTCGGCGGCTGGAGCGAATTCCAGTTTGCCGAACGCCGCATGCCGACGCTGGAAGAGCTGAATGAAGCGGCGCCTGACACGCCGGTATTCGTACTCCATCTGTACGATCGCGCGCTGCTTAACCGCGCGGCGCTGAAAGCCGTTGGTTATACCAAAGAGACGCCGGATCCGGCGGGCGGCGAGATCGTTCGCGATAACAACGGCAACCCGACCGGGATGCTGATCGCCAAACCGAATGCCATGATCCTGTATGCCACGCTGGCCAAAGGGCCGAAGCTGCCGCTCGATCTGCAGGTCAACTCAACGCGCCAGTTTATGCGTGAACTGAACCGCTTAGGATTAACCAGCGCCATCGATGCCGGCGGTGGTTTCCAGAACTACCCGGAAGATTACGAAATTATCGAGCAACTGCATGCCAAAGAGCAGATGACCGTTCGTATCGCCTACAACCTCTTTACCCAGCGGCCGAAGCAGGAGCTGGATGATTTCGAGCGCTGGACCGACATGCTGAAGCCGGGGCAGGGCACCGATTTCTATCGTGCCAACGGCGCTGGTGAAATGCTGGTCTTCTCGGCGGCGGATTTTGAAGACTTCCTGCAGCCGCGGCCGGATCTGCCGCAAGGCATGGAGGATGAGCTGGAGCGGGTGGTTCGTCATCTGGTGGAACATCGCTGGCCGTTCCGTCTGCATGCCACCTACGATGAGTCGATTAGCCGAATGCTGGATGTGTTCGAGAAGGTGAACCGCGATATTCCATTTAACGGCCTGCACTGGTTCTTCGACCACGCCGAGACCATCACCGAACGTAATATTGAACGCGTGAAGGCGTTAGGCGGCGGTATCGCGGTGCAGCACCGGATGGCCTTCCAGGGCGAGTATTTTGTCGACCGCTACGGCAAAGAGGCGGTGAAACATACGCCGCCGGTGGCGAAAATGCTGGAACTGGACGTACCGGTAGGGCTGGGTACCGATGCGACCCGCGTCGCCAGTTATAACCCGTGGACCGCGCTGTACTGGCTGGTTTCCGGGCGTACCGTCGGCGGCATGGCGATGTACGATGATAACAACCGTCTGCCGCGCGACGTCGCCCTTGAGCTATGGACCGCCGGTAGCGCGTGGTTCTCCAGCGAGCAGGGTAAAAAAGGACGTATTGAGAAAGGGCAACTGGCTGACCTGGTGGTGCTGTCAAAAGACTACTTCAGCGTTGCGGAAGAGGAAATCAAAGGCATTGAGTCGGTATTGACCATCGTTGATGGCAAGGTGGTGTACGCGGCCGGTCATTTCTCGCCGCTGGCGCCGCCGCCAATTCCGGTATTGCCGGAGTGGTCGCCGGTGGTAAAAGTGCCAGGGCATTATCGCTCGGCGCCGCCTGCGGCCGCGAAGATTGGCGCGGTAGTGCAGATGCACCAGTGCTGCGGCAGCTGCGGCGTGCATGGACATCAGCATGATATTGCGCGCAAGTCGTCGATTCCGGTGGCGGATGAGCAGGCTTTCTGGGGCGTATTAGGCTGTTCTTGCTTCGCGTTCTGATACTTTTGCCCGGTGGCGCTGCGCTTACCGGGCCTACAGTAAATATAACAGGCACAAAAAAGGCTCGCATTTGCGAGCCTTTTGACTAAAACGTCTAGCCGATTACAGGCTGGATACGTTCTCGGTCAGGTATTTAGCTACGCCTTCCGGAGAAGCGGCCATACCTTCTTTTCCTTTTTCCCACTGAGCCGGGCAAACTTCACCGTGCTCTTCGTGGAACTGCAGCGCGTCAACCATACGCAGCATTTCGTCGATGTTACGGCCCAGCGGCAGGTCGTTAACAACCTGGTGGCGAACGATGCCGTTAGCGTCGATCAGGAAGGAACCGCGCAGCGCAACGCCTTCGTCCGGATGTTCGATGCCGTATGCTTTCTGAATTTCACGTTTGATGTCGGCAACCATCGCGTATTTAACCGGGCCGATACCGCCCTGGTCTACCGGAGTGTTACGCCATGCGTTGTGAACGAACTCGGAGTCAAAGGAAACGCCAACCACTTCTACGCCGCGTTTCTGGAATTCTTCATAGCGCTTGTCGAAAGCGATCAGTTCAGACGGGCAAACGAAAGTGAAGTCCATTGGCCAGAAGAACAGGACGGTAGCTTTACCGTTGGTGTGCTGTTTGAAGTTGAATTTCTCAACGATTTCGCCGTTACCTAATACTGCTGCAGCGGTAAAGTCCGGAGCCTGACGAGTAACCAGAACCATATGATTCTCCTGTTATTACTAAGGTTAATTGGAACGCAACGCGGGCCAGTATAGGCAGAGGCGGGCAGGAACTCAATGCGGCGCTGACAATCGATGAGATAGATTTTGCCTATTGATAATTATTCAATAGCGCTTTCAGAATAATCGTTTTGTGAGAAAGCGCAAGGTTTTACAGCGTTCTCTTTTTCGCCTGGTCCATCATTCGCGGATAAAAACGCCAGAATTGCTGTTCCAGTTGCCCATAGTGGTTATCAAGGTCGTACCATGAATCACGCAGCGCATCGAGGCGCGGGCGGCGGCTGGCCATACCGTTCAGGACGCGCTGAATGAATTCCATATCCTGATAACGTTCCAGCCAGCGTTCGGACCACATATATTCGTTGAGATTAACAAAGCGCGGCGGCGAATCCGGCAGAATTTGCGCCACCTGCGCGTGGGCGTAGCGCACGAACTCGTTTAGCGGCAGATCCGGCGACAGCTGCGCCCAGTGATGCGACAGGAAATGGTCCCACATCACGTCGAGGGAAATCGGCGCGACCCGGCGGGTCTCGGGGCGAAACCATTCGCGCGCCGTTTTAACTTCCGCCAGATTGTCGGTCATTACATCTATACGCCGATGCATATAAATGCCGTCAACCACATCCTCAGGATACTCGCCCTGCGGGTTACCGCGGACAAAATCGGCCAGCAGGTTGCCCGGCAGCGAGCTATCCGCAAGATGGGCGAGGTGTAAATGCGCGAGAAAATTCATATCAACTTCAATCCTTCACAGGGTCATGGCGTTCTTGCTGGTTAATCATGGTATTCCGCTATTATATCCAGCGTTGAATAGGGTAACGGTTGCAGGAAGACCCGCCCGGCACTAGACTACCCGCCTCTTTATTTAGTCTGAGTCATCGTCATGCGCGTTACCGATTTTTCCTTTGAATTACCTGAATCCCTGATTGCTCACTATCCACAGCCGGAGCGCAGTAGCTGCCGCTTGCTGTCGCTGGACGGGCCGACGGGCGCGCTGACGCACGGTACTTTCACCGATCTGCTCGATAAGCTCAACCCTGGCGATTTGCTGGTCTTTAACAATACCCGGGTGATCCCGGCGCGTCTGTTTGGCCGTAAAGCCAGCGGCGGCAAGATTGAAGTGCTGGTCGAGCGCATGCTGGACGATAAACGTATTCTGGCACATATTCGCGCCTCTAAAGCGCCGAAGCCGGGGGCGGAGCTGCTGTTAGGCGATGACGAGAGCATTAACGCCACGATGCTGGCGCGCCACGGCGCGCTGTTTGAAGTTGAATTCAACGATGAGCGCCCGGTGCTCGATATCCTGAACAGCATCGGTCATATGCCGCTGCCGCCGTATATCGACCGCCCGGACGAAGACGCCGATCGCGAGCTGTACCAGACGGTATACGGCACCAAGCCGGGCGCGGTCGCCGCGCCGACCGCCGGCCTGCATTTTGACGATCCGCTGCTGGAAAAACTGCGCGCGAAAGGCATCGAGATGGCGTTTGTGACGCTGCACGTTGGCGCGGGGACCTTCCAGCCGGTGCGCGTTGACAGCATCGAAGAGCACATCATGCACTCTGAGTATGCGGAAGTGCCGCAGGATGTGGTTGATGCGGTTCTGGCGGCGAAAGCGCGCGGCAACCGCGTCATCGCCGTCGGCACCACTTCCGTGCGTTCGCTGGAAAGCGCGGCGCAGGCGGCTAAAAATGGCCTGATTGAGCCGTTCTTTGCCGATACGCAGATCTTTATCTATCCGGGATATCAGTACAAAGTCATCGATGCGCTGGTGACTAACTTCCATCTCCCTGAATCCACACTGATTATGCTGGTCTCCGCTTTCGCTGGCTATCAGCACACCATGAACGCCTATAAGGCTGCGGTAGAACAAAAATATCGCTTTTTTAGCTACGGGGACGCGATGTTTATCACGTACAATCCGCAGGCTATTTCTGAGCGTCCCTAAAAAGGCCGGCACGCCGGCTTTCTGACGCCTTGACGCATTTTTTAGCCACGGAATCATTCCGTGGCGAGTATTTAAACGTCGGACTGTTTTTCTGACGCAGGAGCAATGATGAAATTTGAACTTGATACCACCGATGGCCGCGCGCGTCGCGGCCGTTTGGTGTTTGATCGCGGCGTGGTTGAAACGCCAGCCTTCATGCCCGTTGGCACCTACGGCACCGTCAAAGGGATGACGCCGGAAGAAGTTGAAGCCACCGGCGCGCAAATCATCCTCGGCAACACCTTCCACCTGTGGCTGCGCCCGGGCCAGGAAATCATGAAGCTGCACGGCGACCTGCATGATTTCATGCAGTGGAAAGGGCCGATCCTCACCGATTCCGGCGGCTTCCAGGTCTTCAGCCTTGGCGATATCCGTAAGATCACCGAACAGGGCGTGCATTTCCGCAATCCGATCAACGGCGATCCGATTTTCCTCGATCCGGAAAAATCGATGGAGATTCAGTACGATCTCGGTTCCGATATCGTGATGATCTTCGACGAATGTACGCCGTACCCGGCGGACTGGGATTACGCTAAGCGTTCGATGGAAATGTCTCTGCGCTGGGCCAAGCGCAGCCGCGGCCGTTTCGATGGCCTCGGCAACAAAAACGCGCTCTTTGGCATCATTCAGGGCAGCGTTTACGAAGATTTACGAGATATCTCAGTGAAAGGTCTGGTAGAGATTGGCTTTGATGGCTACGCTGTCGGCGGTTTGGCTGTCGGCGAGCCGAAGGAAGACATGCACCGTATCCTGGAGCACGTTTGCCCGCAGATCCCGGCAGATAAACCGCGATACCTGATGGGCGTCGGGAAACCGGAAGACCTGGTGGAAGGGGTACGTCGCGGCATCGATATGTTTGACTGCGTTATGCCGACGCGCAACGCGCGTAACGGCCATCTGTTCGTGACCGATGGCGTAGTGAAAATCCGCAACGCGAAGCATAAAAGCGATACATCGCCGCTGGATGCCGAGTGCGATTGCTATACGTGTCGCAATTATTCACGTGCTTACTTGCATCATCTTGATCGTTGCAACGAAATATTGGGCGCGCGCCTCAATACCATTCATAACCTGCGCTACTATCAGCGTTTAATGGCTGGTTTACGCAAGGCTATCGAAGAGGGTAAATTAGAGAGCTTCGTGACCGATTTTTACCAACGTCAGGGGCGTTCCGTTCCTCCTTTGAACGTTGATTAATTTTAATAATGAGGGAATTTCAATGAGCTTTTTTATTTCTGATGCGGTAGCAGCAACCGGCGCGCCGGCGCAGGGCAGCCCAATGTCTCTGATTCTGATGCTGGTGGTGTTCGGTCTGATTTTTTACTTCATGATCCTGCGCCCACAGCAGAAACGTACTAAAGAGCACAAGAATCTGATGAACTCCATCGCCAAAGGTGATGAAGTCCTGACTAACGGCGGTCTGGTTGGTCGCGTGACTAAAGTCGCGGAAAACGGCTACATCGCTATCGCGCTGAACGATACCACCGAAGTGGTTATCAAACGTGACTTCGTAGCTGCCGTTCTGCCGAAAGGCACCATGAAGGCGCTGTAATTACCATTTTCCCTAAGGGAACTGCCGTGTTAAACCGTTATCCTTTGTGGAAGTACGTTATGCTGGTCGTCGTGATTATCGTCGGCCTGATTTACGCGCTTCCCAACCTGTATGGTGAGGATCCGGCTGTTCAAATCACTGGCGCGCGCGGCGTCGCCGCCAGTGAGCAAACGCTGATCCAGGTCCAGAAAACTTTACAAGAAGAAAAAATCACCGCGAAGTCTGTGGCACTGGAAGAGGGCGCAATTCTTGCGCGCTTCGACACCACCGATACTCAGCTGCGAGCGCGCGAAGCGCTGGTAAATCTGCTGGGTGACAAATACGTCGTGGCGCTAAACCTTGCTCCGGCGACCCCGCGCTGGCTGGCGGCGATGTATGCCGAGCCGATGAAGCTGGGTCTTGACCTGCGCGGCGGCGTGCACTTCCTGATGGAAGTGGACATGGACACCGCATTAGGCAAACTGCAGGAACAAAACATCGATAGCCTGCGCAGCGAGCTGCGTGACAAAGGCATTCCTTACTCTACCGTGCGTAAGGAAGACAACTACGGTCTGAGCATCGTCTTCCGCGACAGCGCGGCGCGCGATCAGGCTATCTCTTATCTCAGCCCGCGCCATCGCGATCTGGTTATTTCAAGCCAGGGTAACAATGCGCTGAAAGCGGTGATGACCGACGAACGTCTGAAAGAAGCCCGTGAATACGCCGTTCAGCAGAACATCAACATTCTGCGTAACCGCGTAAACCAGCTCGGCGTGGCCGAACCGCTGGTTCAGCGTCAGGGTTCCGACCGTATCGTGGTTGAACTGCCGGGTATCCAGGATACCGCGCGTGCGAAGGAAATCCTTGGCGCGACCGCGACGCTGGAATTCCGTCTGGTGAACACCAACGTCGATCAGTCCGCAGCCGCTTCTGGCCGCGTACCGGGCGATTCGGAAGTGAAAGACACCCGTGAAGGCCGTCCGGTGGTGCTGTATAAGCGCGTGATCCTGACCGGCGACCATATCACCGACTCCACTTCCAGCATGGACGAGTACAACCAGCCGCAGGTTAACATCTCGCTCGATAGCGCAGGTGGCAACATTATGTCTAACTTCACCAAGGACAACATCGGTAAACCGATGGCGACCCTGTTCGTGGAGTACAAAGACAGCGGTAAGAAAGATGCCAACGGTCGCGCTATCCTTGCGAAAGAGGAAGAGGTGATTAACATCGCCAACATCCAGTCTCGCCTTGGCAATAGCTTCCGTATCACCGGTATCAGCAACCCGACCGAAGCGCGTCAGCTTTCTCTGCTGCTGCGTGCGGGCGCCCTGATTGCGCCGATTCAGATCGTTGAAGAGCGTACTATCGGCCCAACTCTGGGTATGCAGAACATCAAGCAGGGCCTGGAAGCATGTCTGGCCGGTCTGGTGGTCTCTATCCTGTTCATGATCTTCTTCTATAAGAAGTTCGGTCTGATTGCGACCTCTGCGCTGATTGCTAACCTGGTGCTGATTGTCGGCATTATGTCCCTGATTCCTGGGGCGACGCTGACCATGCCGGGGATCGCGGGTATCGTCTTAACCCTTGCGGTGGCGGTCGATGCTAACGTACTGATTAACGAGCGTATCAAAGAAGAGCTGAGCAACGGACGTACCGTTCAGCAGGCGATTGACGAAGGTTATAAGGGCGCATTTAGCTCCATCTTTGACGCCAACGTGACGACGCTGATTAAGGTTATCATCCTGTACGCGGTCGGTACCGGTGCCATTAAAGGGTTTGCGATTACTACCGGTATCGGTATCGCGACCTCAATGTTTACCGCTATCGTCGGCACCCGTGCCATCGTGAACCTGCTGTACGGCGGCAAGCGCGTGAAAAAGCTGTCTATCTGAGGAGTGCGTTGTGGCACAGGAATATACTGTTGAACAATTGAACCACGGCCGTAAAGTCTGGGACTTTATGCGCTGGGACTACTGGGCCTTCGGCATTTCAGGTTTTCTGCTGATTGTGTCGATCGCCATCATCGGCGTCCGCGGGTTTAACTGGGGTCTCGATTTCACCGGCGGTACGGTGATTGAAATTACCCTCGAAAAACCGGTTGATATGGACCAGCTGCGCGATTCGCTGCAGAAAGCGGGCTTTGAAGAGCCGCAGCTGCAGAACTTCGGCAGCAGCCGCGACATCATGGTGCGTATGCCGCCGGTACACGATGCCAACGGCAGCCAGGAGCTGGGCAGTAAAGTCGTTAACGTGATTAACGAATCGACCAGCCAAAGCGCGACGGTGAAACGAATTGAGTTCGTTGGCCCGAGCGTGGGCGCGGACCTTGCGCAAACCGGCGCTCTGGCGCTGATTGCGGCGCTGGTGTGTATCCTTATCTATGTCGGCTTCCGCTTTGAATGGCGACTGGCGGCAGGGGTGGTTATCGCACTGGCGCACGACGTGGTGATTACCATGGGCGTGCTGTCGTTGTTCCACATCGAGATTGACCTGACCATCGTCGCATCGTTGATGTCGGTCATCGGTTACTCGTTGAACGATAGTATCGTGGTTTCGGACCGTATCCGTGAAAACTTCCGTAAGATCCGTCGCGGTACGCCGTACGAAATCTTTAACGTGTCGTTGACCCAGACGCTGCACCGTACCTTGATCACCTCCGGTACCACCCTGATGGTGATCCTGATGCTGTTCCTCTTCGGCGGCCCGATTCTGGAAGGCTTCTCGCTGACCATGCTGATCGGTGTATCCATCGGTACGGCTTCTTCTATCTACGTCGCGTCCGCGCTGGCGTTGAAGCTGGGCATGAAGCGCGAGCATCTGATCCAGCAGAAGGTCGAAAAAGAAGGGGCGGATCAGCCGTCTATTCTGCCGTAATCCGGTTCAGTTGATATAAAGCAATCCCGGCCTCGATGGCCGGGATTTTTTTGCCAAAATTATCCGGCCTCGGCTACAAGTGCGGAAAAATCGCCTCTTTAGCCCTCATTTCTCCAGAAAACCTCGCCTCTACCTTCATCTTCAGCATAAAACAAACTTAGTTAACCTTCGCCAGTCAGCTCGCTACCTGCAACATTTATCCCTGCAAATCACGGCCCTCAGCCCGCATGGTGAATAAATTAACGGCAGGCCGCACGGACCGTAGGCCGGATAAGGCGCAGCCGCCATCCGGCGCAAAAGCGGCTCCTTATCCGCGGATATTGCCCGGAAGCGCTGCGCTTGCAATAACCCTTCAAACAGGGATATCTGCGCAGGTTGAGTATACCCACAACCTGATATGCCAAATTCTGAAAACCGCTTAGCACACTGCTGACAGTATGCTGTCAGGAGCCCTCTCGTACACTGCTTCTGAACTCACTAACGAGCTGGAGGAAGTATGAACAACGTGATTAACTGGTTTGAAATTCCGGTCGCTGATATGGATCGCGCCGTCGCGTTTTATGAGCCGGTAATGCAGGTGACGCTACGGCGTGAAACCATGGATTGCGCGGACCTGGCCGTCTTCCCGCATCAGGACCCGGCCCCCGGCGGCGCGTTGGCTAAATTTGACGGGATCGCGCCATCGCCGCAGGGCGCTATTATTTATCTGCACACCGACAACCTTGCCGCCACGCTGGATCGCGTCGCCTCGGCGGGTGGGGCGTGTGTATTTGGCCCGTTGACGCTGCCGAATGATATTGGCGCCATCGCCCTGTTTACCGACAGCGAAGGCAACCGCGTAGGCTTGCATCAACCGGCTTAACCTCACTATTTAGCGAAACGAGAAATGACCCGACGCGCCGACCGTTTATTTCAGATAGTACAGATCCTGCGCGGCAGGCGGCTAACTACCGCGGCGTTGCTGGCTGAACGGTTGGGCGTGTCGGAGCGTACCGTCTATCGCGATATTCGCGACCTTTCGCTCTCCGGTGTCCCGGTTGAGGGGGAGGCAGGGAGCGGTTATCGTCTGCTGGCGGGCTACGACCTGCCGCCACTCATGTTGACCGCCAAAGAATCCGAAGCGCTCATTGCGGCGATTCGACTGTTAAAAACCTGGGGCGGCGATGCGCTTTCGCAGTCGCTGGAGTCAGCCCAGGAAAAAATGCTGGCGATTTTGCCGGAGGAGAGGCGGCGCAAAGCGGAGCAGACCCGGCTGTTTGCCCCTGATCTTGGCGCGCATCGCTATGCTAAAACCCACTTTGACGTTATCCATCAGGCCGTATCCAATCAGCAGGTATTACAGCTTCACTATCAGGATGAATCCGGTCAGGTGACGCGACGTGAAGTGTTGCCGCTGGGGCTGTTTTTCTGGGGGGAGCGCTGGCTGCTGGTGGCCTGGTGCGAACTGCGCAGTGATTATCGTAACTTTCGTCTCGATCGTTGTCTGGAGGTAAGGGCGACCGAGCGTCGTTTCAGCGAGTGCGCCGACCGTTCATTGAGCGATTTCTTACGTAAGGTGAGATGTGAGGAGCAATAAAAAAACGCCCGGTTGGCGTAAAACGCGTCCCGGGCGCTGTCTTGCTGTATCAGCAATTAGAAGTTGTAACCGACAACGAAGTAACCACCCCAGCCGGTAGAGCGAACGCTGAAGTCGCCGTCGCCGAAGTTCAGCTTGGCATCATCAGCCCACTGGCCGCCGTTATGGAAGTAACGCGCGACGATAGAGTAGTGCCAGTGCGCGTAGTTCAGCGCCAGAATATGGCTGGACGCAATAGAGTTGCTGGTACGCGCGTGCTTACCGTTCATATCGTAGAAGTTATCGTCGCCGAGGTCAGAACCCCAGTCGAAGTTGGTGAAGCCGATATAGCTCAGCGAACCGCCCCACAGGTCGGTCAGCGGAACGAAGTATTTCACCTTGAAGCGGTAGCCGTCCCACTCGTTTTCGTTGGAGGCGCCGTAGTTCTGCCACTGGTATTTGGCATAGATGTTCAGCGACAGGCTCATCGGCAGACCGGTATCGATGTCGGTACCCAGACCCATGTACCAGGTGCTCTGCTCCTGGGAGTCGTTACGGCCCATATCGTAGATATAGTTGTTCGCGAAGTACCACTCTTTGAACGGCCCGAAGCTCAGATCGGTGTTAGTCAGCTTGTCGATAGAGAAACGCGGTTCGATCTCCATAAACAGCGGGGAGCCTTTGTTCCAGATACCTTTCGCCGTGCTGTTGCCGCCGAAGAAGACCGGGGCATCAATATAGCCGTAGAAATCAAACCAATCTTTTTTAGCAAACGCTTCGTATTCCAGATAGGTATCGTTACGGATCTGCGGTCCAAAACGGGTGTGGTAGCTGCCGACCACGTTCACACTCTGGTGCCACCAATCAGACAGGTACTGCGGTTTTTCAGTTTCTGCCGCGCCAGCGGTGAAAGAAGCGGAAAGCGCCACAACAGCGCTCGCTGCCAGTAATGTTTTTTTCATGTTGATGCCACTGTTTAAATTAAGCCAAAAGGCGTTAAGAAAATTGCCGAAGCGTTGCTAAATATTTCGTCTTTCTGTGGGGGTCTATTATAGAAATCATTGCTCACAAAAATACGTGTTGTTTCACATAACCAGAACATGCGTAATCGATTGCGTTCACGATTCTATGCATTTCTTGACAAAATGCTACTGAAAATCGCCATCAGGAACGATTTCTAATGAACTCTTATGAAAAGTTGTAAATGGATAATATCGAGTGATGAAAGCGGGTCGCCGGGCCGTTTTGCCCGGCGTGAGCGCTTACTGCGCGCTGGCGGGTTGGATATCGTGGATACGAATAAAGCCGACTTTATCAGGCGTCACATTCAGGCGCAGCGGGATATCGACATCGCTGGGCGCCAGGATGCTGGCCGGGGCGCTAATCAATTGATCCTGGACGTTGACTTCCTGATAGCTGTGGGTAGTCCCGGTAATCTGTCCGGAAGCGACGGTTGCGGTAAAGGCCGGGAGCGGATCGTTAGACTCGCCCTGGATGCGTAAGGTCAGGCGCGAACCGTCGCCATCTGGCGTAATGCTACCCACTGACATACGCAGGGTGCCGATCTGGCTCTCCAGCCGCGCCGGGGTTTTGGCCTCCGGCAGCAGATAAACGCCGCGGGTTGATTTAGCATTCAGTGCGTTTTGCTGGGTGATTTTTATTGTTTGCTGATTCAACTGGGTCATCTCTTTGCTCAGCGTACTGACGCTCTCGTTCATCTGACGAACTTCGCTTTGCTGGGCGCAGGCGGTAAGGGTGAACAGGCTGCCGATGATAGCCAGTTGTAGGTAACGTCTTGTCATGGTCAGGATTCCGTTTACAGAGGATGATTAATGGTAGCTAAACTGAATTGACCTACCATAGATCCTTTGTCTCAAAAGCTCTTTCTTTGTAGTCCGCTGACTTCAGGGTAAACTACCCTTCAGATTAACTACCTGTCAGGACGCGCCATGCATTGCCCTTTCTGTTTCGCCGTGGATACCAAAGTCATCGATTCTCGCCTGGTCGGCGAAGGCTCCTCCGTGCGTCGTCGTCGGCAGTGCCTGGTCTGCAATGAACGCTTTACCACTTTTGAAGTGGCGGAACTGGTGATGCCGCGGGTGGTAAAAAGCAACGACGTGCGCGAACCTTTTAACGAAGACAAGCTGCGTAGCGGGATGTTGAAAGCGCTGGAAAAGCGCCCGGTCAGCGCCGATGACGTCGAAATGGCGGTAAATCATATTAAAACCCATCTGCGCGGCACCGGCGAGCGTGAAGTCGCGAGTAAAATGATCGGTAATCTGGTGATGGAACAACTGAAGAAGCTCGACAAGGTCGCCTATATTCGCTTCGCTTCCGTCTATCGCAGTTTCGAAGATATTAAAGAGTTCGGCGAAGAAATCGCCCGTTTACAGGACTAAGCCATGCAGGACGAAATGTACATGGCGCGAGCGCTGAAGCTTGCCGCGCGCGGACGCTTTACTACCCATCCTAATCCCAACGTCGGCTGCGTGATTGTAAAAGACGGCGAGATCGTCGGCGAGGGCTTCCATTATCGGGCCGGCGAGCCGCACGCGGAAGTGCACGCGCTGCGCATGGCCGGCGAGAAAGCCAAAGGCGCGACCGCCTACGTCACCCTGGAGCCCTGCAGCCACCATGGCCGCACGCCGCCGTGCTGCGACGCGCTGATCGCCGCGGGCGTGGCTCGCGTGGTAGCGGCAATGCAGGACCCGAATCCACAGGTGGCCGGTCGCGGCCTGTATCGCCTGCAGCAGGCCGGCATTGACGTCAGCCATGGGCTGATGATGAATGAAGCGGAAGCGCTGAATAAAGGTTTTCTGAAGCGCATGCGTACCGGTTTTCCGTGGATCCAGCTGAAGATGGGCGCTTCGCTCGATGGCCGTACGGCGATGGCCAGCGGCGAAAGCCAGTGGATCACCTCGCCGCAGGCGCGACGCGACGTGCAGCGCCTGCGCGCGCAGAGCCACGCCATTCTCACCAGCAGCGCGACGGTGCTGGCGGACGATCCGGCGCTGACCGTGCGCTGGCAGGAGCTGAGCGCCGATACGCAGGCGCTCTATCCGCAGGAGAACCTGCGACAGCCGCTGCGTATCGTCATCGATAGCCAAAACCGCGTCACGCCGGAGCATCGAATTGTTCAGCAGCAAGGTGAAACCCTCTTCGCCCGCACCCATGCCGATGAACGTGCCTGGCCTGACAACGTGCGTACCCTGCTGGTGCCGGAGCATAACGGCCATCTTGACCTCGTGCTGCTAATGATGCAGCTCGGTAAACAGCAGGTGAACAGTATTTGGGTGGAAGCGGGGCCGACGCTGGCCGGCGCTTTGCTACAGGCCGGGCTGGTGGATGAGCTTATCGTCTATATTGCGCCTAAACTGTTAGGCAGTGATGCGCGCGGTTTATGCGCGCTGCCGGGGCTTGAGAAACTGAGCCAGGCCCCCCATTTCAAATTCAACGAGATACGTCAGGTCGGCCCCGATGTCTGCCTGCATTTAACGACTGCGTGATGTATTCCTAATATTAGGAAGCAGCGCCCAGAATATTATGATAAAATCCGCCCCCCTTGCGGGGCACATGAACCCGAAGGAAGAGTATGAACATTATTGAAGCTAACGTTGCTACCCCGGACGCTCGCGTCGCCATCACCATTGCGCGTTTCAACAACTTTATCAATGACAGCCTGCTGGAAGGCGCGATTGACGCCCTCAAGCGCATTGGTCAGGTAAAAGATGAAAACATCACCGTTGTTTGGGTTCCAGGCGCGTATGAGCTGCCGCTGGCGGCTGGCGCACTGGCAAAAACCGGTAAATATGACGCGGTGATCGCGCTGGGTACGGTGATTCGCGGCGGTACCGCCCACTTTGAATATGTGGCTGGCGGTGCAAGCAATGGCCTGGCGCACGTCGCTCAGGACAGTGAAATCCCGGTAGCCTTCGGTGTTCTGACTACTGAAAGTATTGAACAAGCCATCGAACGCGCTGGCACCAAAGCCGGTAACAAAGGCGCAGAAGCCGCGCTGACCGCGCTGGAAATGATTAACGTATTGAAAGCCATCAAGGCCTGATTTTTTGTAAGGGGAATTCCGTGAAACCTGCTGCTCGTCGCCGCGCCCGTGAGTGTGCCGTCCAGGCGCTCTACTCCTGGCAGTTGTCCCAGAACGACATCGCTGATGTTGAATACCAGTTCCTGGCGGAACAGGATGTAAAAGATGTCGACGTTCTGTATTTCCGCGAACTGCTGTCCGGAGTGGCGACTAACAGCGCGTATCTCGACGGTCTGATGAAGCCATACCTGTCGCGCCAGCTGGAAGAGCTGGGTCAGGTAGAAAAAGCGGTACTGCGTATCGCGCTGTTTGAGCTGTCGAAGCGTGACGACGTGCCGTACAAAGTGGCTATCAACGAAGCTATCGAGCTGGCGAAAACCTTCGGCGCTGAAGATAGCCACAAGTTTGTCAATGGCGTGCTGGATAAAGCGGCCCCGGTAATCCGTCCCCGCAAAAAGTAAACTGCAGGCCGGGCTTTGCAGGATCTGATCCTGCGAACCCGGCCTTATTCTTTTCTTTGCTGAGGCATAACGTATGGCATGCGGCGAATTTTCCCTGATTGCCCGTTATTTTGATCGCGTTAAAAGCGCCCGCCTTGATGTTGAAACCGGCATCGGCGATGACTGCGCGCTCCTGAATATCCCCGAGAAAAAAACGCTGGCAATCAGCACCGACACCCTGGTGGCGGGCAACCACTTTTTAGCCGACATCGACCCTGCCGACCTGGCGTATAAAGCGCTGGCGGTGAACCTGAGCGATTTGGCGGCGATGGGCGCGGAACCGGCGTGGTTAACGCTGGCGCTCACCTTGCCGGAAGCAGACGAAGCGTGGCTTGAAGCCTTTAGCGACAGTCTGTTTGTCCAGCTTAACTATTATGATATGCAGCTAATCGGCGGCGACACCACCCGAGGGCCGCTGTCGATGACGCTGGGTATCCACGGCTTTGTGCCGCCGGGGCGCGCGATGAAGCGTTCCGGGGCCAAGCCTGGTGACTGGATTTATGTCACCGGCACGCCGGGCGACAGCGCCGCCGGGCTGGCGCTTTTACAGGACCGGTTAACGGTCGATTCGCCAGCGGATGCCGATTACCTGCTGGCGCGCCATTTGCGTCCGATGCCCCGCGTGCTGCAGGGGCAGGCGCTGCGCGACCTGGCCAATTCAGCGATCGATCTTTCTGACGGTCTGATCTCAGACCTTGGTCATATCCTGAAGGCCAGCGCCTGCGGCGCGCGTATCGATCTCGATGCGATGCCGTACTCCGATGCTATGCTGCGCCAGGTCGATCCTGAGCAGGCGCTGCGCTGGGCGCTCGCCGGCGGCGAAGATTATGAGCTGTGCTTTACCGTACCTGAGCTGAACCGCGGGGCGTTGGATGTCGCGATTGGTCAGCTAGGCGCGCGTTTTACCTGTATCGGCCAGATCGTGGCGGAAGCAGATGGACTGCAGTTTATCCGTGAGGGTAAGCCGATTAAATTGGATTTAAAGGGGTACGATCATTTTGGCACGCAGTAGAGACGAGGCGAAAAGCCGCCTCAATATGCGCAATCCCTGGCACCTGCTGGCGACCGGGTTCGGTAGCGGGCTGAGCCCGGTGGTTCCGGGAACCATGGGGTCGCTGGCGGCGATTCCGTTCTGGTATCTGATGACCTTTCTTCCCTGGCAGCTCTATTCGCTGGTGGTGATGATGAGCATCTGTATTGGCGTCTATCTTTGCCACCGTACGGCTAAAGATATGGGCACCCATGATCACGGCAGCATCGTTTGGGATGAGTTTGTCGGGATGTGGATCACCCTGATGGCGCTACCGACGATGGACTGGCAGTGGGTGGCCGCCGGCTTCGTTATTTTCCGTATCTTCGATATGTGGAAGCCATGGCCAATCCGCTGGTTCGATCGCAACATTCATGGCGGAATGGGGATTATGGTCGACGATATCGTCGCCGGGGTGATCTCCGCCGGCGTACTGTATCTGATTGGCCACCACTGGCCGATAGGTCTACTCTAAATCTGCACCCCGGCGCGGCCGGGGTCTAAATTGCGGCGTTATTTGAAGCCGACGATTGGATGGGGCCGATAGGTCGCCTCCAGCTTGTCGATCTGTTCTGGCGTCAGGGTTAAATCGACGGCATGAAGGAGCTCATCCAACTGTTCCTGCCGCGAGGCGCCAATAATCGGCGCTGCCACGCCGGGCTTGCTTAATAGCCAGGCCAGCGCCACCTGCGCGCGGTTGGCGTCTAACTCCTCAGCCACTTCCTCCAGCTTCTGTGCTATCTGCTCATCATTGGCGTCGGTGGCGCTATACAGCGATTTACCGAACTCATCGGAGACGAGGCGTGCGGTCGTTTCTCCCCATGGTCGTGTTAGTCGGCCGCGCGCCAACGGGCTCCACGGCATGACCGCAATCCCTTTGCGCTGGCATAGCGGCAGCATCTCGTTTTCTTCTTCGCGATAAATCAGGTTGTAGTGATCCTGCATGGTGACGAAGCGCGCCCAATTGTTCTGTTCCTGCAGGGCGAGCGCCTGGGCGAACTGGCGGGCATGCATTGATGATGCGCCGATATAGCGCGCTTTCCCGGCGCGTACGACATCGCTGAGCGCCTCCAGCGTCTCTTCGATGGGCGTGGCGTAATCCCAGCGGTGGATCTGCAACAGGTCGACATAGTCCATTCCCAGACGGCGCAGGCTATCGTCAATGGATCGCATGATTTGCGCGCGTGATAGTCCCTGCGGCAGATCGCCGACCTGGTGATAAACTTTGGTGGCGACGATCACCGAATCGCGGCGAGCGTACTCCCGCAGCGCGCGGCCAAGTATCTCTTCGCTGCTGCCATCGGAATAGTTGTTCGAGGTATCAAAGAAGTTAATTCCGCCTTCCAGCGCACGTTTAATCAGCGGACGGCTGCTCTCTTCAGGGAGCGTCCAGGCGTGATTGCCGCGGTCAGGTTCGCCGAAGGTCATACAACCGAGACAGAGTCGGGAAACACGAAGATGGGTATCGCCAAGAGGGATGTAGTGCATAAGACGCTCCTGCTACTTTAAAAGGTATCCTTTAAGCATAGCAGGAGCGGTATGGGCAATTATGCCAACCAGTCGCGGATTTTGGCTTCGATACCGGCGGCATCAAGGCCGAGATCGGCGCGAACTTCTTCCTGAGTCCCCTGTGGGATAAAGAAGTCCGGCAGGCCGATGTTCAGCACCGGTACCGGGCGACGGTGGGCCATCAAAAGCTCGTTTACGCCGCTGCCTGCACCACCCATGATGGCGTTCTCTTCAAGGGTGACCAGCACATCGTGATCGGCGGCAAGCTGCAGGATTAGCGCGTCATCAAGCGGTTTCACAAAACGCATATCGACCAGCGTCGCATTGAGTTTTTCCGCAACCTGCGCGGCTTCCGGCAATAATGTCCCGAAGTTAAGGATTGCCAGCTTCTGGCCGTTACGTTTCACCACTCCTTTCCCGATCGGCAGCGACGCCAGCGGCTCAAGCGCGGCGCCGGTTCCGGTACCGCGCGGATAGCGTACCGCGCTAGGGCCGTCGTTATAGTGATAACCGGTGTAGAGCATCTGGCGACATTCATTTTCGTCGCTCGGGGTCATGATCACCATTTCCGGAATGCAGCGCAGGAAGGAGAGATCGAACGCTCCCTGGTGTGTCTGACCGTCGGCGCCGACGATGCCCGCACGATCGATTGCAAACAGCACCGGCAGCTTTTGAATGGCGACGTCATGGATCACCTGATCGTAAGCGCGCTGCAGGAAGGTTGAGTAGATCGCCACGATCGGCTTATAGCCGCCAATCGCCATCCCGGCGGCAAAGGTGACTGCGTGCTGTTCGGCAATGGCGACATCAAAATATTGATCGGGGAATTTCTTCGAGAACTCGACCATGCCCGAACCTTCACGCATCGCCGGAGTGACGGCCATCAGTTTGTCATCCTTCGCCGCGGTTTCGCACAGCCAGTCGCCAAAGACTTTAGAATATGTTGGCAGGCCGCCGCTGCTTTTTGGCAGCACGCCGCTGGTGTGATCGAATTTTGGTACCGCATGGAAGGTGATGGGGTCTTTTTCGGCCGGTTCATATCCGCGGCCTTTTTTGGTCATGATGTGCAGGAACTGCGGTCCTTTCAGGTCGCGCATATTCTTCAGCGTATTAACCAGACCCAGCACATCGTGGCCATCTACCGGGCCGATGTAGTTAAAGCCCATCTCTTCGAACAGCGTGCCGGGCACCACCATACCTTTAATATGCTCTTCGGTACGTTTAAGCAGTTCTTTAATCGGCGGTACGCCGGAGAAGACTTTTTTGCCACCTTCACGCAGCGAGGAATACAGCTTGCCGGAGAGCAACTGCGCCAGATGGTTGTTCAACGCGCCGACATTCTCTGAGATCGACATTTCATTGTCGTTCAGCACGACCAGCATGTCTGGTTTGATATCGCCCGCGTGGTTCATCGCCTCAAATGCCATCCCGGCGGTGATAGCGCCATCGCCAATGACGCAAACGGTACGTCGCTGTTTGCCTTCTTTTTCGGCGGCAATAGCGACGCCGATCCCGGCGGAGATAGAGGTGGAGGAGTGACCGACGCTCAGTACGTCATATTCGCTTTCGCCGCGCCATGGGAACGGATGCAGCCCGCCTTTCTGCCGGATAGTGCCGATTTTGTCGCGACGACCAGTGAGAATTTTGTGCGGGTAGGCCTGATGACCGACGTCCCAGATTAAGCGGTCGAACGGCGTATTGTAGACATAGTGCAGCGCCACGGTCAGTTCAACCGTGCCAAGGCCAGAGGCAAAATGGCCGCTTGAGCGGCTCACGCTGTCCAGAAGATAGCGGCGCAGCTCATCGCAGAGCTTAGGCAGGCTATCTTTTGGCAGCAGGCGCAACTCCTGGGTGGAATCTACCAGCGCCAGGGTTGGGTATTTGGCAATATCAAAACTCATCAGAGACTCATTTATTGTTTATTTATCGCGCTGAATAATGTAATTCGCGAGCGCTTCCAGTGCCGTGGTATCCAGCGATTGCACAGCCAGTTCATCTAGCGCCTGGCGGGCATCGGCAACCAGATCGCGTGCTTTCCGCTGGGCTTGCTCAAGACCCAAAAGCGCCGGATAGGTACTTTTGCCTAACTGTTGGTCGGCACCCTGACGTTTGCCAAGAGTCGCAGTATCACCTACCACATCAAGAATGTCATCCTGCACCTGGAAGGCGAGACCGATATTCTCCGCAAAGCGATCGAGCGCCGGCAGCGCCTGACGGCCACGCTCGCCGGCGCTCAGCGCACCAAGACGAACCGCCGCGCGGATAAGCGCTCCGGTCTTGTGACGGTGAATTCGCTCCAGCGTCTGCAGATCGACCTGTTTGCCTTCCGCCTCGAGATCCAGCGCCTGACCGCCGCACATTCCGGCGACGCCGCTGGCCTGGGCCAGTTCGGAAACCATCGCCAGACGGTCGCGATCCGGCACTTCCGGCATCGGCGTATCACTCAGTATAGAAAATGCCAACGTTTGCAGGGCGTCACCGGCAAGAATAGCGTTCGCTTCGCCAAACTTGATGTGGCACGTGGGTTGACCGCGGCGCAGATCGTCGTCGTCCATCGCCGGCAGATCGTCATGCATCAGCGAGTAGGCATGAATGCATTCGACGGCGGCGGCTGGGGCATCCAGCGTGGAACGGCTAACGCCGAACATCTCGCCGGTGGCGTAAACCAGGAAAGGGCGCAGCCGTTTACCGCCTAATAATGCGCCATAGTGCATGGCTTCAACCAGCGGAGTGTTCTGAAACGGCTGCGGGGAGATAAAACGGCGCAGCGCGTCATTGGCCTGGGTGACACAGGCCTGTAATTGTTGCGGGAAGTCCATTTATTCAGCGTCCGGCGTAAAGGGAGTCAACGGCGCATCTTCGCTATCGGCCAGCAGAATTTGGACACGCTGCTCGGCCTGTTGCAGTTTCGTCTGGCCCTGGCGTGCGAGCTGCACCCCGCGTTCAAATTCGCTGAGCGCTTCTTCCAGCGGTAGTGCGCCGCTTTCCAGACGATTAACGATCTGCTCGAGTTCGCCTAAAGCGCTCTCAAAGCTGGCCGGGGCCTCATTTTTCTTTGGCATAGTGAATATAGACTCTTGTTATGTCTCGATGGCTATCAGTATGGTAACGGAGTCGGGCGGTTAAGCAAACTCGCGGCATTCACCCTACGGATACATTTTTGCGAAAATGCGCAATGCCAGGCGAAAAGCGAACAATGATGGTATACTCCGCGCCCTGGATGCAGACGCTGTATTGCGCCTGTACAACTTTTTTGCTTAAAGCCCCGTCGGGCTTGCCAACGAACTATTGTCGCCATGAAGTTTATCATTAAATTGTTCCCGGAAATCACCATCAAAAGCCAATCTGTGCGGTTGCGCTTTATTAAAATTTTAACCGGGAACATTCGTAACGTTCTCAAAAACTATGATGAGACGCTCGCCGTCGTTCGTCATTGGGATCATATCGAAGTTCGCGCGAAAGACGAAAATCAGCGTCCGGCTATTCGCGACGCGCTGACCCGTATCCCGGGCATTCACCATATTCTGGAGGTGGAAGATGTACCTTTCACCTCGCTGCACAACATTTTTGAGCAGACATTACCGCTGTGGCGCGAGCAGCTCGAAGGCAAAAGCTTCTGCGTGCGTGTGAAGCGCCGTGGTAAACATGAATTCACCTCAATTGAGGTTGAGCGCTACGTTGGAGGCGGCCTGAACCAGCATATCGAATCGGCGCGCGTGAAGCTCACCGACCCGGACGTGACGGTTAACCTCGAGATTGAAAACGATCGCCTGTTGCTGGTGAAAGGGCGCTATGAAGGTATTGGCGGCTTCCCCATTGGTACTCAGGAAGATGTGCTGTCGCTCATCTCCGGCGGTTTCGACTCCGGGGTTTCAAGCTATATGCTGATGCGCCGCGGCTGCCGCGTACACTACTGCTTCTTCAACCTCGGCGGCGCGGCGCATGAAATCGGCGTTCGTCAGGTGGCGCACTATCTGTGGAACCGCTTCGGCAGCTCCCATCGCGTTCGTTTCGTGGCAATCAATTTTGAGCCGGTCGTTGGCGAAATTCTTGAAAAAGTCGATGATGGTCAGATGGGGGTGGTGCTCAAACGTATGATGGTGCGTGCGGCATCGAAAGTCGCTGAGCGTTATGGCGTGCAGGCGCTGGTGACCGGCGAAGCGCTGGGCCAGGTCTCCAGCCAGACGCTGACCAACCTGCGTCTTATCGATAATGTCTCTGACACGCTGATCCTGCGTCCGCTGATTTCGCATGATAAAGAACACATCATCAATCTTGCGCGTGAAATCGGCACGGAAGATTTTGCCCGCACCATGCCGGAATACTGCGGCGTTATCTCGAAGAGCCCAACCGTAAAAGCGGTGAAAGCGAAGATCGAAGCGGAAGAAGAGAACTTCGACTTCAGCATTCTGGATAAAGTGGTTGAGGAAGCGAATAACATCGATATTCGCGATATCGCCCAGCAAACGCAGCAGGACGTGGTGGAAGTGGAAACCGTCAGCGGCTTCAGCGCCAATGACGTGATTCTCGATATTCGTTCTATCGATGAGCAGGATGACAAGCCATTAAAAGTGGAAGGCGTCGATGTTGTTTCGCTGCCGTTCTATAAACTGAGCACCCAATTTGGCAACCTCGATCAAAGCAAAACCTGGCTGTTGTGGTGTGAGCGCGGCGTGATGAGCCGTCTGCAGGCGCTATACCTGCGCGAGCAGGGCTTTACTAACGTGAAAGTGTATCGTCCGTAATTCGCCTGTACTACTTATGAAAAGCCTTCCCTTAGGGAAGGCTTTTTTACATCTATTGGCTGGCGTATCAGCGTAGCGTTATCGCCAGCGCATTCAACTGATCGATAACGATATTCCATCCCTCAAAAAATCCCATCTTTTCATGCTGCTCGCGGGTTTCATCATCTGCATGCAGTACCGTAGCCGTATAGCGACAGCCGTCGTTTTCATCCGCAAAGGTAATAATAGCCGTCATAGCAAAAGGGGTAACGGCCGGCCGAAAGTTCTCGGTTAGCATTGAGGTCATGACTAATTTTTGCTGCGGAATGACTTCAAGAAAGCAGCCGGGGTTATCGCTACGTTCACCGTCAGGGCCGTGCATCACGGTGTGAAAAGCCCCACCTGGACGCAAATCAAAGGCCAGAACGTCGGTATACCACGGCTTAGGGCACCACCAGGTTTTGAGTAATGCCGGATCGGACCACGCGCGCCAGAGAGCTGAAGTGGGCGCGCTGAGCCAGCGGCTAATGACGAGGTCACGAGAATCGGTTGCGCTACGGGACATGCTACGGCTCCTCAAGATACAGGGGGGCCAGTCCGCTGCGCGGACCGGCTATCAGGATTCGTAGTAATTATAGATGCCAGCAGCCATGACCAACTGCGAAGCCACTTCATACGCTTTTTCGCGCCCGACCAGCAGGTCAATCATTTTGAGGGCGAAATCAATAGATGTTCCAGGCCCCTGGCTGGTCAACAAATTAACCCTGGGATCCCAGACGACGCGTTTATCCTGCCACTGTTCGGCGGGGATATGCTCTTTTAGCGCCGGGAAACCGGTCATGTTGCCGATAGGGAACAGATTATGTGGCACCAGAACGGTCGCTGGCGCGGCACAGATTGCCGCCACGATGCGCCCGGATAAATGAAATTGTCTTACGGTTTCTACCAGCAAAGGGCTGTCGCGGAAGCACTCGGCGCCTTTAATTCCGCCAGGCAAAACGATGATATCAAAATCGCCATCGGCGACTTCGACCAGCGGCGCATCCGCGAGGAGCTTCACGCCTCTTGAGCAGACAATCGTTAGATTGCCATCACTGGCGACGCTGGCGTTGGTCACTTTCACACCGCCGCGCGCTAATAAATCGATAGTGGTGACCGCTTCGGTCTCTTCGCTACCAGGGGCGAGGCAAATCAGTGCCGACGCGCTCATAAATATTCTCCTTTCGCTTTACCTGTTCAAATAAACGGGCATTTTCCGGCACTGACAGACCGTGGGCCCGGGCGCGATTAAGCAGAAAACCGGTGATATAGTCGATTTCCGTATGCCGCTGCGCGCGGATGTCCTGCAACATCGATGAAATATTATCTGCAGTACTTTCAATGACCTGATTCACATACAATAACAGGTTTTCTGCCGACGTATGAATGCCTTCACGTTGCATTACTGCGGCGACTTCCTGACAGATAACATTGATTTCATGCGGAAAATCACGCAGATCGCCATTTCTGCAATCTTTCAGCGCGGTCAGGGGGTTAATCACGCAGTTGACGGCCAGCTTACTCCACAACGCCGGGTGGATATTGTCGTGCCAGGCGACATCCGGTAGTACGTTTTGTAGGATGTCGGCGAGGTCGCTGTAATCTTCGCTATAGCTTTTAGCAGGGCCGATATGAGTGGTTCCCTGGGCGACGTGAATGATGACATTGCCATCGCGTCGGGCGGCGTGGGTGGTGGACGCCAGCAGCAGTGGTTGCTTAATGTTTTTTAATTCATTCAGGGTGCCCATGCCGTTATGAATAAGCAAAATAGGCGCCGAAGCCGGTAATATAGCGGCCAGATTTTTCACCGCCTGCGAAACCTGCCATGCTTTTAACGTCACCAGTAGCAAATCGCTGGAGGCGAGAAAATCAGGATCGTTAGCGGTCATTGATTCGTTAAAGGTGCTACCGTCAGTCTCAATGAGATTAACGCTACAAAATGGTTGCGGGACGCGTAACCAGCCCTGGACCTCATGTCCGTTTTTACACAGCGCGGTTAACCACAGTTGTCCCAGTGCACCGCATCCCAGTACGGTTACTTTCATTATTCCTCCTCACCTGCGACTCCCAGGCGCTTGTAGCTAAAGTATAGCGTTATCAGCTAAGCTTCCGGGATAACAAGTTGAGTTATGCCGCGTTGTGGGTATTATGCAACGCAAAAGAAACGGAAGGAGAGGAAAAGATGCCATCTTTCGATATTGTCTCTGAAGTCGATCTTCAGGAAGCGCGTAATGCGGTCGAAAACGCAAGCCGCGAAGTCGAGTCACGATTTGATTTTCGTAATGTTGAAGCCACCTTTGAGCTGAATGAAACCAGTAAAACCATCAAGGTGCTGAGTGAGTCTGATTTCCAGGTCAATCAGTTATTAGATATTTTACGCGCGAAGCTGCTCAAGCGCGGCATTGAGGGAAGTTCGCTCGACGTACCAGAAACCTTTGTACATAGCGGGAAAACCTGGTTTGTCGAAGCTAAGCTGAAACAGGGCATTGAGAGCGCAATACAGAAGAAAATCGTTAAATTGATTAAAGACAGCAAGCTAAAAGTACAAACGCAGATTCAGGGCGAAGAAATTCGTGTCACAGGTAAATCCCGTGACGATTTGCAGTCGGTAATGGCGTTGGTGCGTAGCGGCGATCTCGGCCAGCCATTCCAGTTCAAAAACTTCCGCGATTAACACGCAAAGCCCGATGGCGCAACGCCATTCGGGCATTGCGCTGATGTCGATGCCGGAGAAGGCTTAAGCCGCTCTCCGGCAAATCTAGATTTCATTACTGATCCCTTCCTTCCTGCTTTGTAATCCTTCAAAAAGTATTCAGCATATTTTTTCATGACCAACGCCAGGTTAGTTTTGCTAATTAATTTCTCAAATTGAACCTCAAAACGATGAATTCATACTTACATGATAAAACATGAGAGTGAATAAACCCCGGAAGAAGAGGGGCATACAGCGTTGATCTCAATCATGAAATAAGGAAAGTTGATTATGCACGGAACGAATTCACTTTTTGTTCATTATTTTAATCGGTGAAACTGTAACGGAGTAAGGATACGGCGTTGTGTGTGCCATTATTTATTACGCATCGCTAAAAAAATTTTGAATTGGTTTAGCAGGCGAGATGAGAACTGATGAACTAACAGCGTTGAAACGAGTCGTTACGCTCGATGCGTGGACAGGGGATGTCTCATATTTTGTATGAATTGAATCAATTTTCTTTGTTCCATGTAGGTATATGCATTCGGCGTAGGCGAGCGCAAAAATACATTTTTAATATATTTAAAAATAATTTATTGAATAGAACTGCATATAACATTTGATGAGTTTACGTGCTTTTCACAGGGATTTTGTATGCATGATGCGTACTTAAAATAGTCAGGGTGAATATTGCTGCATTAGCGCAGATTATTCCTTCTGGCTGCACTCAATCAATACTATCTTAGAAAGGTTCATATGAAATACCACGAAAACAAAAAAAGGTCAGTGAAATTAAACCCGATTGCAGCGTCATTATTACTGCTGATGCCCGTAATGGCGCAGGCGGAAATTTCTATTAAAAATGGCAGCGTTACTGAAGCTTCCAATGGCGTGCCGGTTGTTAATATCGCCAAAGCGAACAGCAATGGCCTTTCGCATAACGTATATGACACGCTGAATGTTGGTGCCGAGGGCGTTATTTTTAATAACGCAACAAGCGCAGCACAGTCCGTGCTGGCAGGGCAGATTGCGGCCAACCCGAACCTTACGGATGGCAGCGCAATGGTTATTCTTAACGAAGTAACTTCAACAAATGCCAGTACCATTAATGGCATGATGGAAGTTGCAGGTGATTCCGCTCACTTAATCATTGCCAACCCTAATGGCATTACGACTCAGGGAGGCGGATTCATCAACGCTGAAAAAGGGACATTGACGACTGGCACGCCAAAGATCGGTGATGATGGGCTGCTAAATGGCTATTCGGTTAATGGCGGAACGATTACGGTAAGTGGATTTCAGAGCGACTCGCCGACCGAAATCCTCGCGCGCAGTATCGTGGTGAATGGCGCTCTTTCTGCGAGTGAACTTAATGTCGTCGCTGGCAATAATGCCCTTAATACTGAGGGGGTGGTGACGGGTACCGTGACTGCTACTGGCAATGCTAGCAGCTATGGCGTGGATGTATCTAAGTTAGGCGGAATGTACGCGAATAAGATTAACCTCGTCAGTACTGAAACTGGGGTTGGTGTGCGAAATCAGGGAACGATTGCAGGCGGCGATAGCGGTATAAAGCTTACCAGCAATGGGAAGTTAGTTAATAAAAATGCAGCTATCCAGTCTAGTGGCGATATCACCCTGAACACCAACGGTGTTTTAGAAAATAGCGCAGGGAAAATCAATAACGATAAAATGATCGCTATTGATACTTCGGGTAATAATGTTAGTAATATCAACGGTGGCAATATTTTAGCAACCACGAATAACTATATTACCAGCGGTAAATTCGATAATAGTAATGGTAAACTGGCTGCCGGACAAACGCTGGCTGTCAATACCAGTGGTAATACTTTTACCAATACCGGAAAAGCTAAAACGGCGGGTATTGAGGCGGGTGTCGTTGCAATAGAATCAGGTGATTTTAATAATAACAACGGTCAGATTCATGCTGGCTATGTTGGCCTGAAAAATACATCGTTAACCAATAATGGTGGCACTATTGATTCAACGGGCAATGTCGAAGTTGAAAGTACTGGAAACATTGAAAACGTAACTGGTTTGATCCGTTCCAGTGCTGGTGCTGTAAAATTAACGACAACGAAAGCAGTTAAAAACAACGACAACAAATCGGCCGATACCACGGGCGGTGAATCCTTGGGTATCGTCTCAGGTAATGGCATCGAGATTGCTGCTGACTACTTATTCAACTGGGCTGGCGAAATTGCCTCAGATGGTGATGTGAGCATCCAAACCACCAGTGATATTGATAACTATATGGGTAAAATTGAAAGCAGTAAGACTGTTTCAATTACTGGTCGCGACATCAATACCAGCCAATCCGGTATTAACGGAGGAGATGGTGTAAATATCGATCTCGATAATTACTACAGCCGCTTGGGGGTGATAACTTCAGTAAACGGTGATGTTACTATCAAAGCCAACACCGTGAGCACAGACAGTTCAGTCATTAAAGCTAAAAATATCAGTATCGATTCCGGAGCTGATATCGATGCTAAATATACTATGATGGTTGCTGATCAAAAACTAGCGCTTAATGCGGCAGGCAAAATCACCAGCACCGATAGCGACAAGTTCGGTTTCTATGTTGGCCAATATTTCGGTTATGGAAACCAACAAGGTGGTTTAATTGGTGGTGAGGGTGTTGATATTACGGCGAAAAGCCTGAATAACGAATCCGGTCGTATCATTGCGCAAACCGGTGATGTAAATATTAACCTGACTGGCGATCTTGCCAGTAACAAAGGGCAGATTGTTGCGAATTCCGGGAAAATGACGATTGCAGCGAAGAGAATTGCCGCTGATTATGCAACAATCTACAGTTCAGGCAACATGAAGATTGATGCCAGTGGATTATCGTCCAAAGCAAGTGGCTCTATCGCAAAAAACACGGCTACCGGTATCATCTCTTCTGATAGCGACGTATTGATTAATATCAATGGAGATTATAATAATACCGGCTGGGTGAACGCCAAAGGTAATATGACGGTAAATGCTTCTGGTTATCTGACTAATAACCATGCATTTAGTGCTGATGGTGATTTGAACCTGACGGGGAAAACCATTACTAATAACAGTGATATTGCTGCTGGAAATACGCTTAATATTTCTACAGCAAATGACCTGACCAATAACCTTGGCGCGAACATTTCGGCCAAAACAACTAACGTCACCACTAAAAATATCTCTAACTGGGCTAACTTAGTTGCTGACAGCGAATTGAACGTCACGGCAAGTAATAACATTTATAATTACGGTAATCTGTATACCAATGGTAAAGCTGTTATCAATGCCAAAAAAATAGTCAATACTGGTTTTTGGGCTGTATTAGGTGGTGCGCAAGGATTTCAGACTACTGCTAATATTGTAAACATTTTTGGTACCGTGGTCGGTAAATAAATCAGGTAGCAGGTGAAAGCAGTAAGGGATTACTGCTTTCACATTATCAGGATATGAAATGGATATTCGACATACATTAATTATTACTTCTCTTTTTTTGGTTGCGCTTCCTGTGGCTGCTGCTGATGTTCAGTTAGGTCGTCTTATAAAAGAACAGCAAAGTAACGATAATGCGTCCTTACAAGACAGAAAAATAGAGCAGAAAGATGTGTATTCTGATGCCACAACAAAGAAATATACTGATAGCACATTCCCGCAAGAAACACCTTGTTTTCAGATCAATGAATTGATTCTTAGTGATGATTTTTTAGATAATAATGAATTAAAGAAAATAGAAAATCAGGTAGTTGGTCAATGTCTCGGAATGAATGGGCTCAAAAAGGCTGCGGTGCTGTTCCAGGATTATTATATAAACGCAGGGTATATTACTACCAGAGTTGAAATTCCAACTCAGGATTTATCAACGAAAAAATTAAAACTGACAGTTGTGCCTGGAAGAATTTCAGAGATCGTTGTTGCTGGAAATGATATAATCAAGTGGATTTTACCTTTTTCAGTTGGCGATATTCTGAACATCCGAGATCTAGAACAAGGCCTGGAAAACATACAGAGAACCCCTGAGGTGGATGTAAAGATCAACATTCTGCCAGGTTCCGAAAATGGTTCGAGCAAAGTAGTAATAAATACGCAGCGCAAAAAAAAATGGAGCTTAAGGGCTTCCTATAATAACTTCGGCGATCAGAGTACTGGTAGTGAACTTATCGGTGGAACAAGTTATTTATATAATGTCACAGGCTTGAGTGACCTTTTTTATCTTGCAGGGACAGGTAGCCAAACGGGTGGCTATAAGAACGTGAGTACTTATTATAGTGTGCCATTCGGTTATTATGATCTTAGTCTCTATTATAGTAAAAGTAAATCCCATCAAGGCATCGATATTGGTGCATATACTTTTGACTATATTGGCAAGACAGAATACTTCAGTCTTAAAGGCAATAGAATGCTATACCGCAATGTGAACTCAAAATTGTCTGCAAGCGCTGAACTGATCAGACGTAAGTATGACTACACATTGGGTGGGACAGAACTGGTATTGCAAAAGCGTGATATGGGTAATGTACGGTTAGGCGTAAATTATAAGAGAAACTTTACCGGGGCAGCACTGGACTCCACGGTAACCTGGCAGCGGTTTACCAAGGCGTTTGGCGGTACCGATACACCTGATATGCGCACTGGCACTGTTAGTAAAGAAAGTCAAATTGTGAACCTTAATGTGAATTACGTGAAATGGTTAACAATGTTGCCAGTTAACGCCTATTATGAACTTAATTTTGGCGCCCAGTATTCACCGGATAATTTGACGTTACAGGATCAGTTCACGATAGGCGATCGTTGGAGTGTGCGTGGTTTTCAAAATAGTGATGGGATCTATGGCAATAAAGGTTTCTTTTTACAGAACACGCTAAATGCTGTGACGGGTTATAAAGGTCTCATACCCTATATCGGTGCAGATTACGGTCAAATAATTGGTAAGTTACCTTCACAGAACCTTAGTGGCAAAAAAATAATGGGTGGTATTTTGGGTGTCAAAGGGGCTGTCAGAGCTCTGGAATATGATGCTTCGGTATCAGCCCCTTTTATCTATCCTAATAATTTGGATGTCGATGAATATAAATTAAATTTCAACTTTGCGTACCAGATTTAATTCATTGGGGGATGTGAAATGCGTATTGGTACAGATATTGTTGAAGTGGCAAGAATAGAAAAAGCCATTGCCAATGATAAGTCAGGATTTCTTCATCGAGTATTTACGGATAATGAGATCAAAGATATTGATTTTCCTTGCCCTAATTATGAGAGGGCATCAGGATTTTGGGCTGCTAAGGAGTCTCTGGTAAAAGCCATAGGATATGGATTTAGTCACGGGATCCGTTTCCATGACATTGAGGTCGTTCATGATGAATATGGAAAACCTGAATTCATATTGTCAGGGAGTGTTAAGGAGATTCTAAATAATCAACAAATTATGAATATATCATTGAGTATTTCACACTGCCGGACATATGCGATAGCCGCAACCATAATCTATTAATAAAGGCATTCATGTAAAATGTATAGGTATAGCGATCTTGTAAGTAAAAAGGTGCTGATTACTGGTGCCAGCGGCGACATAGGTCTTGCAATTTGCGAGAAATTTCTTGAGCAAAAATGCACGGTATATGCGTTGTATAAATCAAATGTCGAGCCTTTGATTGCTCTGAAAGGAAACCATGCTAATGGCAACTTACTTAATATTTTGCCATGCGATCTCACAAGCCAGAAAGAAGTGACTGCGTTGTGTGAGCGCTTGACTGTCGAAGCCGGAAGACTGGACGTGCTGGTGAATAATACGGGGATTGTTAAGGATAGCCTCTTTGCATCAATGACCTTTGATGATTTTTATTCTGTCATTAGCATTAATTTACTTAGCTTGTTCCGGTTAACGAAGGAAGCATTAATGCTATTACGTTCAGCGGAAAATCCAGTTGTTATTAATGTCGCATCGGTGGCTGCTCTTGTACCAAGCGTTGGCCAGGCAAACTATAGCGCATCAAAAGGTGCAATATTAAGTTTTACCAGGACACTTGCCGCTGAGCTGGCGCCGCGGGGAGTACGCGTTAACGCGGTCGCGCCGGGGATGATTGAATCTAAAATGGCGAAGAAGGTTCCACGTACAGTTGTTCGTGAAGTGACTAACTCAATTCCATTAAAACGACTCGGAAAATGTGACGAGGTGGCCAACGTTATTGTTTATTTAAGTTCTTCAGCATCTAGCTATGTCATAGGGCAAACCATCGTCGTCGATGGTGGCATGGTAATGCGGTGATATATGTCTAAGTATTCAATACCACCAAAAATTTTTCTTGCTATGGGCGGCTGGCGTCAACCTTTACTCATGGTAGATAAAATAGTCGATTTTAAATACGGAGAGAATGGCTTCATCAAAGTTATAAAACATGTAACTTATAATGATCCTTATCTGCTTGGACATTTTCCGGAAGATCCCATTATGCCAGGAGCGATCATTTCTGAGATATTTGGCCAGGCAAGCGAGTATTATTCTTTTCTCACTGATATCTGTGATATTTATCAACAACACTCGGGTAAAGAACTTAGGTCATTGCGTGATATCCATGCTTATATCAAGCATCCGGATATGTTGAGCATAATACATGCAAGGCGTGCTGCGGTGCGTGGAGTGTTAGCATCACAGAATTTGAAATTTAAAGAAACGGCTTACCCGGGAGATACGATTGAAGTGGTAAGCAAGCTGTCATTTTCTGATGATAGTGGGTTTAAACATTATTTAGTTACAGCTAATGTTGGCAAGAAAATTATTAGCCAGGGCGTCATTATTAACTTTAGAGAAATCAATTAATTATCCAAGGAGTTCGGTGTGACAAACATCCATGATGAAATTGATGAAAGAAAAAAAATAATCATCACGATTAAAAACGAAATTATTCAACGCCTGAATGTCCAGCGTGAGGCTCATCAAATAGATGATGATACGCCCTTGTTTGGCAATGGCTTGAAACTTGACTCTGTCGATGCAACGGAGATTATCGTTATGCTTGATAAAACCTTCAACATCCAGGTCTCAGAAGGCGATGATCCAGCCTATATGCGCAGCATAAATAATCTGGCATCTTTCATTCTAAAGAAAAAATCATCCTGAATTGATAAGGTTATATTGAAGGGTATTTTATGAAGTTACTTTCTGATCTCCATTTTAAAAACAATGCGGTTATGGGTATCTATAATCACCAATGCGTACCTTCTTCATATCATGATATTTATGAAGAGTATAAAGCTGTGCGTGAAAATGTCTTGCTGGTAGATTATTCTCATATGTCCATTACCAGTGTGATGGGGGAGGATGCATGGGCGCTTGTAAACTATTTGGTCTCTGCAGATGTATCGATCATCCGTGATGAACAGGGTATTTACTCTTTGCTGCTTAACGCTGATGGAACAATCCGCGGTGATGCTTATGTTCTGTGCGCCGCTGAAGGCTATTATATTCTATCAGAGAATCTGACTGCACAAGAAGTTATAAATATCCTGAATGAAATCCTTGTTAAGGCGGATGATTTAGATATTCAGGAGATTCCAGAAATAAAATCGATGGGAGAGAATGACTGGGGCGTCATTATGCTGGAAGGACCTTATGCCTGGGAAGTAATGGCAGAGGTTTATGGTTTTGATATCATTGGCCTACCTTATTATGAATATATGAATACCAATGATGGACTTATGGTTTTTCGTTGTGGGAAACATGGCGAATTCGCATATCAATTGATTGGTGCACAAGCAACGCTTGTCACTATGTGGATGAAGTTACAAGAAATAGGCGCCAGATATTCGCTGAAAACCGGTGGCTTAGAATATCAACGTCTGGTGAGAATTGAAAATACAGGATGGGATGAAAGTATTTACCCTCGCTATTCCACAAATCCGGTGGAACTGCAAATGCAGTGGGCTATCCAGTATGATAAAGAGGACTTTATTGGTAAGAGTGCAGTCGTGGAGTTATCGCGAAATGGCGCACAACGTAAGCTTATTGGGATCTCTCCATGCGATGAATGTTGTCAGATCGATTCAGATGATCTTGTGATGGTTAATGGACAACAGGTAGGGGTTATTATTAATGCAACATATTCGCCGGCCAGGCAAGCATGGATTGCGTTGGCCCTTATTGATGAATGTTATGCGTTAGCCGATATTTCAGGTTTTAGCCTTAAAACCGCAAATGGTGAAATCGCTGCGAAAACACAGAACTTACCCTTTATTTATAACTTGAGTTTGTTGGTTAATCCCACAACGCATAGCTTTGTTGATGCTTCGAAAGCAAAGAGCGCGTTTGCCACGGTATAACGTTTAGCGATGACAATATTATATCCAGCATCGGTCGGTAGAAAATAACAATCGGGATAAAGCATAATATTATGAAAACTAGTAGAAAAAGAGTGGTTATTACCGGTATGGGGATTTTGTCGTCTCTGGCTGACAACATCGCAGACTTCAGGCAAGCGCTGCTGGAGAAAAAAAATGGCATCGCTGATAGTGCGCGTTTCTCTAAATGGTTTGCAAACGCCCGTGCGGCTGAAATGCTGCATCAAATTCATTGTCCCGAATTATCGAAAGAGGTTGTCTCATCGCTAGATAATGCTGCACTTTGGGCCTACAAAGTTGGTAAGGAAGCACTAGAGCAGGCAGAACTGGCGACCCATCGGGAGTGCCTGGAACAGATGGGGCTGATTGTAGGCGTTTCTTCTGCAGGCACTGAAGCATTCCTTCCGTTATTTGAGCAGCATATTCAGGACTTTTCGTTACGGAAGGCTCTTTTTTCAGGCAGCTTTTCATCGTGTTGTTCCAGCGCATCTACGTTATTAGGCCTGAAAGGAGGCGTGGAACTCGTTGCAACGGCTTGTACGGCAAGCCCGAACGCCGTCGGCATGGCTTTTGATTACATCCAAAACGGCAAAAGCAAGGCTATGCTGGCTATTGGAACAGAACCTATTTATTTACCCACCTTTGCCGGTTTTTATGCCCTGAACGTTATGCACCCGCAATCGTGTTCGCCATTTTCGGGGCATTCAGGTATGTCTATTGGCGAAGGCGCAGGGGCAATAGTCCTGGAAGAGTATGAGCATGCGGTCGCGCGTGGTGCGACGATTCTCGGCGAAATTCTCTCGTACGCCACCTCGTGTGATGCATACCATGAAACGGGGCCCGACCCGCGAGCTAGCGGCGCAGTGCAGGTCATGCAGAAAGCCATGGCGAATGCAGGTATCAAACCTGAGCAAATTGATTACGTTAATGCGCATGGTACGGGAACGCAGGCTAATGACCAAATAGAAACTCTGGCGATGAAGAAAGTTTTCTCTGGCGCCGAAAATATATTGATCAGTTCTACTAAATCGTATTTTGGCCACAATATTGGCGCCGCCGGTATTGTCGAGCTCATCGCTTGTTTAGTTACCCTTCCGCAGAAGCATGTTCTGCCAACGTTGAATTTTTCGCAGCCGCGCCCTAACTGCGATCTGGACTACGTGGCGAATGAGTTTCGACACAAAGATATCAATATCTTTATGAAGAATAACTACGCATTCGGCGGTAATAATTGCTGCATGATTGTCAGTACCAAACCATGTTCAGTTCCTCTTACCGCCTATGATGCCAAACGTGTTGTTATAACTGGGATAGGTGCCGTATCGGCTATTGGACATACGCTTAATGAAATTCTTCGCTATATCCATGAAGATGCCAGGTCGCTGGAGTTGAGCGGCGTAGTATTTCCTGATGATACGCTTGAAGAGGCTAAAGCGCTGTTGGATGTTGTAGAAAAAACTAATCAGTTTGCGGAAATATTTGGCGAAGAATATCGAGAAGCGGCCTACCGACAGCCGGAGTCAGAAAAGCACTTTAAAACTTACCAGGTGAAAGGCCTCGAACCACGTAAACATTTACGCCGCTATGACCCACGCAAAGCAACGCGCGGCGGTACGTTTGCGCTGATTGCACTTTCAGAAGCGCTGAATAGGGCGAAACGCAAGATTAAACGTGATGGAGAGGAGCTGGGCATGGTTCTGGGGATGGCCCGTGGACCGCAAGAAACTACCTACAAGTATTTACAAAGTTTAAAGCCCGATCCGCGCAAAGTACGTACTTCAGAGTTTCCTGGTTCGCTGATGAACTCGATGACGACATTTTGTGGGATTTCGGAAGGTATAAAGGGATATACGACTACGTTAGCGACCGGTGAAAACGCCGCGCTTGGCGCATTGACTTATGGCTATGAAATTGTTCGCCAGCAACTACAGCCACAGGTCATTGTTGGCGGGGCTGATGAATATTTTCCATCGATGTCCCTGTATATGGATGCGGTGACCAACAAGATTCATATGACGTCAAATGTCGCTGATTATCAGATATATGCCAAAGAGGAACGTGGATATGTTCCTGGTGAAGGGGCCTGTATGCTGTTATTGGAAGACGCGCGTGCAGCAGCTACCCGTGGCGCTGAAATATTGGGAGAAATTGCAGGTTATGGTAAGTCATGCAGTAATTCCTACTTTGATGCGACGCAGATTGAGGAAAAATCTACCGCAATGTCGCTGGCGATCGCTCGCGCGCTTGCCGATGCGGGTATTACCGCAAAAGAGATTGATTTAGTGTGTGGAACTAGTAGTGGCAGCGAAGTTAGCTCAATCATAGAAATTAATGCAATCTATGATTCATTCCATAGCCATAATCCACATGTTCCAGTGGTGAATTATAACGCATTTTTTGGCTTTGTTGCTTCGTCTGCAGGGCTTTTAAACCTGGCGGTGATTCTTGATTGTATTCAAAGACAATCGGTTCCTGCTATTCCATATACACAAAACTTTGCCGACGCAAGAATTAACTTTGTAAAGAAAACACGAGAAATAGCTATCAAATACGCTCTTTTAATTGGCGCTACAGAAGGCGGGAATTATTACGCTATCGTGATTAAAGGATAACAAGGTGAGCGGGAGAGCTATTATTTCTGGCTTCAGTGTATCCTTGCCATATGCTGAGAATAGTTCGCTGTTAATTCGAAATCTGCAGCAAGGAAAACGGGTACATTTGTCGCCATGGTTTATATCAGATAACCAGGCTAGAGAATGTGGATTTGCAGAGAATATATTCATTGCGAAACTACAACGAGAAAACGATAGCGCTTTTGAACTGGTGTACAAACTCATTGATGACGCCTTACTACAGGCTGGTCTTAGTAATGACAGCCTGAAAGGCAACAGAGTTAGAGTATATATTACCGGAATAGGCCCTCGTGTTGATGTTATGGATTACAGGAATTTTTATAATTACAATGATATGGAAGATGTTTCGGTAACATCTTCAATTAAAAATCTTTCTGTAAAAAATATGTCGCAGGATAATGTTTCTTATACGCTGGGGCTAAAGTATGAGTTGCAATATTTGCCGCCAAATATGAACTGTACAAGTAACTCATCATTGACGGCTATTCATTTGGTTACCAGGGCAATAGAGAGTGGAGGTATTGACCTCGGGCTTGTTATTAATATTTCAAAAATTAAATATCAGGATCTTGTATTCCTTGCAAGCCAGGGAATGTTGGACAGTAAAATTGTCCAGCCCTTCGGGGTAAACAGCAATGGTGTGCATTTTGCCGAAGGCTATAGCGTTATGTTACTGGAAAGTCAACAACACCGAATGATGCGCGGAAAAAGTCCGGGAGTATGTATTACTTCGGCATATAAGCAAATTAATGCTAGTCGAAGTAATGATGCATCCTGGCAAAGCACCAGCATTTTGAAGTTGATTCATTCATTATTAAATGACGCTGGGGTGAGAAAAGAGGACCTTTGTGGATTCATCCCTCACGGTAATGGAACCTCATCCAGTGATAAAGTTGAAGCAAAAGCGATCGCTATGTTTGCTGGTGAAACCCCGCTTCCCGTATTGGCCTATAAAGGACAAGTTGGTTATACCGCAACGGGATCTGGGGTGATAGACCTAATTATTGGCTATCATTTACTGCTCACGAATGAATTGATTTTTCCTGTTATCAATGACGAAATCATAGATGATGTCGCTTGCCATATCTCCGTAGAAGGAGGTGTGAGGAAGCATGAAAAAAACCATCTTCTGAAGACCGGGTTAGGCGTCGATGGTTCAGTTGTTGCGTTATTAATGACAAATTTGAATAAGAGTTGTGGTTGATATGAATAGTAAGATGTATTTGTCTTCATATTCATTTCTTGAACCTGAAGAACCGTTTAATTTATATTATCCAAACTGGTTAAATGTATGGGAGTCGCATTCATTCAATACCGCGCTCAAGGCAACGGGAGCGAATGGTTGGCGATTTAAACGCTTTGGCACACGTGCCGAAATATATAATCGTGAAATCACAAGGCGACCAGATCATATACCCTATATTAATGCCATGGAAAGAGTGTCGGACGATGCTCTACATAGCTTATCAGCAAAAGAACGGATGCTACTCCTGAAATCACGAACCGCCTTTATCTATATTGATTCATGGGGGGAGTCAGGCGTTTTTGAATACAATATAAGTAGCCTTAACTTATCAACTATTGATACTTTACCTAAGAATTTGATTAAGAAATTTTCTATCAACAACGTGACCTGTAAAATACGAGGTGAAAACTATGCTCTATTTCAGGCAATGGCATTGACACAGGATTATCTTGCTTGGGATGTATTTGATTTTGTCGTTATCTGCGGAGGTTACCGTGCGGTGCCGTTGTTGGCTTTTACCGCAGAAAGTCTTAGCCAAGGCGAAAGGAAAAAGCATCATAAGCATGTTCCTGGCGTGAATGTGTCAATTGAAAGAGTGGGCTGCTTTATATTCAGTAGAAGAGAAAGTCATATGAGAGTGAACTGTGGTCCATATATATCTAATGGTGTAGACCGCTTGTTTGTATCACAATCAGAAAAAAATAATGATATTGACTTGGTTGCCTATGCCGGTGGTATCAATAAATTAATACCACCTTCTAACAAAGGAGTCGATCTCATTACTCGTTATGGTTGTAGCGGCTGCATGACCCCTGCTTTGAGCTGGCAATACATTGCACACCACGCTTTGCATAATGGCTGTCTTCGAACCGTTATCCCTGGGGCAGTCGGTGGCTATGCTTATTTTGATACCTGGTACGAATAGAAGGCCCTATGCGCAGCAATATAACAGAATTACCTGATATATCTCTGTACGGTATACATAAATCTTATGGTCCTCAGGATAACATTACTATTGCACTGAATGATATTAATCTGGATATTGTAAGAGGTGAGTTCGTAGCATTATGTGGCCCTTCGGGAAGCGGTAAGAGTACCTTGCTTAATATACTTTCAGGTATTGATAAACCAACGGCAGGTAATGTTTTTTTTCTTGGCAAAAATCTAAATGCGCTGTCTGAAAAGAATTTGGCGCGACTCCGTAGTCATCATTTAGGGTTTATTTTTCAGTTTTTCAATTTAGTCCCGGTACTAAGTGTTTTTGATAATGTTTTTTATCCCCTGATGCTAAATGGGCATTTCAATGCAAAAGAGGCGAAAGCACGGAGTCTACATTTCCTCGATAGTGTGGGCTTAGCCCACTTAGTTGGGCGAAAGCCAGGCCAATTATCAGGCGGACAACAACAGCGGGTCGCGATAGCAAGGGCGTTAGCGCATAGTCCTGAAGTCGTTGTTGCCGACGAACCGACCGGAAATTTGGATCTGGCCACTGGAGAAGCGATTCTTGACCTGCTGCTTGACATTAATCGGCGCACAGAGACGACGTTTATTATCTCCACTCATTCGACTCAACTACAAGAGCGAGCTCGTCGGAGAGTGGAAATTAAAGATGGAGCAATAATATATGATTCAGCGAAGCAATCTTTGTAGAGTTTTGCTTCTGTGTTTAACCACAGTTATATTTTCAGCATTCGCTGAATCGATACCCACACCTGTTTCGGATCGTGTTTTACAGGATGGGTTACCAGGTGAGCCAAAAGCATTAGCATCGGTCACAGCAAATTTGCTTAAAGAATATGAACGCACTAATAACGTTGGCGTGCTGATCTTTTATTCATGGGGGATGCTGCGGCAAGCAGCTTATTACCTGAGTGTTAATGATCTGATTCACGCCTCTGAATATGCAAAGACAGGATTCTTCTATATGGATGAGTCGGTAGATGTCAATGAAGATAATTTGCTAATCAGATATTTGCGTGCGCGTGTTGATGCCTGGCTTCCGGGTAATTTGGGGCGCTGCGTGATTACGATTGAAGATACCGACTTGCTGATGAGGAATAGAGATAAATTCAGCGTCGAGATTGTTCGGAAGATCAACGAGATGCGTTTACGAGCTCTCCATCAGTGCCATAGCAAACCACAAGAAGAACAATTCCTTCAGTATCTGAGAAGCGTAGGGCAAAACCTTAAAATCGATTATGCAAATAACAATCCGCCTGCGTGGGAAATGGCTGAAGTCGTGCAGGTTATTGTTCCGGTTATTAAAGGTGATTAAATGTCAAGGGATGTGATATTCATTAATGGTATTGTGGCGTTGTTATTGCTATTTGTAGTTTATAATATCATCTTCAACTATGGTGATGCTAAATTTTCATTCCTTAATTTGCTACGGCATCAGCGTAGAACCCTTTCTACTATTTTTGCAATTGTTTTAGGTGGTGGCGCTATATTTCTATATGGTGGTTTTATCAAATACTCTTTTTGGATACTCAAGGAGCAGACGATACGAACTAATGTTGGCCATGTGCAAATTTATAATAAATCCTACTTTGAAACGGCTAATAAGAATAAAAGCCTTATTTCTGACTACATTTCACTAAAGCATAATATATTACAAAATGCCTATTTTTCTAATGCAATTTCGACAATTTCAGGTCAGCTAGAGTTTAGTGGGATTATATCTCACTACGAAAGCGAAACGTCAAATTATTTTTCGGCGCAAGGCATTGAACCATTACCATCTCTGAAGCTAGGAGCATTTGATAAGATAGTCTTTGGAAGCGATTTATCTCGTGTAAAACATAATGAAATTACCATCGGAAGCGGTTTGGCCAAAACACTTGATAGCCACTATGGTGACTGGCTCGATATCCTGGCGGTAAATGTGGCAGGAGGACAGGGCGCTATATCAGTCAAACTCCGTGGCATCTTTGAGTCGGGAATTAAGGATTATGATGATGTTGCACTAAAGATACCTCTTGATACCGCTCAGCGAATCATGGGTACGAATGGCGTCAGTAAAATAGTTATCTTATTAAAACATGATGATGTAGCGCCATTTGTTATTAAAATGAGAGAGTTTATCGCTCAACAGAATTTACCCCTTATCGTTAAGGACTGGAAGGAAAGCTCTATTTTTTACCAGCAAGTTGAAGGCATGCTTTCGGGTATCTATTTTTTTATTAAAGTCATAGTAGCACTTATTGTGATATTTATGATCGGTAATTCAATGACCATGAATATCGTTGAGCGGACTAAAGAGATCACGACACTACGAGCCATCGGTTTACAGTCCAGTCGTGTTACGCTTTTATTCTGGTTGGAAGGTATATATATAGGCATTTTGGGGGCAATCGGTAGCCTTGCTTTTGGTTATACCATTGCTGCGATTATTAATATTTCCGGCATTGCAATGCCTCCTTCTCCAGGGCAGTCAGTTGGATATACTGCATTTATTAAAAGCAATGACGCAGAGTTAATTTGGTTTACCTTGATGTTGCCAATTTTAACGTCAGCCCTGGCTTCTATCATTCCTGCATATCGTGCATCGCGGCTTAATATTACAGATGCATTTAAATCTTCATAGAGGGCAGTATGAGAATTGGCATGTGGTATTTATTATATTTGGCAGTATTACTGCATTCAGCTGCAGTGCAAGCGACAAAAATTGATCAGCAGGCTCTGGAGATTATTCGCAGGGCGGATGAAGTTCGTTCACCAAATGAACCTTTCCGCTATGAAGTGACCGTGTTGGAGTTTAAAGAGGGAGTGGATGAACCTGAAAATAAACAATCTCTTGATATTTCAATGCGATTTATTAAGCCGAAAAACGGTATTAAAGCTGACGCTCGTTCATTGATACGCTTTACTTATCCTCCGCGAGATAAAGGTAAAGTCATGTTATCTGATTGGTATGATTTATGGTTTTATACACCTGAGCTTCGAAGGCCAGTTCCCATTTCGCGTTCACAACGCTTAATAGGCCAGATCTCTAATGGTGATGTTATCGTAACGAACTTCGAATATGCCTATGATTCGACGCTGGAGGGTGAGGAGCCTTGTGGTGATAAAATCTGCTATCGGTTGTCTCTTATTCGTAAATCTGAGGCCGTTACTTATCCAAAAGTGATTTACCTGGTAGAAAAAAACGCCGAGTATCGACCATTTAAGGCATCATATTACTCACTTGATAATCAATTACTCAAGAGTGTTTTGTATAAAAACTATCAAATGGTATTGGGAATGTACCGGCCAACAGAAATTATTGTGCAGAATACTCGGTATGAAAAGGGCTATTCTGTCATGAAGTATAGTAATGTTCGCCTTGAGTCCTTACCAGAATTTCACTTCACGAAGGAGTTCATTCAGAGGGAAGCAAAGTGAAATTGCTTCGGGCTGTATTACTATCAATTCTAACATTAATACCGTTGTTGGGGATGGCAGATTGTCTTACCGCGGATGAAATACAACAAAATGGTCAATTGATTTTGATGGGGCAAACATCCTTTACACATAAAAATGAGTCTCTATGGCGCATCAGTGGATCTAACCCGTATACCACTGATAACGCCTATAATAATATTTCACTTAACGTCTCTAGCTCTTGTGACATTATTGATGATGTGTTGGCTGTGGATTTTTCATTATATGGCTTTGGATATCATCCGATGAACGAGGTGGGGCTATTCGAAGAAGATAATAGTCGCTCTAAAATATTAATCGATAGGCTAAAGCTGAACGCAACATTATCTGAAAACGTCAGTCTCGAAGGCGGAAAACTTAGACCGCATTCCGGTGCTTTTCATTTAAGATCGCCTGCAGCATTGTTGACGACTTTTTATGCCGGATTTAAACCTACCAGAATATTCGACCCCGGATTTAATTCCACCTATAATGAGCCGTTTTGGGGGGGGCGGATCTCAGAAGAGTTCCGCGATTATGCATTCTCATTTACTATCATACCCAAATTGGCGAGTATTGATCAATATTATGAGTCATCCAGCAACTGGACAGCCAATCAACGGAGCAACAGCAGTGAGTATTATTTATTAAGTTACTCCGATTATCGACTTGCTAATCATCGACTGGCAGCAGATGTGATGCTTGGCGATTCTCCTTCGTTGGCCCTGGCGGATAGCTACAATATAACTCCTCAGTTTGTTGTCAACGTAGAGGCGGCTTTACACAAAAATCAACAGTGGCGGCATTTTTCCCGTGAAAAACGAGATGCAGTATTATCTGGGAAATATCCTTCATCGCTTTATGCTCAGGATGATAAAAAAAACTATGAATTAGCCGTTGGCGGCCAGTATACCACTGACCTTTTTAGTGTATTAGGTATCGAATACTATTACCAGAGTGAAGGATACTCAAAAGCGGCATGGCGAGAGCAGACCGACTTTATTAAACTATTAAGTAATGAAACTGGCTTGTCCAGTTTAGATAAAGTATTTGATGATTATAAGTATCTGATGGGGTCAGAAATAAGTAATACAGGAAATAAATGGATGTTACAAGGACGACATTATATTAATTCGTGGCTAAGTTTACAGAATACTGATCATTCAACTTTTCAGCCCTATCTGGTGATGAACTTAGTTGATGGTAGTGCATTAATTGGCACCCATTATATCAAGCCGGTAAAATGGTTGGGCGAACGGGTAGAGATTTATTCGGGGTTTTATAGCGCATTAGGTCATCGTGATTCTGAGTTCGCACTTTTTGGCGAGACCCTCGGAGTCTATATTGGATTTAAATACTATTTATAAGGATATATTGTCTATGACAAAGTTATCAGAGCAACCATTGGTGCTTATTTTCGCCGGTCAGGGAAATCCTGTAATTGGAATGGGATCAGATTTATGGGATCTAAACGCAACCACCAGACAAATCTGGGATTGCGCTAGTGATGTAACAGGGTTGGATCTTCGTCGGTTATGTCTGAAAGGGCCAATGAATCGTCTGGTGAGAACGACGACACAGCAGGCAGCGGTGACGGCTATCAACGTTACGCTCTATAGTCTTTATGCTGAGCAATTCTCTGACGCTCACATCGTGGGTTCATGTGGGCAAAGTGTTGGTGAATATAGCGCACTCTACGCGGCCGGCGCTTTAACGCTGGAGAATGTGTTCAAACTAATATCAGCGCGCTCAACTATCATGGATGATTTAAGTCATATTCGTAAAGGCGCAATGCTAGCGGTGAGAGGTGCCGATTATCAAACGATAAGCCAGTTGATTAACGATTCCGGAAGTCCGGTTGTGGTGAGTTGTGATAATAGTCCCTATCAGCAGGTGGTTGGCGGAACGCTGCCAGATTTAAGCGAATTCGCCGGGGTACTTATGGGAGCTGGCCTGGAAACGGTAAAGTTGGGCGTTAGCGGTGCCTGGCACACGCCACTAATGGCTGATGGAGTTCAGCTTATGCGAGATGCCCTGGAGGTGGTGGAAATGGTACGGCCAAATTATCCTGTACTAATGAATGTTACCGGGCGCGAAGAAGGTGACCCTGAGATAATTAAAAACAACTTATCGTTGCATTTGACCCATACCGTACAATGGACAGCATCTATGACTGCTTTTTTACAACACACTCCCGTCGTCAGGTTCGTTGAAATCAGCAATAAAGCGTATCTTGGACAATTACTAAATGATTTCGATGATTTCTCGGCAGAGTATTTCATTCATTGTCGAAAAATATTGGGGGTGTAACGAGGCTAGCATGATTCCGGATTATTTAACTTTTATTCGTCGACAGGATCGTTCGCTTTTACCCTATTTGTACTTTATTTGTACGATGCTGATTGCATTCTACGTGAAAAACAGAGGGTATATTTTGACCATGGAAGATGCATTCCCTGTCAGCGCCATTTTTTCGTTAACTATGTTTAGCTTTGTTTATGAACTTAAAGCGTATTGGGCTTACAAATATGCGATAAAAAATATCAACTTTTCTTGGTTTCAGGGAAAAAAGTATTCGCAATGTGAGGCCATACTATGGCATCCGCTTGTTGCTACAGCTTGCTGTTTACTGGGGTGCTATCTGGTTGTGAAGGGATTTCTACTCTTCTTTTCAAGCATTCTCGCGATGGTCTGTATTGTCATCTTTGTGCCGATAATGGTCTATATGATGTGCTGGTTCGCCAGGAATTGTTACGTCAAACAGTTACAGCGGGCAACTGCGTATACGCTTAGATACCGTAATCTCCATCATTATGCTTGCTTAAATGTTACCGTAACTTTTATGACCAGTTTTCTGGTTATCAGCCCCTTAGTCGCGGATGAAGATTTTTCCTTATCCAATGGTTTTTTTTCTGCAAAGTTGATAGTTGCTATGCTGATTCTTTGTTCAGCGATACTGGCAGTTAATTTGATTTTTGCTCACCCATCCAGGCGTTATACTTTTTTAGGACGGCTTTTTCAGAAAGAGTTTGATGTGAACCTGGCTAAAACTATCCCATTTACCGTAATGTATAGGAAATCGCTGTGGTTGCGGTTAGTTATTTTATTTATTCTTCAACTGTTATGGATCGTAATTTTTAGCCTGTTGCTGAAATTATTAGGGTGGGAAATATATTTTTATGTCTATTTTATTTTATGCATGATACCGGCGATGGGATACTTTTATTTACATGTTTACTGGCGCTGGCATGATGATTACATGACGGCATGTGATATGTATCTCAGATGTGGCGAAAATAATAAATAACATCAGAAAATATGGCCAGTCAGAAAACTGACTGGCCATATGCTATTTAGCTCTGCAGGGCCTCAACAACACCACCCCAGTCAGTAGCAGCATTATAAACAAAGTTTGACCAAACCCCTGATTCAGCATACAGCAGGGAGTTGATATGGTCAGTTATAATGCTTCCCAGGCTAGATGGCGAACCGCCAAGAATATTAGAAACCAGATCAATAGTGGTTTCCAGAGCGGAGGAGGCCAGAATCATACCTGCGTTAATACCTGCTGCTACCAGGCCCAGCGCTGATTGAACGGTGAAATCAACCAAAGCGCAAGGTAGGTCGATAATGCCTGCACCAGAGACATATTCCATTTCGTTTGCGGTTAATTCTTTCATTTTTAATTCCATCCTAGATTAATGAATTGTTAATGATGTGCCTATGCACACCGGGCAATATACTAATCAGAGGGTTTTTTATATAATAGTGAATATTTAAATGATCTATTAGTTTTAATGTGAATTAAACTTCACAAAACAGAATTAGAAAAGTACGGGGGCTTATTACGTCAATTCATGTTTGATAAGAGAAGATACCCGAAGGTATCTTCTGTGTTGCCGCGCGTTCAACTTATTGTTTAGAGCATAGAAATGGGGGGCGATTACGAAGTTGCGATAATAGCCTGTTCAACCTCGAAGCGGTTGGTCACTTTGCTGTCAATTTTTATGTAGGCTGAACGTTCTTCAGCGACAATCATGACCTGTTCAACGCCAGGTTTCGACAACAGACGGCGCTGTAGTTCATCATTAATGATGACTTCGTCCGGGATCTCAACTCGGAGACTGCTCACGTAAGGTGGTTCGCTCATCGTACTGGCAACCAGCAGCCATAACATTGCTAGCAGGGCCCCAAGCAGGAACACCGTTTGTGAATCAAAGAAACCATCGACCCAGCCGCCGAGGGCGCCACCGATGGCCACGCCGATAAACTGGCTGGTAGAGTAAATACCCATTGCCGTGCCTTTATAACCTGCTGGTGATTCCTTGCTAATTAATGAAGGCAACAATGCCTCCAGCAGGTTAAAGGCGAGGAAGAACAGCTGCACGCCCGCGACCAGTTCCCAGAAATAGCCACCTGCTCCCCAGAGCACGATTTCAGCTATCAGTAGAAGAGCGACGCAGAACAGAAACACACGTTTCATCTTGCGCTTCACTTCCGCATAGATGATGAATGGCACCACGGCGACAAAGGAAATGACCATGGTCACCAGGTAAATTTTCCAGTGCTCGGCGGCCGGGAAACCCGCGGCCTCCAGTTGTCCTGGCAGCGCAACAAAAGTCGACATTAGCATGATGTGCAGACACATAATGCCGAAGTTCAGCTTGAGGAGTTTAGGTTCAGCAAGCACTTTGCTGAAGCAGCCCTTTACCATGCCAGATTCACGGTTCAGTACATGATTGTGGCTATTTGGTACTACCCATAGAGTCAGCAAAATACCGAGGCTGGCCAGAATAGCGATCATCCAGAATAGCGCATGCAACCCTAACTGGTGAGTGACAATAGGGCCGAGCACCATAGCGATAGCAAAGGTCACGCCAAAACTGACGCCAATGAAGGCCATGGCTTTGGTACGGTTCTGTTCGCGGGTTAAATCAGAAAGTAGTGCCATGACGGCGGCGGCGATAGCGCCAGAGCCCTGCAGCGCGCGGCCAAGAATAATGCCCCAGATAGAATCGGTCAGCGCGGCGATGATGCTGCCGATAACAAATATCAGCAAACCACCAATAATTAACGGCTTACGGCCAATGCGGTCAGACAGGAGGCCAAACGGGATCTGGAAGACGGCCTGGGCGAGCCCGTAAATGCCAATAGCTAAACCAATCAGCGCTTCACTAGCCCCCTGCAGCGCCATGCCATATGTGGTCAAAACAGGCAGGACCATAAACATGCCGAGCATGCGCAGTGAGAATACGGTCCCTAAACCCCAGGTTGCGCGCAGTTCTCCTGGCGTCATTTTGTTATCGTTCATTACCACCTCAATATAAAAACTGTGACTAGTGTAGTGGGGGGATAAGGACGCGTAAATAAATGTTTGTTTAGCAGATATTACGACTGTGTTGCGTAATAGAAGAAGGGATGAGAACCAGAGGCTAAAAGGGGGCAGAGCGAAATAAAAGATTAAAAACAAAGGAAAGGGCAGAAATGAAATCTGCCCTGATCATTATACCGATTAGGATGCAGCCTGATCCAGGAAGCTATTCCAGTCGGTTGCGGCGTTATTCACGAAAGTGTTCCAGCTGCTTCCAGCAGTGGAAACGAAGTTTGCCCAGTTTTCCTGACCGGTGCTGACTACGCTTTCCCAGTTTGTCTGCCCAAGAAGGAACTTGCCAAATTCAATCGCGCTATCGCCGACGAAAGAGGCAAACGCCAGACCGGAGGTCAGCGCAAATGAGGTAAACCCTGCCGCGGAATTAGCGACAAAGCTGGCGAAACCAGTTGCGGCGCTTACCAGGTTGAAACCACCTGAGACAGATTCCATTTCGTTGAATGTTAATTCTTTCATTGTTATTCCTTGCAGTTAAATCCATGTTTTATGTAGGCGTTTGCCTACGAGATAAGGCTAGCACTAACTTCAGTGATGGAGCGAGATAGGCGGCGGTTAGCGATGCTCATTTTTTTCTCAATTTTTAACAGCGTAATAGGTGAAGAAAATGAAGCAAAAGGGGAGGGGAGAGGGCAATTTCTCTAGATAAAAAAGCCCCCGCTTGCGGAGGCTTTTATCATTTCATATAAAGCGTAATCTTATCTGACGTAAGCCAGCAGATTATGTGAATCCGGGACCATGAAATCGACAGACATCATCACCGACAGGGCAGTGATGGCGACGATGGAAAAGACGAACAGCTTACGTGCCCAGACTTTATCATCCGCCACTTTATACCCACGTAATGCCATGCCAAGCCACCAGACGCTGACTGCGGCAGCTACGACCAGATATTTGTATCCGGCATAGCCCCCCAGAGAAAGCATCAGCGTTGCCACGGCAAAGGCCACGATGTACAGCGTGATATGATTTTTTGCGACGGAGATACCTTTCACCACCGGCAGAACCGGAATATTCGCCGCCTGATAATCCTTAAAACGGAAGATCGCGATGGCGTAGGAGTGAGGCATCTGCCACAGGCTAAAGATCGCCAGTAGAATCGCCGCGCCGCTGTCAAAATCACCGGTAACCGCGCAGTAGCCAATCACCGGCGGCGCAGCGCCGGAGAGAGAGCCAATCAGCGTGCCGTAGACGGAGTGGCGTTTCATGTACAGGCTGTAGACGCCGACATAAACCACGAACCCCATCACGCCCAGCCAGCAAGCCAACGGGTTGGCGCCGAACCACAGCAGCATGAAGCCAGCAATACCCAGCAAGGTGGCGTATACCAGCGATGATTCTGGCGAGATCAGCCCTTTGACCAGCACCCGGTTTTTCGTCCGTTCCATCTTACGATCGATATCACGGTCGATGTAGTTGTTGAAAACACAACCCGAGGCGACCACCAGGGATACTCCGAGGAGCGTCCAGACGAACAGCGGATAGTCGATGTGGCCTTTGGAGGCCAGCAGGAAACCGCCGATCACGGAGATCAGGTTGCCAAAAATGATGCCTGGTTTCGTTACTTGCAGGTATTGCTTAAACATACTCGCCGCTCTTAGTGCATCATCATGTTGTAGTTGAGGTTCCACATAATCCAGATGGAGCCGACAACTACGATAGCAATGATGATTACGGTGAAGATAAACGCGGTCAGGTTCCAACCTTCGTCAGATTTACTGTTCATGTGCAGGAAGTACACCAGGTGTACCAGAATCTGCACCACAGCCGTGACCAGGATGGTTCCCAGAATCGCTGCATGCGAGGCGGAGCCACTCATAACCATTGCAAACGGGATTGCCGTCAGAATGATCGACAGGATGAATCCTGTCATGTAGCTCTTCACGCTGCCGTGAGAAGCGCCGCTATGATCGGTAGAATGACTCATTACATCGCCCCCATCAGATAAACAACAGAGAACACGCAGATCCACACCACGTCCAGGAAGTGCCAGAACAGGCTCAGGCACATAATACGGGTACGGTTAGTGCTGGTCAGGCCGCGACGGGATACCTGAACCATCAGCACCGCCATCCACAGCAGACCGGAGGTGACGTGCAGACCGTGGGTACCAACCAGCGCGAAGAACGCTGACAGGAAGCCGCTACGGTCCGGACCCATCCCTTCAACAATCAGGTGATGGAATTCATAGATTTCCATCCCAACGAACCCTGCACCGAAGAGGAAGGTGAGGGCAAGCCAGGAAACGACCTGGCTCTTGTTGTTTTTGTACATGGCGATAGCCGCCATGCCATAGGTGATGGAGCTGAATAACAGCAGTGCGGTTTCAACCAGAACGAACGGCAGTTCAAAAATATCTTTACCCGCCGGGCCGCCAGCCGTGCCGTTCACCAGAACGGCATAGGTTGCGAACAGCGTAGCGAAGATAATGCAGTCGCTCATCAGGTAGATCCAGAAACCGAAGACTTTCATCGGTCCTGTATCATGGTGCCCGTGTTCATGCGCGTGGGCATTATGCGCAAGAGTATCAGTTGCCATTTTTCAGCCCTGCTTTGTTAATCTCATCGAAATGCTGATTTTCCAGTTTTTCGACTTCCGCAACCGGTACGTAGTAATCCACGTCCTCGTCAAAGCTCTTGATAATCCAGGTCACAACGATGCCGGCGAAACCAACAATCGCCATCCACCAGATATGCCAGATCATCGCGAAGCCAAACACCGTTGCGAATGCAGCAATGATGATGCCCGCGCCGCTGTTTTTCGGCATATGAATTTCTTCATAATGCGCAGGTTGCTTGTACGCTTCGCCTTTTTCTTTCATTTCCCAGAACGCGTCACGTTCGTGAACGTTAGGAACGACTGCGAAGTTATAGAACGGCGGTGGAGAAGAGGTTGCCCACTCCAGAGTACGGCCGCCCCATGGGTCGCCGGTCAGGTCACGGTTCTGATCGCGATCGCGGATAGAAACGTAGAACTGAATCAGCTGGCACAGGATACCGCAAGCGATCAGCGCCGCGCCGCATGCTGCAACAACCAGCATGGAGTGGAACTGCGGGTCGATGTCCTGGCTCAGACGACGGGTCATACCCATGAAGCCCAGCACGTACAGCGGCATAAATGCCACGAAGAAGCCGATGATCCAGAACCAGAATGCGCGTTTACCCCAGGTTTCGTTCAGGGTGAAACCAAAGGCTTTCGGCCACCAGTAGGTCAGACCTGCGAAGCAACCGAATACCACACCGCCGATGATGACGTTATGGAAGTGCGCAATCAGGAACAGACTGTTGTGCAGTACGAAGTCCGCGCCCGGTACCGCCAGCAGAACACCGGTCATCCCACCAACGGAGAAGGTAACGATGAAGCCGATAGTCCACATCATCGCCGAGTTGAAGACGATGCGGCCCTGGTACATGGTGAACAGCCAGTTGAAGATCTTAACCCCGGTCGGGATCGCGATAATCATGGTGGTAATACCGAAGAAGGCGTTTACGTTCGCGCCGGCACCCATGGTGAAGAAGTGGTGCAGCCAAACGATGAACGACAGAACGGTAATACAGACGGTTGCCCACACCAGCGAGGTGTAACCAAACAGACGTTTACGCGAGAAGGTCGCTGCGACTTCGGAGAAGACCCCGAATACCGGCAGAACCAGAATGTACACTTCCGGGTGACCCCAGGCCCAAATCAGGTTGATGTACATCATCATGTTGCCACCCATATCGTTGGTAAAGAAATGGGTGCCCAGGTAGCGGTCCAGGGTCAGCAGCGCGACGGTGACGGTCAGAATTGGGAAGGAGGCGATAATCAGGATGTTGGCGCACAGAGATGCCCAGGAGAATACCGGCATCTTGAACATGGTCATGCCAGGGGCACGCATCTTGATAATGGTCACAAAGAAGTTGATACCGGTCAGGGTAGTACCGATACCGGAGAGCTGCAGCGCCCAAATCCAGTAATCGACCCCTACGCCAGGACTGTATTCAATTCCCGAAAGCGGCGGATACGCCAGCCAACCGGTCTGTGCGAACTCACCGACGCCCAGAGACAGGTTAACCAGAATAACGCCCACAACGGTGAACCAGAAGCTCAGGTTGTTGAGGAACGGGAACGCAACGTCGCGTGCGCCGAGCTGAAGCGGAACCACCAGGTTCATCAGGCCGATAACAAACGGCATTGCCACGAAGAAGATCATGATAACGCCGTGGGCGGTAAAGATCTGATCGTAGTGATGAGGCGGCAGGAATCCTGCTTCCCCGGCAGAGGCCAGCACCTGCTGGCTACGCATCATAACGGCGTCAGCAAAGCCACGCAGCAGCATGACGATTGCCACGATAACGTACATGATACCGAGACGTTTGTGGTCGACGGACGTCAGCCACTCGTTCCATAGGTAGGACCACTTACCGAAGTAAGTGATCGCTGCCAGTATCGCCAGTCCCCCGACGATGATTGCAGCAACCGTTACCACGATAATTGGTTCGTGGTAGGGCACTGCATCCAGTGTAAGTTTTCCGAACATCGTTTTCTTCCTCGGCCCCTTAGTGAGCGGTTTCCGCGTGGCTCATGTCCATGCCTTCCATCCCTTCGTGCGCAGCGTGCTCGCCTTCAGGTTTAGACATGTTCATGCTCTCGTGAGACATGAATTTGTTAACAACATCTTTGAACAAATCCGGTTTCACGTTAGAGAAGTATTCCACTTTGTTGTTTTCGCTAGGCACAGCCACTTTGTCGAATGCAGCCATGGAGTCCATGGAGTTCGGGGACTGTTTCGCTTTTGCTACCCACTGATCGAAGGTTGCACGATCTGGGGTGGCGATAGCCTTGAACTTCATACCAGAGAAGCCCGGGCCACTATAGCTTGCGGAGATACCGTCATAAGTGCCTGCTTCATCAGCAATGAGGTGCAGCTGAGTCTGCATCCCGGCCATCGCATAAATCTGGCTACCTAAGCGCGGAATAAAGAACGAGTTCATCACGGAGTTGGAAGTGACTTTAAAGTGTACCGGTACGTTCGCCGGGAAGGCGATTTCGTTGACGGTAGCGATACCCTGTTCCGGGTAAATAAAGAACCATTTCCAGTCCATCGATACAACTTCGATGGTGATTGCTTTCTCGTCGTGGACAAGCGGTTTGCTTGGCTCCAGAGCGTGAGTGGTTTTCCAGGTCAGAACGGCCAGGAACAGGATGATCAGAATAGGAACCGTCCAGACCACAGCTTCAACTTTGTTGGAGTGTGACCAGTTCGGGCTATACTTCGCATCTTTATTGCTCGCGCGATACTTCCAGGCAAATCCTACTGCCATTAAGACGGCGGGAATAACGACAATCATCATCAGGCCGAATGCCGTCAGAATCAAAGAGCGTTGCTCCAGTCCAATCTGTCCTTTTGGGTCGAGGAGCGCAGAATCACAACCACTGAGTAATACAGTACCTGCGATTAATGACATCCATCCCAAACTTTTATTGTATTTCCTGAGTCTCATTGAACGACCTCAATTCCACGGGATCTGGTGGCGTTTAAAGTGTACGGGCATTTTACGGTAAGGTTGCATTACTGTAAACACGATTGGATCTGTGTCAGTTCTGTGTTAGCGGGTTCTGCTTGGATTGTCACATATGTTACGGAATGTGACGTAATTGCTTGCAAAGCCTGATTTACGCTGGATCTATAACGAAAGGGATAAGAAAGGGAATGCTTATGGGGATACGGATATAAACATCGTAAAAATAACACAAATAATTAACAATTAATTATCAAATAAAAGACATAAAGAAAACGTTAAAATAAAGTAACGCTGCTGAATCGGTTAAATTAATTAAAGAATCGCGTAAAAATTGTCAATAATTTCCAGAAATCTAAAACGCACAAAACAACAAATCAGTTCTCAGGAAAAATAAAATCGCTAATAAGCCGTTATAATTACCTCAGGTAATTAAAACGGCTATTAACAGTTTGGCGAAAATTAAATCAGCTGCGTTTTGCGTAGCGCCATATAGTCCAGAATCGCGCCGAGCAAAATACCACCGATAGCGGTCAATGCGGCGACTTCCAGCAGGCCTGGCAGGAAGGAAAAAGAGGTGTAATCCAGCGCGTTCATCGCCAACAGCAGCAGCCATATCGCCAGCATCAAACAACCTACCGCCAGGATAACCAGCGCCAGAGCATAAGTTTGCGGGTATTGCGTGCGCGGCAAGAAGCTTTCCGTTCGCTGCGTATATTCCAGCGTACGCCGACACAGAAGCAGGAGCAAAATCCCCGGCACGGCGGCTACGACGGAGAAAAGATAAAACGTCGGCCAGCCGTTCGCTTCAACAAACCAGCCGGCAATCGGACCAACGTAAACGCGACCCACCGCCGACAGTGCCGACAGCAGCGCGAACTGAGTGGCGGAAAACGACTTGTTGCATAGCGTCATTAACAGCGCGACAAATGCCGCGGTGCCCATCCCGCCGCACAGGTTTTCAAAAAATACCGCCGCCGCCATCGAATAAAGATGTTTATCGGTTACCGAGAGGATCCAGTATCCGGCGTTGGAGGCTCCCTGCAGCAGGCCAAAGATCAGCAGGGCGCGGAACAGCGTCAGGCGCTGCATCAGTACGCCGCCGTAGAGTGCGCCGACGATGGTGGCGAACAGGCCCAACGTTTTATTCACCATTCCGACTTCGCCGGCATCAAAACCGACGCCGCGTATAAGGAAAGTGGTGGTCAGGCTCATGGCGAAGGCATCACCGAGCTTATAAAGGACAATTAACAGCAGGATAAGCCAGGCGTTGTTGCGACCGAAGAAATCGCGCAGCGGCGCGGCGACGGCCTGTTCAAGAGATTTGGGCACCGGAATGACGTCGCTGGGCTCCGGCGCTAACAGCGTGGCGATAATGCATGGAATAAGTAACGCGGCCATCAGCCAGTACATACCTTGCCAGCCCAGCCAACGGTCGGCCAGCCAGAGCGCTAACCCTCCGGATACCAGCATCCCCAGGCGATAGCCGAGCACGCTGATGGCCGCACCGGCGCCGCGCTCTTCCGCCGGGAGGACGTCGGTTTTCCAGGCATCAAAGACGATATCCTGCGAGGCGGAGCAAAAAGCGATAACCACAGCCAACGCCGCCATCCAGCGCAACTGCGTTGCGGGTTCAAGAAAGCCCATCGCGGCGATGGCGACGAGTAGCGCTATCTGCGTCGTCAGCAGCCAGCCGCGGCGACGGCCTAAAAACGGCGGCGTGTAGCGGTCCATTAATGGCGACCACAAAAATTTAAATACGTATGCCTGTCCGACGAGAGAGAAGAAGCCGATAGTTTTTAAATCGATATTTTCGACGGTCATCCACGCTTGCAGCGTGCCGGAGGTCAGCGCGAGAGGTAAACCAGAAGCAAAGCCAAGGATCAGCAAAATAGCTGATTTGGGCTGCTGAAAAATACGCAAATAGTGATTGGACATGGCATATAGAGCAGACCCGGCCTGATACCGGGCCTGCTATTTTATTAACGAGCGTTTTGCTTGATGAAGTCGTGAATGCTGGTGTCCTGCGCCATATCGGCGATGGTATCGGTCAGCACGCTATTAACCGCGTTTGCAATGTTCTCGTTGGAAGCCTGGAAAGCGCCCTCAACGGAGTAGCTGGAGCGGTAGTTTTTGGTCATCTTGTTGCCATTAGCGGCGGTGGCGATGATGGCGATATCCGCTTTAGTGGCGATGTTGTAACGCACGTTGCCTTGCGAGACGTCAGCATACAGTTTGTTAACAATGATCTGCAGATCGACGGCGCCATTCGGACCAATCATGTAGCCACGCGCGGTCATCTGCTTCTCAAGCACTTCCTGCAGCAGGAAGCGCAGATCGCGAGAGGCGGTCAGGGTGACCAACTGGTTGTTGCGGGTGACTTTCGCCAGCGCCTGATCGGTACGCTGGTCTGCGCCATTGATGCTGACGGTAACTCCCATCAGGCTCGGATCCTGCTGCGGCAGGGTGATTTTCGGCGATACTTCAATGGTCGTCGGCGGGGTGGCGCATCCTGCGAGTACAAACATCGCGACCAACGGGAATAGAATTTTCTTCAGCATGTTCAGGGTCTCAACGCACGGTGTTGTTATACCCGTCATAATTCAGGTTTCAGGCGCTACGGGGAATCGCGGGCGCTTTTTTCTGCAACTCGAAGTAGTTAGGGTGTTTAAGGAAAATTCCCGCCATCATAACATCGCCAACGGTGAGGGGAAGTGGCTACGAGTGGAAAATCATCGTGTTGTGCGTTTTATGACCTCGTCCCATTTCCGGTGGCGATTTGGCCGGGAGATTTAGCATTCATCATCAGTAAACCTGATACTTTTGCGTGAAAATATCAGAGGAATGCTAATTTTTTGTTGTTTTCTGCCAATGGAAGCGGTAAAAGCGGCTAACATTTAAAGGGAAAGGCGGCATCTCAGCGTTGTCGGAGGAGAAAATTCATGATGATACGTGAGCAGATCGAAGCAAAACTAAGAGCAGCGTTCGACCCGATGTATCTGGAAGTCGTGGATGAAAGCTATCGGCACAACGTCCCTGCGGGCTCTGAAAGTCATTTTAAAGTGGTGTTGGTGAGCGACCGCTTCACCGGCGAACGTTTCCTTAATCGTCATCGTATGATTTACGGTACGTTGACCGAGGAGCTGTCAAGCACCGTGCACGCCCTGGCGCTGCATACTTACACGATTAAAGAGTGGGAAGGGCTACAGGATACCGTCTTTGCCTCTCCGCCATGCCGCGGAGCGGGGAGCATCGCGTAAAAATCACATTTGCAACCGCTGGCGCTTTTCCAGTATGTTGCGTGAAGATTTAGCAAAAACGGCCTGCGGGCCGTTTTCTTTTGCCTGGAAAATGCGCAAAGTTCGCGCTTTTGCAGACAAATTTGAGCGGGAAATGTGAAAAACGCCGCAGCAGTAGGCGACAACCGTTCTCGACTCACAAAAGTGATGCCGCTATAATGCCGCGTCTTATATATGAATGTCTTCGGGATGATTCTGACGACAGGGAATGTGTTTCTGATTTGAAGAGGGCATCCCGGTTCTGCGAAGCCACCTACACGCGCTTCCAGAGTTGACCGAGCACTGTGATTTTTTTGAGGTAACAAGATGCAAGTTTCAGTTGAAACCACTCAGGGCCTTGGGCGCCGTGTAACGATTACTATCGCCGCTGACAGCATCGAGAATGCTGTCAAAAGCGAGCTGGTCAACGTAGCGAAAAAAGTTCGCATTGACGGCTTCCGTAAAGGCAAAGTGCCGATGAATGTTGTTGCTCAGCGTTATGGCGCTTCCGTTCGCCAGGACGTGCTGGGCGACCTGATGAGCCGTCATTTCGTTGACGCGATCATCAAAGAGAAAATTAATCCGGCTGGCGCGCCGAACTACGTTCCGGGCGAATACAAGCTGGGCGAAGACTTCACCTACGCGGTAGAGTTCGAAGTGTATCCGGAAGTTGAGCTGAAAGGTCTGGACGCAATCGAAGTTGAAAAACCGGTTGTTGAAGTTACCGACGCTGACGTTGACGGCATGCTCGACACCCTGCGTAAGCAGCAGGCGAACTGGAAAGAAAAAGAAGGCGCCGTTGACGCTGAAGATCGCGTTACCATCGACTTCACCGGTTCCGTAGACGGCGAAGAGTTCGAAGGCGGTAAAGCGTCTGACTTCGTACTGGCGATGGGCCAGGGCCGTATGATCCCGGGCTTCGAAGACGGTATTAAAGGCCACAAAGCTGGCGAAGAATTCACCATCGACGTGACCTTCCCGGAAGAGTACCACGCTGAAAACCTGAAAGGTAAAGCCGCTAAGTTCGTTATCAACCTGAAAAAAGTTGAAGAACGCGAACTGCCTGAACTGACTGCAGAATTCATCAAACGTTTCGGCGTTGAAGATGGTTCCGTAGAAGGTCTGCGCGCGGAAGTGCGTAAAAACATGGAACGCGAGCTGAAAGGCGCCGTGCGTAACCGCGTGAAATCTCAGGCTATCGAAGGCCTGGTGAAAGCGAACGACATCGACGTTCCTGCTGCCCTGATCGACAGCGAAATCGACGTACTGCGTCGTCAGGCTGCTCAGCGTTTCGGCGGTAACGAGAAACAGGCTCTGGAACTGCCTCGCGAACTGTTCGAAGAGCAGGCTAAACGCCGCGTAGTTGTTGGCCTGCTGCTGGGCGAAGTGATTCGCACCAACGAGCTGAAAGCTGACGAAGAGCGCGTGAAAGGCCTGATCGAAGAGATGGCTTCCGCGTACGAAGATCCGTCAGAAGTGGTTGAGTTCTACAGCAAGAACAAAGAGCTGATGGACAACATGCGCAACGTCGCGCTGGAAGAGCAGGCTGTTGAAGCCGTGCTGGCGAAAGCTAAAGTGTCTGAAAAAGCCACTTCCTTCAACGAACTGATGAACCAGCAGGCGTAATTTCGTCCGGCTGTTTAAAGTTCGCGCAAAAGCCCGTTGCCGAAAGGCGGCGGGCTTTTTTTATTGCAATGATAGGCTTAGGATGAGTGCTAAAACACATTTTCAGTGATAGCGTTACTCCAAAAGGTTGTTATGCTTGAATTATGGCTGCGCCATCCCCATAACCGGGTGACGTATCTGCATCCGCAGCGTCAGGAATAATGACCAGCTCAACGTATCAGTGCCCTGCGGATAGAAACTCTGGCTGATAATCCGTCCATAAGGTTACAATCAGTGCAGCAGGTTTTTTCAAAATTAATCCAGGAGACGGAAATGTCATACAGTGGCGAACGAGATAACTTTGCACCCCATATGGCCCTGGTGCCGATGGTCATTGAACAGACCTCACGCGGTGAACGTTCTTTTGATATCTATTCCCGTCTGCTCAAGGAACGCGTTATTTTCCTGACCGGCCAGGTGGAAGATCACATGGCTAATCTGATCGTGGCGCAGATGCTGTTTCTGGAAGCGGAAAATCCAGAAAAAGATATTTACCTGTACATTAACTCTCCGGGCGGCGTGATCACCGCCGGGATGTCAATTTACGACACCATGCAGTTCATCAAGCCGGATGTCAGCACTATCTGTATGGGGCAGGCGGCTTCGATGGGGGCCTTCCTGCTGACCGCTGGGGCGAAAGGCAAGCGTTTCTGCCTGCCGAACTCCCGCGTGATGATTCACCAGCCGCTGGGCGGCTATCAGGGTCAGGCGACGGACATCGAAATCCACGCCCGTGAAATTCTGAAAGTGAAAGGGCGCATGAATGAACTGATGGCGCATCACACGGGTCAATCCCTTGAGCAGATCGAGCGTGATACCGAGCGCGATCGCTTCCTGTCGGCGTCGGAAGCGGTGGAATACGGACTGGTCGATTCCATCTTGACCCATCGTAATTGATGCCCGTGGCGTAAGGGTGCCGCTATACTTGTTTTAACAACTGGGCGGCACAACGCGTCACCGCGACTTGCGCCTGAGAATGGCATTTGCGTCGTCATCTGCGGCACAAAGAACTTAAGAAGAGGTTTGGACTCATGACAGATAAACGCAAAGATGGTTCGGGCAAACTGTTGTACTGCTCTTTTTGCGGCAAAAGCCAGCATGAAGTGCGTAAGCTGATCGCCGGGCCGTCCGTGTATATCTGCGACGAATGCGTTGATTTATGTAACGACATCATTCGCGAAGAGATTAAAGAAGTCGCTCCGCATCGTGAGCGCAGCGCGCTGCCGACGCCGCACGAAATTCGCCATCACCTGGACGATTATGTTATCGGCCAGGAACAGGCGAAAAAAGTGCTGGCAGTGGCGGTATACAACCACTACAAACGTCTGCGTAACGGCGATACCAGCAACGGCGTAGAACTGGGTAAAAGCAACATTCTGCTGATCGGGCCGACCGGTTCCGGTAAAACCCTGTTGGCGGAAACGCTGGCGCGTCTGTTGGATGTTCCGTTTACCATGGCCGATGCCACCACCCTGACCGAAGCGGGTTACGTGGGTGAAGACGTAGAAAACATCATTCAGAAGCTGCTGCAGAAATGCGATTACGATGTGCAGAAAGCGCAGCGCGGCATCGTGTACATCGATGAAATCGACAAAATTTCCCGTAAATCGGATAACCCGTCGATTACCCGCGACGTGTCCGGCGAAGGCGTTCAGCAGGCGCTGTTGAAGCTTATCGAAGGCACCGTAGCCGCTGTTCCGCCGCAGGGCGGACGTAAACATCCGCAGCAGGAGTTCCTGCAGGTTGATACCTCCAAGATTCTGTTTATCTGCGGCGGCGCGTTCGCCGGCCTGGACAAAGTGATTTCCCACCGCGTAGAAACCGGCTCCGGCATTGGTTTTGGCGCGACGGTTAAAGCGAAATCCGACAAAGCCAGCGAAGGTGAACTGCTGGCGCAGGTCGAGCCGGAAGATCTGATCAAGTTTGGTCTGATCCCGGAATTTATCGGCCGTCTGCCGGTTGTCGCGACGCTGAATGAACTGAGTGAAGAAGCGCTGATTCAGATCCTGAAAGAGCCGAAAAACGCCCTGACTAAGCAGTATCAGGCGCTGTTTGGCCTCGAAGGCGCGGAGCTGGAATTCCGTGATGAAGCGTTGGATGCGATCGCGAAGAAAGCGATGGCGCGTAAAACCGGCGCCCGCGGCCTGCGTTCAATCGTTGAAGCCGCGCTGCTCGACACCATGTACGATCTGCCTTCCATGGAAGATGTCGAAAAAGTGGTGATTGACGAGTCGGTAATCGAAGGTCAGAGCAAACCGCTGCTGATCTACGGCAAGCCGGAAGCGCAGCAGGCATCTGGCGAATAATTCGCCAATCGACACAAGCAGTTAAGCAAAAAGGGGGGATTTTATCCCCCCTTTTATTTTTCCTGTGTTCCCGCCGTTGAATGTATGGAATACATCCCCATATACTGGATTACATATTAACGGCGACGCGTTAATGAAGGTGTCGTCGGCTACCTGGCGGACTTTAAACTAAGAGAGAGCTCTATGAATCCTGAGCGTTCTGAACGCATTGAAATCCCCGTATTGCCGTTGCGCGATGTGGTGGTTTATCCGCACATGGTCATACCCCTGTTTGTAGGGCGGGAAAAATCTATCCGTTGTCTGGAAGCGGCCATGGACCATGATAAAAAAATCATGCTGGTCGCACAGAAAGAAGCGTCGACGGATGAGCCGGGTGTAAACGATCTTTTCACCGTCGGGACCGTGGCGTCAATTTTGCAAATGCTGAAGCTGCCTGATGGCACCGTGAAAGTGCTGGTGGAAGGCTTGCAGCGTGCGCGTATTACTGCGCTGTCCGATAACGGCGAACACTTCTCCGCCAAAGCAGAGTACCTTGCTTCTCCGGTCATTGAAGAGCGTGAGCAGGAAGTGCTGGTGCGTACGGCTATCAGCCAGTTTGAAGGCTACATCAAGCTGAACAAAAAAATCCCACCGGAAGTGCTGACGTCGCTGAATAGCATCGACGATCCCGCACGTCTGGCGGATACCATCGCTGCGCATATGCCGCTTAAGCTGGCGGACAAACAGTCCGTGCTGGAGATGTCCGACGTGAACGAACGTCTGGAATATCTGATGGCGATGATGGAATCTGAAATCGATCTGCTGCAGGTTGAGAAACGCATTCGCAACCGCGTGAAAAAGCAGATGGAAAAATCTCAGCGTGAGTATTATCTGAATGAGCAAATGAAAGCCATCCAGAAAGAGCTCGGCGAGATGGATGACGCCCCGGACGAAAACGAAGCGCTGAAGCGTAAGATCGACGCGGCGAAGATGCCGAAAGAGGCGAAAGAAAAAACCGAAGCGGAACTGCAAAAGCTGAAGATGATGTCCCCGATGTCGGCGGAAGCCACCGTCGTGCGCGGCTACATCGACTGGATGGTGCAGGTGCCGTGGAATGCTCGCAGCAAGGTCAAAAAAGATCTGCGTCAGGCGCAGGAGATCCTCGATACCGACCACTATGGTCTGGAACGAGTCAAGGACCGCATCCTTGAGTATCTTGCGGTGCAGAGTCGCGTTAACAAGCTGAAAGGGCCGATCCTGTGCCTGGTTGGACCGCCGGGGGTAGGTAAAACCTCGCTGGGTCAATCTATTGCCAAAGCCACCGGGCGTAAGTACGTGCGCATGGCGTTGGGCGGCGTGCGTGATGAAGCGGAAATCCGTGGTCACCGCCGTACCTATATTGGCTCCATGCCGGGTAAACTGATCCAGAAAATGGCGAAAGTCGGGGTGAAAAACCCGCTGTTCCTGCTGGATGAGATCGACAAAATGTCCTCCGACATGCGCGGCGATCCGGCCTCAGCGTTGCTGGAAGTACTGGACCCGGAACAGAACGTGGCCTTTAACGACCACTATCTGGAAGTGGACTACGATCTCAGCGACGTCATGTTCGTGGCGACCTCCAACTCCATGAATATTCCGGCTCCGCTGTTGGACCGTATGGAAGTCATTCGTCTCTCCGGTTATACCGAAGATGAAAAACTGAACATTGCTAAGCGCCACCTGCTGCCGAAGCAGATCGAACGCAACGCGCTGAAAAAAGGCGAGCTGACGGTCGACGATAGCGCCATTATCGGCATTATTCGTTACTACACCCGTGAAGCGGGCGTTCGTAGCCTGGAGCGTGAAATCTCCAAACTGTGTCGTAAGGCCGTTAAACAGCTGTTGCTGGATAAGTCGCTGAAACACATCGAGATTAACGGTGAAAATCTGCATGATTATCTTGGCGTGCAGCGCTTTGACTATGGCCGTGCGGATAGTGAAAACCGCGTAGGTCAGGTGACCGGTCTGGCGTGGACGGAAGTGGGCGGCGATCTGCTGACCATCGAAACCGCCTGCGTTCCGGGCAAAGGCAAGTTAACCTATACCGGTTCACTTGGCGAAGTCATGCAGGAGTCGATTCAGGCTGCGCTGACCGTGGTGCGCGCGCGTGCTGAGAAGCTCGGTATCAATCCGGACTTCTACGAAAAACGCGATATTCACGTGCACGTACCGGAAGGGGCAACGCCAAAAGATGGTCCGAGCGCCGGTACGGCGATGTGCACCGCGTTGGTTTCTTGTCTGACCGGTAACCCGGTACGCGCCGATGTGGCGATGACAGGGGAAATCACCCTGCGCGGCCAGGTGCTGCCGATCGGCGGTCTGAAGGAAAAACTGCTGGCGGCGCATCGTGGGGGCATTAAGACTGTTCTGATTCCTTACGAAAACAAGCGTGACCTTGAAGAAATTCCGGAAAACGTTATCGCCGATTTGGATATCCATCCGGTACAGCGAATCGAGGAAGTTCTGACACTTGCTCTGCAAAATGAACCGTTTGGCATGCAGGTTGTAAGCGCAAAATAGTGATATCGCGCAAATAGCGTTAAGAAAAGTGGGGCTGGTAAGTAAATTCGTACTTGCCAGCCTTTTTTTGTGTAGCTAACTTAGATCGCTGGCAGGGGTCATCGACAACTCTGTTGTAAGGGCATGACAGTCCTGATATAACTGCTGCGCGGTCGCGCCATGAAGGATTCTGGTGCGATATAAATTATAAAGAGAGGAAGAGAACAGTGAATAAATCTCAACTGATTGACAAAATTGCTGCGGGTGCGGACATTTCTAAAGCTGCAGCTGGACGTGCGTTAGATGCTTTGATCGCTTCTGTTACTGAATCTCTGCAAGCTGGGGATGACGTTGCGCTGGTAGGGTTCGGTACTTTTGCTGTTAAAGAGCGTGCTGCCCGTACTGGTCGCAACCCACAAACAGGTAAAGAAATTACCATTGCTGCCGCTAAAGTACCGGGCTTCCGTGCAGGTAAAGCGCTGAAAGACGCGGTAAACTAATCGGCTCTCCCGTCAGGGAATGTGACGAAGTACAAGGGCGCATCGCGAGATGTGCCTTTTTTATTTGTCCAGAACGCGACTTTATGTGTGTTTATGCGCACTTGTGGGCTGACAATTGCCCCGTTTTCTTGTCAAAATACGTCCTCACGCGCGGCAGCCATCACGTGCTATGCTGCGCGAGCAAAAGTCATCTACAGCGGAGCGTTGTTACACCATGATGGACAACCTACGCACGGCCGCCAACAGCGTCGTGCTCAAGATTATTTTCGGTATCATTATCGTCTCGTTCATTTTGACCGGGGTGAGTGGTTACCTGATTGGCGGCGGCAACAACTATGCCGCAAAAGTGAATGGTCAGGAGATTGGCCGCGCGCAGTTTGAAAATGCCGTTGCCAGCGAGCGTAACCGCATGCAGCAGCAGCTAGGCGATCAGTTCTCCGAACTGGCGGCCAACGAAAACTACATGAAGACCATGCGTCAGCAGGTGTTGAACCGCCTGATCGACGAATCGCTGCTGGACCAGTATGCTCGTCAACTGGGCCTTAGCATCAGCGACGACCAGGTGAAACAGGCCATCTTCCAGACCCAGGCCTTCCAGTCAAACGGCAAGTTTGATAACGAACGTTTCACCGGTATCGTGAATCAAATGGGCATGACCACCGATCAATACGCGCAAGCGCTGCGTAATCAGCTGACGACTCAGCAGCTGATCAACGCGGTAGCCGGTACCGATTTCATGTTGCCGGGCGAGTCCGATCAACTGGCGGCGCTGGTCTCCCAGCAGCGCGTGGTTCGTGAAGCGACTATCGATGTTAACGCTCTGGCGGCGAAACAGACCGTTAGCGATGAAGAGATTAACGCCTTCTGGCAGCAGAACCAGGCCCGTTTTATGGCGCCGGAGCAGTTCCGCGTGAGCTACATCAAGATGGATGCCGCCAGCATGCAGGAAAACGCCTCTGACGAAGAAATTCAGTCATGGTACGACCAGCATAAAGATCAATTCACTCAGCCGCAGCGTAATCGCTACAGCGTGATTCAGACTAAAACTGAAGCTGATGCGAAAGCGGTACTGGCCGAACTGCAAAAAGGCGCCGACTTCGCCACGCTGGCAAAAGAGAAATCGACCGACATCATCTCCGCGCGTAACGGCGGCGATATGGGCTGGATGGAAGAGGCTTCCACCGTGCCTGAGCTGAAAGATGCCGGCCTGAAAGACAAAGGCCAGCTTTCCGGGGTGATTAAATCTTCCGTAGGTTTCCTGGTGGCGCGCCTGGACGATGTTCAGCCGGCGCAGGTCAAACCGCTGGCCGACGTGCGTAACGACATCGCGGCGAAAGTGAAGCAGGAAAAAGCGCTGGATGCTTACTACGCGCTACAGCAGAAGGTTAGCGATGCGGCTAGCAACGATAACGAATCCCTGGCGGGGGCCGCGCAGGTCGCCGGCCTGAAAGTGGTTGAGACCGGCTGGTTCGGTCGTAACAACTTACCGGAAGAGCTGAACTTCAAGCCGGTTGCCGATGCTATCTTTAATGGCGGTCTGGTGGGTGAAAACGGCGCGCCGGGTAATAACTCCGACATCATTACCGTTGACGGCGATCGCGCCTTTGTCCTGCGTATTAGCGAGCACAAAGCGGAAAGCGTTAAACCGCTGGCGGAAGTGAAAGCGCAGGTGACTGATATCGTGAAGCGCAACAAAGCGGAACAGCAGGCGAAACTGGATGCCGATAAACTGTTGGCCGACCTGAAAGCGGGCAAAGGCGATGAAGCGATGAAAGCCGCCGGCCTGAGCTTCGGCGCGGCGCAGACGCTGTCCCGTACCGGCCAGGATCCGCTGAGCCAGGCAGCCTTCTCCCTGCCGCTGCCGCAGAAAGATAAAGCGAGCTACGGCGTGGGCAACGATGCCAAAGGCAACGTAGTATTGTTGGCGCTTGATGAAGTGAAAGCGGGTTCTATGCCAGAAGAGCAGAAGAAAGCGATGGTGCAGGGTATTACCCAGAATAATGCGCAAATCGCATTCGAAGCGCTGATGAGCAACCTGCGTAAAGACGCCAAAATCAAGCTTGGCGACCTCGTCGACCAGCAGCAATAATTTCGCGCCGCCTCGCAAAACGAGGTAACGCGATGCAATACTCAAAGGCCGCTTTCGCGGCCTTTTCCATTTCCGCAATCTGCCTTTTGTACTCCGTTTTCGCAGCCGCTATCGTGACCTTGCTGTCTACAAACAAGGAGATAACAGCATGAACAGAGGAATAAAAATGGTTATTGTCGCCGTGTTGCTGGCTTGTACGGCGGGTTCTCAGGGGGCGCTGGCGGCATCGGCGAGCGGCAAGGCGGCATCGGCAAAAGAGACTATTCAGGCGCCGCAGACGAAAATGCCGGAGGAAGGGAAAACGACGGATAACGTCGGCGCGCGGGTCAGCATCAATAATGCCAGCGCGGAGGAGCTAGCACAGGCCATGAACGGCGTTGGGCTTAAGAAAGCGCAGGCAATCGTCAGCTACCGCGAAGAGTACGGGCCGTTTAAGACTCTCGACGATCTTAAACAGGTTCCGGGGATGGGCAGTTCGCTGGTAGAGAGAAATCTGTCACATCTGACGCTCTAATTTCACCCGCTGGTTTGCACAGTGGCAAATCTTTGCCATGCTAAAGAGGTTATGCCATCTGGTGTGACCTCTTACCTGATTAACAACAATAATAGTAAGGCATGTGCGCTATGCAGACTCAAATTAAAGTTCGCGGTTATCATCTGGACGTTTACCAGCACGTTAACAATGCTCGTTATCTGGAGTTTCTCGAAGAGGCGCGCTGGGATGGGCTGGAGAGTAGCCCGGCGTTTCACTGGATGACCAGCCATAACATCGCTTTTGTAGTGGTCAATATCAATATCAATTATCGCCGCCCGGCGGTACTCGGGGATGAACTTACCGTGACCAGTAAGCTGGAGCAGTTGAACGGTAAAAGCGGCACCTTAAGTCAGGTGGTGACCCTTAATCCTAACGGTGAAGTGGTGGCCGATGCGCGGATTACCTTTGTTTGCATTGATCTGAAAACGCAGAAGGCGCAGCCGCTGGAAGGGGAGTTGCGCGAAAAGCTCGACCAGATGAATTTACGCTAACAACAGCCGGACCGCGGAGAGCGGTGAACCTGTAGGTGAGGTTGAACTCAGGCTTCGTGCCAATCGATTCCCGGAGGCGGCGCCTGACGCGTCTTTTCCGGGCTACCGGCTGGTGGAATGCGGTGAATCCGTAGCCCCGGTAAGCGAAGCGCCACCGGGGAGGTTGAACTCAGGCTTCGTGCCAATTGTTTCCCGGAGGCGGCGCCTGACGCGCCTTTTCCGGGCTACCGGCTGGTGGGACGCGGTGAACCCGTAGCCCCGGTAAGCGAAGCGCCACCGGGGAGGTTGAACTCAGGCTTTGTGCTAATCGATTCCCGGAGGCGGCGCCTGACGCGCCTTTTCCGGGCTACCGGCTGGTGGAATGCGGTGAATCCGTAGCCCCGGTAAGCGAAGCGCCACCGGGGAGGTTGAACTTAAGCTTCGTGCCCCTGGCCCAGACCGGTTTTTTGCTTCATGATCGCCATCACGCCGGCCTTATTGCCCAGATACTGGTTCAGGCCGTTGGCGCGCAGGTTGCAGGCCGCACACTGGCCGCAGCCGTCGCCCTTGATGCCGTTATAGCAGGTGAGCGTTTCGCGGCGAACCAGATCCAACCGGCCCCAATAATCGGCCAGCGCCCAGGTTTCGGCTTTGTTGAGCCACATCAGCGGCGTCTCAAAACGTATATCTTTTGCCATGCCAAGGCTAACCGCGTGGTGCAGCGCTTTAACAAATTCGTCGCGGCAGTCCGGGTAACCGGAGAAGTCGGTCTCGCAAACGCCGGTAATAATTGCTTGAGCCTTAACCTGATAGGCGTAGATCGCCGTCAGGGTTAAAAACAGAATATTGCGACCTGGAACGAAGGTATTCGGAATACCATCGGCATCCGGCTCGTAATCCGGTACCGGAATGCTATCGCGCGTCAGGCTGCTCACCGCCAGTTCTTTAAGCAGCGTAACGTCCAGCACTTTATGCGCCACCGCGCCCAGTTTTAGCGCCAGCTCGCGAGCCACGTCAATCTCGGCGCGGTGGCGTTGGCCATAATCGAAAGTGACGCAATGCACTTCGTCATACTGTTCCAGTGCCTGCACCAGGCAGGTTGTTGAGTCTTGTCCTCCGCTGAAGACCACTACGGCGCGTTTCATAGCAATTCCTGACTAAATAAGTGAGAGCGATATGGTACCGTCAGACGCTCGCGGCGACCAGCTCTCTCACGCCGATGATGCCGGTAGCCAGGCGCTGGCGAAGTCGAACCAGCCTCGGGCATTGAGGCGCAGGCCGTTAACACCCGGCGGCGCGCTGATGCGGTAATTGTATTTGAATAACGGCGTCATGATGGCGTCATCCATCAGCGTATTGAAGACGTTGCGCAGGGCATCGTTGCGGCTACGTGCTTCGGGCTGCGCCTGCACGGCATCTAATGTTGCCTGCAGGTGCGCATATTGCGCCCCGGTCAGCAAATTAGGCCATAGCGTGTCGCAGCGTAGCCACTGTTCAAGGGTATATTCCGGCGCTTCGCCAATCAGGCGGTCGCCCATCATCATATCGGCCTGTGCCAGATATCGGCAGCCGTCCCAATTTTTGGCGTCGTGAAAAATGAGCGTCAGTTCGCAGCCGAGAGAGGCGAGGCGCCGTTTCAGCTGCTCAGCCATAGTGTGTAATTCGACCGGCAAATGATAGAGCAGGGTGAGCTGGCGAGGCAGCGGCACCTCATGGTTTTCCGGGCCCTGAGGAATGGACCAGCCGGGCAGTACCTCATGGCTCGGCGTGATCAGATCTTCGTCCAGCGGTAGCGTTTCCAGCAACGACGAGCGGTGGATAATCGAAATCAGCCGCTGGGCCTGCGCTTTACTGAGACGTGGACTCTGACGCAGGGTCAAATAGCAGAAACCGAGGCTGATGCTATTGCTCACCTGGCGCAGATTATTGAGCTCCTCAGGATCGCCGATGGTGATCTGTACCGGATGGCGACAGCTGGTGCCGAGATCGCTTTCGAATAGCTGCGGCGTGATCCAGTATTCTACCGCCTGGATCAGCGGATGCTGTAAATGGTAGCGGGGATGGTTTTCCAGACGAACCAGATCCGGGCCAAAAAGTTTCAATCGGAACGGGCCGCTGCCGATTGCCGGATCGTCAGGATGTGCCAGCACGCTGCAATAGCTGGCTAAACGGAACGGTAGCCAGTAGTCCGGGCGATGCAGCGTAATCGTCAAACACTGGGCGTGGGTGACATCGATGCGGCTAATGCTGGCAAAAAGGGTGCGGAGAGCCGGCAGTTCCAGTAGCAACAGTAGTCTTTGCCGCAGCTGTGAGGTTTCCACGGTATCGCCGTTATGCCAGCACAGGGTCGAGCGGATATAAAAGTGCCACCGTAGCCCATCGGGTGATACCTGCCAGTGGTGCGCCAGATCGCCCACCGGCGTGTTGTCGCTATCGTCGAAACGCGTCAGGCCGGAATAGATCTGCCCGGCCAAATGTTGTTCCGCGCGCCCGGGCAGAAAGCCGGGGCGCAGCGGTTCCAGCGGCCGATAATAAGGGATACGCAGCGTCGGGGTATTGTTTTGCCACTGGCCGCCGAGGAAGGGGTGCAACAACGCTTTCAGCTCAACCGGCGCCAGCTGCGCCAGCTCCAGCGCGTTTTGCTGCTGACCCTTATTCAGCGCCTGTTCCATCATCTCGTTACGCAGGCTTTCCGGAGTTTTGTGAAAACAGAGCATTCCGCGCTTGCCGCGCCCGGAGCTGGCCTGCCAGCTTAACCAACCGGCCTCCTGGGCCTGGCGTAACAGCGTACGGATATGGCGCTCGCTACAAAAACAGCGCTCCGCCAGTTCGCCGACGGTCACCTGCTGCGGCGCGCCGGACGACGGCTGCCATAGCCGCTGGTACTGATTTAAACGGTTTAATAATCTCATTTGCGGAAAACCCGGAACAATAAAAAATATCTATTCACTATTACTTCCGTATATCTCAGGCGATACTGCAACACAAGCGAAACCCATCACACATCGGGGAAAATACCATGGCAAAACTGGCGGCATTTGATATGGACGGCACCCTGCTGATGCCGGACCATCGTCTCGGAGAACTGACCCTCACGGCGCTGAGACGGTTGCGTGAACGCGATATCGCCCTGACTTTCGCCACCGGTCGCCATGCTCTGGAAATGCGCCATCTGATCGGCGAGTTTTCCCTTGATGCTTTTCTGATTACCGGCAACGGTACGCGCATCCATTCACTGGAAGGCGACGAGCTGTACCGTCAGGATTTGAACCCTGAAGTGGCGGAAGAGGTGCTGCATAGCGTGTGGGATACTCAGGCCAGCATGCACGTTTTTAACGACGGCGGCTGGTTTACCGGCCAGGCAAGGCCGGAACTGCTCCGAGCTCACGCCTTCAGCGGCTTTCATTATCAACTGCGCGATCCGAAACGGATGCCGGCGCACCACGTCACCAAGATCTGTTTCTGCGGCGATCATGACGATCTGCGCCGTCTGCGGATCCAGCTAAATGAAGCGTTAGGCGCTCGCGCGTTTATTTGCTTTTCGGCGATGGATTGTCTGGAGGTACTGCCGGTCGGCTGTAATAAAGGCACGGCGCTGGCGGTGCTGAGCCAGCACTTAGGTTTCTCGTTGCAGGACTGCATGGCATTTGGCGATGCAATGAACGATCGCGAGATGCTTGGTAGCGTAGGGCGAGGATTCATTATGGGTAACGCGATGCCGCAGCTCAAAGCTGAACTGCCGCATCTACCGATCATCGGCGACTGCCGTCATCAGGCGGTTTCCCACTTTTTAACACATTGGCTGGATAATCCTGATCTTCCTTATTCCCCCGAATAGAGAGACCCTACCAGCAAGCCGGATAGCGTTCTATCCGGCTTTTTTTATTGCGCGCCGCTCAGTTGCATAATCTGCGTCTGCCACGGGGTAATATCGCCGATATTCGCCGCGACCCACTGCGGGTTATAATAGCTTTCGAGGTAACGTTCGCCGCTGTCGCACAACAGGGTGACGATAGAGCCCATACGTCCTTCATCGCGCATCCGTGCGGCCAGCTGCAGTACGCCCCACATATTGGTGCCGGTGGAGGCGCCGACTTTTCTTCCAAGCTGGGTTTCCAGCCACAGGGCGGTGGCGACGCTGGCGGCATCCGGCACGCGCAACATTTCATCGACGACGTCGGGAATAAACGAGGGTTCGACGCGCGGGCGGCCAATACCTTCAATTTTGCTACCGACCGGGCTACGCAGGCTGGCGTCGCGGCTCTGCCAGTAATCGAGGAACACCGAATTCTGCGGGTCGACCACCATCAGTTGCGTCTCGTAGCCCTGACAGCGAATATAGCGGCCAATGGTCGCAGAAGTCCCGCCGGTACCGGCGCTCATGACGATCCACGACGGCTGCGGGTGCGGCTCGTGGGTCATCTGGCGGAAAATGCTGTCGGCAATATTGTTATTGCCGCGCCAGTCGGTGGCGCGCTCGGCGAAAGTGAACTGATCCATATAGTGGCCATTCAACTCGCGCGCCAGCATTTCAGAAGCGGCGTAAATTTCGCAGGCGTTGTCGACGAAATGACAGCGTCCGCCATAAAATTCAATCTGTTCGATTTTACGTTTCGCGGTGCAGGAGGGCATCACGGCAATAAACGGCAGGCCCAGCAGGCGAGCGAAATAGGCTTCTGAGACCGCCGTCGAACCCGAAGACGATTCGATAATCGTAGTGCCTTCTTTGATCCATCCGTTGCACAGTCCGTAGAGAAACAGCGAACGCGCCAGACGGTGCTTGAGGCTACCGGTTGGATGCGTACTTTCATCTTTCAGATAAATAGGGATACCCGGAAAACCAGGCAGCGTCAGGCGGATCAGGTGTGTATCGGCGGAACGCTGGTAGTCGGCGTTAATTTCACTAATGGCATGTTTTACCCAGGCGCTGTTCATCTCGGATTCCTGTTTGTCATTTTGTGCCCAGCTTAGCGGATTGTGCGGGAAAAATTGTTGCTATTTGGCCTTTCAATTACAATTACGGGAGTAAATTATTCTCTCTGGTGGCCTTATGTTAGATAAAATTGACCGTAAGCTGCTGTCGTTGCTGCAAACTGACTGCACCCTCTCTTTGCAGGCGCTGGCGGATGCCGTTAATCTGACCACCACGCCCTGCTGGAAACGGCTCAAGCGCCTTGAGGACGAAGGTATCCTGCGCGAGCGCGTGGCCATTCTGGATGCGGAAAAGCTGGGGCTCGGTCTAACCGCCTTCGTTTTGATAAAAACCCAGCATCACAGCAGTGACTGGTACTGCCGCTTTGTTAGCGAAGTGTCGCAAATGGCGGAAGTGCTGGGTTTCTGGCGTATGGCTGGCGAGTACGATTACCTGCTACGGGTGCAGGTCGCGGATATGAAGCGCTATGACGACTTTTATAAACGTCTGGTGAACAGCGTGCCGGGGCTGTCGGATGTCACTTCGAGTTTTGCCATGGAACAGATAAAATACACCACGGCCTTGCCTATTGATTAACGGCTTTTTGCCGCCACGAATTATACATTCAGGATTTTACCGTTTGCGATTATTTGCTCAACTTAGCTGGTACTTTCGCCGGGAGTGGCGCCGCTATCTCGGCGCCGTCGCTCTGCTTGCCGTTATTGCCGTACTCCAGCTAATCCCGCCGAAAGTAGTGGGGATTGTGGTCGACGGCGTGACTAAAGAACATTACACCGCAGAGCAGGTGTGGATGTGGATCGGCGCGCTGGTCGTTATCGCGGTGATGATTTATCTGCTGCGCTATGTCTGGCGCGTGCTGCTATTCGGCGCCTCTTATCAACTGGCCGTTGAACTGCGTGAAGACTTCTACCGTCAGCTCAGCCGCCAGCATCCGGCCTTCTATCTGCGTCACCGTACCGGCGATCTTATTGCCCGCGCGACCAACGATGTTGACCGCGTCGTCTTCGCCGCCGGCGAGGGGGTCCTGACGCTGGTGGACTCACTGGTGATGGGTTGTGCGGTACTGATTGTGATGTCGACGCAAATCAGCTGGCAGCTAACGCTACTGGCGCTGGTGCCGATGCCGTTTATGGCGCTAGCTATCAAGCGTAATGGCGATGCCCTGCATGAGCGCTTTCGTGTGGCGCAGGCGGCTTTTTCCAGCCTTAACGATCGCACGCAGGAAAGCCTGACCAGCATACGTATGATTAAAGCGTTCGGCCTTGAGGATCGTCAGTCGGCGCAGTTTGCCGCCGATGCGGCGGATACCGGGGCGAAGAACATGCGGGTCGCGCGTATCGATGCCCGCTTCGACCCGACAATTTATATTGCCATTGGCGCGGCCAACCTGCTGGCAATCGGCGGCGGCAGCTGGCTGGTGTTGCAGGGCGAGCTGACCCTTGGCCAGCTAACCAGTTTTGTCATGTACCTTGGCCTGATGATTTGGCCAATGCTGGCGCTGGCGTGGATGTTTAATATCGTTGAGCGCGGTAGCGCCGCCTACGGACGTATTCGTTCGATGCTGGAAGAAGCGCCGGTGGTCAACGATGGCACCGAAACGGTGCCGGAGGGGCGCGGTTCGCTTAACGTGGCGGTGCGTGAATTTATCTATCCGCAGGCGGCGAAACCGTCGCTGGAGAAGGTTAACTTCATTCTGCAGCCGGGGCAGATGCTCGGTATCTGCGGTCCGACGGGGGCCGGGAAAAGCACCATTCTTTCCCTTATCCAGCGCCATTTTGATGTCATCGAGGGGGATATCCGTTTCCATGATATTCCGCTGACCCGCCTGCAGCTTGATAGCTGGCGAGGGCGACTGGCGGTGGTCAATCAAACCCCATTCCTGTTCTCCGATACCGTGGCCAATAACATTGCGTTGGGTAAACCGGACGCGACCCGGGAGCAAATCGAGCGCGTCGCGCGGCTGGCCAGCGTGCATGATGATATTCTGCGCCTGCCGCAGGGCTATGAAACGGAAGTCGGCGAGCGCGGGGTAATGCTCTCTGGCGGTCAGAAACAACGTATTTCCATTGCCCGCGCGCTGCTGCTGGAGGCGGAAATCCTGATCCTCGATGATGCGCTGTCGGCGGTTGATGGACGGACGGAGCATGATATTTTGCATAACCTGCGCCAGTGGGGGGAGGGGCGGACGGTGATCATCAGCGCCCATCGCCTCTCAGCATTAACCGAAGCCAGTGAAATTTTGGTTTTGCAACACGGCCATATCGCGCAGCGCGGCCGCCACGAGCAGCTTGTCGTCCAGGCGGGATGGTATCGCGATATGTATCGCTATCAGCAACTGGAAGCGGCGCTTGACGATGCGCCGCAGGATGAGGAGGCGGTTGATGTGTAATTTCGCTCATCTCTGGCCGACCCTTAAACGTCTGCTGGCCTACGGTTCGCCGTGGCGTAAGCCACTTATTATTGCGGTCATCATGATGTGGATAGCGGCGGCCGCGGAAGTCAGCGGCCCGCTGCTGATAAGCTATTTCATTGATAACATGGTGGCGAAACAATCGCTGCCGGTGAAGCTGGTCAGCGGCCTGGCGGCGGCCTATATCTGCCTGCAGATCCTTGCCGCTACGCTGCACTATAACCAGGCGCTGCTGTTTAACCGGGCGGCGGTCGGCGTGGTGCAGCAGTTGCGCAGCGATGTGATGGACGCCGCGCTGCGCCAACCGCTCAGCGAGTTTGATACACAACCGGTCGGTCAACTGATTTCGCGCGTTACCAACGACACCGAAGTGATTCGCGACCTGTACGTGACGGTTGTGGCGACGGTGCTGCGCAGCGCGGCGCTGATTGGCGCGATGCTAGTGGCGATGTTTAGTCTCGACTGGCGAATGGCGCTGGTGGCGGTGGCTATCTTCCCGGCGGTGCTGATCGTCATGGCTATCTATCAGCGCTACAGCACGCCGATCGTGCGTCGCATGCGCGCCTGGCTTGCCGATATCAATGATGGCTTCAACGAAGTCATCAACGGGATGGGCGTTATTCAGCAGTTCCGCCAGCAGGCGCGATTCGGCGAGCGGATGCGTGAAGCCAGCTACGGTCACTATCTGGCGCGCATGCAGACGCTGCGTCTGGATGGTTTTCTGCTGCGCCCGCTGTTAAGCCTGTTTTCATCGCTGATCCTCTGCGGCCTGCTGATGCTGTTTGGTTTTAGCGCTTCCGGAAGTATCGAAGTCGGGGTGTTATACGCCTTCATTAGCTACCTCGGACGCCTGAACGAACCACTGATCGAACTTACCACCCAGCAGTCGATGCTGCAGCAGGCGGTAGTGGCGGGCGAGCGCGTGTTTGAACTGATGGACCGTCCGCGCCAGAGCTGGGGTAGCGATAGCGCGCCGTTACGCAGCGGCGCGGTGGCGATTGATAACGTCTCTTTCGCCTATCGCGACGACCGGCTGGTGCTGCAGGATATCAATCTGGATATACCTTCGCGCGGTTTTGTGGCGCTGGTTGGCCATACCGGCAGCGGTAAGAGTACGTTGGCCAGCCTGATGATGGGCTACTACCCGTTGACCAAAGGCGAAATTCGCCTCGATGGCCGCCCGCTGTCGTCGTTAAGCCACAGCGCTTTACGTCGGGGCGTCGCGATGGTGCAACAGGATCCGGTGGTATTAGCCGATACCTTCTATGCCAACGTGACGCTGGGGCGCGATATCAGCGAGCAGCAGGTCTGGGAAGCGCTGGAGGCGGTGCAGCTCGCTGACCTTGCCCGCGAAATGAGCGACGGGATTTATACCCAACTGGGCGAGCAGGGCAACAACCTGTCGGTGGGCCAGAAACAGCTGCTGGCGCTGGCTCGCGTGCTGGTGGAAACGCCACAGGTGCTGATCCTCGATGAAGCGACAGCGAATATCGACTCCGGTACCGAGCAGGCTATCCAGCAGGCGCTGGCGAAAGTGCGCGAGCACACCACGCTGGTCGTCATCGCCCACCGTCTGTCGACTATCGTCGAGGCTGATACGATCCTGGTGTTGCACCGTGGCCAGGCCGTCGAGCGCGGAAACCATCAGCAATTGCTGGCGGCGAAGGGCCGCTACTGGCAGATGTACCAGCTACAGCTGGCTGGCGAAGAGTTAGCCGCCAGCGTTGAGGAGGAGTCGCTGAGCGCCTGATGCACCATCAGCAGGCATTGGTGCAGGGGTGACATGAAGTGGTGCAACTTGCTCACTAAGGGCGCACCGTATTGGTGCATTTTTGCGCATTAGCGGTTATTTGCCGTCTCGCCAGTAACATCCTCGCGTTTTTTTCTCCGTAAACGGGCCGATTCACGGCCCGTTTTCATTTTTGGCATATCCCTTGCTTTATCTCCTGTGTTAGCAGCGGCCACTATCAAATACTGACTGGAGGGGATTTATGAAGCTGGTTACCGTGGTAATCAAACCATTCAAACTGGAAGACGTTCGCGAAGCGTTGTCCTCCATCGGCATTCAGGGCCTGACGGTCACGGAAGTGAAAGGCTTCGGCCGCCAGAAAGGCCATGCTGAGCTCTATCGCGGCGCCGAATACAGCGTCAATTTCCTGCCAAAAGTAAAAATTGATATTGCGATTGCCGACGATCAGCTGGACGAGGTTGTCGAGGTGATAGGCAAGGCCGCCTGGACCGGAAAAATTGGCGACGGCAAAATTTTTGTCGCCGAACTGCAGCGCGTGATTCGTATTCGTACCGGCGAATCCGACGAAGCGGCACTGTAATTGCCTGACCACACAGCGATGGGGATGAAGAGATGATGAGAACGACGATGAAAACGGCTCTGGGAGCGCTGGCGCTGCTTCCGGGACTGGCGCTGGCGGCCGAACCGGCGGTGGCGGATAAAGCCGACAACGCTTTTATGATGATTTGCACCGCGCTGGTGCTGTTTATGACAATCCCCGGCATTGCGTTGTTCTACGGCGGCCTGATTCGCGGTAAAAACGTGCTCTCAATGCTGACTCAGGTCATTGTGACTTTTGGCCTGGTTTGCGTGCTGTGGGTTATCTATGGCTATACGCTTGCCTTCGGAAGCGGCGGTAGCTTCTTTGGCAGCTTCGACTGGGTCATGCTGAAAAATATTGAACTGAAAGCGTTAATGGGGTCGTTCTATCAGTATATCCATGTCGCCTTCCAGGGCTCTTTCGCCTGTATCACCGTGGGCCTGATCGTCGGCGCGCTGGCGGAACGTATTCGTTTCTCCGCGGTACTGATTTTTGTGGTGGTTTGGCTCACGCTCTCCTACGTGCCGATTGCGCATATGGTGTGGGGCGGCGGCCTGCTGGCGACCCATGGCGCGCTGGACTTCGCCGGCGGTACCGTCGTGCACATCAACGCCGCGGTGGCGGGGCTGGTGGGCGCGTATATGATGGGCAAACGCGTGGGCTTTGGCAAAGAAGCGTTTAAACCGCATAACCTGCCGATGGTCTTTACCGGTACGGCGATTCTGTATGTTGGCTGGTTCGGCTTTAACGCCGGTTCCGCAAGCGCGGCCAACGAAATTGCCGCGCTGGCCTTCGTGAATACCGTCGTGGCGACCGCTGGCGCGATTCTGGCCTGGACCTTCGGCGAATGGGCCACTCGCGGTAAACCGTCGCTGCTGGGTGCCTGCTCCGGCGCGATTGCCGGCCTGGTCGGCATTACTCCGGCGTGCGGCTACGTTGGCGTTGGCGGCTCGCTGATTATTGGTATCATCGCCGGCCTGGCCGGGCTGTGGGGCGTCACGGTGCTGAAACGCTGGCTGCGCGTCGATGACCCATGCGATGTGTTTGGCGTTCACGGCGTGTGCGGCATCATCGGTTGTATCCTGACCGGCATCTTCGCCTCTACCACCCTTGGCGGGGTCGGCTATGCGGAAGGCGTAACGATGGGGCATCAGTTACTGGTACAGCTGGAAAGTATTGGCATTACCGTGGTGTGGTCCGCCGTCGTCGCGTATATCGGCTTCAAAGTGGCGGCGATGACCGTCGGCCTGCGCGTGCCGGAAGAGCAGGAGCGCGAAGGGCTGGACGTCAACAGCCACGGCGAAAACGCCTACAACGCCTGATAAAGCGAGCAATCTCCATAAGCGTCAAAGCCTCCCGTCCGGGAGGCTTTTTCTTTGCGTGGAATTTATTTCTTACTGAAGCCAGGGATAAAGCGATCAACATCCACTTCCATAAATTGGCTGCGCTGGAAGTGGGCTTTCATATTCCACGGAACGGTGCAGTCGAAAATGGTTTTGCAGGCAATGCCGCTATCGCGAATCGATGGGCTGAAGGCCGGGTCGGATGATGGATCCAACGGATGGCAACGTACGCCGGGAATAAACACGGTGCTGACATCGCCCTGATAGCGGGTGGTCATCGCCCACATCACGTCGTTGATGTCGAATACATCGACGTCCTCATCGACCAGCATCACGTGCTTCAGCTCGGAGAAGGCGGAAAAGGCCAGTAGCGCGGCCTGGCGCTGACGGCCCTCATCGCTTGGCGTGCGTTTCTTCACCTGCAGCACGGCGAGATATTTACCCGTCCCCGGAGAGGGGCAGTGGACGTTTTGTACGAAGCCTGGAAGCGCGCGCTCTACCATTTGCAGAATGCTGGCTTCGGTCGGGATCCCGGCCAGATTGGTATGCTCATCGCTCGGCCCGATACAGGTTTGCAGAATCGGGTGGCGGCGGTGGGTAATCGCTTTAACTTTTATCACCGGCACTTCCGCCTGAGCGCTACCGGTGTAGCCGGGGAACTCCGGCATGGCTTTGCCGCTGTTGGTATTCTGGTCTTCGCGTACCCGCACGCCAGGCAGCAGTTCACCTTCAATAACGATTTCGGCATTGGCGATGGCGCGGGCGTTGACGCTCACGCATTCGCTGAGCTCGACCGCCTGATTACGCAGAGCGCCGGCGATAGAGAGTTCGTCAAACCCGAGAGGAGTGGTCGGTGGTTCAAAGCAGGCGCCAATTTCAATCGCCGGATCCACGCCGATGCTAATCGAGATGGGCAACGCTTTCCCGGCAGCCTCGGCTTTTTGTCTGAAGGTGTCGAGATGACGACCCGGTACGAAATACATTGAGATTTCGTCTTTGCTCTGTACGCACAGGCGGTGGATGGTGACGTCATGGTCGCCGGTTTCCGGATCCGCGGCATAGCACATACCGAGAGTAAAGTAAGGACCGGCGTCTTCCGGGGTGTTAGTCGGCGCGGGTAATATTTTGAGAATATCGAAATCAGGATCGCTTGCCAGATGCACCACTTCCTGGCAGGCCGCTCGTTCACGCGGGATAGTGATTGGCGCGATAGGATTCGCTACGGAGTCTTTGAGCATAAACGCCAGATTTTCCGGCGTGGTGCCAAACAGGCGCGCAACGCGCTGTCGCGAACACAGCAGGCCAATGAGCACCCTGACATCATCATAGCCTTTGACCTTGTTAAAGATCATCGCCGGGCCTACGCGGGTCGGGCGCTGTACGGTTCCGTGGGCGCCAACGTAGCGATATACGCCGGAGAGTTCGGCAATGGGGTCGACGGGTTCGTCGGTGTAGATCAGTTCATTATCGTACTGACTCAATAGCGCCAAAGCAGAACGCAGATCGGTTACTTTTACATGTTGTTCAGACATCGTGCTTCCTTCAGTTTTCTGGCAATGGCTATTAATTCTCACCAGATACCGATAAGAGTCCAATCACATTTCCCCTTATTTTAATAAGAGATTATTATCAGTGTTTTCGGGAGGGCGTGATGGATTATCGACAACTACAGGCATTTACGGTTCTGGCGGAAGAGTTGCACTTTGGCCGGGCGGCGCAGCGTCTGCATATCACGCAACCAGCGCTGACCCAGCAGATTAAAAGTTTCGAAAGCGCGCTGGAGCTACCGCTGTTCACTCGCGATCGACGCAACGTCGCCCTGACCGCCGAAGGGCAATTTTTGCTGGCCGAGGCGCGGATGATTCTCGGCCACTGCGATAAATTTCGCGAGAATGCGCGCAGTTTGCGACAGGGGCGTAAAGGGCAGTTGAAAATTGGCTACGTTGGCTCGGCTATTTTTGACCCGGCGCTGAGCGTGTTAATACGAAATTATCGTCAACGCCAACCCGAAGCCGATTTGCTAATTGAAGAGCATAACGTTAACGACCTGATAACCGGTTTATTAAGCGAAACGGTCGACCTGGCGTTTATCCGCTCGCCAGGCGCGCAATATGATGAACTGGAGTCGCTGGATATTGCGACCCGGCCGCTGGTGGCGGTGGTGCCTCGCCATCATGCGCTCGCCAGCAGGCGCGCAATTCCACTCGCGGCGCTGGCGGAAGAGACGTTTTTCATTCAGCAGGATCCCAGCGGCGTCGGATTGGGATGGTCAGCCATCAGCGCCTGTCGGCAGGCGGGTTTTACACCCCGTAAGATTCAGTACACGCGTGATGTCTCCACGGCGATTGGCCAGGTATCGATGGGGATGGGGGTGACGTTGGTGCCCGAGACGCAAAGCGCCATGCTGGTGTCGGAAGTCAGTTATTGCCTGTTAGAAGAGACCTTTGCCGTAACGACGCTCACGTTATGCTGGCGGCGGCAGAGTCGCAACGGACTGCTGGGGGATTTTATTGCCGATGCGCGCGAATTGCTTGGCCGTTAAAGGTAAGCGGGCCCGTTGTGGGCCCGTCGCGAATTAGTTATTGCGGTTACGCATGACGCCTTCCTGCACCGTCGAGGCGACCAGAATACCGTCCTGGGTATAGAATTCGCCGCGAACAAAGCCGCGGGCGCTGGAGGCAGAGGTGCTTTCGACGCTGTACAGCAGCCATTCGTTGATGTTGAACGGGCGGTGGAACCACATTGAGTGGTCAATGGTGGCGACCTGCATACCTGGTTCAAGGAAACCGACGCCGTGCGGCTGCAGCGCAACCGGCAGGAAATTAAAATCAGATGCATAGCCCAGCAGCGACTGGTGGACACGAATATCATCCGGCACTACGCCGTTGGCGCGGATCCACACCTGGCGGGTGGGTTCGGCAACGTGGCCTTTCAGCGGGTTATGGAACTCTACCGGGCGAATTTCCAGCGGTTTGTCGCTGAGAAACTTCTCTTTCGCCTGCGGCGGCAACAAATGCGCCAGCTTACGGGCGATATCGGTTTCAGAGGGCAGACCTTCCGGCGAAGGCGCTGCCGGCATTGCTTTTTGATGTTCGTAGCCCGGTTCCGGCGCCTGGAACGAGGCGGTCATGTAAAAGATGGGTTTACCGTGCTGGATAGCCGCCACCCGGCGAGCGCTGAAGCTGTTGCCGTCTCGTAGTACTTCAACATCATAAACGATAGGTTTCTGGCTATCGCCAGGACGCAGAAAGTAACTATGAAAGGAGTGAATCAGGCGGCCCTCAGGCACGGTTTCTTTGGCGGCATACAGCGCCTGACCGACCACCTGACCGCCGAAGACCTGACGTAAGCCGAGATCTTCGCTCTGCCCGCGAAACAGCCCTTCTTCAATTTTTTCCAGATTTAATAATGCCAGCAGATTGGTTAGAGCCTGACTCATAGATACCCTCAATTAATGATAGCGGCGCTGACGCAGCGCATATTGAGGGCAAGTATAACCTGGAATCTCAAGTGGTCCGATGGGTGTAATAATCTGAATAAATGCCCCTTTCCGGGAATTATTCTGAGATCTGTGCCACACTTATTCACGATACTAATGTCTTAGCCATCGTGATGGCAGGACGTACTCCTGTGACTAAAGGGATGAAAAGGAGAACATAATGAAATTTGCCTATATGTTAAGTGCTATCGCCGTTGCTGCGGCCTTATCCGCCTGTGCGAATAATTCGAACAGCAACGCCGCTCATCAGACGACGGCACCCGATCCTTACGGCATTGCCTCACTGAGCTCCTCGCAGCAACAGCCTAATGTTTCCGGGACTATCAATATTCGCCAACGGGTAGCGTTACCGCCGGATGCGGTACTGACCGTGACGTTGTCTGATGCGTCGCTTGCCGATGCGCCAGCCCGCGTATTGTCGCAAAAAGCGGTCCGTACAGAAGGTAAGCAGGCGCCGTTCAACTTTGTTCTGCCGTATAACCAGGCGGATATCAAACCGAACGCGCGGATCCTGCTGAGTTCGGCGATTACCGTAAATGGCCAGCTGATGTTTATTACCGATACCGTACAGACCGTGATTACCCAGGGCGGTAACCGCGCCGATCTGGTGCTGGTGCCGGTGCAGCATGCGCCAGTGCCGGTGGCTAATGATATGGCGCCGATGGCGCAATAAACGTCTTCATGCCCCTGTTCAGGGGCATTTTTTTGCCCTTAATAAACCCAGCGATAGTGTTGCAGGTCGATATGCCCGCTGCCGGAGACCTGGACGCCTTCCGCCAGCAGCGCCTGACGTTGGCGCTGCAGGTCGGGGCCGGTCAGCGAAATATCGCCGTGGCGATTCACCACCCGGTGCCATGGCAGGGTTGAGCCTTCCGGTAGGCGCTTTAACACGCCGCCTACCTGTCGCGCCGCGCGCGGCGAACCCGCCAGCAGAGCGACATCGCCGTAGGTGGTGACATACCCTTCCGGAATTGAGGCGACTATCTGCCAGACCCGCTGGGGAAAGCTGTCGTGGGCGTCCTCCATCATCACTCCTTCACGTGAGAAAAGCTCAGAATAAGCGCTTGACCGCGTGCTGTACAGCCGTCACAGGACGGTGAATTCCAGCGCCAGCCCGAGGATCTGCATACCGTGAATATTGTCATGCGGGCTGGTGGCGATCAGGCTTTCGAGGAATTTTAGCCGCTGCGATTGCGCATTGATAATGAGCTTGCCGCGCAGCGTCGGGTATTTGAGCGATGAGATGGGATAGACCACCCGGCCTTTGACCTCAACGGGCAGCTTACGTAGCTCGACGTGTTGCAACACGCCCACCGTGGAAAAGAGCAGGGCAACGGGGGTCACCGACAGCAGCGGCGCGCTACTGATGCTGACGAAATCCAGCAGCAGCTCGGGGCGTAGAAAATTCATGCCGTGAAAGGGGACGGTTACGCCATCAATGGCGGGCATGGGCAAGGTAGTGGTGGGGCGTGGCGATTGAGTCATGCGATTACCGTAGCGACAACACGTTGAAAAGACCCAGGATGAACAAGTATGGCGGGTTGCGGTAAACTGTGCCGCGATGGGGCTCGCAATCTCTCTCATTGCTGGGGCATTAGGCCGGGTAAAGGCACTATTTGCCGGGAAATCCGACGTTTTGCATAATAAACCAGCAGCTGGACGCGAGTGGCTTGCAATTCAGGAGTGCTATAGGGATAATGCGCCAGCGCGTTGGTTATCAACGCTCTCAATGGGGGCTCTGTTGGTTCTCCCGCAACGCTACTCTGTTTACCAGGTCAGGTCCGGAAGGAAGCAGCCAGAGCAGACGACGTGTGTGCCGGGATGTAGCTGGCAGGGCCCCCACCCAATTCCGGGTACCCTGATTTAATCTCCCTTCATTTGCTGTGCTTTTATTCTCTGCTACTATTATAAGCAATCTCACTTCATTTATTGTTTTACGTTACTAAAACGACGCTTTTTCATTCCTTAATTGTGCATTGTCATAAATGTGAAATAATAATGACATACTAATGTCATCTTCATGTCATATATAATGGGCAAATTATTTCCTGGAATTACCAGATATTATTAAGGATAAATAATATCTCTGGATCAAGATGTTAACTTCGTGTATTAATTATGATGATTTTATTGCACGGGAAGCGTGATCATGACCACAGTAGTTCTGAATGTGAAAATTGACGCAGAGTTAAAAGATAAACTGCGTCATTATGCGGAAGTCAATAACGAGAATTTAGGCACGGCAACGGAGAAGCTGCTGCAATTGGCGCTGGCGGCCATTGATTCAGCAGACGAGGCGGGGGTTTCGCATGAGGATATTGATAACCAGCATACCGAAGAGGAAGCGTCGCCGTTAACCCCTAAAGAAATCAAAGCATTACGCAAACTTCTGAAGAAGAAAAGATGAAACAACAATTCTCTACAGCCAGCAGTTACAGTGAAGCCTGTGACCTGCTGCGTTCCGGGTACGTTAAGCACGTGCGCCTGAACTGGAATATCGGTAGTGATGAGTTTTTTCGCATTGCTTCCGACTGGTGTGAAACCGGCGCAAAAATAAAAAAAGATGACGATGGCTTTATTATTTCGCTAAAAGGTTTTCCAATTCCGCGCCAGCATTAATGAAATGATTACGCGGTTGTCATTTTAATGACATGCGGCGTAGGCAAGATGGCACTGCAATTTTATAAAACATCTCATATTCATCATGGATGGTGGTTTTTGACGGGCTGATTCCAGCCCGTCGATATTTTATTATATTATTTTACGCATTCGCGTCATTTCTTTCTGTTGCGTAAGGGACTGCCACAGCGGTTGTAAAATGCTGAAGGCGTTGCGCAATTCCGTATCCGGCAGGGTGAAAGGCAAACGTAAATAACGATCGAAGGCCCCCTCCAGGCCGAAACGCGTACCGGTACCGATATGAATGCCGGCATTCTCCGCACGTACTGAGAACTGTGTCGCTAACATTTCCGGCAGCTCCACCCAAAATGACAGCCCGCCCTCGGGGACGCAAAAGCGCCAGTGGGGAAAATATTCCGCCATTAATGCGGCGCACATATCGCGACGCGCGGCCAGCATCGCACGCCGTTGCGGCAATAACGCCTTTTCGTTTTCCAGTAGCCAACGGCAAGCCAGCTGCTCTAGCAGCGGCGAGCCGAGATCGAGCGTATCCCGCGCCTGGATGAGCGAGGCGATAGTCGACGCGGGCGCGCGGATCCAGCCAACTCGCAGTCCACCCCAGAACGTTTTCCCCGCGGAACCAATAGTGATTATCGGCGCTTCAGGATTGAAAGCCGCCAGCGGCGGCGGCGGCGGGGCGTTGTACCATAAATCCACCATCGTCTCGTCGGCAACCAGCGTCGTTCGCGTGCTGGCGGCCAGATCGGCGACGCGCTGCCGGGTCTCGCTATCCATGCAGCGGCCGGTGGGATTATGAAAATCCGGCATCATAAAGGCCAGCCGCGGCGAGGTTTGCGCAATGGTTGCCGCCAGTCCGTCGCAGTCCCAGCCCTTTTCCGGTAACGCCACGCCTACTGGCCGGCAGGAGGCGCCGCGAATGGCGTTAATTGCCATCGGATAGGAGGGAGCATCAACCACCACCCGGTCGCCTGGCCCGGTTAACAAACGCAGTACCAGGGCAAATCCGCTCAGCGCGCCATTTACGATCATGATTTCATCTGCCTGCGTCGGCAGTGCGCGTTCGCTATAGCGGCGGGCAATCACCGTGCGTAAATCGACTAACCCCTGCTGATCGTACCCGGTATAGGACAAATACTGCGGCATCAGCGTCAGCGCGTGGCTGTAGGCTTGATGAATTTCCGGTCCGGCGCTGAGGGCGGCGGTGGCGAGATTGACCGAAGGCGCCGAAAGCGTCTGTTCACCGGGCAGCAGAGGGCCGGCAGGTAGCGCAATGCGTGAACCACTCCCCTGGCGACTTTGCAGATAGCCTTCTTCTCGCAATAACCCCAGCGCGCTGGCGATAGTGGTGCGGCTAACATTTAGCGCCGTCGCCAGTTCTCGTTCGCCGGGCAAACGGGTCTCCAGCGCCAGCCTTCCATCAAGGATCAATAGACGCAGCGCTTCCGCCAGCTGCCGCCACAGCGGCGCGCGCGAGGAAGGGGCCTGCCAGTTGCCGAGCAGGCGTACCAGCGATTGTGTTCCAAAACGACGTACTGACATAGCGATCCACTTTTCAAAAACTGGCCATTAATTACCAATCCATTTTTGCTGATGATGGGGGAGTTCGCAATACATACTGAGGTGTTTATGGTCCGTCGTTTGCTACAACTTTATATCGGTCTGGTTCTCTATGGCGTGTCGACGGCGTTATTCGTCCATGCCAACCTCGGGGCCGATCCGTGGGATGTGTTTCATCTGGGGGTGGCGAAACAGCTTAATATCAGTTTCGGCACGGTGATTATTGTGACCGGCGCCGCGGTGCTGCTGCTGTGGATCCCGCTGCGCCAGATGCCGGGTCTCGGCACCATTAGCAATGTCATCGTGCTGGGCCTTGCGGCCGATGCCACTCTCGCGGTACTTCCGCCGCTGGAATCGCTGCCCGCGCGTAGCCTGCTGCTAGCCGGCGCGGTGGTGATGAATGCGATAGCGACCGGGATGTATATCGGCGCCGGTTTTGGCCCCGGACCGCGCGATGGCCTGATGACCGGATTGCACGCGCGGACCGGCTGGTCGCTGCGTGGTATCCGTACCGCCATCGAAGTCTCGGTGCTGCTAATTGGCTGGCTGCTGGGCGGTAAAGTCGGGGTTGGCACCGTGGTTTACGCCTTTGCTATCGGACCGCTGATCCAGCTATTTTTGCCCTGGTTCCGTCAACCGCGGCCAGTCAGTGCGGCGGCTAAAAGCCGGGAACTGGCGTCCTGAAATCGCCGTTCGCAATAGCAGCGACTAAACTTATCACTCAGACGCCGACGGATATGCCGCCGGCGCTGTTCACTTCGGAGACTCACTCATGAAGTATGTTGATGGTTTTGTCGTTGCCGTCCCTGCGGAAAATAAGGAGGCATACCGCGAACTGGCAGCAAAATCGGCGCCGTTGTTTAAAGAGTTTGGCGCCACGCGCGTGGTGGAGTGTTGGTCGGATGATGTCCCGGAAGGGAAGCTGACGGATTTCCGCATGTCGGTTAAAGCGCAGGCGGATGAGGAAGTGGTATTCAGTTGGATCGAGTACCCGTCTAAAGAGATCAGGGACGCGGCCAATGCGAAAATGATGAGCGACCCGCGGATCAAAGCGCTTAGCGATAGCTTGCCCTTTGACGGCAAACGCATGATCTTCGGCGGTTTTGCGCCGATTCTTGACGAGTAAATCCGGCGGCGCGACTGGTTACCAGCGCGCCGCACATGATATTAATGCGCTTTAATATTATTTTCCGCCCACTGAATAAATTCCTCTTTCGGCAGCGCCTTACAGTACAGCCAGCCTTGTGCGTAATTGACGCCATGCGCGCGCAGCCAGTCGCGCTGAGCGGGGGTTTCCACCCCTTCGGCGACGATCGCCAGATTCAGCGCCTTCGCCATGTCAATGATATGTGGCGTGAGAGGTTTATATTCCAGCGTATCGACAAATGACTTATCGATCTTCAGCGTATCCACATCCAGCGTCTGCAGGTAGCTGAGGCTGGAATAACCGGTGCCGAAATCATCAATCGAGATCCGGTGTCCCGCCTGGCGATAGCCAATAATCACCGGCAGGGTGGTTTGCGGATCGACAAAGCCGCGTTCGGTAAGCTCAAGGGGGATCTGTTCCGCGTTGATTCCCCAGCGCGCCAGCTGCTCCTTGAGTAGTTTGGGTAGCGTGGGCGAGCGTAGGTCGTCCACCGACAGATTAATAGAAATGTGCATCTGCGGATGATGGCGCAGCCAGGGACCGAGATCGGAAAAGATTTTACGCACGATATCCTCGGTCAACCGGGTGATAAGCCCGGTTTGCTCGGCTAGCGGGATGAAAATATCCGGTGATAAAAAGGTCCCATCCGGCTGCTGCCAGCGGGCCAGCGCTTCGGCGCCGGCGATTTTACCATCCTCCAGCGAGACGATCGGCTGATAGTAAACCTGGATGGCATCGGATTGCAGCGCATCCAGCATGCCATAACGCGGCGAGCGTAATCTGCGCAGCAGGCGCAGAAGTAAAAAAGAGGTCAACAGGCTGGTAAAGAGCCCAATCGGCAGCCATAGCAGCAGCTGCTGGCGAAGGCGCGCATCCAGTGGCTGCGTGGACGACCAACTGGCGACGCCAAGACCCAGTTCAGGGATGATATGCACGCGATAGACGGTGTCATTCAGCGTCAGCGTCTCGCTATGGAGGTTTTTAATTCGCGTCCAAACCGCGGGATCGATCGGTTGGCTACTGATCACCACCTGATCGTGCTCGGTGCCGAATAATATCGTGTGGATCTTTTCCTGACCGGTGGCGATAACATCAATAAACGACACCGGGTCGATCATCACAATATGATTTTTATTGCCGAAAGCGGTCATGCGATGCTGCAGGCCGAGGTCATTGATCGAGGTAAGCCAGGTGCTGTAACCGTCGGCAGTCACGTGGTCGGGGGGCGGAAACGTGACTGAGACCTGGTGATCCTCAAGCGATGAGCACATCGGCACCGAATTACGCAGCCAGAGTACTTCCTGCACATAGCGATGGGTGTAGGCAATGCGGCGCATATTCAACAGATGTTCTGGCGAACAGGCGGTGGCGGTGTGCGCATCGGCTTCTTGTAATGCTTCTTTGGCCTGAGCAGCGACCTGTTCCACGCGCATCACAATGCGTTTTGAGTAGTGGTCGAGCTCGCTATAAAACTGCGCCTGCGCCTGACGCATTGCCAGCCAGATACTTAAGGCGATGGGCAGCACGATCGCGAGAATAAGTACCCCTGTAACCAGACTCATTAAATGGCGAGTCGTCATGGGTATGTCCTTATTTTAACGGGGAATTGCTCTGAGTATACGCGAAAGCGAAAAAAAGACCCGGATCGCGAATGCCGCGATTTGGGAGAAGGGGGGCAAATCATCGCCTCCTGAGACATCGCGTGGTTCTTGCTGAAACCGTTAATTTCCTGTGGTTGATCTTTGGCGTTCAACGGTGTACCTTAATTGTTATGTTATAACATATTAATTGAGGTTCGCTATGAAAGCTAATATTCATCCGCACTACCGTACCGTCGTTTTCCACGATACGAGCGTGAACGAGTACTTCAAAGTGGGATCCACTATTAAAACCGAGTGTGAGATTGAACTGGATGGCGTGACCTATCCGTATGTCACCTTAGATGTTTCGTCTAAATCCCATCCGTATTACACCGGTAAGCAGAAAACGCATGCCACCGAAGGTAGCGCCGCTCGTTTCCGTCAGCGCTTCGGTGGTTTTATTGATGCCAAAAGGAGCTAAATATGCAGGTACTGAACTCATTGCGTAGCGCTAAACAGCGCCACCCGGATTGCCAGATAGTGAAACGCAAAGGGCGGCTGTACGTTATCTGCAAAAGCAATCCGCGTTTTAAAGCGGTGCAGGGACGTAAAAAACGGCGTTAATTCGTAGGCTTGCGGAAGCTCTCCAGCGTGCGATATTGCTGGCCGTTGGCATCAAAATTACCAGCGGCCAGCCACTGGCGCATCGCGCTATCCACCTGCGGCCACTCGCTATCGATAATGGAAAACCAGTCGGTATCGCGATTGTGGCCTTTTATCACCAGCGCTTGTCGAAAGCGCCCCTCGAACTGAAAGCCTAAGCGCAGCGCCGCGCGCCGCGATGGTTCATTCAGGCTATTGCATTTCCACTCATAGCGACGGTAGCCGAGCGACTCAAAGACATAACGCATCAGCAACCACTGTGCCTCGGTGGCCATCGCTTTGCGGCTCAGCAGCGGCGAAAAGTGAACATGGCCGACTTCAACGACGCCGTTTTTGGCGTCAATACGCATTAGCGCTAACGATCCGACCGGCTGCCCACTCTGTTCATCAATTACCGCGAAGTGAAGCGGGTCGTTAAGCTCGCTGATGCTGGCAATCCAGGCGCTGAACTCGGCAACGCTGTTTTCCGGTTCACGCAAAAGCCAGGTCCAGGCGCGGGTATCAGGCGCCTGTCTATAGGCGTTGAACAGCGCTTGCGCGTGTTTAACGGCAAGCGGTTCCAGGCGGCATGACTGTCCTTGTAAGGTCTGGCGCTGCGGCCATGGGCGTGGCTGCCAGTCAGGTAAAGCGTCGCCAACGAGTTGGTTAAATTGGTTGTATTGCGTCATCAGTCAAGTCCTGTTTGCGGGAAGAGTCCTGAGATTAAACATCTGCTGGTTCCATAAAAAGTGCCATCCGGGTATCTTTTCATGGTGCCACGAGGAGCAATGATGAATATACCGGACGATGCTTTTTTTGCCTTGCTGACGCGCGGGATACAGCTGCGGGGAGACGCGACGCTACAGCGCGCGCTGTATCAGACGCTGCGCGAGGCCATTTTACAGGGCGAATTACTTAGCCATAGCCGGTTGCCGGGCGCCCGCGTTATTGCTCAACGTGCTGGCGTATCGCGCAATACCGTAAACAGCGCCCTGGAGCAGCTGGCGATAGAGGGATATCTAAACCGCAGTCGTCAGGGGACGTATGTCGCGGCGCTCAATATGCTGGCGGAAAGCGAGCCGACGCCGCCAACGTTTGTTTTACCTGAGCGCTTGCGCACGCTACCGCAGCCGGGTCGACGGGATTCTCCGGCACTGTTGTTGACTACCGGAATGCCCGCGGTGAACTACTTCCCGCTGGCTATCTGGCGTCGTTTGCTCGATCGGGTACTGCGCGAGAACGGCAGTACGATTCTTGGGTATGGGGAGGCGGCCGGTGAACCAGCGCTGCGCGAGGCGATTGCCCGTCATCTGACCTTATCCCGGGGCATACGCTGCACAGCGCGGCAAATTGTGATTACTGAAGGCGCGCTGGAGGGGGTTAATCTTTGCACGCATCTGCTGAGCGAGGCGGGGGATACCGCCTGGGTCGAAGAACCCGGTTATTTCGGCGCCAAAAGCGTGTTTATTAAAGCCGGATTGCAAATAAAAGGGATTGCGGTTGATAGCGATGGCATGCGGCCAGATATCGCGGACGAGCCGCCGCCACGGCTTATTTTTACCTCACCTTCGCACCAGTACCCGAGCGGGGCGGTGATGAGCGCCGGCCGCCGTCTGGCGTTGCTGGAGTATGCCCGCCAGCATAACGTATGGATTATTGAAGACGACTATGACAGCGAGTTTCGCTACAGCGGCGAACCCATTCAGGCGATGCTCGGCATGGTGACGCAGGCGCCGGTGGTTTATCTTGGCACCTTCAGTAAAACGCTTTTCCCGTCACTGAGAATAGGATTTGCGGTAATGCCTCCTGCGCTGGCCGAGGCGGCGCAGGAGGCGATCGGCGCGCTGTTGCGCGGCGGCCATCGACTGGAACAGCGCGCGCTGGCGCTGTTCATCGAAGAGGGGCATTATGCGCGCCATCTGGCTTCAATGTGCCGATTGTATCGTCGGCGTCAGCAGCTGTTACGCGAGGCGGTCGCAAGCGAATTCGAGCTGGCGAATGATATTTGGGGCGGAGAGGGCGGGCTGCATTTAACCGTCGCCATTGATGGCATCGACGATGTGCAAATTGTCGAGCAGGCGCGACGGTATCAAATGGCGCCAGCGGCGCTAAGCCGCTTTTATCTTAACCCACAGACCGCGCGTAGCGGCCTGGTATTGGGTTATGGTAATACGTCCGCGGCGCATTTCGTCGCGTCGCTGCGGACGTTGAACCGGCTAATCAGGCAGCAACGCGGGTCAGGGTGAAGACATCGTAGAACGAGAGTTCCCCTTTGGTGGCGATCATTTTCTGCAACTGGGCTTTCTGTTCATGGCCGACCTGCGGCGATTGCAGAATGCCGTCAATTAGCTGCTCAGGTACGAAGCGGGTGTTATACCATTCACCGTTATAACAGACGCGAAAATCGAGCACGTCGATATCTTCATAACGGTAGCGCGGGTAGACGTCAAAGAAGAAGAAGCCATTCAACAGGACAAACAGGACGACCAGTAGCCATACGGAATCAACCAGCGTCTCAGAGCGCAGCATGACGACGAGCGTGGCCAAAAAGGCGGCGTACATGGCGACAAATAGCCACGGGTGATTGCGAATAAAACTGATACTAAAACGCGGGCGATTATCGCGTTTTTCTTTTTCGTTCAGTTCCTCAATGGTGTTGGTTAGCAGGCGCTGTATTTCTGTCATTTTAGTCCCCGATTCTTCGTAGAGCCCGGCATTTCAGGCTCTACGGCTCAGTTTGGCGGTTATTTTATGTTGCCGGAGACTAGGGTTAAAGTAACAGATCAGTTACAGAAAAGCATAACAGTTACTATTATTCGGTTAATAGCAGCTTGATGATTTGTGCAGGATTACCGCCGACTACTGCATTGGCCGGCACATCTTTTACCACCACGGCACCGGATGCGATAACCGCGTTGTCACCGATGGTGACGCCGGGGTTGATGACCGCCCGGCCGCCAATCCACACGTTATGGCCGATAACCACCGGTTTTCCATACTCGATACCGCTATTACGTTCCGTCGGATCGAGCGGATGGGTCGCAGTATAGATGTGAACGCCCGGCGCCAGCATACAGTTATCACCAATCCGAATCGGGCAAACATCAAGCATTACGCAGTCAAAGTTAGCGTAAAAATTGGCGCCGAGGCTGATGTTATAGCCATAATCGCAGCGGAAAGTGGGCTCGATATACGCGTCGGTGGGCTTGCCAAATAGTTCGCTCAGCAGTGCCGCACGCGATTCGCGTTCATCCGGAGCAGAGTGGTTATAGCGGTGCAGTACCTGCCTTGCATACAGGCGGTCTGCTTTTAGCGTTGCGTCTCCAGCAAGGTAAGGTTCGCCGGCGATCATTTTCCTTTTTTCTTCGCTCATGGTCTTCTCCTGGTTAAAGAAGAAACAGTATAAAGCGAAACCGGTTTCATATGCAGCAATATGGGACTCAGGCGTTTAATATCCCGAGTGATCCCTGTTGACGCGCCGTGGTATTAATGACAGAAAATGAACTAGCGGATAAATTTCCATACTGAAGTTGGGATTTTGTCGTATAGCTTATTCATGGTCAATTCAGCAAGACGATGATCGGCTGCTGAGTAAAATACCGCCAATTCATTGTCGGAAAGTTCATATTTATTCTTTTCAATTACGCGCTCCAGCGTATCAATTGTCTGACAGCGGCGTAAACGCATCAAATAGTCTGTTTTAGTTAATGGTTTACCAGACATCATTTCACCTTTTGAATGTAATAATTCTAACAAGAAAGACTTACCGGGTTCTCCCGGCTGGCGTTCACAAAGCATCGGAATAAGCGATTGCCGGATTTACGCCATTTTTGGAGATCGCTTGTGTTTATGCCATAGCTACTGAACAGCATAAAAGTGTCATCCAGGTATTCGTCAAGCTGAGAAATCAGCTTATTATCCTCAGCATACTTAATTTTATAATTAAGCGCGTAAGTTGCTATGTGCTCGATCAATTCATTTAATTGAAGATTCACCGCCGAAGTGGGATCGTTAACCCAGCCGCGGTTGCTCTCTTCCAGGTTTGCAAGGCAGTCATGATACAGGGTTTCGCAGAGAAATCTAAGCTGCGCGATATCATGTCTTTTTGGCGAGTACTCGTCCATAACACATCCCCTTGTAAGTGGTTTAAACGACGACTAACAAACACCGTTGTGGGATGAAGACCAGGCTCAAACATTGTAATCCTGTGATTTAACTATAATCCAGTCTCAAAAACATTTCACCGTGCTATTACGAAAAATTACAATAAATACGGTTAATTTATCTTAAAAAAACAGATTCTATTATACGAATTCCTTTTATGTTTGGCGAAACTGGAACGTCAGCCTTATATATCATCAGGTTATCTGATTGACGCCTGCCTGCAGCGAAAAGGTTGTTGGGAGGTTGTTGGTAATTAAGAATATTCTGAATGAAGCCTGATGGTGAAGCCAATAACGGAAATCTTAATAAAGATAGAACAACGTTCATCAATGTATATTATATGTCAGAACGTAAAATAAACAATAACAATGTGTGCGTTTAAAAACCCCCTAAAGAAAAAGGGCCGCAAATGCGGCCCTTAGCTTAAGCAAGATTAATGATGCTCAACCGGATGGTTATGCTCAATATCTTCAGTTTTCTTACTGAAGCGGCGACGAACCACCACGAAGAATACCGGCACGAAGAAGATGGCCAGAACCGTCGCGGTCACCATCCCGCCCATTACGCCAGTACCGACGGCGTTCTGCGCGCCGGAACCTGCGCCGGAGCTGATAACCAGCGGCATTACCCCAAGGATAAACGCCAGAGAGGTCATCAGGATTGGACGCAGACGCATACGTACTGCTTCCAGCGTCGCTTCAATCAGGCCTTTGCCTTCTTTTTCCATCAGGTCTTTGGCGAATTCAACGATAAGTATCGCGTTCTTCGCCGACAGACCGATGGTCGTCAGCAGGCCGACCTGGAAGTAAACGTCGTTAGTCAGTCCGCGGAAGGTTGCCGCTAACAGCGCGCCGACAACACCCAACGGTACCACCAGCATGACGGAGAACGGAATCGACCAGCTTTCGTACAACGCCGCCAGACACAGGAAGACGACGATAAGCGAAATGGCGTACAGCGCTGGGGCCTGGTTGCCGGACAGGCGTTCCTGATAGGACATACCGGTCCAGTCGTAGCCGACGCCAGAAGGCAGTTTGCTTGCCAACTGTTCCATCATCGCCATCGCTTCACCCGTACTGCGTCCCGGTGCGGCCTGACCGAGGATTTCCATCGATGGCAGACCGTTGTAACGCTCCAGACGCGGTGAACCATATTCCCAATGGGAAGTGGAGAAGGCGGAGAACGGCACCATCTGACCATCGCTGCCGCGTACATACCAGTTGCCGATGTCTTCTGGCAGCATACGGTATTTCGCTTCAGACATGACGTACACTTTCTTCACGCGACCGCGGTCGATGAAGTCGTTGACGTAGCTGCCGCCCCAGGCCGCGCCAAGGGTAGTGTTGATGTCGCTAATTGAAACGCCAAGCGCCTGCGCTTTTTCCTGATCGATATCGATCTTGAACTGCGGCGTATCTTCCAGGCCGTTAGGACGCACGCCAACCAGAAGGTCAGGATGCTGAGCGACCATACCAAACAGCTGGTTACGCGCCTGAGTTAATTTCTCATGCCCTAAACCACCCTGATCGATGAGCTGGAAGTCAAAGCCGGTAGCGGTACCCAGTTCGACGATCGCCGGCAGGTTAAAGGCGAAGACCATCGCATCTTTAATCTGCGAGAAACGGGCCATCGCGCGACCGGTAATCGCTTCAACTTTGTTTTCTGAACCCGGGCGTTGGCTCCAGTCTTTTAACGACACGAAGGCGATACCGGTGTTCTGACCGCGACCCGCAAAACCAAAGCCGTTAACCGCGAACACCGATTCAACGTTGTTCTTCTCTTTGGTCAGGTAGTAGTCAGTCATCTCATCAAGGACTTTCTGCGTACGTTCCTGACTCGCGCCCGCCGGAAGCTGCGCCATACTCAGGAATACGCCCTGGTCTTCATCCGGCAAGAAGGAGCTTGGCAGACGAACGAACAGGTAAGCCATACCGATGACGATAATCAGATACAGCACCAGGTAACGACCGGTACTACGCAGAATGTTGCCTACGCTGTCGGTGTAGTGGTGCGTGCTCTTATCGAACATGCGGTTAAACCAGCCAAAGAAGCCTTTGTGCTCGCCATGGCCGCCTTTCTGAATCGGTTTCAGCATGGTGGCGCACAGCGCTGGCGTCAGAATCAGGGCCACCAGTACCGACAGCGCCATCGCGGACACGATAGTAATCGAGAACTGGCGATAAATCGCGCCGGTTGAACCGCCGAAGAAGGCCATCGGGATAAATACCGCAGACAGCACCATCGCAATACCGACCAACGCGCCCTGAATCTGACCCATTGACTTACGGGTCGCTTCTTTCGGCGGCAATCCTTCCTCCGCCATCACGCGCTCGACGTTTTCTACCACCACGATGGCGTCATCCACCAGCAAGCCGATGGCGAGCACCATCCCGAACATCGTCAGGGTGTTTATCGAGAAGCCAAATACCGCCAGGATGGCGAATGTCCCGAGCAATACCACCGGTACCGCGATGGTCGGGATCAGCGTGGCGCGGAAGTTCTGCAGGAACAGATACATGACCAGGAACACCAGGATGATCGCTTCCACCAGCGTTTTTACCACTTCATGAATAGAGATCTTCACGAACGGGGTAGTATCGTACGGGTAGACGATTTTCAGGCCTGACGGGAAGTACGGTTCCATCTTCGCCAGCTCGGCGCGGATGGCGTTGGCGGTATCCAGGGCGTTAGCGCCGGTCGCCAGTTTAATCCCCAGACCGGAAGCCGGTTGGCCGTTGAACTTCGCGATGATGTCGTAGTTTTCGCCGCCGAGCTCAACTTTCGCCACATCGCGCAGACGAACCTGTGAACCATCCTGATTGACTTTCAGCAGGATTTTGCTGAATTCATCTGCGGAGGTTAAACGAGTCTGGGCGATGATCGAGGCGTTCAACTGCTGGCCTTTCACCGGCGGCGTACCGCCTAACTGGCCCGCCGCGACCTGGGCGTTCTGCGCTTTAATAGCGTTGATGACATCTACCGGAGTCAACTGGAAGTTGTTCAGCTTCGTCGGGTCCATCCAGATACGCATCGCGTACTGGGAACCGAACAGCTGAACGTCGCCGACGCCGGAGGTACGGCTGATGGCATCCTTCATATTGGCGCCCACGTAGTCGGAAATATCCTCCTGCGTCATGGTGCCGTTAGTGTTGATAACCCCGACAACCATCAGGAAGCTACTGGAGGATTTCTCCACGCTCACGCCCTGTTGTTGTACTTCCTGCGGCAGCAGCGGCATCGCCAGCTGCAGCTTGTTCTGCACCTGTACCTGGGCGATGTCTGCGTCAGTACCGGACTGGAAGGTTAGGGTGATCTGCACCGTACCGGTGGAGTCACTGTTTGAGGACATGTACATCAGGTTATCGATACCGTTCATGTTCTGTTCGATAACCTGTGTCACGGTATCCTGCACCGTTTTCGCATCAGCCCCCGGGTAGGTGGCTGAGATCGTCACTGCTGGCGGCGCAATCGTTGGATATTGCGCCACGGGGAGTTTCATAATCGAAAGCCCCCCGGCCAACATGATGATTATGGCGATCACCCATGCAAATATGGGGCGATCGATAAAGAAATTAGGCATGTCTTAACGGCTCCTGTTTAAGTTAAGACTTGGTTTGTTCAGACTGAGCGTTCGCGTTACCGGCGGTTTGCTGTTGGTTGTCTGAAGCTACTTCCTGCGCTTTTACCTGTACGCCTGGTTTGACTTTTTGCAGGCCAGCGACGATCACGCGATCGCCGGATTTCAGACCTTCGGTCACTAACCACTTATCGCCGATAGCTTGAGTCGCGGTGACCTGGCGAACTTCAACTTTGTCGCCTTCGCCAACCACCATCACGCTGGCATCGCCGCGCGGGGTACGGGTAACTCCCTGTTGCGGAACCAGCAGCGCATCCGGGTTAATACCTTCTTCCAGGCGCGCGCGGACGAACATCCCTGGCAGCAGGGTGTGGTCCGGGTTCGGGAAGATCGCGCGCAGCGTGATAGAACCGGTGGTCTGGTCAACGGTGACATCAGAGAATTCCAGCGTGCCGTCTTGCGGGTATTTCAGACCGTCGTTGGTCACCAGTTCGACTTTCGCTTTGCCGTTTTCTTGCTTCAGTTTACCGTTCGCCAGTTCCTGTTTCAGACGCAGGAAATCGTTGCTCGATTGGGTAACGTCAACATAAATAGGATCTAACTGTTGAACGGTCGCCAGTGCGGTAGCTTGCCCGTTTTGCACCAGCGCGCCCTCGGTGACCGCGGATTTACCAATGCGGCCGCTGATTGGCGAAGTCACTTTGGTATAAGCCAGGTTGATGCGCGCGGTTTCAACCGCGGCTTTTGCCGCGACGACGGCGGCGTTGCTTTGCTGAGCGTCGGCAACGGCGGTGTCGTAGTCTTGTTGACTGATGTATTTCGTGCCAAGCAGTTTCTGATAACGTTTGACCGTCAACTGAGCGATGTTTGCGGCGGCCTGGGCTTTCGCTAAGTCGCCTTTGGCGCTTTCATAGCTGGCCTGATAGGTTGCCGGATCGATCTGATAAAGAGACACCCCCGCCTGAATATCGCTGCCTTCAACGAAGTTACGTTTCAGAATAATGCCACTTACCTGAGGACGGACTTCTGCGACACGATAAGCATTGGTACGGCCAGGAAGTTCAGTGGTGATTTGTAGAGGTGCGGATTTGAGCGTGACAATGCCAACTTCCGGCATTTGCTGGGCTCCTTGTTGAGCCGGTTTATCGTCACATCCTGTTAGCGCTAAGCTGCCTGAGAGCATCAGAACGACCGCCAGAGGCGTTAACCCTCTGTTTTTGTTCATATGTAAACCTCGAGTGTCCAATTTCAAATTTTCAGTGGCTCAAACGTCCACAAACCCACTTCAGTCTTTCTATTATGGTCATGCTATGGTACATACATTCATAAATGTATGTAAACGCAACCTCTGTAAAGTCATCAACCTATGGCACGAAAAACCAAACAACAGGCACTTGAAACCCGGCAACTGATTCTTGACGTTGCCCTGCGTTTGTTTTCGCAGCAAGGCGTATCATCTACCTCGTTGGCCGCGATTGCAAAAGCTGCCGGAGTGACCAGGGGCGCGATTTACTGGCATTTCAAAAACAAATCCGATCTGTTTAATGAAATATGGAGTCTTTCGGACGCCAGCATTAGCGATCTCGAAGTTGAGTATCGGGCAAAATTCCCTAACGATCCACTGTCAGTTGTTCGCGAAATACTGGTCTATATCCTCGAAGCGACGGTAGTAGAGGAGCGTAGACGCCTGATGATGGAAATCATCTTCCATAAATGCGAATTTGTCGGAGAAATGGCCGTTGTCCAACAAGCACAGCGCAGTTTATGGCTTGAAAGCTACGATCGTATTGAGCAAACATTAAAAGAGTGTATCACTGCTCAACAATTACCTGCGAATTTACTCACTCGCCGTGCGGCAATTCTGATGCGTAGTTATCTTTCCGGATTAATGGAGAATTGGCTTTTCGCGCCTGAGACCTTTAATCTTCATGTGGAAGCTCGCGCTTATGTAGACACGCTCATTGAGATGTATCAAACCTGTCCATCGTTGCGTAGCCCGTCTGCAATTGTGGCCTGACGACCGGGAGTAAATAAAGGTAAATTTTACTTATCTCTGCCGCTATTCGCGCGCGGGGAGAAGTGCTATTCTGCGCGCTGCGACGACCCCCGGTATTCTCCGGCATTTGCAACCATTCATGTTAATACTATGCAGCATACAAATCGTTGGCCTCATGCTATTTCCACCATTGTCTTTGCACTGGTCCTTATAGTTGGCACTCTGAGCTTCAGCCAGGTTCAGGCTGCAGATTTACCTGACCGTTCTGACATTCAAAGCCAGCTCACTACGTTAAATAAGCAAAAAGAACTCACGCCGCAGGAAAAATTAGTTCAGCAGGACCTGACCCAGACTTTAGAAACGCTCGATAAGATTGAACGTATAAAGTCTGAAACTGTGCAACTGCGTCAGCAGGTTGAACAAGCGCCGGCGAAAATGCGTCAGGCGGTAGACAGCCTGAATGCGCTGAGCGACGTTCCTGATGATGAAGTCACCCGTAAAACCCTGAGCACGTTGTCGCTGCGACAGCTAGAGTCGCGCGTGTCGCAGGCGCTCGACGACCTGCAAAGCGCGCAGAACGATCTGGCGACCTACAACAGCCAGTTGGTCTCGCTGCAGACGCAGCCGGAACGCGTGCAGAACGCGATGTATTCCGCCTCTCAGCAATTACAGCAAATTCGTAACCGTCTCAACGGCACCGCGCCGGGCGAAGAGACGCTGCGCCCGACGCAGCAGGGGCTGTTGCTGGCGCAGCAGGCGTTGCTGAACGCGGAAATCGAACAGCAGCGTAAGAGCCTGGAAGGCAATACCGTCCTGCAGGATACGCTGCAGAAACAGCGCGACTACGTCACCGCCCATAGCAACCGGCTAGAACATCAGCTGCAACTGTTGCAGGAAGCGGTGAACAGCAAGCGACTGACGCTCACCGAGAAAACCGCTCAGGAAGCGGTCTCGCCGGAGGAGACCTCGCGGATCCAAAATAACCCGCTGGTCAAGCAGGAGCTTGAAGTTAACCACCAGCTCAGCGAAAAGCTGATTCAGGCGACGGAAAACGGCAACCAGCTGGTGCAGCGTAATATCAGAGTGAAAAACTGGCTCGACCGCGCGCTGCAGTCCGAACGCGATATCAAAGAGCAGATTTCCGTATTGAAAGGCAGCCTGCTGCTGTCGCGTATCCTCTATCAGCAGCAGCAAACGTTGCCATCAGCAGACGAGCTGCAGGATATGACCAACCGCATTGCCGATCTGCGCCTGGAGCAGTTTGAGGTTAACCAGCAGCGCGATGCGTTATTCCAGAGCGATGCCTTTGTGGCAAAGCTGGAAGAAGGCCATAGCAGCGAAGTCACGCCTGAAGTTCACGACGCCCTGTTGGAAGTGGTGGACATGCGCCGTGAATTGCTCGACCAGTTTAACAAACAGCTGGGGAACCAGTTGATGATGGCCATCAACCTGCAGATTAACCAGCAGCAGTTGATGAGCGTCTCCAGCAATCTGAAATCGATCTTGACCCAGCAGATTTTCTGGGTGAACAGCAATAAGCCGATGGATTGGGAGTGGATTAAATCCTTCCCGGAAGCGCTGAAAGGCCAGTTCAAATCGATGAAAATCACCGTCAACTGGGAAAAAGCCTGGCCGGCGGTGTTTATCGCATTCCTTGCCGGGCTGCCGCTGCTACTGATTGCCGGTCTGATCCGCTGGCGCCTGCAGTGGCTGCGCGATTACCAGGCGAAGCTGGCCTCTCAGGTAGGTCAGTTACGCAACGATACCCAGCTCAACACGCCAAAAGCGATCCTGATTGATTTGATCAGAGCGCTGCCGGTGGTGCTGCTCATCCTCGCCGTCGGGCTTATCCTGCTGACCATGCAGCTGAATGTCAGCAACCTGCTGTGGGCTTACAGTAAGAAACTGGCAATGTTCTGGCTGGTGTTCGGCCTGTGCTGGAAGGTACTGGAAAAAGATGGCGTGGCGGTGAAGCATTTCAATATGCCCGCGCAGCTGACCAGCCACTGGCGGCGGCAGATCGTCCGCGTCAGCCTGGCGCTGCTGCCGCTGAATTTCTGGTCGGTCGTCTCTGAGCTCTCTCCGCTTAATTTGATGGACGACGTACTGGGGCAGTTCGTTATTTTCGTCAACCTGCTGCTGATTGCGGTGCTGGTGTGGCCGATGTGCCGCGAAAGCTGGCGTGACAAAGAGTCGCATAGCCTGCGCCTGCTAACGGTGACCGTGCTGTCGATTGTGCCCGTCGCGCTGATGGTCCTCACGGCGACCGGTTACTTCTATACCACGCTGCGTCTGGCTGGCCGCTGGATTGAGACCGTCTATCTGGTGATGATGTGGAACCTGCTGTACCAGACCGTGCTGCGCGGCCTGAGCGTGGCGGCGCGGCGTATTGCCTGGCGTCGGGCGCTGGCGCGTCGCCAGCATCTGGTGAAAGAAGGGGCGGAGGGCGCCGAACCGCAGGAAGAGCCGACGATCGCGCTCGAACAGGTTAACCAGCAAACGCTACGTATCACCATGCTGGTGATGGTGGCGCTGTTCGCGGTGATGTTCTGGGCGATTTGGTCCGATCTGATTACCGTGTTCGCCTATCTCGACAGTATTACGCTCTGGCACTACAACGGCACCGAGGCCGGAGCCAGCGTGGTGAAAAGCGTAACCATGGGCAGCCTGTTGTTTGCGATTGTCGCCTCGATGGTCGCCTGGGCGCTGATTCGCAACTTGCCAGGCCTGCTGGAAGTGCTGGTGCTGTCGCGTCTTAATATGCGCCAGGGCGCCTCCTATGCCATAACGACGATCCTTAACTACGCGATTATCGCCATCGGCGCGATGACGGTATTCGGCTCGTTAGGCGTATCGTGGGATAAACTGCAGTGGCTGGCCGCAGCGCTGTCGGTTGGTTTAGGTTTCGGCTTACAGGAGATCTTCGGTAACTTCGTTTCCGGTCTGATCATTCTCTTCGAACGCCCGGTGCGTATCGGCGATACGGTGACTATCGGCACCTTCTCCGGCACCGTCAGTAAGATCCGCATTCGCGCGACGACCATCACCGACTTCGATCGCAAAGAGGTGATCATTCCGAACAAGGCCTTCGTGACCGAACGGCTGATCAACTGGTCGCTCTCCGATACCATCACCCGCGTGGTGATCCGCCTGGGTGTGGCCTACGGATCCGATCTCGATAAAGTGAAAGAGGTGCTGCTGCAGGCGGCGCATGAACATCCGAAAGTGATGCAGGAACCGGCGCCGTCGGTCTTCTTTACCACCTTCGGCGCCAGCACGCTGGATCATGAACTGCGCCTCTACGTGCGTGAACTGCGCGATCGCAGCTACGCGGTGGACGAATTGAACCGTTCGATCGATCGCCTGTGCCGTGAAAACAATATCGATATTGCCTTCAACCAGCTGGAAGTTCATCTGCGTAACGAGAAGGGAGATGAAGTGACGGAAGTGAAGCGCGATAATAAAGGGGATGATACGGCGCCAGACGTCGCATAATCGCTAATCGGGGCGGCATATGCCGCCCCGAATCGTTTTATTCTTCTGACAAAGGCGCGTCAGGTTGGGCGTTTTTCAGTTTGTTTTCATAGTCGCGCTTAATAATATCCAACGCTCCCAGCACCGTTTTTGCGCTGACCCGGTTTTCCTCCAGCAACATGATTAAATCGACGGCCAGTTTGACTTCGTCTGGTGCATTTTCCAGCGACATAATCCTCTCCTGTTAGCGCGTTAAACGCGCCAGTACGTTTTCAATATTTTCCAGCGCATCGCGACAGCGGGCCAGGCGCCCGGCATAGGCCTCGACCTCTTTGGTCAGCCGCTGCTGTTCGGCAAGGGTTGTTGCCGACGCCAGCTGACGTTGACGACCGTTGCGCATCGCCAGCAGGCGGCGCTCATACTCCTGGTGCTGCAGGCGGCGGCGTTGCCAGCGGTTTAGCGTCGGCGAGGCGCTATCCCAGTGGCGTAACGACCAGGTCGCCGTCTCGCGGCTAATGGCGGCAATCTGCGCTACCAGCCGTTCGGCAAGCCAGGCGACCTGGGGCAGATGCTGATGTTCGACGGCATGCTGGAGCTCGGTAAAATTATGCCGCGCTTCGTCAAGGTAAGCCTGCATCTGCGTGTCGCGGGTACGGAACAGCTGGCGGTCGAAACGCGGGCTCAGCGTGGCGTGATTGGCGAACGGCGCCACCTGAAGCGCCAGCTCGGCCAGCTGACTTTCCAGCGTTTGTAAAAGCCGGGTTGTTTTCAAATAACTCCTCCATTCCCTACTCAGCAACTGTGCTACAGTAGCGACATCTGCTTGATAACGATTCGCATTATGCCACGTATTATTTTAATCATCATTGGCTGGCTGGCGGTAGTGCTGGGGACGCTGGGCGTCTTCTTACCGCTGTTACCAACAACGCCATTTATTCTACTTGCCGCGTGGTGTTTTGCCCGCTCGTCGCCGCGCTTTCACCACTGGCTACTTTATCGCTCGTGGTTTGGCGGCTATCTTCGCCACTGGCAGCAGTACCGGGCGATGCCGCCGGGGACCAAGCCGCGAGCCATTATCATGATTTTACTGACCTTTGCCATTTCTCTGTGGCTGGTTAAGCTTATGTGGGTGCGCATCCTGCTGCTGGCGATCCTCGCCTGCCTGCTGATATTTATGTGGCGCATTCCGGTGGTTGACGCAAAGCAACAAAAGCACTGATGCGCAATAATGCCTGTTGCAATTGTTGGCGACAGCCAGTAAATTCTGGCGTTTTCGAGCGCGGGTAAGCCTGGTCAAAGGTTAAACAAATGTTTCTTTGGCCCATTTTGCACGCCCGTGGGTAACACCGTTTCAATCAGGCATAAACTTATGACCGCAACTGCACAGCAGCTTGAATATCTGAAGAACAGCATCCAAAGCGTCCAGGATTATCCGAAACCGGGCATCCTTTTCCGCGATGTCACCAGCTTGCTGGAAGACCCTAAAGCCTACGCGCTTAGCATTGAACTGCTAACCGAGCGTTATAAAGACGCCGGCATCACCAAAGTGGTGGGGACCGAAGCGCGTGGTTTTCTGTTCGGCGCCCCGGTTGCGTTGGCGCTGGGCGTTGGCTTTGTTCCGGTTCGTAAGCCGCGCAAGTTGCCGCGCGAAACCATCGCCGAAAGCTATGAGCTTGAATATGGCACCGATCAGCTGGAAATCCACGTTGATGCCATTAAAGAAGGCGATAAAGTGCTGGTCGTTGACGACCTGCTGGCGACCGGCGGCACCATTGACGCCACCGTGAAGCTGATTCGTCGCCTGGGCGGCGAAGTTCACGATGCCGCTTTTATTATCAATCTTTTCGATCTGGGCGGCGAACAGCGCCTGGAAAAACTGGGTATCCACTGCTTTAGCCTGGTGCCTTTCCCGGGCCACTAAGCAAATCCCGACACATAGCCTCGCCGATCCGGCGGGGCTGTGATAGCATTACCCCCTCGTGAATTCACCTTCCAGCGTTTCAGAGCCAGCCCATGAGTTATCAGGTCTTAGCCCGTAAATGGCGCCCACAAACCTTTGCTGACGTCGTCGGCCAGGAACATGTGCTGACCGCACTGGCGAACGGCTTATCGTTAGGGCGCATCCATCACGCATATCTCTTTTCCGGCACCCGCGGAGTAGGGAAAACCTCCATCGCCCGGCTGTTGGCGAAGGGGTTAAACTGCGAAAGCGGTATTACCGCGACGCCGTGCGGCGTCTGCGACAACTGTCGCGAAATAGAACAAGGCCGCTTTGTCGATCTGATCGAGATCGATGCCGCCTCGCGCACCAAAGTGGAAGACACCCGCGATCTGCTGGATAACGTTCAGTATGCGCCGGCCCGCGGCCGCTTCAAGGTCTACCTGATCGATGAAGTGCACATGCTGTCGCGCCACAGCTTCAACGCGTTATTAAAAACGCTGGAGGAGCCGCCCGCGCACGTCAAATTCCTGCTGGCGACTACCGATCCGCAAAAGCTGCCGGTGACGATTTTATCCCGCTGCCTGCAGTTCCACCTCAAGGCGCTGGATGTCGAACAGATCCGCCATCAGCTTGAACACATTCTTGGCGAAGAGCAGATCGCGTTTGAGCCGCGCGCGCTGCAGCTGCTGTCGCGCGCCGCGGATGGCAGCCTGCGCGATGCGTTAAGTCTGACCGATCAGGCGATCGCCAGCGGCGATGGCCGCTTAAGCGCACAGTCCGTCAGCGAAATGCTCGGCACCCTCGACGACGATCAGGCGCTATCCTTGATAGAAGCGCTGGTAGCCGCCGACGGCGAGCGCGTGATGGCAGGCGTCAGCGACGCCGCTGCGCGCGGCGTTGAGTGGGAAGCGCTGCTGGTGGAAATGCAAAGTCTGCTGCACCGTATCGCGATGGTCCAGCTCTCGCCATCGGCGCTGGGGGCGGATATGGCCGCCGTCGAGCTACGAATGCGCGAACTGGCGCGTACCGTGCCGCCGGCCGACGTTCAGCTTTACTATCAGACGCTGCTGATTGGCCGTAAAGAGCTGCCTTATGCGCCGGACCGGCGTATGGGCGTTGAGATGACGCTGCTGCGCGCGCTGGCGTTTCATCCTCGCCAGCCGCTGCCAGAGCCGGAAGTGAAGCCCGTTCAGGTTCCAACCTCTGCGCCGGTACAACAAGCGGCACCGCCCGTATCGTCGCCATCAGCGCCGCCGCAGAATCTGCCGCAAAGCACCAGCCAGGTGCTGGCGGCGCGCAGTCGGCTGCAGCGAACCCCGGGAGCGACCACCCCAAAAAAGAGTGAACCGGCAGCCGCATCCCGCGCGCGGCCGGTGAATAACGCTGCGCTGGAACGACTGAGTTCGATTACCGAGCGCGTACAGGCTCGTCCGGCGGCGGCCGCGCTTGAGCAGGCCCCGGCGAAGAAAGAAGCCTACCGCTGGAAATCGACGGCGCCGGTTGAAGAAACCCAGGTCGAGGTCGCCACGCCGAAAGCGCTGAAAAAGGCGCTGGAGCATGAAAAAACGCCAGAACTGGCGGCGAAACTGGCGGTTGAAGCGGTCGAGCGCGATAGCTGGGCGGCGGAAGTGAGCCAACTGGCGGTACCGAAATTGGTTGAGCAGGTCGCGCTGAACGCGTGGAAAGAGCAGGACGGCAATCGCATTTGCCTGCATCTGCGCCCCAGTCAGCGGCATCTTAATTCCGCCGGCGCACAGCAGAAACTGGCCGAAGCGCTGGGCGTGTTGTACGGCGCGCCGGTTGAATTGACCATCGTTGAAGACGATAATTCGGCGATGCGCACGCCGCTGGAGTGGCGGCAGGCAATTTATGAAGAGAAGCTCGCGCAGGCGCGCGAGGCGATTATTGCGGATAACAACATCCAGACCCTGCGGAGATTCTTCGATGCCGATCTGGATGAAGAGAGTATCCGACCCATTTGATCGCCAGTCGGACTGGCGATCGGTACCTTAACGATGACTTACTGAGAGAGAAGCCTATGTTTGGTGGAAAAGGCGGCCTGGGTAACCTGATGAAACAGGCCCAGCAGATGCAAGACAAAATGCAGAAAATGCAGGAAGAGATCGCGCAGCTGGAAGTGACCGGTGAGTCCGGCGCGGGTCTGGTAAAAGTGACCATCAACGGCGCGCACAACTGCCGTCGCGTGGAAATCGACCCAAGCCTGCTGGAAGACGACAAAGAGATGCTGGAAGATCTGGTGGCTGCCGCGTTCAATGATGCCGCGCGCCGCATTGAAGAGACCCAGAAAGAGAAAATGGCCTCCGTTTCTGCCGGCATGCAGCTGCCGCCAGGCTTCAAGATGCCGTTCTGATGCAAACCAGCCCGCTGTTAACTCAGCTTATGGAAGCGCTGCGCTGTCTGCCGGGCGTTGGCCCGAAGTCGGCGCAGCGCATGGCGTTTACGCTACTGCAGCGCGATCGCAGCGGCGGTATGCGTCTGGCGCAGGCGCTGACGCGCGCGATGTCGGAAATCGGCCACTGCGCCGATTGCCGCACCTTCACCGAGCAGGAGGTGTGCAATATTTGCAGCAATCCGCGTCGTCAGGAAAACGGTCAGATCTGCGTGGTGGAGAGTCCGGCGGACATTTACGCCATTGAGCAGACCGGGCAGTATTCCGGCCGCTACTTCGTGCTGATGGGCCACCTGTCGCCGCTTGACGGTATCGGGCCGGATGACATCGGGCTCGATCGCCTCGAACAGCGTCTTGAAGCGGAGTCGATAAGCGAGCTGATCCTCGCCACCAACCCAACCGTTGAAGGCGAGGCGACGGCCAACTACATCGCTGAGCTCTGCGCGCAGTATGGCGTTGACGCCAGCCGCATCGCCCACGGCGTACCGGTTGGCGGGGAGCTGGAAATGGTCGACGGCACCACGCTGTCGCACTCTCTCGCAGGCCGCCACAAGATTATTTTCTGAACAAATGGAGGCTGCGTTCGCCGCCTCCGCTTGAAAAATCCCACCTCTATCCCCATCTCCTCCCCAACACGTTATTTCCATTAATAATAAATGGCATTGTTGAGGTCGACTTACATGAAAGGACAAGAAACCCGTGGTTTCCAGTCAGAAGTGAAACAGCTTCTGCACCTGATGATCCATTCTCTTTATTCCAACAAAGAAATCTTCCTGCGCGAGCTCATCTCTAACGCCTCGGATGCGGCGGATAAGCTGCGTTTCCGCGCGCTGTCCCAGCCGGATCTGTATGAAGGCGACGGCGAGCTGCGCGTACGCGTATCGTTTGATAAAGACAACCGCACGCTGACTATCGCCGATAACGGTATTGGTATGAACCGCGATGAGGTTATTGACCATCTCGGCACCATCGCCAAATCCGGCACCAAGGCGTTCCTCGAATCGATGGGCTCCGATCAGGCGAAAGACAGCCAGCTGATCGGCCAGTTCGGCGTCGGCTTCTATTCGGCCTTTATCGTTGCCGACAAAGTCACCGTGCGCACCCGCGCCGCGGGCGACAAGCCGGAGAACGGCGTGTTCTGGGAATCCGCTGGCGAAGGCGAATATACCGTTGCCGATATCACCAAAGCCGATCGTGGAACTGAAATTACGCTGCATCTGCGTGAAGGCGAAGACGACTTCCTCAACGACTGGCGCGTGCGCTCGATCATCAGCAAATATTCTGATCATATCGCGCTGCCGGTTGAGATTGAAAAACGCGAAGAAGTGGACGGCGAAACCGTTATTTCGTGGGAGAAAATCAACAAGGCGCAGGCGCTGTGGACCCGCAGCAAGTCTGAAGTCAGCGATGACGAATACAAAGAATTCTATAAGCATATTGCCCATGATTTCAGCGATCCGCTGACCTGGAGCCACAACCGCGTCGAAGGTAAGCAGGAGTATACCAGCCTGCTGTATATTCCGTCGCAGGCGCCATGGGATATGTGGAACCGCGATCATAAGCACGGCCTGAAGCTGTACGTGCAGCGCGTCTTCATCATGGATGACGCCGAGCAGTTTATGCCGAACTACCTGCGTTTCGTGCGCGGCCTGATAGACTCCAACGACCTGCCGCTGAACGTGTCGCGTGAAATCCTGCAGGATAGCAACGTCACCCGCAACCTGCGTACCGCGCTGACCAAACGCGTGCTGCAGATGCTGGAAAAGCTGGCGAAAGACGACGCCGAAAAATATCAGACCTTCTGGAAACAGTTCGGCCTGGTGCTGAAAGAAGGCCCGGCGGAAGATGCCTCCAACCAGCAAGCCATTGCTAAGCTTCTGCGCTTCGCCACTACTCATACCGATTCTTCCGCGCAGACCGTGTCGCTGGAAGAGTACGTCTCGCGCATGAAAGAAGGGCAGGAGAAGATCTACTACATCACCGCCGACAGCTATGCGGCGGCGAAGAGCAGCCCGCATCTCGAGCTGCTGCGTAAGAAAGGTATCGAAGTTCTGCTGCTGTCCGATCGCATTGACGAGTGGATGATGAGCTACCTGACCGAGTTCGACGGTAAAGCGTTCCAGTCGGTCGCTAAAGCCGACGAGTCGCTGGAGAAACTGGCGGACGAAGTTGACGAATCCGCCAAAGAAGCTGAAAAAGCGCTGGAGCCGTTCGTTGAGCGCGTGAAAGGCCTGCTGGGCGAGCGCGTGAAAGAGGTACGTCTAACGCATCGTCTGACCGACACTCCGGCGGTTGTAACCACCGATGCCGACGAAATGAGCACCCAGATGGCGAAGCTGTTCGCCGCTGCCGGTCAGGCGGCGCCGGAAGTGAAATACATCTTCGAGCTGAACCCGGCGCATCCACTGGTCAAACGCGCCGCCGATACCCAGGACGACGCGCAGTTTGGCGAGTGGGTTGAGCTGCTGCTGGATCAGGCGCTGCTGGCGGAACGCGGCACGCTGGAGGATCCTAACCAGTTCATCCGTCGTATGAACCAGCTGCTGGCGTCCTAAGCTTTACCCTCACCCTAACCCTCTCCCTAAAGGGAGAGGGGACTGCTCGCAGCTGGGGGCTTTTTCTCCCTCTCCCTAAAAGAGAGAGAGGACTGCTCGCAGCTGGGGGCCTTTTCTCCCTCTCCCTGCGGGAGAGGGCCGGGGTGAGGGCCTTAATCTTCCCCAACCGTAAAATATCTCACCATTAACCGTTTCAGCCGCACCGCCTTCCTTGAGCCATGGCCGTTCTGGTGGTATGGTTTAGCGTTTTTTGAAAAATTGAAACGACATTTGAGGGGATTTTCGTAATGCGTATTATTCTGCTTGGCGCTCCGGGCGCGGGTAAAGGAACTCAGGCTCAGTTCATCATGGAGAAATACGGTATTCCGCAAATCTCCACCGGCGACATGCTGCGCGCCGCGGTAAAATCCGGCTCCGAGCTCGGTAAACAAGCGAAAGACATTATGGATGCCGGCAAACTGGTGACCGATGAGCTGGTCATCGCGCTGGTGAAAGAGCGTATCGCCCAGGAAGATTGCCGTAACGGTTTCCTGCTGGACGGCTTCCCGCGCACTATCCCGCAGGCTGACGCTATGAAAGAAGCCGGCATCGCCGTTGACTACGTTCTGGAGTTCGCGGTACCGGACGAACTGATCGTCGATCGTATCGTGGGCCGCCGCGTACACGCCGCTTCCGGCCGCGTCTATCACATCAAATTCAACCCGCCGAAGGTGGAAGGTAAAGACGACGTGACCGGCGAAGAGCTGACCACCCGTAAAGACGATCAGGAAGAAACCGTACGTAAGCGTCTGGTGGAATACCATCAGATGACTGCGCCGCTGATCGGCTACTATCAGAAAGAAGCGCAGGCGGGTAACACCCAGTACGCGAAAGTCGACGGCACTAAAGCGGTGGCTGACGTGCGCGCCGATCTGGAAAAAATCCTCGGCTAATTAAGCCCTTTCTCATCCTGCTGCGGCAGGATGAGAACACCTCTCATTTCTACCTTTTGCTATGATTGGTTCCGTTTAACGCCATTTACGCTACAATTGTCAGCGATTCAAATGGTTAAGAGGCGGTAATGCATCAGACGAAAACAGGTATTTTGCTAGCCAATTTAGGCACTCCCGATGCGCCCACGCCCGACGCGGTGAAGCGCTATCTGCGACAATTTCTTAGCGACAAACGGGTAGTGGATACGCCTCGTCTGCTGTGGTGGCCGCTGCTGCGCGGCATCATACTGCCGATTCGCGCTCCCCGCGTGGCGAAGCTCTATCAGTCCGTATGGATGGCGGAAGGCTCGCCGTTGATGGTGTATAGCCGTCAGCAGCAGCAGGCGCTGGCGGCCAGATTACCGGATGTCCCGGTGGCCCTGGGGATGAGCTACGGCACGCCGTCACTGGCAAGCGCTGTCGATGAGCTACTGGCCCATGATGTTGACCATATCGTGGTATTGCCGCTGTATCCGCAATATTCGTGTTCTACCGTGGCGGCGGTATGGGATGAGCTGGCGCGGATCCTCGCGAAAAAGCGCGCTATTCCGGGCGTTTCGTTTATCCGCGACTATGCCGATAATGCTGACTATATCCACGCCCTGGCGGCAAGCGTGCGCGCTTCGTTCGCCGTTCACGGCGAACCGGATGTGCTGCTGCTCTCCTATCACGGTATTCCGCAACGCTACGCCCATGAGGGCGATGATTACCCTCAGCGCTGCCGGGTAACCACTCGCGAGCTGGTCTCAGTGCTCGGGCTGCCGCCGGAGCGGGTGATGATGACCTTCCAGTCGCGCTTTGGCCGCGAACCCTGGTTGACGCCATACACCGACGAAACGCTAAAAATGCTTGGCGAAAAGGGCACACAGCACGTTCAGGTTATCTGTCCGGGCTTCTCCGCTGACTGTCTGGAAACGCTGGAAGAAATCGCGGTGCAAAACCGGGAAATTTTCCTTGAGGCTGGCGGTAAGCAATATGAGTATATTCCGGCGCTTAATGCCGATCCGGCGCATATTGAAATGATGGTGAACCTGACCGCGTCGTATCGCTGATCGCGCGCGTAGCGGGGAATATGCTACTATTCCCCGCTTGTTCCCTGTCATTAAATCGCCACTATGAAATTTCCCGGTAAACGCAAATCTAAACACTATTTCCCCGTTAGCGCTCGCGATCCGCTGCTGCAACAAATTCAGCCAGAAAATGAGTCCAACGTCTCCTGGGTGGTTGGCATCGACCAGACGTTGGTGGATATCGAAGCGAAAGTGGATGAGGCGTTTATCGTACGCTACGGTCTGAGCGCCGGTCATTCGCTGGTGATTGAAGATGATGTCGCCGAAGCGCTGTATCAGGAACTGGTACGCGACGGCCTGATCACCCATCAATTTGCCGGTGGCACCATTGGCAATACCATGCACAACTACTCGGTACTGGCTGACGACCGCTCGGTGCTGCTCGGCGTGATGTGCAGCAATATTGAGATCGGCGGCTACGCTTATCGCTACCTGTGCAATACCTCCAGCCGTACCGATCTCAACTACCTGCAGGGCGTCGATGGCGCTATTGGCCGCTGTTTTACGCTGATTAGCGATAGCGGCGAACGTACCTTTGCCATCAGTCCTGGCCACATGAACAAACTGCGTCCGGAAAGCATTCCGGAAGAGGTGATCGCCGGCGCTTCCGCGCTGGTGCTGACCTCCTACCTGGTGCGCTGTAAGCCGGGCGAGCCGATGCCGGACGCGACGATGAAAGCCATTGAGTATGCCAAAAAGCATGACGTGCCGGTGGTGCTGACGCTGGGCACGAAATACGTGATTGCCGACAACCCGCAATGGTGGCAGCAGTTCCTCAAGGAACACGTTTCGATTCTGGCGATGAATGAAGAGGAAGCGGAAGCGCTGACCGGTATCGCCGACCCGCTCACCGCGGCGGATAAAGCGCTGGACTGGGTCGACCTGGTGCTGTGCACCGCAGGTCCGGCGGGCCTGTATATGGCGAGCTTCACCGAAGAGGAAGCGAAGCGTAAAACGCAGCATCCGCTCCTGCCGGGGGCGATTGCCGAGTTCAACCAGTATGAATTCAGCCGCGCGATGCGCCATCAGGATTGCGTTAATCCGCTGCGTATCTATTCGCACATCGCGCCTTATATGGGCGGCCCGGAGAAGATCATGAACACCAATGGCGCAGGGGACGGCGCGCTGGCGGCGTTGTTGCATGATATCACCGCCAATAACTACCATCGTAATAACGTGCCGAACTCCAGCAAACATAAGTGCAAATGGCTGACCTACTCATCGCTGGCGCAGGTGTGCAAATACGCCAACCGCGTCAGCTATCAGGTGCTGAATCAGCATTCACCGCGTTTAACCCGCGGCCTGCCGGAGCGGGAAGATAGCCTGGAAGAGGCCTACTGGGACCGTTAATCCCGCGATAAAAGTACGCCCCGCGAGCGGGGCGTCGTATCAACCGGTAACAATCTCGCCAGCCGGCGGCGTTTCCAGCAGACGTAACATCGCCCGCGCGATTTCGCGTTCCCCCATCACCACCTGATTGGCTCCGCGTTCGGTAATATAATCGACCTCATCGTCGTAATGGGCGCGGGCGATAATCTCAATGTTCGGGCATTTTTCCCGCGCTGAGGCGACAATTTCACCGGCTTCATAGCCGTTAGGAATGGTCAGCAGCAGCCAGCGGGCGCAGTCGAGATGCGCCAGATTCATGATTTCTTCGTTGGCGGCATTGCCCAACACGGCGCTGATGCCGCGTTCGCGTAGCTCATCCACGCGGGTGCGGGAGGTTTCAATCACCACCAGCGGGATCCCCTGGGCCATTAGTTTCTCGCCAAGCAGGCTGCCGACGCGGCCAAAGCCGACCAGCAGCGCATGGTTGCAGATATCCACAGGCACCTGTTTTTCGTCTTCCAGCACCTCTTCCAGCGTCTGTTCGTCGAGGGTTTCGGTTTTATCGAGATATTTTTCCAGCAGGGTAAACAGCACCGGGTTGAGCATAATCGAAATTATCGCCCCGGCCAGCACCAGGTTCTGCCCGGCCTGCGGCAGCAGATCCAGCGCCATGCCGAGACCGGCAAGGATAAAGGCGAATTCCCCGATTTGCGCCAGGCTGGCGGCGATGGTCAGGGCGGTACGCGGCGAGTGGCCGAACATACGTACCAGGAAGAAGGCGGCGGCGGATTTACCAAAAATGATAATCGCCAGCGTTGCCAGCACCGCCAGCGGCTGTTCGACCAGAATCATCGGGTCAAACAGCATCCCGACGGAGACGAAGAATAGCACCGCGAAAGCGTCGCGTAGCGGCAGCGTATCGTGAGCGGCGCGGTGGCTGAGTTCGGATTCGTTAAGCACCATCCCGGCGAAGAATGCGCCGAGGGCGAAGGAGACGTCGAACAGCTCAACGGCGCCGAAGGCGATGCCGAGCGCCAGCGCCAGCACCGACAGGGTAAACAGTTCGCGGGAGCCGGTTGCCGCGCTGCGCGACATGATCCACGGCACCAGACGGCGTCCCACCAGCATCATAATGGCGATAAAGGCGACCACTTTACCGATGGTAATGCCCATGTCGAGCGCCAACGACGCCAGCCCGACATCGCCTTTTTCGACCATCCCGGCGATAGCGGGCAGCAGCACCAGCGTCAGTACCATCACTAAATCTTCAACGATCAGCCAGCCGATGGCGATTTGCCCACGCTGGCTATCAATAAGCTGCCGTTCCTCCAGCGCGCGCAGCAGCACCACGGTACTGGCGGTGGAAAGACACAGGCCAAAGACGATGCCGGTCATCAGCGACCAGCCGAGCAGGGAAGAGAGCGCCATCCCGAGCAGCGTCGCCACGGCTATCTGGGCGATGGCGCCGGGAATGGCTATCGACTTTACCGCCATGAGATCTTTCAGCGAAAAGTGCAGCCCGACGCCAAACATCAGCAAGATGACGCCGAGTTCGGCCAGTTCAGGCGCAAGTTTAGTATCAGCAACAAAACCAGGAGTAAATGGACCGGCCAGCACGCCCGCTAATAAATATCCTACCAGTGGTGAAATACGTAGCTTATTGGCAATCATGCCGAGGATAAAGGCGAGCACAAGGCCGCCGACAATGGTGGTGATTAGCGGTGTTGCGTGATGCATTCCGTCTCCTTGCGTGTGGTGAGCCGATCCATTTTCGCTACTTAAAGCAAAAAACCGATTAATAGTTTATGACACTTTTGCTCGTTTTGTTTATGAATAATTATTGAAATTTGCGAAAAATTGGAATTACGGCAGAAAAAAGCACAGACAGGAAAATGGCGGCAGGTCATGGTGAGGTAATGCTGATGAGATAAGGGATTGCGGCGGCCAAACTTTCACTTTGGCCGCCAGATACTCAGGCTTTTTGATGGTTATTAGGCAGGAATATCGTCAGAATGCCGAGAAGCGGCAGGAAAGCACAGATTTTATAGACCAGATCGATGCTGGTATGGTCGGCTAACAACCCCAACACCGCGGCGCCAAGGCCGCCCATGCCAAACGCGAATCCGAAGAACAGGCCGGAAACCATACCGATTCTCCCCGGCAACAGCTCCTGGGCATAGACCAGAATAGCGGAAAAGGCTGATGCGAGGATAAAACCAATTATCACGGTCAGGATCCCGGTCCATTCGAGCGATGCGTACGGTAAAATGAGGGTAAATGGCGCCACGCCGAGGATAGAGCCCCAAATTACATATTTACGACCAATTTTATCGCCAACTGGCCCGCCAATCACCGTTCCTGCGGCCACCGCGAACAGGAAGGCGAACAAGTGAAGCTGGGCGTTTTGCACCGATAATCCGAACTTGTGCATCAGATAAAAGGTGTAATAGCTGCTAATACTCGCCATGTAGAAGTATTTGGAGAAAATCAGCATTAACAGGATGCAGACGGCCAGGATAACCTTGTTACGCGGCAGAGGATTAACGATAACCGGCTTCGGCTTGCCTTTATTCATCCTATGTTGCGCGGCGTACCAGCGGCTGATTTGCGACAGCACGACGATCGCCAGCAGCGCGGCCAGCACGAACCAGGCGACGTTGCCTTTGCCGTAGGGGGCGATAATCACCGCCGCCAGCAGCGGCCCCAGCGAGCTGCCGAAGTTGCCGCCAACCTGGAATAGCGATTGCGCCAGACCGTGACGGCCGCCGGAGGCCATCCGCGCCACGCGCGAGGATTCCGGATGGAAGACCGAAGAGCCGGTGCCGACAAGCGCAGCGGCCAGCAGTACCATGCCGAAGCTACCGGCCAGCGCTAACAGAATTAAGCCGCAGAGGGTGAAACACATCCCTACCGGTAATGACCACGGCATCGAGCGTTTATCGGTGATGTAACCAATCACCGGCTGGAATAGCGATGACGTCAGCTGGAAGGTGAGGGTGATCATGCCGATCTGCACGAAGGTTAACGAGAACTCCGCCTGCAGTAGCGGATAAATCGCCAGGATGAGCGATTGGATCATATCGTTTAGCAGATGGGAGAGGCTGATTGCCCCCAGGATGCCAAATGAGGTGCGCGCTTTTTGCGGCGGCGCGCCGGTACCGGGTAAGGATTGAGCGGATTGGTTGGTTGTCATAGGTTCACTTCAGCGAGTTCTATTTGTTGTAGAGAATGCAGGTTGATACCCTAAATAATTCGAGTTGCAAGAAGGCGGCGACACAGAGAATCCCCAGGAGCTTACTCTAGTAAGTGACTGGGGTGAGCGAGGACAAATTCGTCAGGAACGAATTTGAACGCAGTTCACTGCGCCCGTAAGGGCGAGGCCCAGGGATGGGCCGAGTTATTGCCAACGCACATGCAACTTGAAGTATGACGGGTAGAATTATTATCAGACTAACATACCTGTCCCTAAGGTTTGAAGGAAGTCGCAATTCTGAAAACATATTTGTCAAAGCGGCTGACTCGCTATACTTTCGGCACTTGTTATTAAGTCAGGGAGTGAAACATGCATTATTTAAAACGCGGCGTGGCGCTGGCGTTATTCGCCGCCTTATCGCTGGGCAGCCTGTCAGCGCAGGCCTATGAGCAGGACAAAACCTATAAAATCACCATCCTGCACACCAACGACCACCACGGTCATTTCTGGCGCAACGACTACGGCGAATATGGCCTTGCGGCGCAGAAGACGCTGGTGGACGGTATTCGCAAAGAGGTGGCGGCCGAAGGCGGTAGCGTCCTGCTGCTGTCCGGCGGCGATATCAATACCGGGGTGCCAGAATCCGATTTACAGGATGCTGAACCCGATTTTCGCGGCATGAACCTGATTGGCTACGATGCCATGGCGGTGGGCAACCATGAGTTTGATAACCCGCTCAGCGTGCTGCGCCAGCAGGAGAAGTGGTCGAAGTTCCCGTTCCTGTCGGCCAATATCTATCAGAAAAGTACCGGCGAGCGCCTGTTTAAACCCTGGGCGCTGTTTAAGCGCGGCGGGCTGAACATTGCGGTGATTGGCTTAACGACCGACGATACGGCGAAAATCGGCAACCCGGAATATTTCACCGATATCGAATTCCGTAATCCGGCGGCGGAAGCCAAGCTGGTGATTCAGGAACTGCAGCAAAATGAAAAGCCGGACGTGATTCTGGCGACCACCCACATGGGCCACTATGACAACGGTAATCACGGCTCTAACGCGCCTGGAGACGTTGAAATGGCGCGGAGTTTACCAGCGGGATCGCTGGCGATGATCGTCGGCGGCCATTCGCAGGATCCGGTCTGCATGGCGTCGGAGAATAAAAAGCAGGTCGATTATGTCCCCGGTACCCCGTGCGCGCCGGATCGCCAGAATGGCATCTGGATCGTGCAGGCGCACGAGTGGGGGAAATATGTCGGCCGCGCCGATTTTGAATTCCGCAACGGTGAGATGAAGCTGGTGCACTATCAGCTGATCCCGGTCAACCTGAAGAAGAAAGTCACCTGGGATAACGGTCAGAGCGAGCGCGTGTTGTATACGCCGCAAATTGCCGAAAACCCGCAGATGCTCTCGCTGTTAACGCCATTCCAGAATAAAGGCAAGGCGCAGTTACAGGTGAAAATAGGTAGCGTCAACGGCCATCTTGAAGGCGATCGCAGCAAAGTCCGCTTCGTACAAACCAATATGGGGCGCCTGCTGCTGGCGGCGCAGATGGCGCGCAGCAATGCTGATTTCGCGGTGATGAGCGGCGGCGGTATTCGCGACTCCATCGAAGCGGGTGATATTACCTATAAAGACGTGATGAAAGTGCAGCCGTTCGGCAACGTGCTGACTTACGTCGATATGAGTGGTAAAGAGGTGATTGAGTACCTGACCGCCGTCGCGCAGATGAAGCCGGATTCCGGCGCTTATCCGCAGTTCGCCAACGTCAGTTTCGTTGCCAAAGATGGCAAGCTTAACGATCTGAAAATCAAAGGCGAACCGGTGGATCCGGCGAAAACTTACCGTATGGCGACGCTGAGCTTTAACGCCACCGGCGGCGACGGCTACCCGCACATCGATAAAAAACCGGGATACGTAAATACCGGCTTTATCGATGCCGAAGTGCTGAAAGAGTACATCGAGAAGAACTCGCCTCTGGATGCGGCAGCCTACGAGCCGAAAGGCGAGGTCAGCTGGCAGTAAGCCTGGGCTTCAGGTTGGCTATTCATACCGTGGCTACCCGTTGGGTAGCCCGGATAAGGCGCGTGCGCCGCTATCCGGGATAGTGTGCTCAATCGCGGCGGGCGATATCGGCGAACTTCGCGTCCAGAAGCTTCGCCAGATCGCTTGCCGCCAGTTCGATATCGAGCCCGCGTTTGCCGCCGGAAATATAGATGGTGGCAAACTCCTGCGCCGGGGCATCAATCACCGTCGGCAGGCGCTTTTTCTGCCCAAGCGGGCTGATGCCGCCGACCAGGTATCCGGTGATCCGCTGCGCGACCATTGGGTCGGCCATATCTACCTTCTTGGCGCCCAGCGCTTTGGCCACTTTCTTCAAATCCAGCTGTCCGGCAACCGGGGTGACGGCGACCGCCAGATGTTTCATATCGCCGTTAACGGCCACTAATAGCGTCTTGTAAACCTGATCCGCATTGAGCCCCAGCTTGCGAACCACTTCATCGCCAAAATTGGTCTCTTGAGGATCGTGTTCGTAGCTGTGGATCTGAAAGGTAATTTTGTTTTTTTCGAGTAATTTAACGGCGGGAGTCATAGTAATCCTTCTTACCAACCGACCTAACGTATGACCAGCATACGCGTGAGGGTTGTATAAAAAATAGTACCATCTTGCGCAATAGTATTGGCAGTGATGGTCACTTTGAGCGACAATCAGACGATCCGGGATGTATATCCCGGGATAATAATAATGATGAAATTCCTCTTTGACGGGCCAATAGCAATATTGGCCATTTTTTTACGTCAACATATCCGGCAGGTTCCCTTCGCCATACAGATGCAGCGCGCCGACGGCGACCACGTAACGCCCCGGCGGTAGGGCAAGCAGCGTGTCGCGCCAGGCCACATTGCGCTGATGCATCAACACATCATATAAGGACTGGCTGAAGGTCGTCGGCAGCGTTTCCGCGCCGCGCGACGGCGGTTGCTCCAGCCACCAGCCAATCATGACCTGCAGTAAACGGGCGTTGGTGCGCCAGTGGGTCAGCGTATCTTCCAGCAGCGCCTTACCGCCGTCTGGCAGATTGCGCAGGAGCGCGATTTGGCTATCGGCGCCTTCCAGCTCCATCACCCTTATGTTGCTCTCGCGAGCGGCCATCAGCAACTGGTAATCAATACCGTAATCGGGGCGTAACCCTAGCTTTTGCGCCTGAGTAGCTTGTAGCACCATCGCTACCTGCCATAGCGGCTGGCTATCGAAAAGATCGACCGATAAACCCAGCTCGCCGGCGCGTGAGCGTAATTCTGCTAATTGTGTTTCGCTCAGACGTTCAGCCAGCGGTGGATAAGAGGGGAGATTACTGAAAGGCGTTTCATTACCGGTGATGTCCGCTTCGACGATTAAGGCGTCGGCCTGACGTATCTTTTTCAGTAACTTAGCCGGCGGCGGCGCCATGTCGCGGGTGCCCATATGGATGCTGCCGACGAGGTGTAAATAACGTTCGCCGGGCAGGACGATATCCATTGCAGGCCAGGAATAAGACGAGCCGACGGCGGCTCGCCACAGCATTTTTATTCGGTTTAACAGGCCCATACGCGCTCCGAAGTGTGAGGCATTCATGCTAGCGCATATGGTGGTGGCCGTCATCTTTCCCGCGGTTTTTTATTGTCGCCAGGAAATAAACGGGCGCTGAGTAACCTCAGCGCCCGTTTTCCGGTGACTGCGCTAATCTTTCGGTTTAAAGCGCAGCAGGCGATTAGCGTTACTGACCACGGTGATTGACGACAGCGCCATTGCCGCGCCGGCGACCACCGGGTTCAGCAGGGTACCGGTCAGCGGCCAGAGGATCCCGGCGGCAATCGGGATGCCCAGTGAGTTGTAAACAAATGCGCCCAGCAGGTTCTGTTTCATGTTGCGTAACGTCGCTTTCGAAATCGCTAAAGCATCGGCCACGCCGTTAAGGCTATGGCGCATCAGGGTGATCGCCGCGGTCTCAATGGCGACATCGCTGCCGCCGCCCATGGCGATACCAACATCCGCCTGCGCCAGCGCCGGGGCGTCATTAATACCGTCGCCGACCATCGCCACTTTGTGCCCCTGGCTCTGCAGACGTTTAATGGCGTCGGCTTTACCGTCCGGCAGCACGCCGGCGATCACTTCATCAATGCCCGCTTCTTTGGCGATGGCATTGGCGGTGGTCGGGTTATCCCCGGTGAGCATTACCAGACGATAGCCCTGCCGATGCAGGCGCGCCAGCGCGTCGACGCTATCTTCACGTAGCGGGTCGCGGATGGCGAACAGCGCCGCGGCCTGACCATCGATCGCCAGCAGTACCGGCGTGGCGCCGCGCGAGGCCTGTGTCGTCATCTCGCTTTCCAGTTCCGCGGTGGCGATATGCTGCTCGTTAAGCAGCGCCTGGTTGCCGAGCAGCAGTCGATGACCTTCCGCTTCACCGCTGACGCCAAGCCCGCGCAGGGTACGGAAGCCGCTTACTTCCGGTAAAGTGCTGTCGGCGGCTTTATCGAGGATCGCCCGCGCCAGCGGATGGCTTGAGCCTTGCTCGAGCGCGGCGGCAAGACGCACCGCGGTTGTTTCATCAAACCCTGCGAAGGTTTTCACGGCCACCACCTGCGGCTTGCCTTCGGTCAGGGTACCGGTTTTATCGAACACCAGGGTGTCGAGTTCACTGGCGCGCTGCAGAGCATCGGCGTCACGCACCAGCACGCCGTATTCCGCCGCCCGGCCGACGCCGGAAATAATCGACATCGGCGTCGCCAGGCCCAATGCGCATGGACAGGCGATAATCAGTACCGTGGTGGCAATGACCAGGGTATAGACGATTTGCGGCGCCGGGCCGAAGAAGTACCAGATACCGGCGCTAATCAGCGCAATGGCTACCACTGCCGGAACAAATACCGCAGAGATTTTATCTGCCAGTTGGCCGATTTCCGGTTTGCTACTTTGCGCCTGGCGCACCATGCGAATAATCCGCGCCAGCGTGGTCTGGCTGCCGACGGCGCTGGCGGTAAACAGCACGCTGCCGTCCTGCACCACGGTACCGGCATGAATGGCGTCGCCATCGCCTTTTTGCTGCGGTACCGGTTCGCCGGTGAGCATGGCTTCATCAAACCAGGCTTCGCCCTGGCTTATCACGCCGTCAACCGGAACGCGATCGCCAGTGGTCAGACGCAGCGTCATACCCGCCTCAACTTCCGCGAGCGGCAGATCTTTCTCGCCTTCAGCCGTCACGACGCGTGCCGAAGGCGGCGTCAGGTCGAGCAGTTTTTCCAGCGCTTTCGAGGAGCGCTGGCGCGCGCGGGCTTCCAGCATATGGCCGAGGTTGATAAGACCAATGATCATCGCGCTGGCTTCGTAATACAGGTGGCGCGCTTCCATCGGGAACCACTGCGGCCACAGGTTGACGCTCATGGAGTACAGCCAGGCCACCCCGGTTCCCAGCGCCACCAGCGTATCCATGGTGGCGGTGCCGTTTTTCAGGCTTTTCCAGGCGCTGCGGTAGAAGTGACCGCCAGCGAAGACCATCACCGCGAGGGTGATGAGGCCGATGACCAGCCACAGCGATCGATTGTCGTCGCTGACCATCATGTTATCGCCAATCATGCCCCAGACCATGACCGGCACGCCGACCAGCAGGGCGACAATCGCCTGCCAGCGAAAACGTTTCATGGTGGCGATGGCGGTTTCCTGCTGCCGTTCGCGGCGTTTCAGATCGTCTTCGATAGCCTCCGCGCCGTAGCCGGCTTTTTCCACCGCCTGCACTAATTCTGCGGCGGACGCGCTGCCCATCACCAGCGCAGTGCGTTCCGCCAGGTTTACCCGCGCCTGTGAGACTCCCGGCACCGCGGCAAGCGCGTTTTGTACCCGGGAAACGCAGCTGGCGCAGCTCATGCCGTTGATCAGCAGCTGTTGACTGTCATCCTCGTCATGGGCTGCCGGAAGCTCGGGAGTGGCCGCTGTCAGTGCTTCCGACGGGATTGATGATTCTGCCAGCGGTTTAGCCTTTGGGTGGCTGAGCTCCGCGCCGTATCCGGCTTGTTTGATGGTCTCAATCAGGGCTTCAGCGCTGGCGCTGCCCGTGACGTGGGCTTCGGTAACGGTAACCTCCGCCTGTTCAACGTCGGGACGCTGTTCCAGGCTCTCTTTCACGCGTTTAACGCAGTGGCCGCAGGAGAGGCCATCAAGCGTCAGGTCGATAGTGTTAGACATAAATAACTCCTGAATAATTTCCGGTTAATGATTGACCGAACACACTCTTTCATCGAGTATTAAGAAGGTTAAACCTTCCAGCAAGGGGAAGGTCAAGGGGGAAAAATGAATATTAGCGATGTGGCGAAAAAAACCGGCTTAACCAGCAAAGCGATTCGTTTTTACGAAGAGAAAGGGCTGGTGACGGCGCCGCTGCGTAGCGATAACGGCTACCGTACCTATAGTCAAAAGCATCTGGATGAACTGACGCTGCTGCGCCAGGCGCGGCAGGTGGGATTTAATCTGGAGGAGTGCCGCGAGCTGGTGGCGTTATTCAACGATCCGTCGCGGCACAGCGCTGATGTGAAAAAAAGAACGCTGGAGAAAGTCGCGGATATTGAGAACCATATCCGCGAGTTGCAAAACATGCGCGCGCATCTGCTGGCGCTGGCGGACGCCTGCCCTGGTGATGAGAGCGCGGATTGCCCGATTATTGATAATCTTTCCGGCTGTTGTCACCGCAAAGCGCAGGCTTAGCGGACGGCGGCTCTTATCCGCAAGGTAATGCCTTCGACGGCGACCACTTCAACCTTGCTGCCCGCCGCGAGGTCTTCATCGGCAATCACCGGCCAGGAGCTATCGCCGACGCGGACGTGGCCGCGACCGTTTTCCAGCGCGTTGTCGAGTGTGAAACGACGGCCAACCAGCTGCTGGCCGCGCTGGTTAAGCTGCGCGTCGGCGGGGCGCTGCTGCCTCATGCGTTTACGCAGCCATTTTGACCACAGCCACGCCGCCAGCAGGGTAAGGACGGCAAACAGCGTCCCTTGCCATTCCCAACTAAATGGAATAACCCAGGTCAGCAGGCCGGTAACCACGCCAGCTACGCCGCTCCACAGCAGGTAGCCATTGCTGCCGAGCATCTCTGCCGCCAGCAACAGCCCGCCAAGGGTCAGCCAGAAAATATGCGGATGAGCGAGGATCAGGGCGATCATGATTTTTTCCGCTCGGCGCTACTCTCTTTCAGCAGTTCGCCGATCCCGGCGATCGAGCCCATCAGACTGCTGGCATCCAGCGGCATCAGCACCACTTTACTGTTGTTGGCGGCGCCAATCTGCTGCAGCGCGTCGGTATATTTCTGCGCCACGAAGTAGTTAATCGCCTGAATGTCGCCTGACGCAATCGCCGATGAGACCATCTGGGTGGCGCGGGCTTCCGCTTCGGCGGAACGTTCGCGGGCTTCCGCCTGCAGGAAGGCCGACTGCCGTTCGCCTTCGGCTTTGAGGATCTGCGACTGCTTTTCACCTTCGGCTTTGAGGATTTCCGCCTGACGCACCCCTTCCGCCTCGAGGATATAAGCGCGTTTGGTTCGCTCAGCTTTCATCTGGGCGTTCATCGAGGAGATAAGCTCCGCCGGCGGGCGAACGTCGCGGATTTCGACACGGGTGATTTTCACCCCCCACGGATTGGTGGCATCGTCGACGATATGCAGCAGGCGAGTGTTAATGCTATCGCGCTGGGAGAGCATTTCATCCAGCTCCATCGAGCCGAGTACGGTACGAATGTTGGTCATCGTCAGATTGACGATCGCCAGCTCAAGATTACTGACTTCATAGGCGGCTTTTGGCGCATCGATCACCTGGATGAAGCAGACGGCGTCAATGGTGACGTTGGCGTTATCGCGGGAGATGACTTCCTGCGAAGGGATATCCAGTACCTGCTCCATCATGTTCACTTTGCGGCCGATGCGATCCATAAACGGTACCACTAAACTTAAGCCCGGCTGCAGCGTCTGCGTGTAGCGGCCAAAGCGTTCGACGGTCCATTGATAACCCTGCGGCACGATTTTTACTGCCGCCCCCACAATGACCAGTGCGACAAAAATAAGAACGGGGATAAAAATCAGCATCAAAAACCTCCTGTCTTGTTGCCTGATGGGCGCCGCAGCGAAATGGCGCAGATTTAAACAGAGTATAACTTTCTCCTTGTTCCGGTGAAAGAAAACTGGAGTAAACTGTCTGCGTTTTAGGAAATTAATTGGACATATAATGAAGGAAAATAACGCGATTTTGCGCCTCGAGGGCGTTGGTTTTAAAACCGACGACGCGGTCATCCTGAATAATATCGATCTCCGGATTAGGGCTGGAGAGTTTAAGTTAATTACCGGGCCATCCGGATGCGGCAAAAGTACGTTACTGAAAATCATCGCCTCTCTGCTGAGCCCGACCAGCGGAGAGATTTTTTTCAACGATACCGATATCACTACGCTGTCGCCGGAAAACTATCGCCAGCAGGTCTCTTATTGCGCGCAAACTCCGGCGCTATTCGGCGATTCGGTCTACGACAACCTGGTTTTCCCATGGCAGATCCGCAACAAACAGCCGGATCCTAAAGCGCTGATTGCCGATCTCGAACGCTTCGGGCTGGCGGATAATACGCTGGAGAAATCGATTAACGAATTGTCCGGCGGCGAAAAACAGCGGGTCTCGCTCATTCGTAATCTGCAGTTTCTGCCGCAGGTGCTGCTGCTGGATGAAATTACCAGCGCGCTGGATGAGAGCAATAAGCGCAACGTTAACGAGATTATTCATCGCTACGCGACGGAAAAAGGAATGGCCATTCTGTGGGTCACTCACGACCAGAACGAAATTGCCCACGCTGATGAAGTGATTACGCTACAGCCTGCTGGCGGGAAAATGCAGGAGGGGAAAAATGAACGGGCATAATATTACTAACGAATCGCTGGCGCTCTCGATGGTGCTGGTGCTGGTGGCGATCGTTGTGAGCTATCGGGAAAAGCTGGCGCTGGAAAAAGATATTATCTGGAGTATTTGCCGGGCTATAGTGCAACTCATCATCGTCGGCTACGTGCTGAAATATATCTTTAACGTTAACCATGCGGTGTTAACGCTATTGATGGTGCTGTTCATCTGCTTTAACGCGGCGTGGAATGCGAAGAAGCGCAGTAAATATATCGACAAAGCTTTTGTCTCATCGTTTATCGCTATTACCACCGGCGCCGGACTAACCCTGGCGGTGCTGGTCTTCTCGGGGTCGATCGCCTTTGTGCCGATGCAGGTTATTCCGATTGCCGGCATGGTGGCCGGTAACGCTATGGTGGCGGTAGGGCTGTGCTACAACAATATGGGCCAGCGTTTTAACAGTGAGCAGCAGCAGATTCAGGAGAAGCTAAGCCTCGGCGCGACGCCGAAGATGGCCTCCGCGCGGCTGATCCGCGACAGCATACGCGCCTCGTTGATTCCCACGGTAGATTCAGCGAAAACGGTCGGACTGGTGAGTCTGCCGGGGATGATGTCGGGGTTGATTTTCGCCGGGATTGACCCGGTGAAGGCGATTAAGTATCAGATTATGGTCACATTTATGTTGCTGTCGACCGCCAGCCTGTCGACGATTATTGCCGGCTATCTGACTTACCGGAAGTTCTTCAATACCCGTCATCAACTGGTGGTGACGCAGTTGAAAAAGCGCCCGTAAGCATTCCCGGGTAGCGGCTTACGCCTTACCCGGGCTACCACAGGGCTGCAGATACTGTTATCGGTATACAACTGTTTTGCTTGGGGAAAAACATGTGCTTTGTGTTAATCCTGTAAGCATTCCCGGGTAGCGGCTTACGCCTTACCCGGGCTACCACAGGGCTGCAGATACTGTTATCGGTATGCAACTGTTTTGCTTGGGGAAAAACATGTGCTTTGTGTTAATCCTGTAAGCATTCCCGGGTAGCGGCTTACGCCTTACCCGGGCTACCACAGGCTGCAGATACTGTTATCGGTTTGCAACTGTTTTGCTTGGGGAAAAACATGTGCTTTGTGTTAATCCTGTAAGCATTCCCGGGTAGCGGCTTACGCCTTACCCGGGCTACCACGGCGTAATCTGTAGCCCGGATAAGCGTAGCGCTATCCGGGTCAGCGCCTCTGATTAGTACAGCAATGAATACAGCTGGCGGCGGTATTTCGCCGCCAGGGCGTCTCCGGTACCGAGCGCCGCGAGGATCTCCTGCAGCATTTTGCGAACCTGGCCATCGCCGGCGCCTAAATCTTTTTGCAGATGCGTGAACAGCAGCGCCAGCGCTTCTTCGTTGCGCCCGACCTGGTGCAACTGCAACGCCAGCTGAGACGCCAGCGCCGCGTCGTCCGGGTTCTGCTCGACCTGCTGCTGCAGTTGCTGGATTTCCGGGGTATCGGCGGCCTGCTTAAGCAGCTCAATCTGCGCCACCAGCCCCTGATAACGGGTGTCCTGATCCTGCAGCGGCACGGTTTTCAGCACGCTTTCAGCCTCATCGGAACGCTGCAGGGCAATGAGCGTTTCCGCCAGCAGCAGGCCAATCTGGCTATCCTGGTTAGACAACTGCCAGGCATCTTTCAGCAGCGGCAGCGCATCGGCGTATTTTTCTTCCTGCATCAGCGCCAGCGCTTCTTGCGCTTTCAATTCTTCTTCGCGCGGCAGTACTTTATCCAGCAGGGCGCGGATGGCTTCTTCCGGCTGCGGGCCTTCAAAACCATCTACCGGCTGGCCGTTCTGGAACAGATACACCGTCGGTATCGCGCGCAGACCAAACTGCGAAGCTAGCATTTGCTCCGCGTCGCAATCTACCTTCGCCAGCGTAAACTGACCGTGGTATTGGGCGGCCAGGCGCTCAAGCACCGGCGTCAGCTGTTCGCAGTGCTGGCTGCGGGCGGACCAGAAATAAAACAGCACCGGCGCGTTCATGGATTGCTGCAGCGTCTGCTGCAGGTTGGCTTCGGTAATATTGACAATATTCTGTTCGGACATGGGCGTATCTCGTTAGTCGATTTCTGTTTTAGATGGGGGCGACATTCAGCGCTTCAACTCAGCCCTGGATAATTTTGTCCATTGCACGGGCCGGCAGCAGGCGTTTTAACCAGCCTACCGCGTGGGTGACCAGCGTCACCGGATAGCGCAGTTTCGGCTTGTCGCTGACGAAGGCGTGACGCACTTTTTCCACCACCGCCTCCGGGCCGAGCGTAAAGCGCGCGGCAATGCCTGGGTTCTCTACCGTCTTGTCGCCGGTCTGGTTAACGTTGTTGGTAAAGCGGGTGCGTATCGGCCCAGGTTCAATCAGGCTGACTTTAATGCCGCTGTGGCGGAGCTCCATGCGCAGGGCATCGGACCACGCCTCCAGCGCGTATTTACTGGCGGCATAGGCGCCGCGGCCGGGGCTGGAAATCAGCCCCATCACCGAAGAGGTCATCACGATGCGGCCCTCGCCGTGCGGCTGCATAGCGGGCAGCAGCAGCATGGTGAGCTGGTGGGCGCCGAAAAAGTTGGCGGAAAACTGCTGTTCCATTTGCTGACGGCTGATGGTGATGAGCGGACCGTAGACGCCGTAGCCAGCATTATTGAACAGGCCATACAGGCGGTTCCCGGTCAGCGCGATGACCTCGGCGGCGGCGTTTTCGACGCTTTGCGGGTCATCGAGATCCAGCAAAATACCGGTCAGACCCAGTTCCTGCATACGGGCGACATCCTCCCCCTTACGGCAGGCGGCCAGTACCCGAAAGCCCTGGCGTTTTAAATCGAGCGCGCTTTCGAGGCCAATTCCGCTGGAACATCCTGTAACTAAAACCGATTTTTGCATAACTTTACCTGTGAATGACTCCCGGCGTTCAGGAGTCATGATTAACTAAGGGAGCCAACCGGGTTGCCATCCAGTCGGCAATAAACGGTTGCGCATCGCGATTAGGATGAATGCCGTCGTCCTGCATCCATTGTGGCTTGAGATAAACCTCCTCCATAAAAAAGGGCAGCAGAGGAATATCGAACTCTTTGGCCAGTTGCGGATATATCGCGCTAAAGGCTTCATTATAACGGCGCCCATAGTTGGCGGGCAGGCGTATTTGCATCAGCAGCGGCTGGGCCTTCGCCGCTTTGATATCCTGAATAACGGTACGCAGCGTCTGCTCCGTTTGCTGCGGCGGGAAACCACGCAGCCCGTCGTTGCCGCCCAGTTCCACCAGCACCCAGCGCGGCTGGTGCTGCTTCAGTAGCGCCGGCAGGCGCGCCAGTCCCTGCTGCGAGGTGTCGCCGCTGATACTGGCGTTGACCACCGTCGTTTTGGCCTGCCACTTCTCATTAAGCAGAGCAGGCCAGGCCGTATTGGCCGCCATTCGATAGCCGGCGCTCAGGCTATCGCCAAGCACTAACAGCGTATCCGCCGCCATTGCGCGGCAGGTAAACAGAACCATAAACAGGAAAGGCAAATGCCAGCGGAAAACATACTTGAAGTTCATCATCTTAAGAAATCCGTCGGTCAGGGAGAGCATCAGTTGTCCATCCTTACCGGAGTTGAGCTGGTTGTCAAACCGGGGCAAACCATCGCCCTGATTGGCGAGTCCGGTTCCGGGAAATCCACGCTGCTGGCGATACTTGCCGGGCTCGACGACGGCAGCAGCGGCGAAGTGTCTCTTTTGGGGCAGCCGCTGCATCAGATGGATGAAGAGGCGAGGGCGACGTTACGCGCGAAGCACGTAGGCTTTGTCTTTCAATCGTTTATGTTGATTCCGACGCTAAACGCCCTGGAGAACGTCGAGCTGCCGGCCTTGCTGCGCGGCGCCAGCGATAGCCAAAGCCGCGGCGATGCGCGCGCGCTGCTTGAACAGCTGGGGCTTGGCAAACGCCTGCACCATTTGCCGGCGCAGCTTTCCGGCGGCGAGCAGCAGCGAGTGGCGCTGGCCCGCGCCTTTAACGGCCGTCCGGCGCTGCTATTTGCCGATGAGCCGACCGGTAATCTCGACCGTCACACCGGCGATAAAATCGCCGATCTGCTGTTCTCACTCAACCGCGAACACGGCACCACCCTAATTCTGGTGACCCACGATCCGCTGCTGGCGGCGCGTTGCGATCGTCGCTTACGCCTGGTGGATGGCAAGTTGCAGGAGGAAGCATGATAGCCCGCTGGTTCTGGCGCGAATGGCGCTCGCCTTCACTGCTCATCGTCTGGCTGGCATTGAGCATGGCGGTGGCCTGCGTGCTGGCGCTGGGCTCAATCAGCGACCGTATGGAAAAAGGGTTGAGCCAGCAAAGCCGCGAATTTATGGCCGGGGATCGCACCTTGCGCAGTTCACGCGAAGTGCCCGCCGAGTGGATCGCTGAGGCGCGCGCGCTCGGGTTAACCGTGGGCGAACAGCTGAGCTTCGCCACCATGACTTTCGCTGTAGATACTCCGCAACTGGCGGATGTCAAAGCGGTTGATGATACTTATCCGCTGTACGGCACGCTGGAGACCTCTCCGGCGGGATTAAAACCGCAGCGCGGCAGCGTCCTGCTGGCGCCGAGGCTGATGGCGCTGCTGAATCTAAAAACCGGCGATAACATTGATGTTGGCGACGCTACCTTGCGCATCGCCGGCGAGGTCATTCAGGAGCCTGACGCCGGCTTCAACCCCTTCCAGATGGCGCCGCGGCTAATGATGAATATCGCCGATGTGGCGAAAACCGGCGCGGTACAGCCCGGCAGCCGCGTCTCCTGGCGCTATAAGTTCGCCGGTAGCGCGCAGCAGCTGGCGGCCTACGAGCGGTGGCTATTGCCGAAGCTCGGTGCGGAACATCGCTGGATTGGCCTGGAGCAGGATGATAGCGCGTTGGGTAAATCGCTGGAGCGCTCGCAGCAATTTTTACTGCTGTCCGCGTTACTAACGTTGCTGCTGGCGGTCGCCGCGGTCGCGGTCGCGATGGGGCATTACTGCCGCAGCCGCTACGATCTGGTCGCTATTCTCAAAACCTTAGGCGCCGGGCGGGCGCAGCTGCGTAAACTTATCGTCGGTCAGTGGCTAATGTTGCTGATGCTGGCGGTTGCGGCGGGGGGCGCGATGGGGCTGCTGCTGGAAAAAGCCCTGCTGCTGATGCTTAAACCGGTGCTGCCCGCCGCGCTGCCGCCCGCCAGCGGCTGGCCGTGGCTTTGGGCTATCGGCGCGATGGTGGTGATTTCGCTGCTGGTCGGCTGGCGGCCCTATCGGCTGCTGCTGGCGACCCTGCCGCTGCGGGTATTGCGGCAAGATGTGGTGGCTAACGTCTGGCCGTTAAAACACTATATTCCCGTGGTCTGCGCGGTGGTTGTCGGCGGACTGGCCTGGCTGATGGGCGGTAGCCCGCTACTGTGGTCGGTGCTGGTCGGGGCCTTGGTGCTGGCGCTGCTATGCGGGCTGGTAGGCTGGGCCTTGCTGTGGTTGCTCAAGCGCGTCACGCTAAAAGCGTTGCCGCTGCGCCTGGCGGTGAACCGTCTGTTGCGCCAGCCGTGGTCAACGCTGAGCCAACTGGCGGCGTTTTCACTGTCGTTTATGCTGCTGGCTCTGCTGTTGGTGTTACGCGGCGATTTGCTCGAACGCTGGCAGCAGCAGCTGCCGCCGGAAAGTCCGAACTACTTTCTGATTAATATCGCTCCCGAACAGGTAGTTCCGGTGAAGACATTCCTCGCCGAACACCAGACCCGGGCGGCGGAGTTTTACCCCATCGTGCGCGCGCGGCTGACGCAGATTAACGGTCAAACCACCGAGGGCAATAAAGACGAAGCGCTAAACCGCGAGCTTAATCTCACCTGGAGCGAGCAGCGCCCGGATCATAATCCGCTGGTGGACGGGAGCTGGCCGCCGAAGGCGGGCGAGGTGTCGATTGAAGAGGGGCTGGCGCAGCGGCTGGGCGTCAGGATCGGTGATAGCGTCACCTTTACCGGCGACACCCAGCAATTTAGCGCTAAGGTGACCAGCGTGCGCAAAGTTGACTGGGAGAGCCTGCGGCCCAACTTCTTCTTTATTTTCCCGCCGGGGGCGCTGGATGGGCAGCCGCAAAGCTGGCTTACCAGCTTCCGTTGGGATAATGGCAACGCGATGCTGACCCAGCTTAACCGCGAGTTTCCCACCGTTAGCCTGCTGGATATCGGCGCCATCCTGCGCCAGGTCGGCCAGGTGTTGACGCAGGTCAGTCGGGCGCTGGAGGTCATGGTGGTGCTGGTCACCGCCTGTGGCGTGCTATTGCTGCTGGCCCAGGTGCAGGTCGGGATGCGCCAGCGGCATCAGGAGCTGGTCGTCTGGCGGACGCTGGGGGCCGGTAAAGTCTTGCTGCGCACCACGTTGTGGGTGGAGTTCGCCCTGCTTGGCGTGGTTTCGGGGCTGGTGGCGGCCATTGGCGCCGAGGTGGCGCTGGCGATGCTGCAAACCAAAGTGTTTGATTTTCCATGGACGCCGGACTGGCGGCTGTGGGTGATGCTGCCACTCTCAGGCGCTATTTTATTATCGTTGTGCGGCGGTTGGTTGGGATTACGCTTATTAAAAGGTAAAGCGTTATTCCGACAATTTAACCAGTAAATAGATTTCATTTTTATGAAGCGCCGCGCAATTTCGCGGCGCTTTTATTTTAACGGCACAAAATGATAATTCCTTGATTTTTAAGCGCACAAAACATTAAAAACCCAACAACACGTCGTGCTAATTCGCAGTTAATATTCAACTGGCAAATATAAGGTTGCTTATTACTCAAGGAAAAAGCATGGCACATAAAATAAAAGCGCTGGCGATCTCGATCGGCGCAGCATTAGCGTTAACCTCTTTTGCATCCCAGGCTGAGATTACGCTGCTGAAACAAGATCCGCAGGCGGGCGATCCGTTAAGTCGCCTTAACTTTACCGTCGGCGGGAGTATTCGTCCGCAGTTCAATATGATGACCGGCGATGGCGATAAAGGTTCCTACAAGCGTAACGGTTTCGATGGCGGCACCCGTTTCCGTTTCGCGGCTGATTACTATCTCTTTGATGATATTAGCTGGATCAGCTACTACGAACTGGGCGTCAATATTCCGGCGCTGTTCGATTGGGACAATCACTACGCGGAAGGGGCGAATAATACCACCCGCCGTATGTTGTTCACCGGTCTGAAGAGCGATACCTGGGGTACCTTAACCTACGGTCAGCAAAACAGTATTTACTATGATGTCGTCGGCGTGAAAACCGATATCTGGGACTACGATATGATCGGTCAGGCTCCGGGTAACGGTATTAACGGCGATTACGATGGTTCTTATCGTTCACGCAATATGTTGAAATATAAGAAAACCGTCGGTGATGTCGATCTGTATGGCTCCTATCTGTTTGAAGATAGCGAATATCTGCCGGGCGATGGTCTGCGCTACAAGCGTAAAGGCGGCGGGTCTATCGGCGTGGATTACCACATCATGAAGGACCTGACCTGGGGTACCGCGTGGAACTACACCCGCGCCGAAATGCGCGATCCGTCAAGCTCCAATAGCAAAACCTACGACCAGAATATTGTCGGTACCGCGTTGAGCTGGACTCCGGATAACTGGACCTTCTCCTTCGGCGGCGGCTGGTATCAGAACTTCCTGACTACCAAGAAAACCGATGTTCATAACTATTTCGCCGGCGATGCCTGGGGTATTGAATACTTTGCGGGCTATAAATTCCCGATCAATCAATACGCTGTTAAATCTATTCAACCGTACTTTATGGGCGACCGCCTGGAGTACGTGAATGGCCGCAACTACCAGCGTATTGATAACGGTTTGGGTATTAGCTTCCAGCTGGATTACGGTTTCCGTGTTGATTACGAGCACGTGTTTACCTCCAGCACCGATGATCTGGGCGATATGAACCTGGTGCGTCTGCGCTACGACTTCTAACGATGAGCCGCCGCAAGCCGGGAATTTCCCCGGCTTGCGCGGGCCTACAGATCACATGCCGGCGTAGATACTGTTATCGGTTGGCAACGATTTTGTCGCACTGGGGTTTTCCCGGAGGCGGCGCGTTGCGCCTTCTCCGGGCTACCAAATCGCACAGCGCTGTAGCCCCGGTAAGCGGCAGCGCCACCGGGGGTTTTGAGGCCATTGGTACCGGCAGTTTCAGCCAGCACGATGATTGAATTAAAGGGAGGCCGCACGGACCGTAGGTAGGGTAAGGCGCCAGCCGCTACCCGGAAAGCCGTCTGGTTGGGGAACTACTTCGCCAGCCAGGCGGCGACATCCTGCCAGTTACCGCGAAAGATAATCTTCCCGGCTTTTTTCCCCAACTGATAGCGATACATCGGGTCGTAGTATTCATTTAACAGCGGAACCAGCCAGGCGAAGTGCGCCTCGGTACTGGCGGTACGCTGCTGCTGCGACAGCGCCGCGTCGAGCAGTTCGCTTAGCTGGGCAAAGCGCTGTAGCCCTAGCCGACGCCGGATGGCAAACAGCCCGTGATGCAGATACTCGCTATATTCCTGCCAGCCTTTCTCTTCGCCATAGGCGGCAATAAAGTCGCGATGCATACGATCGAAGTACTCTTCGCGCAGTCGCTCCAGACGAACGTCAAACGGATCTTCCACCACCGCCAGCGGCGATTGCGCCATGCGGATACGCAGGCACTCCGGCAGGTGGTTCGCGCCGATCATATGGCCTTCATCTTCCAGCACCCAGCGTGTCTGTTGTTCAGCTTTTTTAAGCAGGGTGACCGCCAGATGGTTTTCGAACGTCGCCTGCGGGTGTTGCTGCAGTAGCGTTCGGCCAAATGACGAACCGCGGTGGTGGGCGTGACCTTCAAGATCGATACCGTCCGGGCGCGAGCAAACCAGCTGGGTTTTGCCATTGCCGGTGCAGCCGCCAATCAGCACGATAGGGCGCTGTACCAGCTCCTCGGTAGCCTGTATTGCCGCCTGGCGTAGCGCTTTGTAGCCGCCGACAATCAGCGGATAATCGACGCCCGCTTCCCGCAGCCACTGCTGCACGATATGCGAGCGCTGGCCGCCGCGGGCGCAGCACAGATAGCCCTGCGGATAGCGGGCGCAGGCCTCCAGCCACGCCTTGAGACGGCTGGCTCGCAGGTCGCCATCGACCAGCTTATGGCCGAGGGCTAATGCCGCTTCCGGCCCCTGGCGCTTGTAACAGGTGCCGACGGCGGCGCGTTCGTCATCGTTCATCAGCGGTAGGTTAATCGCCGCGGGCATCGCGCTTTGCTGAAATTCCACCGGTGCGCGGACGTCGATAAGCGGCGTATCCGCGCTGAGGATGGCGCGATAGTGTCTCCCATTTTCCATGGGTCGTCCTTTTGAGTTAAAACCAGATGTGCTTACTGCGAGGTGGGGATTCTACGCGCCGAAGGGCGTGCCGGGGAAGGGGATAGATCAAATCCCCGGCACGAATGGCTTAATTAAGCTGCGATTGCGCCCAGAAAACACCGCTGGCGTATTCGGCTGGCAGGAGCGGTTTCAGCGCTTCCAGCGTGGCGCTCAGGCGATCGGTATCGCTGTCGGTCAGATTCAGGTGGCCGACTTTACGCCCCGGACGAACCTCTTTGTCGTACCAGTGCAGATGCACCAGCGGCAGTTTTAGCCAGTCGTAGTTCAGATCGCTGCCGATCAGATTGATCATCACCGACGGGCTGTTGACCACCGGTGGCGGCAGCGGTAGATCGGTAATGGCGCGCAGGTGCAGTTCAAACTGGCTAATGGAAGCGCCGTTCTGTGTCCAGTGGCCGCTATTATGTACGCGCGGCGCCAGCTCGTTGATCAGCAGTCCCTCGGCGGTGACGAAGCACTCCATGGCCATCACGCCCACGTAGTCGAGCTCGTTCATGATCGCCGTCAGCATGCTTTCCGCCTGCGCCTGCTGGCGGGCATTGGCCTGCGGGAAGGCGACGCTGGCGCGCAGAATGCCGTCCTGGTGCAGGTTGCGGGTCAGCGGATAAAACACCGTGCTGCCGTCGCGGCCGCGGGCGCCGACCAGCGACACCTCGCCGGAGAAGTTAATACCCTGCTCAACGATACACTCGCCGTAGTTATCATCGGGTAGTTGTGTGGTTTCGTTCTCGCGTAAACGCCACTGGCCGCGGCCATCGTAGCCGCCAACGCGGCGCTTGACGATAGCCAGTTCGCCCAGACGGGCAAACACGGCGGGCCACTCGCTTTTATCCGCCAGTAGCTGCCACGGCGCGGTGGCGAGGCCAAGTTTGTCGAACAACTGTTTCTGGGTCAGGCGGTCGGCGATGATCGGAAAAACGTCGCGGTTAACGAACGCCGGATGGCGCGCCAGCTCACGGGTTAAAGCGGTTTCCGGCCAGCGTTCGATTTCGGCGGTGATGACGCTTTGCTGGAACGGCACCGCTTCCGGGTCGGCTTCCAGGCCAACCGGCCAGACGGCGATGCCCAGCGGTTCACCGGCCTGACGCAGCATGCGGCCTAACTGTCCGTTACCGAGGACGCAAACCTGTTTCATGCCGCACCTCGCGGGTCCGGGTTATCCAGCACCTCATCGGTTTGCGCCTGACGCCAGGCGCTCAGACGCTGGTGCAGCTCAGCATCATGCTGGGCGAGAATTTGCGCGGCGAGCAGGGCGGCGTTAGCGGCGCCGGCTTTGCCGATGGCCAGCGTGCCGACCGGGATGCCGCGCGGCATTTGAACGATAGAGTAGAGGCTGTCAACGCCGCTTAACGCTGCGCTCTGAACCGGCACGCCAAGCACCGGCACCAGAGTTTTCGCTGCAATCATGCCCGGCAAATGCGCCGCGCCGCCCGCACCGGCGATGATCACCTGATAACCGTTGCTTTCGGCGCTTTCGGCGAAGCTAAACAGTTTATCGGGCGTACGGTGGGCGGAAACCACTTCAACATGGTGCGGAACGTTCAGGGTATCAAGGATTTCTGCGGCGAACTGCATGGTAGTCCAGTCGCTTTTGGACCCCATCACGATGGCGATACGCGCCGGATTATTGCGGGAAGACATGCGTCTGAAAACTCCTGTGGGTGTGCTTCACACTGCTTTAGAGGCCACAGAGAATAGCACGATATCCCGCCAAGGAAAACGGTTGCGTACGCGTGGTTAGCCGTCTTTTGTCTCGCTTGCCGACGATGAAGTACGTTGTTTATTTGCCTTTATCTCATTCATGATACAGGTGATAAGCAGCACTAACCCCCAAGGAAGCATCAGGGTACCCATGATCAGTAAATAGATTTGTACCAGCCGCCCATCGTGGGGCCGGGTACAGAGCAAATAAATAGCATAAAAATAAATTGCCCATGCCAGCATTGCACACCAGACAAATGCCAGTGTGTTGCCGATAGCGACGCCGATTAAGGCGATATAGCTTACCCCTAACGGATTGAGGATCGCGATGATCATTCCCCAGATTAGGGGCTGGTTCCATTTTTTCATACTCGTTCCTTGAGTGAGATTTAGCCAAAGGCTAGCAGGCGGAGAACAGATAGCGTCAGTCATTCCCCCTTCAGAAGAAGGTTTTCGGAATTGTGCCTGGGAGATTAAAACGGGAAATAGATAAGTTCGACGCCGTCGGCGCTGACTTTAACCATTGACCCTTCGCTGTGCCACGCGCCGAGGACCACGCGCCATGCGCGCTGCCCGTTGGCCTGGAGTTCATGGACGGCCGGACGATGGGTATGGCCGTGAATCAGCCACTGCACCTGATGCCGCTCCATCGCGTCGACGACCGCCTGCGGATTCACATCCATAATTTCCATCGATTTGCTGCTGTTGGCGGCTTGGCTATCGGCGCGCATTTTGGCGGCGATGCGGCGGCGGATAAACAGCGGCAGGGCGAGAAACAGACGTTGGATCCACGGGGTGTGGACTTTAGCGCGAAACGCCAGGTAACCGGGGTCATCGGTACATAAGGTGTCGCCATGCATAATCAACACTTCACGGCCATAGAGGTCCAGCCGCTCTTCTTCAGCGAGCAGGATCATGCCGCTCTGGCGGGCGAAGCGCTGGCCGACGAGAAAATCGCGGTTGCCGTGGATGAAGTAGCAGGGAACGCCGGCGTCGACGACGGCTTTGATTGCCGAAGCGATTTGCTGATGCAGCGGGTTCGGATCGTCATCGCCGATCCAGGCCTCGAACAGGTCGCCGAGTATATACAGCGCGTCCGCTTCGCGGGCGCTGCCGGCTAAAAAGCGCAGAAAACCGGCGGTGATCGCCGGTTCTTCTGTTTGCAGATGCAGGTCTGCAATAAAAAGTGTCGCCACGAATTATTCGCTGACGGTGACGCTTTTGATTACAACATCTTCTTTCGGCACATCCTGGTGCATGCCGCTGCGGCCGGTGGCAACCGCTTTGATTTTGTCTACCACGTCCATACCTTCAACCACTTCGGCAAAGACGCAGTAGCCCCAACCCTGCAGGCTTTCGCCAGAGAAGTTCAGGAAGTCGTTGTCTACTACGTTGATGAAGAACTGCGCGGTGGCGGAGTGCGGCGCCTGAGTACGGGCCATCGCCAGGGTACCACGGGTATTTTTCAGACCGTTGTTGGCTTCGTTCTGAATCGGAGATTTGGTCGCTTTCTGATTCATGCCCGGCTCAAAGCCGCCGCCCTGAATCATGAAGCCATTGATAACACGGTGGAAAATGGTGTTGTCGTAGAAACCTTCGCGGCAGTAGTCCAGGAAGTTTTTAACTGTTTCCGGCGCTTTGTCGTCAAACGTTTTGATTACGATATCGCCATGATTGGTGTGGAAAGTAACCATTTTTGCATCCTGTTCCGATGATTGTAGTGCTGAACCCAGGGTTGGGTATGACATAGGTGGCTGTTATAGCATAACCGCGGGGGTCGATGCACCTTGCAATGTGTGCTGCTTCCGGTTTGAATTAGGGTTAGAATAAGCGACTTATATCCACACACGTCTACACGGAATCTTCGATGTTAAAAATTTTTAATACACTGACGCGCCAAAAAGAAGAATTTAAACCTATTCATGCCGGGGAAGTTGGCATGTACGTGTGTGGAATTACCGTTTACGATCTCTGTCATATCGGCCATGGCCGCACCTTCGTCTCCTTCGACGTTGTCGCTCGTTACCTGCGCTTCCTTGGTTACAAGCTGAAGTACGTGCGCAACATTACCGATATCGACGATAAAATCATTAAGCGTGCTAATGAAAACGGCGAAAGCTTTGTCGCGCTGGTCGATCGCATGATCGCTGAAATGCACAAAGATTTTGACGCCCTGAACATTCTGCGCCCGGACAACGAGCCGCGCGCCACCCATCATATCGCCGAAATTATCGAAATCACCGAGCAGCTGATCGCCCGCGGCCACGCTTATGTGGCGGATAACGGCGACGTGATGTTCGACGTACCGACCGACCCGAACTACGGTCTGTTGTCGCGCCAGGATCTCGACCAGCTGCAGGCGGGCGCCCGCGTCGACGTGGTTGACGTTAAGCGTAACCCAATGGACTTCGTCCTGTGGAAGATGTCGAAAGAGGGCGAGCCGAGCTGGCCGTCGCCGTGGGGAGAAGGGCGTCCGGGCTGGCACATTGAGTGCTCGGCAATGAACTGCAAACAGCTGGGTAATCACTTTGATATTCACGGCGGCGGTTCGGATCTGATGTTCCCGCATCACGAAAACGAGATCGCGCAATCGACCTGCGCCCACGATGGCGAATACGTCAACTACTGGATGCACTCCGGAATGGTGATGGTCGATCGCGAGAAAATGTCGAAATCGCTGGGCAACTTCTTCACCGTTCGCGACGTGCTGAAGTACTACGATGCCGAAACCATCCGCTACTTCCTGATGTCCGGCCACTATCGCAGCCAGCTGAACTACAGCGAAGAGAACCTCAAGCAGGCGCGTTCGGCGCTGGAGCGTCTGTACACCGCGCTGCGCGGAACCGATAAATCCGCGCAGCCTGCCGGCGGCGAAGCCTTCGAAGCGCGCTTTATCGAAGCGATGGATGACGACTTCAATACCCCGGAAGCCTACTCGGTGCTGTTCGATATGGCGCGTGAAGTAAACCGTCTGAAAACGGAAGACGTGGCAGCCGCGAACGCGCTGGCGGCCCATATGCGTAAGCTCTCCTCGGTGCTGGGGCTGCTTGAGCAGGAGCCGGACGCTTTCCTGCAGAGCGGCGCGCAGGCCGATGATGGCGAAGTGGCGGAAATAGAAGGGCTTATTCAACAGCGTCTGGATGCGCGTAAAGCGAAAGACTGGGCGGCGGCGGATGCGGCGCGCGATCGTCTTAACGAGATGGGTATCGTGCTGGAGGATGGTCCGCAGGGCACCACCTGGCGTCGTAAGTAAGCGCCATTGCTAATGAAAAGGCCACGCTTGCGTGGCCTTTTTGCGTTAGGGACTGACTTCCAGTGGTGTAGGCTGAAAAACGCATACGGATTCGGGCAGATTCAGATGCAGGCAGGAGGATATGTTGCGGCTGTAACGGGCAATAAACTGAATAACGCTATCGCCACTGTTTAAACCTACTTTGCCACTTGCCAATAGTTGTTCCGGCTGATCGTCGGTAAAAACATTGCTGGCAACTATTTTTGCCCCAAGGCGTTCGAAAATCGTGACCTTAACTAACGAGGGTTGATAACCCTGCTGTAAGAGCCAATGTCTGGCCTGCTCGCGTGACCAGATGTTGCTATCGCCCGCTCGGGCAAAGACTTCCAGCAGCCAGCCATTAGAGTTTTGATACGGCCCGGAGAAGGGCCAGGCGATCAGGTTATAGTGCGGGCTGTGAAACAGGTTCAGTTTGACAGGGTTGTGCAAAAGCGCTTGTAGCGCAGCGTTAAGTTCGCCGCTCGGACGTAAAATCGCAATCTGCTGGTTAACCAGTTCATCGGCGAGAAACTCATATAATCCCTGGACGTACAGCGCCGATCGCGCGGTGCCGCAGGTATTCAGATTATGATAAACCCGCCAGCTGTTATCGGCCTGCCGTAGGGCGTAGCCGGCATGTGACCAGGTTAACCCACGGCTGGACATATCTTGCCCCTGGCGGACCAAAATAACCACCGCTTCCGGTTCGCTATTTAATTGTTGTTTGAGCAACTGTGCCTGATGCATGGTTGCGGCAATGGTTTCCGCCGATGGCGACCCCGTGCCGCAATCGGTGCTGGCTGCAGTCGCGCTTACTGATGCCACGCTCAGGCACAAGGCGAGCGCCAGGCGCTTCATTTCGCCGACAGCGGTTGGTTAGCGGAGAGCGAGGCGTCCTCTTGATTCACCATATGGGTCAGGACCTTACCTTCTTTTTTCAGCAGTGCGCCGGTGCCTTCCGGGGCTTTCTCCAGCGTCAGCTTGTCCCCGGTTTTGAGATCCGCCTCTTCCACCACCTGCAGCGGCAGCACCATTTTGACGGTGTTCTGTTTAGGGTCTTTGGTGGTCAACAGCGCGGTTTTCTGCTCTTTATTTTTGTCGACAGAAGCGGTAATCAGTGCGGCGGGGAGCAGGACTGGCGAGAGAATGATGCCGCTCACCAGCGCCGAACTGCCGATACTGGTAATGGTCGAAGAGACGGCATAGGCGTTTGTATGATCCTCGGCGTGAATCGGGCACGAAACCGCCAGCAGTGCTGCAGCGGCAAGGATGGTCGTTTTATACATGTTAATCCCTAACGTTGAATAGATTGACGATATAGCCAGAGTAGTAGCGCCAGTGCGCTTCCCGGCAGCCAGACCCACTGCAGCTCGGAGAGGATCACCTGATGGCCATAAGGCGTGGCATAACGCGATAGCGCGAATGGCACCACTTTAATCACCTGCCAGGGCAGGAAGAAGCGTTGATCGGAGCAGGGCCACAGCCAGCCGACGCCTTTACCACCATCGGTGATGGCATCGAGCAGGCTATGGGATAAGAGGCAGATACTAAGAAATGCCCAACGCCACGCCAGCCAGCAGCAGGCGAGGGGGAATGATTTTGCATCCCAGCCCTAACCCCAGACACAGCGGAACGGCGGCATCAGTGATGATGGTTGGCATTGGCTTATATTCTACAAATAAAAGCCTATTATCAGTAGGGTATTTGAGGATTACATCCCCGCATTATTCTGATTTTCCTGCGGGAGAGCGCTGGCGCCGGGACCGGCGCCAGAAAGGATTAGGCGATAACGGTAATGCTTTGACCGTCAAAGGTCACCGTTTGCCCGGCGACGATTTTACAGCGTTTGCGGGTTTCCACCGCGCCGTCGACTTTCACCAGCCCTTCGGCGATGAAGATTTTGGCCTGCGCGCCGCTTTCGCTCCAGCCTTCCAGCTTCAGCAGGTCGCACAGTTCAACATGCGGGTGTTTGCCCAGAGAAAAATTCGCCATCTTAGGCCTCCTGAATGTCGTGATACTCTTCGCACGCCTGCAGCGTATTCTGAATGAGGGTCGCTACGGTCATCGGGCCGACGCCGCCCGGCACGGGCGTAATGTAGGAGGCGCGTTCCGCCGCGTCTTCAAACACCACGTCGCCGACCACTTTGCCGCTTTCCAGACGGTTAATGCCGACGTCCACCACGATGGCGCCTTCTTTAATCCATTCACCCGGAATAAAGCCCGGTTTACCGACCGCGACAATCAGCAGATCGGCATTTTCGACGTGGTGGCGCAGGTTTTTGGTAAAGCGGTGGGTGACGGTAGTAGTGCAGCCCGCCAGCAGCAGCTCCATGCTCATCGGACGGCCGACGATGTTAGAAGCGCCAATCACCACCGCGTTGAGGCCATAAGTATCGATATTGTAGCGCTCAAGCAGGGTAACAATGCCGCGCGGCGTACAAGGACGCAGACGTGGCGCACGTTGACACAGGCGACCAACGTTGTACGGATGGAAGCCGTCGACGTCTTTGTCCGGGGCAATGCGCTCAAGGACTTTAACATTGTCGATGCCGGCAGGCAGCGGCAGCTGCACCAGAATGCCGTCGATAGTGTTATCGGCATTAAGCGTGTCGATAAGTTCCAGCAGCTCGGCTTCGCTGGTGGTTTCCGGGAGATCGTAAGAGCGGGAGACGAAGCCCACCTCTTCACATGCCTTGCGTTTGCTGCCGACATAAATCTGCGATGCAGGGTTGCTGCCGACCAGCACAACGGCGAGCCCGGGGGCGCGTTTTCCGGCCGCTACGCGCGCCTTCACTTTTTCCGCGACCTCAGAGCGCACCTGCTGCGCAATCGTTTTACCGTCAATAATTTTTGCTGCCATCAGAGAGAGGATTCCATCTGTCACTTTACGAAAGGGGGATGTGGATATTTTGTCAGAAGCCAGCCCCGCTGTCAGTTATCGTTTGCGTTTTTATCGGTTTTCCGCCGCGGGGCGGAGGAAAACAGGCTATTTTCCCGCGCTATAGCGACGTAATGGACGAGTCGCCAACGAGTTGGGCGAACAATCCTTAACCAGACATCGCGTTAATAATCGACAAGCTCGCTATGCTACTGTCTTTTCCCGGCAAAATGCATTGACTCACCGGAGGTTGACCGTATAATTTCACGCGATTGCACCTCCCGAAGCTCCCGCTTCTCAGTGCGCCCTTAGCTCAGCTGGATAGAGCAACGGCCTTCTAAGCCGTAGGTCACAGGTTCGAATCCTGTAGGGCGTGCCATTTAAAATCAACCACTTATCAACTTTCTCCAATCGCTGATTTTTCCTTGTGGGACATATTTGGGACATCTTCCTCAAAAATTGAGTCAATTTGCCTCGCATGTTCCGTTAAATGGTTAGGTGCCAGGTGAGCATATCGACGAACCATTTCGATGCTTTCCCACCCACCCATCTCCTGAAGTACAGAAAGTGGGACGCCTGACTGAATTAGCCAGCTTGCCCAAGTATGCCTCAGGTCATGAAAACGAAAGTCTTCTATTCCGGCGCGTTTGCATGCAGAGTTCCATGCTCTGTTATCATCAACTCGCATCTTCCTTATTGCTGGAGTTAGCGAGCTATCAGGTCTGTGCCACGCTCTGGTATGGACGAACACCCATTTATGATGGTTTCCTATCTGATCGCGCAGAACCTTACAGGCAGTATCATTAAGCGCTACGCCAATAGCGCGGTTTGATTTGCTTTCTTCCGGGTTAACCCATGCAACGCGACGCTGCATATCTATTTGCTGCCATTCCAGGTTGATGATGTTCGACCTCCGTAGGCCTGTTGCCAGTGCAAACTTAACAACCGACTTCAACGGCTCCGGACATTCATCAATCAGCCTTTTCGCCTCTTCATGCTCAAGCCACCGAACGCGCTTATTTCTCACTGACGGTATCTTGATAACTGGCGCTTTCTCCAGCCACTTCCAGTCACGCTCTGCCGCCCGGAGAATGGCTTTCATCAATGCAAGATGTTTTGCTTTGGTGGACGTAGTGACCGGTTTTGCTTCAAACGCCGGGGCATCCTTTCCCTTTCTTGCTGCGGCATCAACTCGCTGCTGCCATATCTCCTTTGCCTTCCTGTTCTGCATCCTGCTCACTGCGGCGTAAATCTTTGCCTCTGTGATATCCTTAATCTTCATTCCTTCGAAATGCTCAAGCCAGAATCCGATCCGACCTTTATCAGTATCGAGAGACTTCTTGTCTGCTTTCTCTTCAAGCCAGCGTAAACAGGCTTCTTCGAAAGTCACATCAGGAAAGTCTCCCAGCCTGTCTACTCGCCAGAGTTCAGCCTTTCTTTTGTCGTGGAGCTCCTGTGCTTGCCGCTTGTCCTCTGTACCAAGAGATTCCTTAATTCGCTTCCCGCCCGGGAGCGAGTACGAGGCGTACCATATTTCACCTCTGCGGAAGATTGACATTTATTTCCCTCTTTAAATGCATCACCCGCGCTCACATCGACAGTATGCAGCGGTGAATTGAGTGCCGCAATGCATGCCTGTCGAGTGGTTAGGTAAGGGGACTTTGGTTTGGTGGGGTCTTTACGTGTGGCCTGAAGTCTTCCGGATCGTATCCAGTTAGTTGCGGTAGGTCTGGATATATTCAGGAATGAACAGGCCTCATCGAGGGTGAGGCTGTGTGATTCCATGGTTATTTCCTTGATGCTTTCTGTGCCGCATCATTAATCTGTGCCACAAGGCAAACATCAAGCTGTGGATACAAATCTCCAGACCACTGAGCACCTGTGAATGGGGTTGTTCCTGTACATACAGCGCGGAATAGATCATCAAATATCCATTTACTCCACCAATGCTTCTTAACCATCCTTTTAATTGTTACTTCCGTTCCTATTATTTCTCCCCCATGGAAGTCGAATAAAAATTCGTACTTGTGTTTCATTATTTATCCTCAATAAAACTAGATCTTGGCACTCCATATTTATTCTATGGTCACTAATTCAGAAAGACCTACCTTTGCCACACCTTAGGCAAATCTGAGATCTACCCTCCATGAATGGCGCATTCCACCAATCATGAGAACAAGACGATTGCATTTCGCTTTTGCTAACGTGGGGTAATAGCATCCTATAAGCCTCCAGCTGGTAATCTTCCTTAATAGACCTTGTTCCTGATTCCAGTTCAGCGATACGAGCGGATAGTGATTCTTTGGTGACTTGAGTCATTTGGCCTCCTGCATCATAAGGAAGACAATCATTGCAGCGCGGAGTGGGTTTGACTGGTACTGAATTCTGCATTCATCGAACTGATCAACAGCGTTCCACCATTCTGAGTTGGCATCTTCAGAACAATCCCAAAGCATTCTGATACGATTACTCAGGATAATTGGCCATGCATCTGCTGGGTTGTTGCAGTATTTAGGCCAAATATCCTCGCTATCTTCATATCTAATAAAACAAATTGTTTTTCTCGGCTTCACTCCCAAAGCGATTGCAACGTGTCTATTTATCTCTCCATCACTCATCTTGCTGTAATCCATCAATAGCACCCTCCGACTTTAAATGTTGCAGCACCTGGAGTGCCATTTGGGGAGCAGTAGAAATACAGAGGCCACCATTTCCCAAAGCAGCGAAAAGGAAGCCTAAAGCAGATGTATCCCCATCTCTTTGTCCTGATGTTCACTGCCCAGTGCATAGCGTTCTCTCCGTAAATGGTAACTGTCCCTATTCTGATGTGACCTCCCATAAAGTTCTCCCACCATGAAAGTGATTTAAATTCCTTTCTATTGAGAACTGCATCTTTTAACCAGCCCATCACATCCCCCTCATCTTCTTCAGCAAAGCATCCAGAAACTTATTCTCGTTAACCGACTGGAAGCTATTACGCTTCATCAGCTCATCTCTTGGCGGCATTGCTCTTTGTCTGCGACGTACTGATAAATCATCTGGGAATATAGATGGATCGTAAGAACGGCCTATCATGATGAAATCTCCGAATCAGTTATTACTAATCATGCCGTTGCGAGAGCGATAAAGTTTGAAACGCTCATCTTCACGAGTTGGGCGCATCGGTCCGACTGGCACGAATTGAGGGAATTTGCTTGCTTCCAGATTGTCGTACCAGACATCTTTCTCGAATCGTTCATGAATGCGAGCCTCCATGCTCGGCGTCTGATAATCGTTATTTGCGATAGCATCAAAGCACCGCGCCAAAACCTCTTCGCGGCTTCCTGATGCTTTTGGTGGGCGTAAGTAACCCGCCTCGTGAAGAGGTGATGACATTTTTGTTACTCAGGTGTGATTATTTGATTAGCTTCTGCCAGATTGCAGAAACGTATTTAGACTGGTGAATTGCGTCGGCTAATGCGTTGTGGCGAGTTCCTTCAAATGGCATATCTCGTTTTGGGTCAAACCCGATCGCTTTACCCATCTCGACGACGGTGCGCACATCACGGTCGTTCCACCATTGCCATGGCGCTTCCCGTCCTGTCAGTGAGTAGCTGTTTCGGAGAATGACGCAGTCGAACGATGCGCCGTTACCCCATACCTGAACGAATCGCGGATTGGCGTTCTTGGAGATGAAATCAGACAGCCAGCCAAGGGCGGTGGAAAGCTCCTGCGTGTCAGTAGTTAATGCCTTACGTGCATCCTCTCCTTGCTCCATCCACCATAGGACCGTTGATGCGTCAGGCCGTGCGCGGAACCGCATTGATGATTCAAGCGATACATTCACCTGGAAGTCTTCGCCTGTTGCACCAGTGCTAGGGTCGAAAAATACAGCGCCAATGGAGACGATCGGCGCGTACGGCCCATTACCCATCGTTTCTAGGTCAATCATTAAGTGGTTCATGCTATTCCTTAAATTGCGTATACAGCGTGGCGAGGGAAGGGAAGAGTTGCCGGAGCAAAAGGTATATCGTCGTCAAAATCCATAGGAGGTTCACCGTGCTGAGATTGTTGCTGTGGTGATGGACTCTGTGGCTGACCGTTATTGCGTGGTGCCTGTGTCTGCTCGCTTCCACCTTGCTTGCCGCCAAGCATTTGCATAGTGCCATTAATGCCTACCTGAATCTCGGTGGTGTATTTATCTACGCCGTTCTGATCTGTCCATTTTCGTGTGCGCAGTTTTCCTTCCAGATAAACCTCAGAGCCTTTACGCAGATATTCACCGGCAATTTCAGCTAATTTCCCGCTGATTACTACCCGGTGCCATTCAGTCTGCTCTTTCTGTTCGCCTGTTTGCTTATCACGCCACTGCTCGGATGTAGCAACTGTTAGATTGGCAAATGCAGCACCAGAAGGTGCGTAGCGCACCTCCGGATCCTGACCTAACCGACCAATGATGATTACCTTATTAACGCCTCTGCTAGCCATTAAGCGATTGCTCCTTCAAGTTCATCTTTACGAATCATATATACGTCCTGCGCCTTCTGTCGCTCATCAGTACCTTCAAGCATTTTCCATGCCTGAGCGAAAGCCTGTTTAAGCTCATCCACAGAGGTCTTTTGTGCGGCCGCATCAGTGAATGCCTTCAGAACCTGCGCAGGAGTAGGTGATGGTTTTGATTGCTTTGCTGGCGCTGAATTTTGCTGATGCTTATGCTCGTCAGTGTCAGCGTCTTTGGAATCATCAATGCCAAACAATCCATTAAGGCAATATTTGCGAGCGTATGAGCTTGTAGCGCCAGTTACTTGAGCTGCATCCATTCCCTTCTTGCTTTCCTCTTCACGCGCCATAGCGGTTGCTGAGTGCTTATTATCACCGTCTGTGATGGTCGCTGTGGCTTTCACGTAATACCGATCACCAATCAGGACTATCTCATCACTGATAGACAGGAAAAGACCATCAAGAAGCGGCTTAACCCCCTCAAGAATGTCCTCACAGCTACGATATTTATATTTACCGAACGAGTTATACTGGTTCTTTGGAGCGTTAAGGTGCGCCTGAATATGAGCCAGGCGCTTATAGAATTCACTGCTCATAAACACCCCTCATGAGGTTCGCTTGCCGTTCTGTTTTAAAATCTGCAATCGCTTCCTGCGCTGCAAGTTCATGCGTCATTTCCTGATCTGGAATAACGTCGCTTACCGCCATAATGAAAGCGTCGTCATCCCATCTTTCCATCGCACTCATGCCGCTTTCTCCTGATGAGTGATGACATATCCCTGCTCAGCCAGCCATTCCAGAACCACCGCACCATCAAGCTGAGGTAATACCTCACGAGCATCGACAGTTCCGTCCAGGATGACGCCGTCCAGTTCCATAACCTGCTCACGCTGAGAGCTGAGATAGCCGTGAGCGTGGTCATATTTAAGTTTTAATTTCATATCGCCTCCTGATTTCAGAATGCACGAAGCCCGTCGCTGTAATAGCCGACATGGTTAAGTTGGTTTATTTGTTTAATGGGGTAGGGTTATTTGCAGAGTGCTTTGGCGATAATTAGCTTCGATTCTTCTGCGCAAATAGATTCAGCGCTACCGGCACAAGAATGAATATCTAACCACTCAACGCACGATTGAAGCGCAACCAGTAATTCCGGCGCAGCTGCTATGAGTCGTGCGTTTGCAAGTTCTTCCTCATCGTTGGTGTAACCCACGTATTTAGCCACAATAGAAAGCCCTGCGTCGTCACGTATCAACATGCAGCCTTCATTGCTGACATGCCACGGTCCTGGCGTACCTTTAAACTCTTGCATTTCCCCTCCGATACCACGGCATGCCCGCCGCAATTTTCATTTCTTCGTTCGCTTCCATCCACTTAGCACCATCACCATTCTTTCTGGCGATACGCGCCTTAATCTGTGCCAATTTCAAAAGCGTGTGGTTAATTTTCATCTTCAGCACCATTTATATATAGCGAAGATAACAACGCTCCAGATTGCTAAGCATGCAATAAGAGCAATGATGAGAGAGCGACAACCTTTTCTGCTCATTAAACCTCCCTAGCGCTGAGCATTTCGTCAGCCATTTCATATGCCCATCCAGGAATGGCTCCTATAGGCTCATGCGCTGCTATCATTGCCTGCATAGCCTTCGCCGCAAAGTAATCTCGCAGCGTCATTCCATGGCTATCGACTATCATGTTTTCTTTTTCACCCTTATGTACCCCCGAGTAAGGGAAGGCTGGTCCGCTATTATCTTTACTCATTCTCATACCCTCATAAAAAAGGCCGCCTTAGCGACCTATTCAATTTCGTAGAAACCCCACTCCATGTTTTCCCAGGCAATTTCCTGCATTACCTCATTCTTCTCTTCCTCACTCATTTCATCCCAATCCTCTTCGATTCCGAGTTCATCTAAATCAACTTCTCGCTCATACTTCGAGTGAATGTTTGCTCCTGAGTCCAAGAAGACTTTAAATTTCCTACCCACATCTCACCTCACTTATCTCGCTGTTACCCGTTTGCTCCGGCGGTGACCGACAGCCTTAATCTTCATAATCCTGATAGCGACTCATATCATCATCAGGATGCTCATCAAACTCGTCAAAATCCTCTTCCATACATCACCTCAAATTAACGGTATCGACTTACCCTTCATCTTCTGCCGTCCTGAGCAAGTAATTCCGCGCTCTCCAGGCTGTTTGTACCAGATGCGGTTTCTACGCTCTGTGATCTCTTCCTGAGCTGGCTTGTCGCGAAGGCCACCCAATGACGTAGCCAGCACAACGCGATTGCTGCAGTCTTCTGAGATGCGCGAGAAAGCGCGATCAATCTTCTTCGCCAGTTGCTGGCTTTCGCGCATACCCTGTTGATGACGGATGGCGCGTAATAACTTCTTGTGTTCACGATTAGTCATGATTGCCTCCTGAAATGGTTTTGGTGCTGAGCGTTTAGCATCCTGACGCACACCCCAAACCCATCTCGTTTGGTATTGTTGGCACACTCTCGCAGTGCCCTCGCTCATGCCATTGAGTTGCTGTCGCATCATCGCCGCTGATAACCGGTGCGCGTTTGGCGTTCGCGCTGCTTTACCGGAGCTTTTTTTGATATATGAACCTTGACCCGTCGCTACACAGGCTCGCTCAATGGCGACTCAGGGCAGCATCACTACTGCTGCATTGCCTTCTGGCTGCGGCCTAACCGCGTTAGTACACCATTTGGTGTCCTCCTGTTGGTTAGCATTGTTGGCCCGAATCAGGCCTTCTGTTGTTAAAGAGCATTCACCGTCCTGGTGAGTAGTGCGTCCTGCTGATGGGTTAAATATGCTCTAGAGAATAATTTTAGTCAATAGGGTTTACGATAAAAAAGTCACAAGAGACTAGGTGATGTGATTCTGAGGAGAATTATTATTGAGATTTTTGTCTGAAAGTGCTTTTATACTGTACGTGTATACAGTTGATTTTTCTTAATTGTGAGCATGCATGGAGTTTTGATGGGAAGTTTACTTACAAGAAGAGAGGCCGGGGTGTTTGATGAGACCCCGGCGGAGGAAGATGATTTATTTTACTTGGATAGTTCGGGTATGAAGATTTGCTTCACCGTCCCTCTGATTACAGAGGTGTCTTCTATTTCTGCTAACGGTACTCTGTCGTCATCCACTGACAGAAAAACGCCGCCAGCTCCATTGATGTGATATCTGAAGACGGAGATAAGTTCACCACTCTTAGCAACCACTAAATCAGATGTAGATGGCTTTAAATCTGGATCAACGATGACAATCGATCCAGCTGGAGCCTGAGAAATACCGGTCTTCCCGTGCATGATGTATGCCTGGAAGTTTTCAGGGAGTTCATTAAACCAGTTAATGGATGTCCCTGTAGCGCCGTCTTTATCCCAGACCATTACCTGCTTAGAGGCATCTACCTTTTCGAATTTAGTTTCAGAAGAACCAAAAATGCTACCTTGCCCGTTGATAAGCCAGTCAGCACTTATCCCCATAGCAGCCGCCAGCTTGCCAGACGACTTAGACGTCTCGCTAGACCCCCTCAATATCTTGGATATTAAAGACTGTTCAACGCCAGATGCCTTAGCAAGGGCTGTCTGACTGGAGAACCCCGTTTCCTTCATGGCGTAAGCCAAACGTTCAGATAGTGTTTTCATGGTGTGAAATTATTCTTTCCAGAATAAGTAGTCAAAGTCTCAAATGACTTGACCTTAATAATTCTCTAGAGCATAATTTGTCTATGTTATGCGACAGGGACTAAATATGAATCAAGTTATCCAGCGTGCGATTGACATTGTCGGATCTCAATCCGAACTGGCCCGTCGCGTAGGGACTGGTCAGCCGTCAGTAAGCAAGTGGCTCTACGGGGCTGAAATCAGTTCTCGCTTTATCTCGGCGATTGTAACAGCCACTGATGGGAAAGTTAGCGCGGCAGAAATCCTAAATTCTATGACTCGCGCTAAAGCTCGATAAGAAACACCGCTCTTTAACATCGCTGCGGGCTGTTCCGGCCCAATCACTTAAACGCATCATCGAATGCGTCTACCTAACTATTTTCAACACTATGGAATTTAACAAATGGAAAACTCAATTAACCGCAACAAGGTCAATGCACGCCGCATTGAATCCTGGTTGCTCAATCGAATCGCCATGAAAGGTGGGAATAACGTAGCCAAAGCAATCGGAGTTGATAAAGCGCAGATCACCCGCTGGAAGGAAAGCTGGTTGCCTAAGATGGCAATGCTCTTAGCCGTTCTGGAGTGGGGTGTTGTTGATGACGATATCGCCAGATTAGCGAAGGAAGTCGCTGCAGTTCTCACAAAGCAAAAACGCCCCGTTGCAGCGGAGCGTTCAGAGCAAATCACCATGCAATTCTAGAGCCGAATTACTGGATCAATTCACAGGAGTAATTATGCCTAAGAAAACTCGATTTTACCAGGCGTCAGTACACAAAAATATTGCTCGTGACCGATTCATTAAGTCGTGCAACCCAGCGGTTGGCATAAAGCTAAGAGCCATCCTGGAGCAATTCAAACGCAAGGAGAACGGTCATGAGTAACCTAGCAACAGTTACACCAATCAGGCCGTCTCTGGCGGCAGTGGAGCGTCAGGTGGCCGATATTGATGACGGGTATACCCGTATCGCCAACGAGCTACTTGAAGCTGTTATGGCCGCAGATTTGACAGCCAGACAGCTCAAGGTTGCGCTGGCGGTTATCCGCAAGACTTATGGGTTTGGAAAGAAGATTGACCGAATCACTAACACTCAGATAGCTGCAATGACAGGCATTCATCACACGCATGTTTGCAAGGCAAAAAACGAGATGATCGCCATGAACATTATCGTTTCAAACGGTCATGCAATCGGTATCAACAAGGTCATTTCTGAGTGGGATTCCAGCATTAGCCATGTCAGCAAACAATTAGCCGAAACAGCTAATAAATGTTTAGCCAAATTAGCTAATGGGTATAAGCCAACTCAGCTAAACACAAAAGAAACTATTCAAAAGAAAGAAATAAATAATACCCCCTTACCCCCTAACGGGGGCGGCGATGGGCAGGAAAAGCTTGAACGTAGAAAACCAGAGCGAATTGACTACGAATCATTCCTGGAGGCTTACAACGCAGAGGTCGGTGACAAACTTCCACACGCTGTTGCAGTCAACGAGAAGCGCAAGCGCCGCCTGAAGAAAATAATTCCCCAACTCAAGACCCCAAACGTTGACGGATTCAGAGCTTATGTCAGGGCATTCGTCCATCAGGCCAAGCCGTTTTACTTTGGCGATAACAACACCGGCTGGACAGCTGACCTGGATTACCTGCTGAGAGACGACACGCTAACCGGCGTTCGTGAGGCTAAGTTTGCTGACAGGGGGATGGCATGAGGCAGGATATCGAAGCCAGCGTTATTGGTGGTTTGCTGGTCGGAGGGTTAACGCCTGCAGCGAGTGACGTGCTGGCAAGAACAGATCCGGATGCGTTCACAATACCGCTCTACCGGAAAGCCTTTGAGGTTATCCGCAAACAGGCGAGAAACAAGAACCTGATTGACGGACTAATGGTCGCTGAGGAATGCGGAGACGAACACGCCACTGACGTGATGATGACGGCTCGTTCCTGCCCAAGCGCTGCCAATCTAACTGGATACGCAGAAATGCTCGCGGAACAGCATCAGAAGCGGTTATTTCTTCATGCCATTGACGAGATGAGAGGGCAGTTTAGCAATGGCACTCTGAATGCTTCTGGTGAGGCAATGGACGCCTTAATCAAGCGCCTTTCAACCATCCGTAAGCCAAAGCATGAAGTCAAACCGGTACGTCTTGGTGAGGTTCTCAACGACTATGCAGAGACGCTGGAAAAACGCCTGTGTAACGGAGATGAGTCAGACACGCTGAAGACTGGAATTGCAGAATTGGACGCAATCACCGGGGGCATGAATGCGCAAGACCTGGTTATCATCGCGGCCCGCCCCGGCATGGGAAAAACAGAGCTGGCGCTAAAGGTGGCTGAAGGCGTCGCAAGCAGCGTAATTCCTGGCTCTAACCTCCGGCGCGGCGTTCTTATTTTCAGTATGGAGATGAGCAATCTTCAGATTGTCGAGCGAAGCATTGCCGGCAGAGGAAACATGTCGGTTAGCGTTCTGCGTAATCCGGCAAAGATGGACGATGAAGGCTGGGCAAGAGTTTCAGAAGGTATCTGTCATCTGAAAGACCTCGATGTCTGGATGGTCGATGCTTCGAGGCTCAGCGTTGAGGTAATTCGCAGCGTGGCAGAGCGTCACAAACAGGAACATCCACAGCTATCGCTAATCCTTGTCGACTACCTCGGCCTGATTGAAAAGCCAAAGGCAGACCGCAACGACCTGGCAATCGCTCACATCTCAGGAAGCCTGAAGGCGATGGCGAAAGACCTGAAGACTCCCGTTATCTCACTCAGCCAACTTTCTCGTGATGTTGAGAAACGACCGGGAAACAAACGACCCACAAACGCAGATTTACGCGACTCTGGAAGCATTGAGCAGGACGCAGACAGCATAATCATGCTCTACCGTGAAGCCGTGTATAACGAAAACAGCCCTGCAGCTCCATTCGCAGAAATCATCGTAACTAAAAACCGATTCGGAACACTCGGGACGGTTTATCAGCGCTTCATCAACGGTCACTTCCATTCATGCGACCAGGAAGAAGCAAGACGCATATCAACCACGCAACAGGCGCAAGGTAAACGCTACGCGAAGGGAGCAGACGTATGATTGACTCACTTAAACAACGCATCATCGACTATGTAAAACAAAACCAGCCAGTATCCATTCCCGTAGCAGCAAAAGATATCGGCATTGCTGTTTACTCGTTCAGGAAGATTAAGAAAGAGATGGAGAACAAAGGGCTTCTGTTTTCGCGTCAAGGATTTGGCCTGTTTGAAAGCGAAGAGTATTACAACGAATACGTGAAGGTTGAGGGAAAGAAACGTATGCAAGCCTTCCGGGCGCATGGATTGCAGAAGGAAAAGTACGACGTTGTAGACGGCATTGATACCAGAAAGGCCATCATGTCAGTTATCGATCGCATTACCACTCCAATGACATGCGGTGAAATTGGAAAGATGTGCGGAGTTGGAACAAAGGCGGCATACAGGATTGTGTCAGAACTATGCGACCTGGGAACACTGGTGCATGACGGCGGCACATACGGAAGAAGATTTATCCTTGCCTCTGAGGGCGGGGTGAGTGATTTCGACTCAAAAGAAGTATCTCGCCGGCCAAAAGGATTCAGAAAATACAACCCCAAACGAAATGATGTCGTTCAGGCTTATCTGAATAGCCCGGCACGACAGAGACTCATGATGATTTACGGGAGAGCGGCATGACAAGCAAAAAGAAGATTGCAGATAAAAAATTCCAGGAAGCTATGACAGCAGTTCATAACGCAGGAGAGGATAGAGTTAACTACTGCCTTAGTTTTATTCGCGGCTACCTGGACAGCATTGGGAAAACTGAAATGTTTCACGAGTGGGATGATGCTTGCATGCGCATCAAATTATCATCTGGAGAGCAACTTCATTAGTAGAGGGTGACGTGAGCGTAACAAGATTGAAAAGATGTTATGGATGCGGGAAATACATTAGTTACAACGGATTTTCCTCAACCCCTGAAATCCCAATGTGCGCCTTATGCAGAGAATCATCTGTAAAGCCTAGATATGTATATATAAATGCCACGAAGGAAATTTTACCTAAGTACGATTATCAAACAGATATGCAACGAGAAATGTCCAAAAAAATCATCCAAAGCAGTCAGGGTGAGGGATTATTCTGCATGAATGTTATTCCTGCATATGTCATCAGGAGGAAGTATGCATGAAGTCTACATCGCTGAGAACCTTACAGGGCTGATTGTGATAATCGGCCTTTTTTACGACCTAACAAAAGCAAATTAACAGGCTCGCAAATATCGCGAGCCTTTTTTATGAGGGTAATAAACATGAATAACGAACTCACAGCAGCACTGTTAACTATCGAGAAATGCCGAGAGCTGACCAACTGCCCGGCTGGCGTAGACCTGCAGGACTGGGTGAAGCAGCTGGCGGCGGAGAATGTGGCGCTGAATAATTTTATTGCGAAAAGTTGCTACGTACAGGCTGGCGAAAATGCATCCTGGTATCCGGCTATTGACCATGCTCCCGACATTCCAACAACTAACCAGTTGAGCATAGAAGAATCTCAGTTTTTAACTGACGTGATTACTGCTGCTGGGCTTTTGTCATGCGGGAAACAAGACAAAGGGTTAGCCCGACGGATAACTGATTTCTGTGTTGTAAAAAGAGGGAGTTCTAATCCAGCCCAAATGCGCGAGGGTGCCGACAAATGAGCGACCGCATCCCTAATTTCGGCTGGAACCGCCTGAAACTGGCAACGCTCACCTATGAGCAAATCACTCAACTGGAAGAGCAAGTTAAGGCCGAGCACGCCTGCAAAAACGGCATTCACCTTTTCGACAAAGCGGGCCAGCGCAAACTCGATGCCCTGAGCTGGGCTGTATACAACAAGCAGAAGACGGAGCGTGCAGCATGACTGATATCACCGAACTGGCGCAGAGCCTGAAAGCGGCAGCAGAGAAAGCTAGTAATGGCGAATGGGTTAAAGAGTCCGGAGACGGTTGGGAAGCCTCCTGTAGCGATAATGACCAGGCCAACGGAGGATTCATCATCGCGCACTTCGAAGGGCCAGATGCAGCGGAAAACCGCGAGTTCGTCCAGGCCGCTAACCCTGCCAACGTCATCGCGCTGGTAGAGGCGCTGGAGAAGGCGCAGCAGCGGAACGGCGAGCTTGAGACCTATAGCAAAACCACGCTCGAATTTAGGGAAGCGGCGAGAGATGAAAATCGACACCTAAAGTTGGAACTGGAAATTGCAGAGAAGCGCATCGCCGAGCTGGAGTCCCACACCGTCACCGTGAAGCTGCCAGAGATTCAGCAGCCGATTGATGGCACTGGATATGCAAATGCTGCCGGGGCTAGGTACTACAAGGAGTGCGTCATCAAGTCGCTAACTGCGCATGGCATCAAGTGGGAGGATGAGTGATGTGGAGAGGAACCGATCGCACCAGAAGCCAGATGATACTGACCGAGTATCGTTATGACCCTAAAGCCAAAGACTCCAAATCCGTTTACCTGGTGCGGCATAACAGCCGCATTCATCAGACTGTTCTGGAGCAGCATTTGACAATAGAGCGAGATAGCTTCGGTCGTTTCATACCGACTATCGAACTGAAAGACTTTCCGGAAGGACTTAGCGACCGCGAGTCGATGCTTAAACTTGCCGACTGGCTGCACCGCTTAGGCGTGGCGATTGAAGATAACTGGAGTCAACCATGACCAAATCAACCATAACCAGAGAGCGCATTCAGCGAATTATCCGAGCCATTGATAGCGAATCTTATGACGAGGAAGAAATCAGAGAGTGGTTAAGTTCTGATGAAATCATGGAGTTGTCCCGCATGGCGCTGGCCGCAATGGACAGCGAGTATGATTACGACATTCATAGGGATGCTAATCGTTACCGCTTCCTGCGTGATAAAGATGCCTTTGGAGACGAAGGAGCGCCTGGTTTAGCTAGTTGGGATGACCTTGCTGAACTTGACATGGGAGAATTTGACTCCGCAGTTGATGCGAGGATTCTTAGCTGTGAAATGCCGAAATATATTCTAACTAAAGCGCATGAGAGAACAGGAACGGCAGGGGTTTATGCAGAACTTTACCGATTGCGGGAGGAGGTAAAAGGCCCTGATGGGTTTGATACTTGGAAGGATGCAGCGATAGCAGAAAGAAAAGCCCGGGTTGAAATTGAAAAAGCATCTCAGCGTGTGGTCAATATTGATTATCTCGGAGCAATGGCAGCATTCCACTCCGATCAGTGGCATAAGATGGGTCCAATAAATGGGTATATCCACGGCTGGAACGCCTGCCGCGCCGCCATGCTCCAGAGTGGTATCCTCACTGGTGAGGGTACCAAACAAGTTGAACCTGTAACGACGGCTAACAAGTTGGGCAACTCTCCTTTAATTCCGGATGGTTACGTGATGGTGCCGAAGGAGCCCACAGCAGAAATGGTAAATAATATGAGGTATCACGTTGGTGCATATGACCGAAACATCAAGGAAGGATACAAAGCTATGCTCGCAGCCGCCCCGCAGGAGGTTAAGCCATGACAGAGGGAATGCGACAGCACCGTGCTTTCGTACTGACATGTTTGCTGGCAAGCGCTAAGCGCAGAACGGCGCAGGAGGCGAAGTCATGAAAGCGCTTGGCGGTGCCATCCAACAACTAGCGAAAGAGCGAGGGTTATCCCTTTCTGCATTGGCAGACAAAATTGGAATAAACCGTAAAACACTGTATTCCTGCATTCACGGCAATCCTCGTTTGTCAGGCTTGCAGCGCATCGCTGATGGGCTTGGATTTCGTCTGTCAGACATTATCGCTATTGCGGAAGAGATTAAGGCGCTGGCTGAAGAACGGCAGGAGGTGAAGTGATGACCTTCAACCGGTACGTTTTTACGGTCATGCTGCCTAATTTAATTTTCTGTAAAATAGTAGGTAAGCCAGCAAAAGCGATAGAGCAGATGGCGCGCAGGGTGCGTATGGCATGCGTCCGTCGCATGCAACGCGTCATAATGGATGCTCCGCCAAGGGAGGAGAGAAGTGAGTAAATCCCCAGCAGAACGCAAAGCAGCGCAGGAGAAATCATGAAGAAATTAACCTTTGAGATACGCTCTCCAGTTCACCAACAAAACGCCATTCAAGCCATACAACAAGTTTTCCCCGACCCAACCAAGCCAATCATCGTAACCATCCAGGAACGCAACCGAAGCATCGACCAGAACAGAAAGCTATGGGCTTGCCTTGGTGATGTATCTCGCCAGGTGGAATGGCATGGACGCCAACTTGATGCAGAGAGTTGGAAGTGCATCTTCACTGCAGCGTTAAAACAACAGGATGTTGTTCCTAACCTTGCAGGAAACGGATTTGTGGTGATAGGTCAGTCGACAAGCAGGATGCGCGTAGGTGAGTTTGCTGAGCTACTGGAGCTTATCCAGGCATTCGGCACCGAGAAGAATGTTAAGTGGTCTGACGAAGCCAGGTTGGCGCTTGAGTGGAAGGCCAGATTTGGAGATAGAGCAGCATGACTAGATGCGACAGGTGCGGAGAGCGTAAAGACGATTACCGGTTCAGGCCGGGTCAGCCTTACTGGCACAAATGGTGTATCCGCTGCGAGCGCTCACCTGTAGGTGATTTTCCTCTTCCGCAAACAAAGGATGATATATGGCGAGAAGAATCCCCACACAGATAGTTTTAGATAGCCTCATCTTCACACCCACCAAGCGCAGTAAATCCAGAAAGAAACCCATTCCAACGCAAAGCCAGGTTAAGACGTTTGATTACGTCCACGGCCTGTTGCAATCCAAATGGAACAGAATGAGGAAAACCCGATGAGCTCTGTTGATGACGAATATGCAGACCGACTCGCCGACCTACTCGAAGATATGCATAGCGAAGGTGGAGACCCTGTAGGACTAATTATGAGTTGGGTTAGGGGTTATGCAGATGGGCAAATCGAGGTCAACGAAACCGATGTATGTGTCTTCCAGTTTGAAGACGCCGATATGATTATCAAGATTCAAGAACCTGAGAAAACAAAGTCAAATGAGGTGCATTGATATGAATTATTCGCAAGCATTAGCAGAAGTAGAAGACAGTGAAATAAACATTAGAGTTGGCGAGTCATTTGGATGGAATGCTTACTTTATCCACCCAGATGGTAGCGTCACCTTCAGAGACGATAAAGGCCGACTAAAGGGAAAGAAAAACTATTGCCACAACCCATCAGACTCATGGCCTATTATTCAACTCAATAGAATATGCATTGCCCATCACAGTAAGGATTGGGAGTGGCACTGTTATGCCCACGGACTTAATCAAAACATTATCAACAAAAACCCACTTCGCGCCGCAATGATTGTCTTCCTCCTGATGCAGGACGCAAAAAATGCTTAGTCCTCATGAAGCCCAATCCTACGAGCAGCAGAGCATACGTAGAACGCTGTGTACTGGCTGCGCAAAAGAGCTATCGCCAGAGGAAACCTACGCGTGTTCTGAATGCGTGGATGAATGGCTGATTTATCGCGATCCAAATAACTCAATGACGGAGGAAGAAGATGGCAAACCTTCGTAAAGAAGCGCGTGGCAGGGAATGTCAGGTGCGTATCTACGGTGTATGCAATCACAATCCTGAGACCACTGTTCTTGCTCATTATCGGATGGCAGGTTTATGCGGTACTGGCATGAAGCCAGACGACCTCCTCGCAGCATGGGCGTGTAGCAGTTGCCACGACGAGATAGACCGCAGAACGCATAACATCGACCACGAGTTTGCAAAGATTTGCCACCTGGAAGGTGTAATGCGCACCCAGGACATTCTGCGCAAGGAGGGGAAGATAAAGACATGACGCAATATCTTCTAAAACTACCCTGGCCGCCGTCCAATAACCGGTACTGGCGACACTCACGAGGCATCCACTACATCAGCGACTGGGGAAAGAGATACCGAAGAGAAGTAATCGAAATAATCCAGCAACAACAGTTAGACATCAAAATCACACCACGCATCAGAATCACCATCCACGCAGCACCTCCCGATAACCGCAAACGAGATTTGGACAATCTGCCCAAAGCCGTTTTTGACGCACTCACAAGTGCGGGCTTCTGGCTGGATGACGGTCAGATAGACGATATGCGCATTAAGCGCTGTCAGGCGATTAAAGGCGGAATGCTTGTGCTGGTAGTTACTGAGACGTTCGGGAGTTTGCCAATGATTACAGAACTACTGGAGGCCGCATGAGCGAATGCATTATATGGAAAGGCTGTGTGAAAAATGGGTATGGATGGAGAAAATGGAAAGGAGAAGCAACTACAGCTCATAGGATTGAATACTGCATTGCAAAAGATATTGCTTTGGCAGATATCGCAGGATTGATTATCAGGCATAAATGTGACAACCCCCTATGTATAAATCCTGATCACCTTGTCGTCGGCACTCAACAGCAAAACGTAAACGACATTTATGAGCGGAATAGGGAATGTAGAAAAATACCATTAGAAATCATTTCGGCAATTAAAAATGAGTATGTGAAAGGCTCTTCAACTTATGGTTCTCCCGCGCTTGCCAAAAAATATGGGATAAGCCAGCCACATGTAAGCCAGATAGTTAATGGGACGGCGGTGTCAGGCTCCTCTATATCGGATTATGTCTCGGCATTCGGAGTCAGAAAAATGATATCTGAATGGGCGAAAGACGAGAGATGCACAGTTAAAGCCAAAACCATTCTAAGGCGAATTCTTTCAGGCATCTCGCCTGAACAAGCAATTTCCTCCAAAAGAAGACCCGACATCCGGGAGGCAGCATGAATAACGTAACTGATATCCAAACAGTTAAATGGCAGCGTCACGCAGATGAGCAGTCACTTAAATCGCTCGATGCAAAGATTAAAGACGCTGAAAAGGCACTGGTGATTCTGCTTCATCATCGCCGGGAGTTGGTGAATCGCCTTGATTTGAATAAGCCTGATGGCCCGGAGGTTGCCTAATGGGTATACGAGAACTTAACCTGACCAAAGACCAGCATGACTGGCTTAATGGATGGCTGGAATTGTGGGGCGCGTGGGTATATTCAGGACGACTGGAAAAGCGCATGAGCAGTGTAATCGCTCAGTTTATGGAAAGGGTCGAGCCTTCCCGGGTAATGACCAGGCCAATGTGCAATGACGATGACGGAATGTTGATTTCTCAGGTCGTAGATTCCGTTATGCGCATTGACACAAAGGCCTTTGGCATTCTTCTTAGCTACTACTCTCACGGATCATCAAAGAGAGCAATTGCATCGTACTATCACGCCACCGCAAAGCCACGCAAAATGGCCGGCAGAAGCGGAGAGGGTTGGCGAAGACCGTCACTTTCAACATGCAGGAATGAAATCGACGACATCCTCAAGGCTTCACTCTTTGTTTTGTACCAGCCGATGCAAGATGCTTTTAAAAGTCGCAAACGTGTTGAGAAGATTAAACATGTCGCCGTTAAAAAGCTTGACATTGCATTATCCATTTAGCCATAATTAGAAGGTAAGCTGCCGTTAGTGACTCTTAAGTTACTGCGGTGGCTTTTTCATTTCTGCAATCCGGTCAGGACTTTTGAGTTAATGCGTGCTGCACGACACGTTGATGCTCATGCGCGAGAGTCCTGAGCCAGATTGAATCAACATAACAGGTAAGAGCATTGAGAACCGCCGAGACTGCCTGAAATGAAGGTAAGTCCGCGCAAACGTCATGCAGTGCTCTTTCCGTTGTGGTGAATGCGCAGGCTGATGCGCAATGGTTAGAGGGTGCTGCTGAATCCAGTTTTCCCCAATGCCTGATACGGTTCGCGGCCGTAAATCCTCCAGAGACACAAAGCAGGCAATGCCGGAGTTCAGCGCCGGCCACCACAACCAAATCCACCCAAAGCAAAATCGTTGTTCATCCTTACCATTCCCTCAGTATTTTGGGCTACAACCCTCAGCCCATTTTTTAAAGCGTACTTCCACCAAGAACCAGACCTAACCAACTCATTGCTGACACTCTGTGGCTACGGTGGTCTAGTGCGCTTCAAAAAAGAAAAACCCAGCATCTATGGCTGGGCTTCGTGATATGAGCGGCATGTATTGTTGGCGCAATACACGCCTGATTTGCTCCTGAATGCGGTCACGAACAAACCCGTTACAAATCAACCGTAACCCGGATTTGTTCAAGCGACCATATCCATAATTCCTAATTTGAACAGATCCCCTTCTGGGGGTAAGACATGAAGATGCCCGAAAAACATGACTTGCTATCCGCTCTTATGGCGGCAAAGGAACAAGGCATAGGGGCAATCCTTGCGTTTGCAATGGCGTACCTTCGCGGCAGATACAATGGCGGTGCGTTTACGAAGACAGTAATCGACGCAATGATGTGCGCCATTATCGCCTGGTTCGTTCGTGACCTTCTCGACTTCACCGGCCTGAGTAGCAACCTCGCTTACATCGCAAGCGTGTTTATTGGCTATCTCGGAACTGACTCGATTGGATCGCTTATCAAACGCTTCGCAGCTAAGAAGGCTGGAGTTGGTGACAGCAGCCAGCAATAGCCAAGAGGTGAGCATGAGTCAGATTATCCCCCTGCTTAACTATGAAGAAGGCTATCGTGAAAAACCTTACATCGATACCGAAGGCTATCCAACGGTGGCTTGCGGTATCAAGATTGGCCCTAAGGGCGCTCAGTTAAGCAATTACACTTTCGCCGTGCCGCGCGATGTTGGCGATGTGTGGCTTCAGTCATTCGTCGATACGACAATCGGCAAAATGAATGCAAACCCATCAATCGTTTCTGCGCTAAAAGCATGTAATCCGGCTCGCCGTGACATCCTGATAAGCATGGCATACCAGATGGGCGTAAATGGTCTGGCAGGATTCAAGAACACGCTCTCAATGGTAGCTGCTGGCAACTTCGCCGGCGCTGCAAATGGAATGATGTCCAGCCTGTGGGCAAAGCAAACTCCCAATAGAGCAAAGCGCCACGCTGAAGTAATACGTACCGGTGAGATGACAGTTTATGCGGGGTTGCTGAAATGAAGCTTCGACTCGTAGAAGACTGGCGTCACTGGTGGCGATGGAACTCAACAAAGGTGATCGTCGCTCTCGGTGCTCTGCCGACAATCTGGTTTGAGCTTCCTCCTGAGTGGAAAGCTGAAATACCGTCATCATGGATGCGCATAGGAGCAATTGTACTGATGGTTGTTGGCGTGCTTTCCCGGATGACTCTGCAAAAGGCTCCTCCAGATAAAAGCGGTGATGGGAAATGAATACTCTAATCGCCACTGGCTGGAAATATCTCGCTGGTTTTATCGGAATCATCGCTGCCATCCTGTTTGCATGGCTTTCCGGAAAGAGCAAAGGCTCAACCGAGGAGAAGGCAAAGGCTGATGTATCCAGAGCAAATGACGCTGCAGAGCAAGCAAGTTCAGTAACCGAGCATCAGGAACAGACAATCAAGGTTGTGAAAAATGTCGAGCAAACTAACCAGTCTCTTTCTGATGACGCTTCTCGTGACCGCATGCGGAAATCGAAATACCACACCGACGATTAAGTATGTCTATATCGATAATTCCTGCACTGCATTTGGCCCCATCATCACACATGGAAAAGACCCTGATTTGATGGATGCCAGAACAGTGAAGGCTATCAATACCCACAACGATAAGTGGGATGCGCTATGCGGAAAAATAAACGAGAGCGAGAAATAACACTTCTCTATGGAATGTCTCTCATACGTGAAGACGTTCTTAAACACCCAGTATACAAGCCAACACTCAAAGACAAGCTAATCGAAGTTATCTATCACTCTCTGCACATCATCTCTGCGGTGATTGTTGCTGTCGTGTCTATAGGATTCCTGGTTATCTCGTCTAATTACCTCTAACAACAAAAAGGTCATAATTATGAACGACCAGCAAATTGAAAATGAAATCGTATCAAAAGGTAGAGTCGCTCCTCGCATAACTCCTCAGCATATCGAGAAGATTATTCGTAGTGAGCATTTCTTTACTGCTTACGACGGCCGCCATGGTTCTATCTCACGCAATGAATATGTTGGTCGAGAAAAGCCTGAAGATACAGAAAGGGACCTGTTCCCACTACAACTCCTCACCTTCTGCGTATTGGTACTGGAAAATGGCTTCACCGTCACAGGGGAAAGTGCTTGCGCCAGTCCAGAAAACTTCGATGCTGAAATTGGTCGGAAGATTGCCCGGCAGAATGCTGTTAACAAAATATGGATGCTTGAAGGCTATCTACTCAAGCAAAAACTTAGCGAGCAATAACCATCACAAAAGCCATTCTCGGAGTGGCTTTGATAATGGCTTTTACCCCAACCATCTGGATCCACAAAATGGCAGAGATTACTTCTATGACCGAAGAACAAACGTTCAAGCTTGAGATTTACAAATTGGTTGCCAACCAGAATGCGGCCGCAGAAGAAGCTTTCGCCTTTATTGGCACAGACCAGTTGAAGCTTGAGTTGTTCAAGATTCACTACAACAGCGGCGGCGCAAATTCAGACTTCACATCGCGCACTATCGAAGCTGTTCGCAAGGCAAAAGAAGCTCTCGACTTGTTTAACTCAGGAGTCTGATATGCCACTTAAAAAAGGTCGAAGCAAAAAAGTTATCGGTGAGAACATCGCAACCGAAATTAAAGCCGGTAAACCAAAAGACCAGGCTATCGCCATTGCTATGAGCAAGGCCGGCAAGAAGAAAAAGAAAGGAGCTAAGTAATGGGCAGCTTCTTTACTGCAGTGGACGATCCGAAAAATCAGCGCGTGTTTCTGTACCGCTCCGATGAAGCTGTAGGCGATGCGATTTATCTCGACACTGACCCAACTGGAACGGCAATACCTTTCCCTGATGTGTTGAGCAAAGTCGATATGGGCTCAGCAACAAACAAAGCTGGCTTCATTCTGCCGTACAAAGATGGAGTTAAGTTGGCATTTGCAACTGACCTTCCAGCGACAAAGTCCATCACCCAAGGAACGCCGGAAAACGTCTCCGTTGTTGTTGAAGGTGGCAACACACCTTACACCTATGCATGGACTAAGAACGGCCAGCCACTTTCTGTGGTTGAAGCGACAATCCACTTCACAGCTGATCCTGCAGATGCTGGTACCTACGTGGTGACGGTGACTGACGGCATCGGCCTGGTAATCGTGTCTACCTCGATGGTTCTCACTGTTACACCTGCACCGTAAGGAATGGTTATGGCACTCACAGACAAACAGGAGATGTTCTGTCGTGAGTACCTCGTTGATTTGAACGCCACGCAAGCGGCTATTCGGGCGGGGTACAGCGACAAGACTGCCCAGGAGCAATCAAGTCGACTGTTATCGAATGTTATGGTTCAGAATCGCATTTCTGTCCTCAAGTGGGAGAGAAATGAGAAGGTTGGTGTAGATGCTGCATACGTACTACGCCGACTAACTGAAATCGACCAGATGGATGTCCTTGATGTACTGCTGGCAAACGGTGAGCTGAAGCCAGTCAAAGATTGGCCTAAGGTGTGGCGAACAACCCTATCTGGCATGGATGTAACCGAGATGGCTGGCGATTCAGCCGGCCTCCTGAAGAAAATCAAATGGCCTGACAAGGTGAAAAACCTCGAATTGCTAGGAAAGCATATCGATGTTCAGGCATTCAAAGAGAAAGTAGAGCACTCAGGTGAAATCAGCCTTATCGATCGCATCCAGGAGGCCCGCAAACGAGCGAGAGGTAAGTAATGTCAGACTTTGAGGCAATGCTTGCCGAGGATATGGGTGAATTCTTCTATGACCCGCTCGGATGGGTTATGTATGCGTTTGACTGGGGTAAAGGTGAGCTAACTGGTTATGACGGCCCTGATGAGTGGCAGAGAGAGTTTCTTTCTGATTGGGGCAATGCTATCAGCGAAAATGATTTCGACGGTGTGCTTCCCGTTGAAGCTTATCGATGCGCTACAAGCTCAGGTCACGGTATCGGGAAGTCGGCGTTAACGGCTTGGATCATCCTCTACATCATGAGTACCCGCCCGCAATGCAAGGGCGTGGTTACAGCAAATACCTCTGAGCAGCTACGCACTAAAACTTGGGGCGAGCTTGGAAAATGGAAGAAGCGTTGCATTACCGGACATTGGTTCGAGTACAACAACGGTAAGGGCAACATGAACATCTACCATGTGGATCACATGGAGTCGTGGCGCTGTGATGGGCAGACCTGCCGAGAGGAAAACAGCGAGTCTTTTGCTGGCCTTCATGCGGCGACGTCAAGCCCGTTTTATATCTTCGACGAAGCCTCAGCGGTACCAGACAAGATTTGGGAAGTTGCTGAAGGTGGTTTAACTGATGGAGAACCGTTCTGGTTTGCATTCGGAAACCCGACGCGCAACACAGGACGATTCAGGGAATGCTTCCGTAAGTTCAAGCATCGCTGGCGCCGTCGTCAAATAGACAGCCGACTTGCCAAGATGACTAATAAATCACTAATCGAAGAGTGGGCTAGCGACTACGGAGAAGATAGCGACTTCTTCAAAGTGCGTGTTCGCGGCCTGTTCCCTTCGTCATCTGAAATCCAGTTCATCCCTCAGCATTACGCTGATGCCGCAATGAATCGTCAGCTTGAGCACAGCCAGTATTCATTTGCTCCGAAAATAATCGGCGTTGACCCTGCGTACACCGGCAGTGACGAGGCATCCATATACCTGAGACAGGGATTGCATTCCAGATTGTTGGGAACCTACCAGAAAACTGATGATGACGTTAAGTTCGCGCAGATAGTTGCCGGGTTTGAAGATGAGCATAAGGCCGATGCAGTGTTCATCGACTTTGGTTACGGCACTGGCATCCACTCCATCGGTAAGTCATGGGGAAGGGGCTGGCGTCTGGTTAACTTTGCCGGAGAGTCTAAAGACCCTCAGATGCTTAATAAGCGTGGTGAAATGTGGAACGCGCTGAAGAGTTGGCTGAATGATGGCGGAAGCATTGATGACCAGCAAACCTCTGATGAGATTGTCGCTCCTGAATACAAGGTGAAGCTCGACGGCAAGATCGTCCTTGAATCAAAAGACGAGATGAAGCGCCGAGGCATACCATCACCAAACAGGGCTGATGCGCTTGCTCTTACTTTCGCGTTCCCTGTCGTTAAAAACAAACCAAAACCTACAGCACCTGCACCGATTAAACCTGTCGCACGGAGAAGATGATGGCAGATAACGAACGACTCAACGCCATTCTGTGCCAGTTCGACATAGACTGGGCGTCGGGCGATGAAGCCAGAACTGAAGCGACAAACGATTTATATTTTAGTCGGGTGTCACAGTGGGATGACTGGCTAAGCGAATACACAACGCTGCAGTATCGCGGCCAATTCGATGTAGTTCGCCCGGTAGTGCGTAAACTTGTCGCAGAGATGCGTCGCAACCCAATTGATGTTCTGTACCGACCAAAAGACGGAGCAAGTCCTGACGCTGCTGATACGTTGATGGGTATGTATCGCACCGACATGCGACATAATGCTGCACGCTCTGCGGTTAACGTTGCTGTGCGTGAGCAGATTGAGTGTGGCGTTGGTCACTGGCGACTCGTCACAGAGTACGAAGATAACAATCTCACAAGCCGCAACCAGGTGATCCGCCGTCGTCCGCTGCATGAGTCATGCTCTCACGTCGTGTGGGACTGCAACAGCAAAGAGCAGGATAAGAGTGACGCTAAACACTGCACCGTAATCCAGCCATTCAGCACAGAAGGCTGGAAAGTGTTTGCAGAAGAAAACGGCATCGACCCGGGAGTTATTCCATCATTCCAGAGTCCAGATATGGGATGGATGTTCCCATGGATTTCTAAGGATGTCGTTTACGTTGGTGAGTATTACGAAGTCGAAGAGAAGAGTGAAAAAGTTTTCATCTATCTCGACCCACTGACTCGTGAGCCGGTTAGTTACTACCAGCGCGATATCAAAGACGTTATTGATGACCTTGCTGATAAAGGCTTCGTAAAAGTAGCTGAGAAGAAGGTAAAGCGCCGACGTGTCTACAAGTCGTTAATCACCTGTTCAGAAATTCTGAAAGACCGCGAGTTAATCGCGGGCGAGCATATCCCAATTGTGCCGGCTTATGGCGAATGGGGATTCGCTGGTGATAAAGAAGTTTACGAAGGTGTCGTGCGCCTGACTAAAGACGGTCAGAGGCTGCGTAACATGATTATGTCGTTTAACGCCGACATTGTCGCCCGTAACCCGCGCAAGAAACCAATCTTCGCACCAGAGCAGATTGAAGGTTACGAGTACATGTACGGCGGCAATGATGATTACCCGTACTACCTTCAGAACTGGAAGGATGAGAACGGAAGCGATCTGCCAATTGGTCCCATGGCATACATGGAGAATCCAGAAGTTCCTCAGGCTAACGCTTACATGCTTGAGGCTGCTACTGCTGCGGTGAAAGAGGTTGCCAGTCTTGGTGTGGATACTGAGGCTGCAAACGGGCAGGTTGCTTTCGATACTGTCAACCAGTTGAACATGCGAGCCGACCTTGAGACATATGTGTTTCAGGACAACCTCGCTACTGCGTTCCGTCGCGATGGTGAAATTTACCAGTCGATGGTTAATGACATCTACGATGTGCCGCGCAATGTCACCGTGACGCTTGAGGACGGTACCGAGAAAGATGTGCAGGTGATGACTCAGATAGTTGATCTGCAGTCTGGTGATGTGGTCACCCTTAACGACATTCGCGGTCGCTATGAGTGCTACACCGACACAGGCCCATCATTCCAGTCCATGAAACAGCAGAATCGCGCTGAGATACTGGAATTGCTTGGTAAAACGCCACAGGGAACACCGGAATATCAACTCCTGCTGCTCCAGTACTTCACTCTTCTGGATGGCAAAGGCGTTGAGATGATGCGTGATTATGCCAACAAGCAACTCGTTCAGATGGGCGTTAAAAAGCCAGAAACACCTGAAGAGCAGCAGTGGTTTATCGAGGCGCAACAGGCAAAACAAGGCCAGCAAGATCCGGCAATGGTTCAGGCTCAGGGGGTTCTCCTGCAGGGACAGGCTGAACTGGCTAAAGCCAATAACCAGACGCTATCTCTGCAGATCGACGCGGCTAAGGTCGAAGCACAGAACCAGCTTAACGCCGCCAAAATCGCAGAAATATTCAACAACATGGACCTCAATAAACAGTCCGAGTTTAGAGAGTTCCTAAAAACCGTTGCTTCATTCCAGCAGAACCGCAGCGATGATGCTCGCGCCAATGCTGAGTTACTCCTTAAAGGCGATGAGCAGACGCATAAGCAGCGCATGGACATCGCCAACATCCTGCAATCGCAGAGACAAAATACCCCTTCCGGCCAAAGCGCCGAGATACCTCAATAAGAGAGAGTTAATCATGCAAGACACCACCGAAATTCAGGCAACTGAAGACCAAAACCTGCCCATCGATAACGCGGCGGCATCCGCAGTCGACTCAGCATCAAATGCCAATGATGCTACAGGACAGGAAGAAGGCTTTGAGATTGTACTGAACGACGATGAGGCCAAACCTGACCCGGCAGAGGCTAACCGCAAAGGTTACGAAATGCGACTTGAGCGCAAGCGCCAACGTGAGCTTGAGCAGCAGGCAGCAGCCGTACAGCGCGGTGAGTTACCGGAGAATCTGCGGGTTGCTCCTGAGCTACCATCCCAACCTAATGCTAATGACTTCTTCTCTGATGAAGCATTAGCTAAGTATGACTATGACCAGACTCGTGCTCTTGCAGCATTTCAGCAGGCCAATAACGAATGGCTTGTGAAGGCTCAGGATGCACGCAGCAATGCCGTAGCAGAGCAAGGAAGGAAGACTCAGGAGTACACCCAGCAATCAGCGCAATACGTCGATGCTGCTCGTAAGCACTATGACGCGGCGGAAAAGCTAAACATTCCAGACTACCAGGAGAAAGAGGACGCGTTTGCTCAGTTAGTTCCTGCGCAAATCGTCTCCGACCTGATGGTGCTTTTCCCTGAGAAATCTGCAGCGATGATGTACCACCTTGGTGCTAATCCTGAAAAGACGCGTCAAATTCTGCAGATGAACCAGCAGCAAGCGCTGATTGAACTCACTCGACTGTCAGAACGTTTAACTCTCAAGCCTCGTAGCAAGCAGCTCTCCGAAGCACCTAACCCAGATGAACCCATCCAGGGTCAGGCTGTTGCAGCGCATGTGTCTGCCATTGAAAAGCAGATGAACGCCGCGGCAGTAAAAGGGGACGTGGAGACGTATCGCAAACTAAAGGCGCAATTGAATAAAGGAATTCGATAATGGCACTTTCAGAAGGTCAACTGATTACTTACGCTATCGACGAGGTAGTCGAGACTGTACAAAACCTGACTCCCATGGCAGGTAAAACTACCACCTACACCCCTCCAGCAGATTCTATGCAGCGTTCAAACAACACTGTATGGATGCCTGTTGAGCAGGAGGCTCCAACTCAAACTGGTTGGGACTTAACCAACAAAGCTACAGGACTGCTGGAGCTATCCGTCAAGTGCAACATGGGCGACCCTGACAACGACTTCTTCCAGATTCGCGCTGACGATATTCGTGATGAGCGCACCTGGCGTCGTCGCGTAAAAGCTTCCGGCATGAAGATAGCTAACAACATTGAATCCACTATCGCAAAGCAAGCGACAGATATGGGATCTCTTGTTATCCATGATTCCCGCTCTATTGGTCCCGCCACCGGGCTTTCAGGTTGGGATTTCATCTCTGACGCAGAGCGACTGATGTTTGCCCGTGAACTCAACCGCGGCATGGGTATCAGCTATTTCCTGAACCCAGATGATTACCGAAAATCAGGCCGTGACCTTACCGCTGGTGACATCTTTGGTCGCGTTCCTGAAGAAGCCTACCGCAACGGTACTATCCAGCGTCAGGTTGCAGGCTTTGATGAAGTTCTTCGCTCACCTAAACTGCCGTCTGTTGTGGCCTCAACAGCCACTGGCATCACCGTATCTGGAGCTCAGAAGTTCAAGCCTCAGGCGTGGGTTGCCGATGCAGATGGAAACCGTGAGAACGTGGATAACCGTGTCGCTACCGTTACCGTTTCTTCCTCTACCGGTCTGAAACGCGGCGACAAAATCAGCTTTACTGGTGTGAAGTTCCTTTCTCAGATGGCTAAGAACGTGCTTACAGATGACGCCACTTTCTCCATCACTCGAGTTATCGATGGCACTCACATCGAGATCACCCCGAAGCCAGTAGCTCTGGATGACACCACCCTTCTTCCGGAAGAGAAAGCATATGCGAACGTGAATACTTCACTGGCAGCAGCAATGCCTATCAACCTGCTGAACGTGGCAACTACCACCGCTAACGTGTTCTGGGCCGATGATTCAATCCGTCTGCTGTCTCAGCCTATCCCGACGACTCATCAGTTGTTCGCTGGCATGAAGACTCAGACCTTCACCATTCCAGGTGTCGGTATTAACGGCATCATGGCAATGCAGGGTGATATCAATACCTTCTCTGCCAAGTGCCGTATCGCTGTGTGGTATGCAGCGTGCGCTGTACGACCTGAGGCAATCGGTGTTGGTCTACCTAATCAGACTGCGCCGTAATGAGAATGGGGCTTCGGCCCCATCTTTTTTGGAGGATGTTATGACACAGATGGTTTTTCGCCACGGCGGTACCAAAAAGTGGAAAGGCGTTGGCTACGACTTCGAAATTATTTCAGAGGACGATCTGCAGAAATATCTCGATGCTGGCTGGTTTGCACATCCAGATGGCCTTCTGAATGATGTTGAAGAGCCAGAGCCAGAAGAGAAACCACGAAAGAAGACAGGTCGCAAACCTAAGGCGGCAACAGATGAATCTAACGACTAAAGGCGATCTCGTTCTCGCTGCCTTACGCAAACTTGGAGTTGCTTCCAATGCCACTCTAACAGATGTCGAACCGCAGTCGATGGAAGACGGGGTTAACGACCTTGAGATGATGATGGCTGAGTGGCTTGGAGGAGATGATTCACCGGGAATAAGCGTTGGTTACATTTTTGCTGATGCAGAGGTTGCTCCTGACCCTGGCGATGAACACGGACTGTCAAATAACGCACTCAATGCAGTAGTCACCAACCTTGCATGCCGAATTGCACCAGATTATGCGATGGAAGCATCAGGAAAGCTCATCACCACAGCTAGATACGGCAAAGAGCAACTCGTTAAGTTAACTGCGATCTCACGTGCTCGCGATGCCAAATGTAAGTCCGGTTATCCAAATCGCATGCCAATTGGTAGCGGAAACCGACTAGCCACATACAACGGATGGAACTATTTCCACCGTAAAGGACCATGCAATAACGGGAGCGAATAATGCCGATTCAGCAGCTTCCATTGATGAAAGGGGTCGGCAAATACTTCAAGAACGCCGACTATATCGACTATCTTCCGGTGAATATACTTGCTACGCCTAAAGAGGTGCTAAACAGTAATGGCTATTTGCGCTCATTCCCTGGTATAGCAAAACGAAGTGATGTTAACGGTGTATCACGTGGAGTTATCTACAACACCGCTCAGAATGCCGTATATCGCGTTTTAGGCGGCAAGCTCTATAAGTCTCAGGATGATGCCGGAGATGTCGCGGGCAGTGGTCGTGTCTCTATGGCATTTGGCCGCACATCGCAGGCTGTGTGTGTTAACGGGTCGGTGATTGAGTATCGCTATGACGGAACCACAAAGACTATCGACAACTGGCCGGCTGATTCTGATTTCACTCAGTATGAATTAGGTTCAGCCAGGGACATCACTCGCTTACGTGGTCGCTATGCCTGGTCAAAAGACGGATCTGACTCATGGTTCATCTCAGACCTTGAGGATGAATCGCATCCTGACCGGTACAGCGCAGAATATCGTGCAGAGTCACAACCTGACGGGATTATCGGCATTGGGGCGTGGCGTGATTTCATCGTATGTTTTGGTTCGTCGACTATTGAGTATTTCTCTCTTACTGGCACTACTACGGTAGGCTCGGCTATCTACGTAGCCCAACCATCACTTATGGTGCAGAAGGGCATCGCCGGCACTTACTGCAAAACTCCTTTTGCTGATTCCTATGCTTTCATCAGCCACCCAGCATCAGGTGCGCCATCGGTGTACATCATCGGCTCAGGCCAGGCATCGCCAATAGCCACGGCCAGTATTGAGAAGATTATCCGCTCTTACACAGCCGATGAGCTTGCGACAGGTGTAATGGAGACGTTGCGGTTCGATTCGCATGAGCTTCTGATGATTCATCTGCCACGCCACGTTCTGGTTTACGACGCATCAGCAAGCCAGAATGGGCCGCAGTGGTGCGTTCTGAAAACTGGCTTATACGATGACGTATATCGCGCCATCGACTTCATGTATGAAGGCAACCAGATTACCTGCGGCGACAAACTGGAAGCGGTAACCGGGCAACTGCAGTTTGATATCAGCAGCCAGTACGACAAGCAGCAGGAGCACTTGTTATTTACCCCGCTATTCAAGGCAGATAACGCTAGAGTGTTCGACCTTGAGGTTGAGTCATCAACCGGTGTTGCTCAGTACGCTGATCGACTATTCCTGTCCGCAACAACTGACGGCATCAATTATGGCCGAGAGCAGATGATAGAGCAGAATGCACCGTTTATTTACGATAAACGAGTCATCTGGAAGCGCGTGGGTCGCATCAGGAAAAATATCGGATTCAAACTACGCATCATCACTAAGTCACCAGTAACGCTATCCGGATGTCAGGTGAGGTTGGAATAATGGCTGATGATGGATTAAAAGAACCGGTCATCATTCAGGCTACCCGCCTTGATGCTTCTATCCTTCCCAGAAACGTATTCAGTCAGTCTTATCTGCTGTATGTAATTGCGCAGGGTACAGATTTGGGAAACGTTGCCGGGAAGGCTAACGAGGCAGGTCAGGGTGCCTATGATGCTCAGGTAAAAAATGAAGAGCAGGATGCTACTCTTGCTGATCATGAGGCAAGGATTGAAACAGCTGAAGCAACGCTAATTAATCATGAAATTCGCATCACCAATGCCGAATCAGCTATCGCGGACCATGAAGTTAGAATTTCTGCTGCTGAAGCTGAATTGATCGACCATGAGACAAGGATTACCGCTAATGAGGCTGAGTTAGCAGACCATGAAACGAGGATAGCCCAGAACGCGACTGACATCGATGGGCTCGACACGAGGCTAACCGCAGCAGAAGGAAGCATCACGACGCTGCAAACCACCGTAGCCAATCACACCACAAGAATCACAGCGCTTGAGTACGCCACAACGCGCAAAAAATCTGAGGTGGTTTACAGTGGCATATCTCTTGTAATCCCAACCACAGGAGCAAACCTTGTCACTTTGCTTAAAGCGCTTACTCCTACCAGCGGGACGCTTGCTCCATTCTTCAACACAACGACAGACAAGCTTGTTGTTTACAACGAAAACAAGACTGTCAATTTCAAGTTGTCATTGATTGGGTCATGGCCTGGCGGAACGACAAACCGCTCTATTCAGTTAACGTTCTCCGGGGCAGTACCTGACACGTTGGTTAACAGCAGAAACGTTGCTACGACTACAGATAACGTATTGCTGGCGACATTCTTTAGCGTTGATGTCGGTGGGTTCCTTGCCACTAACGGTAGCACGATGACGATTCAGTCCAACGGCGCAGCATTCACGGCCACAACCATCAAAATCATTGCGGAACAGTAATGGAAATAAAGCTCATCGATAACCCGGTGAAGCTTGCAGAATTCCTCAATAATCCAGAAACAACAGGCAATATCGTAGATAGTGGAGATAAGTACTACATCAAGCCAGATGCGGTATATCTCGGCATCTATGAGGGACTTGTGCTGGCTGGAGTCCATGAAGTTCGCAACTTCTGGCACAGTGTTGTTGAGTGTCACGCAATATACGACCCCGGATTTCGCGGTGAGTATGCGCTAAATGGGCACCGCTTATTCTGCAAATGGCTTCTCCAGAACTCCCCATTCCTGAACAGCATCACGATGGTGCCTGACACCACCAAATACGGTCGCGCGATAATCCGGCTGCTTGGTGCTACGCGCGTCGGTCATCTCGATGATGCCTATATCAGCAATGGTAAGCCTGTCGGAATCACTCTCTATCAATTACCTCGCTCGAAATATGAGGAACTCTTAAATGCTAATTCATCAGATTGCCAATAAGCACCTCAACAAAGCGGTGTATCAAAAGGGTGGTGATGGCGGTGCCGGAGCACAGGCAGACGCAACGAAGAAAGGCGTTGAGCTGCAGCGAGAGATGTGGCAGACGAACATGCAGAACCTTGCGCCGTTTACGCCACTTGCTCAGCAATACGTTTCACAGCTCCAGGGATTATCTACGCTGCAGGGGCAGGGTCAGGCGCTCAACGATTACTACAACTCGCAGCAGTACAAAGACCTTGCAGGACAAGCTCGTTATCAATCCCTGATGTCTGCCGAGGCGACAGGTGGCCTTGGTTCCACCGCAACTGGTAACCAGTTAGCAGCTATTGCTCCGACGCTAGGACAGAACTGGCTATCAGGCCAGATGAACAACTACCAGAACCTGGCAAATATCGGTCTGGGTGCTTTAACTGGTCAGGCTAATGCTGGACAGAACTACGCCAACAACGCTAGCCAGTTGTATCAGCAGCAGGCTAACGCAGCAGCGGCTAATGCTAACCGGCCTTCCGGCCTGCAGTCTGCTCTTGGTGGTGCAGCTGCCGGCGCTGCCGCTGGCACAGCAATTATGCCTGGCTGGGGTACGGCAATCGGAGCCGGTGTCGGAGCTCTTAGCACGCTTTTCTAAGGAGAAAACATGGCTACCTGGCAACAAGGTATCAACTCCGGCGGATTTCTTGCCGGCATTGGTCAGAATAACCAGAATGCGCCACAGGCAAGTGATGCAAATACTGCTCTCGAATACATTCGGCAGAATAATGAAAATGAGTGGTCTGGAAGGAACAATGTTGGTCTGCAGGCGCTTAATGGTATCGCTGGGAATCTTCAACTCTACAAGCAATCACAGCAAGCTGACCGGCAGAGTGAATTCCAGCAAGCATACGGTAATGCCTTTGCATCTGGCGATCGCAATGCAATGCGCCAACTTGCAGCTCAATATCCTGACCAAATCGACGCAGTTCGCAATGGAATGAAGTTCGTCGACGAAGATCAGCGAAATACGGTTGGAAACCTTGCCGCCGGCGCAAGACTGGCATCAACCTCTCCAGACAGCATGATGTCATGGTTGCAGAGCAATGCTGCTGATTTGCAACGAGTCGGCCTCAATCCAATGGAAGTTGCACAAACCTACCAGCAGAACCCTAAAGCATTTAGTGATTTTGCAGATCATCTCGGCATGGCTGCGCTTGGCCCTGACCAGTATTTCAACGTTCAGGACAAAATTGCAGGAAATGCAATCACTATGCGAGCCCAAGATATAGGTCAGCAGATAGCAGCTCAAAACAATGCAGTTTCAATGAGATCTCAGGATATTCAGGCCAACTTAGGTCAGCAGAGAATTGACCTGGACCGGGAAAATAACCGCATTAACATGGAAAATAAGCGGTATGAGCGACAACTGCAGAATGAAACTAATGACCTGAAACGCCAGGAACTTCAGCAGAAAATTGACTCAAACAACCAAGCGCTACAGCAGAAAAAGAATGATCTGAACTCTGGATACAAGGATAGCATCAACACACTTACTACCAGCATGGGGACGCTTAACGATATCCTTTCTTCTCCATCATTGAAAAGCATAACCGGCATCAGGGGGGCTATCCCAAACATCCCTGGCTCTGCAGCTGCTGATGTTCAGGCAAGATTAGATACCTTCAAATCTCAGGCATTCTTATCTGCGGTTGCCGCGATGAAAGGGATGGGGGCGCTATCTGATGCCGAAGGTAAAAAGCTTGATGCTGCCGTTGGTTCTCTGCAGAACTCTCAGAGTGAAGATGCATTTAAACGCAATGGTAAAATCATCATGGATATGTATAACCAAAAGCGTAACGATGCCGTTTCCAGGTATGTACAGCAGAACGGAATCCAGAGAGTAACCGCCCCGCAGCAATCAATCGACTATCTTCGTCAGCATCCTGAGCTATCTGCAGACTTTATCAACCGTTATGGTTATCTCCCGTCCATTGGAGGCTAAATGGCAACTTACAAAGAGCTTCTGGAGCAGGCTGGCGCTCGCCACGGAATACCGGAAGGGCTGATGACTCAACTCGGAGGAAAGGAGTCCTCTTATCGTCCTGATGCGGTTAGTAGCAAGGGTGCGCGAGGATTAACCCAGGTAATGCCTGACACATATCGTGGCATGGGATATACCGATGAGCAGATGCAAAATCCTGAATATCAGGCTGACGCTGGGGCAAGATATCTCTCTCAGATGTATCAGCGATTTGGCAACTGGCGCGATGCGCTGCAGGCTTATCACGACGGACCAGGAAATGTAGAAAAGGCAAAGCGCGGTGAGTACACTCCTGGGCCAGAAGGGCGGCAGTATGTGGATAGTCGCTTTAGTCAATGGACTGAAGATCCTTCAACCAATAATGATGTAGAGCAGCGAGCAACATCTGCAAAACTTCATCCCCAGCAAGACCCGGATAACCCTTTCGCGCAAATCGAGTCTCAGGAAATGGGAAATCCAGTTGAGCCACACGTTCAGGACGATCCAAATAACCCATTTGCACAGATTGAACAACAATCAGAAACCACTCAACAGCCGGTACAGCAACAAACTCAACAGCCACAGCAAGGGCAGCTGCAAGAGCAGGGTTTCATGTCTGACCTTGGCAATGCTGTCGCTGAAACTGGTCGAGGACTTCTGCAGGCAGGCGTTAATATTGTCAACATTCCTGCATCAGTAGCAGATGCCGTTACCAGCGCCGGCGCATGGGCTGGAAAGCAACTTGGTATCGGAGATGGAACTTATATACCAGCGCCAAGAGTGACAACTCAAGGCATGGAGCAGGGTCTTGGATTACAGCAAGGAACGCTCACCCCTCAGACTACGGAAGGTAAGATTTTTTCTGAGGCGTTACCGTATCTAACTCCGGTAGGAATTGAGCGAGCGGCCTCACAGGCTCCAACTGTTGCGGGAAGGATTGCAGAAGGTGCATCACGCCTTTTAGCTGAGAACGCCGTTGGTTCGTTAGCTGCAAACAGTCAGCAGGATAATGCAGAAAACCTCGCTACAGACCTTGGTCTTGGAGTCGCTACTGGTGGCTTGGTTAATGCGGCAGGAAGAGGCATAAGCGCTGCATATCGAGGAGCAAGAGGTGCTATAGCACCAGAGGCACAGCAAGCAATTCGATTTGCTGAACAGGAAGGAGTCCCGCTGCATACTACTGATGTTTTGCAACCGCAATCTAGAGTGGGTCGCATGGCACAGACTACAGCGGAAAACATCCCATTTGCCGGCACAAGCTCCATGCGTGCAACCCAGCAAGAAGCGAGAAGCCAGCTAGTCCAGGATTATGCGGCACGTTTTGGTGAGTATGATCCATCTATTGTGGTTGGTAGTCTTAAAGCTAAATCTGCTGGCATAAAACAAGCGGCAGGAAATCGTCTTGAACAAGTTCAGAATGCTATGTCAGGAGTTAATATTCAGCCGGCAAGAGCAATTCAACAGATTGATGATGAAATCAGCAGCCTGGGAAAACTGGGTAGAGTGGCAGATCAGGATACGATAGCGAAGTTGCAGGATTACAAGGATGAGCTAGCCACAGGAAATATAGACTTGCAGCAACTTAGTGGATTGAGAAGCCAATTCAGACAGGATGTCAAAGGTGAGCGCATGGTCATGCCTACCAGGTCAGACGCAGCTATTCAACGCGTTTACAGAGCAATGACGGGTGATATAGATAGCGCAATAGGCCAGAACCTGGGAAACGATACTTTGCGTCGCTATAAGCAGGCCAATGCAATTTATGCGGACGAAGCCAATAAATTAAAGAATACGCGCCTTAAGAATGTCTTAATGAAAGGTGATTTAACCCCGGAAGTGGTTAACAACATGCTTTTCAGCAAGAACAAATCTGAGGTTCAGAATCTTTATAACTCAGTAGGCAGAATTGGCAGAGCGCAGATGAGGAACGGAATAATAGGTAAAGCAATGGAGAAATCAGATGGCTCTCCAGATCAGTTTCTTCGGCAGCTTAACATCATGTCAAACCAAACTGGTATCGCGTTCAAAGGTCAGGATGCGGCATATATCAAAGGATTGAAAAACTATCTTGATTCTACCAGGCAAGCATCTAAAGCTGCAGTTACCACACCTACAGGGCAGCAGACTATCCCATTTATTCTAGGAATAGGCTCTGTTACCAACCCAGCATTGATAGGCGTTGGTGGTGGGTATGGGATACTTGCCAGAATCTATGAGAGTGAGGCTGGAAGGAACGCAATGCTACGCCTGGCAAATACACCGCGCGGATCTACTGCGTTCGAGTCTGCACTGGCTGATGCTCAGCGTGTTATCAACGCCATAGCGCAAGGCGCGAAGTCGGAAGCGTTAAGCGAATAATGCAACACCAACACAAACGCCGAAAATCAGGAATGCAAGATTAAGTAGATCTCTGTTCATATTCACCTCGCCATGGATGGCATGAAGTTGCCTGTAGTTATATTATCGTTCACCTTTCATATGAGGGTGAAGGGTAATGATTAAATATATTTTATTAGGTGGATGCCTTTTGGCTCTTTCCGGATGCACCACAGCTGATAAGACATTTGGTCCTGATGGAAAGGAAGCATATCAACTAACCTGTTCCGGAATCGCTCAGGATTGGGGGAATTGCCAGGTTAAGGCAGGTGAGTTATGCGGTTCGCGTGGATATAACGTTGTAAGTGTCAACGGTGAGCAGGGCGCTGCATTCACTGCAAACCCGCAAATGGCATTTGGCAGCTCGACCATCTACAGAAACATGCTTATTTCTTGCAAGTAAACTCAGCCCGGGCGTCCGGGCTATTTTTTTCTGTAATGTTCACTAAGCCGCTCAAACACCAGATTTTTAACCTCTTGAGATATAACATCAGCCTCTCTTTCTGCTTCATCCCTAAAACCAGAAACTGGGGAAGGCCTACCAAGTGACTCCTCAAGCGTAGCCACTATTTCAGCATTGATAGACCGGTTGTTCATTTTCGCGCGTTGCTTAATCTTCGCGTGTAGTTCGTGCGTAAGCCTCAAGTGGAACTGCGCCTCATCGTATTTGCTGTACATCCTTGATGCCCTCACCAGTGGGTGGAATGGCATCGTAAAACCTACTGGATAAATCAACAATCGTACCATTTCGGTATGTAACTATAACTTACCGCAGCTCTGCTGTGGGGATTACTTGCGCCCGGAGCACAGGAAATGTCAGATATCACCGCTAATGTCGTCGTTAGTATGCCGAATCAGCTGTTCACGCTGGCTCGATTGTTTAAAGCTGCGTCAGGTGGCAAAATCTATATCGGTCAGATTGATACTGACCCTGTTAACCCAGCCAACCAAATCCAGGTGTATCTGGAGAATGAAGATGGTTCACATGTTCCGGTTGCGCAGCCTATCATAATCAATGCCGCCGGCTATCCCGTTTACAATGGTCAGATTGCCAAGTTTGTTACCGTGCAGGGTCATAGCATGGCTGTGTACGACATGTACGGTACGCAACAGTTTTACTACCCAAACATTCTAAAATATGACCCAGACCAGTTTGCTCAGCGCCTTGCAGATCAGGACGGCTTAAAATACGTAGGACGCTGCGAAAGTATCGCTAAGCTCAGGACAATAAAGCCAACAAAACCAATGCAACTTATCGATGTTGCTGAGTACACGGTGGGGGGTAAAATTGGCGGCGGCTACTTTGTCTATGACAGCACAGACACAACCAGCGCTGATGATGGTGGTAGCATAATTGTCACAACGACAGGTGAAAGATGGAAGCGGCGAGTTGAGCAATTACTTCCTGTGCATTTTGGGGCTGTTCCTGGCGCTACGTCTGAGTTTGATGCCACAGATGCGCTTAAAAGATATATCGCTGCATCCTCAGGAAAGACAGTTGACCTGAGAAATGGGCCGTGGCGAATTAAGGGAACTCTGGATTTTACTAATATCCGTCAGTTAATCACTGATACCAGTGGAAAATTGTGGGTTAATCCATCTCAATTTACTGGCGCAAACACCACTCCATATGTTGTAACCTTTGGGAATCCAGACCTGCCATATGGTTCAGGTCGCTGCGTATCATTGACTCTTACTGGACTATTGATAATTGAAGCAGATAACCGGACAACGTCCCTGAATGGCGTTTATATTAAAGGCGCTCTGCTTAATTTCGGTCACATCAGGATTGTTAAGTTTAATGGTAGAGGGATTCACAGACAGGCGGTATGGGATTCTACTTTCCAGCGATTCTCCGTAGAGCAGTGCGGTAATGCTTCAAATTACGCCTATTACTCAGAAAGCGGTGGTGATACAGACAATACCAACCATGTTCTATCTCTTCAGGTTGAACAGTCATACAACAAAGCCATTTACATGACTGGCATTCGTGATGTTGTGCACAACATTCACTGTGAGCGTACTTATATCACGACAACCGAAGCCGGAGATACGACAACAGCAGGTCTCAACTACATCACCTGTTCGTTTGGTCTTGGTAACTCGTTCATTGGGCAGGGTGTAATTGACGCGGCCACAGATGCAACTGCTCCTGATGGTACACCGACAGTCTCTACTGTTGCTTCTGTAGTATTCGCTATGGACTTCTCTTCTGTACATAACATCGCCACAACTGGTGGTGTTATCTCTATCGGATTCGGGCGGTCAGTTGTTTATACAGGTTTCGTATGTGGAGATTTGTATGTTGCTGAACCAGCAGCAAAAATAACACTTAATTCTCCCCGCGTAACAGGGACACTGCAATGTGGATCTGAGGTCATAATCAACTCTCCAGATATTGCTACATTCAGGCCGAGAGCTAACGCTCTAGGAATACAGATAAATGGCGGCGTAATTACATCTCTTCTGTTTAACAATAACTATCGGGGAAACATCACATTTAACAATGTGAATATCACTAACCCAATAGGTGATCTGAGAGCGCCTACTGGCTCAGGGTCAAACACCTCAATTGGAGGTCTTTATGCTCCTACCGCTTTCAACAACTGTACTATAGGGACAGTAAATGGTGAGTTCGGTTCCCGGGGTGTATTCAATGGAGGAAGAATAGCTGCCGTATCTCTTGCATCACAGTGCGCGTTTGAGTTCTACAACGTGAATATTGGTACCTTCACATTCACCGGGAATAGAGCGTTCATCACCAGAGGCGTGAAGGCTGACACTGTAACAACCTGGAACTATCCAGCACACTACATATGGCCAGCAGGAACTATTACAGAGAGGATCGGAGCAATACCGTCTGGCACTGGCGTTGTATACGTGAACAGGGACGGGACCGCAACTAACTGGACGGCAATATCATCTACATAACAACAAGTTCCTCCGTTGCTAATGATTGATAGGCAAATGAGATATTGATCTGCCTACACTGAAAAACTACTGTATATAACAACAGTATTAATCGGGTGGCAGATCATGCTCAGACATTCAGACATTCAAAATGCATTCAGAGATTCACTATCGCAAAACCCGAAGGGATATCTATGCCTCCGTACCAGTGACTTCATCAGAGAGTTGCGAGGGAAAGGAATTCACTTCTCAGATGATGAGGCTAATCGGTGGATTGAGAGGCACCAATCGTGTTTTGCAGACAAGACTCCAGACCATAGCAACAACCGTCTCTGGATTCTACGAAATATGGGGAGGGTGCTCTGATGGGATTCCCCTCTCCGGCCAATGACTATGTGCAGCGGGCTCTCACTGTTGACATGATATGTGGAACCGGACCAAACACCAGAACCATAGAAACGGAGACTGGCTATGCTGTGCTTGATTTATCACTCAAGCCTAAGCAAAACAGCACGGTAATGATTTCGTATTCTGGGATAACTGATTTTGCAAAGGTGATGGGTAAGTCACTTATTACCAGGGATGGGGAAGCGATTGAAGGTGATGCGCTGGATGAAGTTGATGTTAAAGGGGTGGTGACGTTCATCATCAATCGGGCTACTCAGGAAGATGACGACTGTCCAGTGATGTGATCAGCAAGAGGTGAGACAGATTTGGGACAATCACAGTTTTCCAACTGTTTTCATCTCTTTCCATCTTTTTGCATCATGGGACGTGTGAGCGCAGGGATGATGCGGTAAGTTTATGAATTAGTGTATAGTTCTAGGAACTTCTAAGCCGTAGGTCACAGGTTCGAATCCTGTAGGGCGTGCCATTATCGCTTCTCTTACGTTCTATTCCTCCATCCAACACAAGACTTTGGCGTAGATCCGCGCGGCTATTACCCGTTAATTAATAACGAAAAGTTTAATTTTATTTCCCAGCGCGCTGACTATAGTGATGACACATTCACTTGCTTAATAAGGTCATCGCTCATGAAGTTAATTATCGCTTCCGTTATTTCATTGTTGAGCTTCAGCGCGCTTGCGGCGCCGGAAGGGACACTAAGCGTACATATTCTCAATCAGCAGACCGGTCTGCCTTCTCAAGGGGTGCAGATTGAGCTCGATAAGCAGCAGGGCAGCGGCTGGCAGCATATCGCCAGCGGTAAAACGGATGCCGATGGCCGTATCAAGTCGCTCTATCCGCAGGCCGATAATATGGAACCTGGGGTGTATAAAGTGACCTTCAAAACCGGTGACTACTTTAAAAGTCATAATATGAGCACCTTCTTTCCCGTCATTCCGGTTATTTTCAGCGTAACCGAACAGAACCAAAAGCTACATATCCCGCTGTTGTTGAGCCAGTTTGGCTACTCAACCTACCGCGGCAGTTGATCCACGCACTTTTCCTGGCCGGGCAAAGCGAAGACCGTCGTGTCTTGCTTTGCCCGGCGCATGTCACCGAATTCACTAAAACATCTATCTAACATTTCATCCCGCCCTTGATTGCCGCAACGTCGTGGCTACACCTCCCTTTTGTTTTCAATAAACGATCCTTCGTTCGATTTCTTTTTGATATGTGATGACGGTAACTAAAACACTGTTTTGTTTTCGTTGAATCATTATTTCACATGATCAATGATAACGGCATGGTATCAGTGTGGTGCGCACAACCCTGAGACTCCTGACTTTTCTCATCTGTTCGTAATGCAATGAACAGAAAGAATTTTTTCAAACGCTATTGAAAGAATAAGTCACATCCTTGCCGTTCAGGTGGGGTGGAGATGAGGATAAAACATGAAAATCAAAGCAACCATTGAACGTATCCCTGGCGGCATGATGCTGGTCCCATTGCTGCTTGGCGCGGTGCTTAATACCCTGGCGCCGGATACCGGTAATTACTTTGGTTCATTCACTAAAGGCATGATTGGTGGGACGGTGCCAATCCTGGCGGTGTGGTTTTTCTGTATCGGCGCATCAATCGATTTGCGCGCCACCGGTACCGTATTACGTAAGTCCGGCACGTTAGTGATCACCAAAATTGCCGTCGCCTGGATTGTGGCCTTTATCGCCGCGATGGTCATTCCGGAAAATGGCGTCCAGACCGGTTTCTTTGCCGGACTGTCGGTGCTGGCTATTGTCTCGGCAATGGATATGACCAACGGCGGTCTGTATGCCAGCCTGATGAATCAGTACGGCAGTAAAGAAGAGTCCGGCGCGTTTGTGCTGATGTCGCTGGAGTCCGGGCCGTTGATGACCATGGTGATCCTTGGCTCCGCCGGGCTGGCTTCCTTCGAGCCGCACCATTTTATCGGCGCGGTGCTGCCATTCCTGGTGGGCTTTGCCTTAGGCAACCTCGACCACGACTTCCGGGCTTTCTTTAGCAAAGCCACCCCGGTGCTGATTCCGTTCTTTGGTTTTGCGCTGGGCAACACTATCAACCTGAGCGTGATTCTGGATACCGGACTGCTGGGAATCGTGCTTGGCGTGGCGGTTATCATCATTACCGGTATCCCACTGATTATTGCTGACCGGGTTATCGGCGGCGGCAACGGGACGGCTGGCGTCGCGGCCTCTTCCGCAGCGGGCGCGGCGGTCGCGAACCCGGTGATCATCGCGCAGATTAATCCGGCCTTTGAACCGGTGGCCGCTTCGGCGACGGCGCTGGTCGCGGCAAGCGTCATCGTCACCGCGATTTTAGTGCCCATTATTACCGCCCTGTACGCCAGACGTTTTGGCAATGCGCAGGTGGTGAAAGCGCCTGGCGCCAGCGTGGCGCCATCGGCGAATCACTAATTTATTCTCGCCCTCCGCAGCAGGGCTCAGACTGCTGACAAAGAAGGAAAAAGCGTGGTTTTTCCTTCTTTGTGGTTATCAGCCGAAAATCAATAAATTGATTTTCCTTGTTATTTGCCTGGTGCAATTTGCAAGCTCAATGATTGCATGAGGTTTGTCATTAATCTCTGCCCTCCGCAGGAGGGCTTTATCATTCAAGAATCTGCCTGGAGGCTAACGTGGACGTAAGACAAAGTATCCACAGCGCGCATGCGAAAACTCTGGATACCCAGGGGCTGCGTAATGAATTTTTAGTTGAAAAAGTGTTTGTGGCTGACGAATACACCATGGTGTACAGCCATATTGACCGCATTATTGTTGGCGGCGTCATGCCGGTGCAGCGCGGCGTTTCGGTGGGCGGCGAAGTCGGCAAACAGCTCGGGGTAAGCTATTTCCTCGAACGCCGTGAGTTAGGGGTGATTAATATCGGCGGCCCGGGCTGTATTACCGTTGATGGCCAATGCTATGAAATCGGCCACCGTGAGGCGCTGTACGTCGGTAAGGGGGCGAAAGAGGTGGTATTTACCAGCGTCGACCATGCAAAACCGGCGAAGTTTTACTACAACTGCGCCCCGGCGCATACCACTTATCCGACGAAAAAAGTCACCCCTGCCGATGTAGCGCCGGTGACGTTGGGTGACAACCTGACCAGCAACCGCCGCACCATCAATAAGTATTTCGTGCCGGATGTACTGGAAACCTGTCAGCTCAGCATGGGCCTGACCGAACTGGCGCCGGGCAACCTGTGGAACACCATGCCTTGCCATACCCATGAGCGGCGGATGGAGGTCTATTTCTATTTCAACATGGATGAGGACGCCTGCGTCTTCCACATGATGGGGCAGCCGCAGGAGACCCGTCATATTGTGATGCATAACGAGCAGGCGGTGATTTCGCCAAGCTGGTCGATTCACTCAGGGGTGGGTACCCGCGCTTATACCTTCATCTGGGGGATGGTCGGCGAGAACCAGGTCTTCGACGATATGGATCACGTCGCCGTACGCGATCTTCGTTAAAACTCCCCCTCAAGCCCGGATTGCCTTGGGGGGAAATGCAGCGGAGTTCACACTATCAGCGTATAGAGGCGGGGCGGAGGGGGAGACCCATCGCCCCGTCATTGTTGATGTCGCTTAACTCGCAGGCTTTATTAATGTGTCAGACGCATCAATAGATGCGCAAAATGCGCTTATTCCTGGCTACAACTTCCCGCACTCTTACGGTTACCTAAATGTTAATGAGAGTTAACTATTCAGTTAATCAGGGAGAGTGTGATGTCCGCAACTGCCGCTACTTCAGTGTTTCGCGCCAGGGCCAAAGTGATCCTGCAGGTGACCTCAGGGAATTTTCTTGAGCAGTTTGACTTCTTTTTATTTGGTTTTTACGCCACCTATATCGCCCATACTTTTTTTCCTTCCGAAAATGAATTCGCCTCATTAATGATGACCTTTGCCGTTTTCGGCGCCGGGTTCTTGATGCGGCCCGTTGGCGCGGTGGTGTTAGGCGCCTGGATTGACAAGGTTGGCAGACGTAAAGGTTTAATCGGCACGCTGTCGATTATGGCGATGGGGACCATCCTGATCGTGCTGGTGCCAGGTTATCAGACTATCGGTTTGTGGGCGCCGGCGCTGGTGCTGTGCGGCCGACTGTTGCAGGGCTTTTCTGCCGGTGCGGAACTGGGCGGCGTCTCGGTTTACCTCGCTGAAATGGCGACGCCGGGGCGTAAAGGGTTTTATACCAGCTGGCAATCCGCCAGTCAGCAGGTGTCCATTATGGTGGCCGCTTCACTGGGCTATCTGCTCAATATGCTGCTCAGTGAGTCGAGTCTGCATCAGTGGGGATGGCGTATTCCGTTCGCGATTGGCTGCCTGATCGTGCCTTTTATCTTCTTTTTACGCCGCAACCTGAATGAAACCGCGGAGTATACGGAGCGTAAGGAACATCCGACCCTGGGACAATCGCTGACTATTCTGCTGGCAAACTGGCGGGTGGTGATTGCGGGGATGTTAATGGTGGCGATGACCACTACCGCGTTCTATTTGATCACGGTCTACGCGCCAACCTTTGGCAAAAACGTGCTGTTATTAAGCGCCTCGGATAGCCTGCTGGTCACGCTGTTGGTGGCGATCTCTAATTTCATCTGGCTGCCTATCGGCGGCATGCTTTCCGATAGGTTTGGTCGTAAACCGGTATTGGTCAGCATGACGCTGCTGGCCATTTTCACCAGTTGGCCTGCGTTATCGCTGCTGGCCCGCATGCCGGACTTCGCCATGATGTTGTCCGTGCTGCTGTGGCTCTCCTTCATTTACGGCATCTATAACGGCGCGATGATCCCGGCGCTGACGGAAATTATGCCTAAGTCGGTCAGGGTTGCTGGTTTTTCTCTGGCTTACAGCCTGGCTACCGCGCTGTTTGGCGGTTTCACGCCGGCGATGTCCACCGCGTTAATTAAAGTTACCGGGGATAAGGCGGCGCCCGGCTACTGGATGAGTTTTGCGGCAATCTGCGCGCTATTAGCGACGCTGTATCTCTATCAACGCGTTTCCCGGCAGGCATTGAAAACGCAAAATTCTTTGGGTTAAGAGGTGAATATGCAACGTAAATCATGGGTTTTCTCGTTACTGGTATTTACCTGCGGCTATGCGCAAGTTGCCGCCGCGCAGGAGATCACGGTGATGATCTCCGGCGGCTTCTCCGCGGCGTTGGATAAACTGGCGCCCGACTATCAGCAAAAAAGCGGCAATACCTTGCATATCATTCATGGGCCCTCGATGGGGAAATCCGCGGAGGCGATACCGAACCGCCTGGCGGCAGGGCAAAAGGCGGATGTGGTGATTATGGTGGGATACGCCCTGGATGATTTGCAGAAGCAGGGCAAAGTGATGCCGGGGTCGCGTATTGAACTGGCGGACTCACGAATTGGCGCCGTTGTGCCAAAGGGCGCCCCGGTGCCGGATATCAGTAGCGTCGCCGCGTTGAAACATACATTGCTGCAGGCGAAATCCATCGCCTATTCGGATAGCGCCAGCGGGCGCTATGTTGAAAAGGAGCTGTTCAGAAAACTGGATATTGCCGCGCAGGCAAGCCCCAAAGCAAAAATGATCGAAAAAATCCCCGTTGCTTCGCTGGTAGCGAAAGGGGACTATGCGATAGGGTTTCAGCAGGTTAGCGAGTTGTTGCCGGTCAGCGGCGTGACGTTCGTTGGTCGTCTGCCGGATGAAGTGCAATACGTTACTCGCTTCGCGGGCGCCGTGGTTGCCGATTCATCCGCGCAGTCCCAGGCGAAGCAACTGCTGTGCTATCTGGCTTCAGTCCCGGCGCAGGCGGAAATTCGTCGCACAGGCATGGATCCTTTACCCTCTAACGCCTGTGAATTACCGGAAGAGGGCTAATCATGCGGTGGGATGGTAAAAATCGGTAATGGCTTTTTCGAGCTCGGCGGCCAGAGGGGGTAACGCTCTGCCCGCTTTTTTTATCAGTCCCACCTGCCTTTTCACTTCAGGTTCCACTAGCGGAATACTCACTAACGCGTGGTGCGCATAGGCCGGTAGCGCCATCGCCGGTATTGCCGCGATACCAAGGCCGGCATCCACCATGCCCAGCATCGTTGTGACATGGCGGGTTTCACAAACCGCAGTGCGTCGCGGCCCTACGTTGCTCAGGGCGCCGTCCAGCAGATGACGATTGCCGGAGATCTTATCGAGCCAGATGTAATCCCGATTAAAAAACTCCTGCCAGCTGAGGCTATGACGTTGTGCCAGCGGATCGTCGCGTCGGCAAACCGCCAGGTAGCGTTCATGAACCAGCGGCGTAAACACCACCTCGGACGCGATTTCGGAGAGAAAACTCAGGCCGAAGTCCGCCTGGTGATTCTGCACGGCGCTATAAACATTTCCGGCGCTGGTATCAATGACCTTGATCCGCGCCTTAGGAAAACGTTGACGGAATTGGGTGATAACCTGCGGCATAAAAAAGTTGGCGGCAGAGGGGACACAGGCAACCGTCACCATTCCGTTGCCGAAAGCGGCGCGGTCGCTAATACCGTCCAGAGCATCTTCAAATTCGGAAAGCAGATGCTGAGCCTTTGGGGCAAAGGCTCTCCCGGTTTGCGTGAGCGTCACCCGGCGAGTGGTTCTGTCAAACAATCTCACCCCCAAAGCGGTTTCCAGCTTTTCAATTCGCCTGCTTAACGCCGATTGCGAAATGCAAATCGCCTCGGCGGCGTAGCGAAAGCTGCCGTGCTCGCTGAGGGCTAAAAAGGCGTAGAGATCCTGCAGGTCAAAAAGGGGCAAGTGGTGCTTCTCCTGAATTTAACAAAAAAACAACAATCGATTGTACTGTTTATTTTGTTTTCCAGGAAGAAACAACGCCGACCAGCCGCAGGCTAAAGAGATAGCCTGCGGCCCGGCATCAGGCGTGCGCCAGCAGCGGAAACATCAATTTGTTTTCGTGGAAAATGTTCTCTTTGTTGGAATAGATAAACAACATATCGTCGCCGTCTATTTTTTCGTACTCGCCAAGGCGCGCTTCCTTCGGCGTAAAACCAAGCACCGCCTGCTGCGATTGCGGCTGGGCGAGTTCATTGATAATGGTCGCCATGGATTGTCCGGCATCGCAAAAAATATCAAAGCAGATCAGCTCATGGGCGCTTTGCATCGCAATGGCGACAGCCTGGTTTTTCTCCGAGTAGTACACAAAATGCTTCATAAACGCCGAACAGTAAAACATCAGCAGACCGAAGTTATTCTCCACTCGTAGCTGTGAAAAGGGGTTGGATTTCTGGTAGTAGTGCTTAAGCAGGGCAATATCCTGCGCACTATCCATATCCAGTTTACGGAAGTCGCCGGGAGTCGGCGAAACGGGCGCAACATATTGATATTCGTCGGTCCGCGTAAAGCCAAATTTGGGGTAGAAATCGACGGTGGTGGAGTTGGCAAACAGGAAAAAAGCATCCGCTTTGTCACGCCAGTCATCAAGGATATGTTGTATCAACTGTCCGGCAAGCCCTTTATTACGGTAATCAATGTTGGTCATTACCGTACCTATTTGAATATAGCGTCGAGGTTGGCCTTGCCAGACCAGATCAATAATATTCGCGGAGGCGTTGGCGATAACTTTATTCTTATCAACGAAAGCGTAGGGGATATAGGATTCACTCCAGTACCCTTGCTGATACCAGGCGTCAAAGGATAGATCGAACGTTTTGATGGCTAAATCAATAAAGCTTTTTCTTAATGTATTATCATCTTTGAGTTGCTTAACCAATTTGTAGTGCATCGCAGTCATTCCTTTCTTATTCGTTTTGCTATCCGGGATTGCTACAGGCAAATTTTACCCCTTGAAAATCACAGGCTTTGCGCCTGAGTATGGCGGTTTTCTGTGGTTTGTACAGCATTGACAGAAGGGCATCGCTCAGGACGTTGCCTGGCTCACAATTAACGGCGAACATTCTGCGTGGATTAGGTCAGTGAGGAACAACCGCTTCGGTTTAAAAATGAGCACGTGGATCATTTGGTTTATTCTTTTTTCTCGGAGAATAATCTGAAGAAATCTATTTGAGAGAAATTTACAGAAGAGCGTAAGTATAAGATAAAAATATTTTAATTATTTATTTTTGGCATAACGCGCTGATATTTATCTATAAAATAAAAGATATCGAAAAGGCATATTTAATCAATAGGTAATATGAGCTAACTCTCAACGGCACAAGGCGTATTTTAGCTTCTGCGATGATATTAAATTGCTGAGGGATGAGCTAAATGAGCCATCATCTTCTACACTTTGTGGCACCGTTGCCATTGAGGTTTTTCGCAAACAAAGGGAAAACATCATATCAGCGCTGAATGTAACCAATTGAATGTTAATGAGAAGTTGTCATATTTTCAATAGAGGAGTTCGTGATATGGCATTCGTAACAACTAAAGATGGCGTTAATATTTATTTTAAAGACTGGGGTCCGAAAGAGGCTCAGCCTATTGTGTTCCACCATGGCTGGCCGTTAAGCGCTGATGACTGGGATAACCAGATGCTGTTTTTCCTCGCGCAAGGGTTTCGCGTCATCGCTATCGACCGCCGTGGCCATGGGCGTTCCGACCAGGTAAGCGAAGGCCATGATATGGATCACTATGCGGCCGATGCTTCTGCTGTGGTCGAAAGTCTGGATTTGCATAACGCTGTTCACGTTGGTCATTCAACCGGCGGCGGTCAGGTCGCGCGCTATGTGGCTAAATATGGCCAGCGGCAGGGCAGGGTAGCCAAAGCGGTATTAATCAGTTCCGTACCGCCGTTAATGGTGAAAACCGACAATAACCCAGGCGGTACGCCCATCGAAGTGTTTGACGGTTTCCGCAAGGCGCTTGCTGCTAATCGCTCACAGTTCTATCTCGATGTTGCCAGTGGACCGTTCTACGGTTTTAACCGCGATGGCGCAGAGGTTTCGCAAGGCACCATCCAGAACTGGTGGCGTCAGGGGATGACCGGTAGCGCGAAAGCCCATTATGAAGGGATTAAGGCCTTCTCTGAAACCGACCAGACAGAAGATCTGAAAGCGATTACGGTGCCGGTGTTGGTAATGCAGGGTGACGACGACCAGGTCGTTCCTTATAAAAATGCCGCCATTCTGCAGGATAAACTGCTAGCGAATAGCGAGCTTAAAATTTATCCGGGCTTACCGCATGGCATGCACACGTCACATGCGGATGTGATTAACGCCGATCTGCTGGCCTTCATTCGTTCATAACGATATTTAGCCTTCGGGGACGTTTCTTCGGAGGCTATTTATTTATTGTTGAAGATGAATAACGCAAACTTTAGCTTGCGTGCCACTGTACGAAAAAATTAATAATAAATTTGTTACACAGTTGGTTTAATACCAGGGCAGCGTACAGGTTATAGTCTACGCTTGAATGCGTATTACCGCACGAATAGGAAAAAACTAAATGTTGTGGATCGGGTACCTTATCCGCAAATTCGGACTGAGGCCTCCCGCAGGCATGTAAATCAAGGATCCTGAAGAGCAATAGTCAGATGTCGCATTTACCCAAATTCTCTCTTTCATTATTACACCCGCGTTACTGGCCGGCATGGCTGGGCATTGGCTTATTGTGGCTGGTGGTACAACTTCCTTATCCGCTGATCTATCGTCTGGGCCATAGTCTGGGGCGTTTATCCATGCATTTTTTGCGCGGAAGAGTACGTATTGCGCAGCGTAATCTCGAGCTCTGCTTTCCACACCTCAGCCCGGCGCAGCGTCATGAAATGTTGGTTAAGAATTTTGAATCTCTGGGCATGGGGTTGATGGAAACCGGCATGGCATGGTTCTGGCCGACCCATCGCGTCGAGCGCTGGACCGAGACCAGCGGCGTCAATGAAGTTGTTGAACTACAGGAACAGAAGCAGGGTATTTTGCTGATTGGCATTCACTTTCTGACCCTGGAACTCGGCGCGCGGATGTTTGGCATGTTCACGCCGGGGATTGGCGTTTACCGGCCAAACGATAATCCGCTGATCGACTGGCTGCAAACCTGGGGACGACTGCGTTCTAACAAGACGATGCTGGATCGTAAAAACTTGAAAGGTATGGTTAAGTCGCTGAAAGAGGGCGAGATCCTCTGGTACGCTCCGGATCATGATTATGGTCGCGCCAGTAGCGTATTTGTTCCCTTTTTCAATGTTGATAATGCTGCGACCACCACCGGCACCTGGATGCTGGCGAGAATGTCAAAAGCCACTATCGTTCCTTTCGTTCCGCGAAGAAAGCCCAACGGCGCCGGGTATGAGCTGATTGCGCTGCAGCCTGAGGCGACGCCGCCGCTGGATTCTCCGGAAACCACCGCCAGCTGGATGAACAAAATTATTGAGCAATGTATCCTGATGGCGCCGGAACAGTACATGTGGCTGCACCGTCGTTTTAAGACCCGTCCGGAAGGGGTACCGTCGCGTTACTAAGCGTGGCAGATGGTAAAAAAATAATCTGATAAATAGCGCGCTTATTAATCTTGTGTCTATACTGAAAGAGCCTCAATTAAGGCTCTAATCCAAGGAGAATGTAGGATGAAAAAGGTATTAGTCGCTTTAGCTCTTTCAGCAGTTGCCTTTGGCGCCTCGGCAGCGCAATTAATTACTAAAGAAGAAGCCTCGCATTTCAAACTGACTCACGTGGGCAGTATTTCTGTGGGGCCGTCTGGCGGGCAATTCTCTTCACCTTCTGATCTTCACGATCAGCTTTCTAAGCTGGCAGATGAGAAGGGCGGTAAATATTATATTATTACCGCGGCGCGCGAACACGGGCCGAACTTTGAAGCAACGGCGGAAGTGTATAAATAATTAATCACATTGATTAATTATACATAAACGTCGAGAGTCTTATTTTTAACCCGGCACGCCACAGCGCTGCCGGGTTTTTTATTTAAGTTCCAGAAAGCGATTTGCTCCGTTTACTTCGCATCGACGGTAGGATAGTCGAGGTAGCCCTCTTTACCACCGCCGAAAAACTGCTCTCTGATTGGCTGGTTCAGCGGCAGGTTGTGCTGCAGGCGATAGGGCAGATCCGGGTTGGCGATAAACGGGCGGCCAAAACCAATCAGGTCGGCCCAGCCTTTGGCCAGCGCCTCTTCGGCACGTTCTACGGTGTATTTCCCTGAATAAATCATCGTGCCGCGGAACACCTGACGCAGCGCTTCTTTAAAGGCGGCGGGCATCACCGGCGCATCATCCCAGTCGGCTTCGGCGATATGAATATAGGCGATGCCGATATCATTAAGGACGCTGGCCGCCGCCAGATAGGTGGCTTCCGGCGTATCGTCTTTCGACCCCATTAAGGTGGTCAGCGGCGCCAGGCGGATACCCAGTTTCTCTTTACCAATCGCATCGGCAACGGCCTGCGCCACTTCTTTCAGGAAACGCAGGCGATTGGTTAACGAACCGCCATACTCATCGGTGCGCTGGTTTTCTCGAGAATCAATAAACTGATTAATCAGATAGCCATTTGCACCGTGGAGCTCAACACCATCGAAGCCGGCGGCAATAGCGTTGCGCGCGGCCTGCGCATATTGTTCGATAATCGCCGGGATCTCTGCGCGAGTCAGGGCGCGCGGCATTGAGTGCTGCACCATTTCACCGACGCCATTTTCCGGACCGCGGCCTTCGACATCGACAAAGACCTTCACCCCTTCAGCCTGAATAGCAGATGAGGAAACCGGTGCGGCATTACCCGGCTGCAGGACGGTGTGGGAGACACGCCCTACGTGCCAGAGCTGGGCAAAAATTTTGCCTCCCGCCTGGTGTACCGCAGCGGTGACTTTTTTCCAGCCGGCGATCTGCGCTTCATTATAGATGCCCGGCGTCCAGGCATAACCCTGTCCCTGTTGGCTAATCTGCGTGCCTTCGCTGATAATTAAACCGGCGCTGGCGCGTTGGGCGTAATACTCCGCCATCTGTTCGGTAGCGACATCGCCGGCCCCGGCGCGGGAACGCGTCATCGGCGGCATCACGATACGGTTGTTTAACGGCAGGGCCTGCAAGGAATAGTGGTCGAATAACATAATGCGTCTCCTTAACGACTTGATGGACGCAGCATAGACCCTGGCTATTTTGGATTAAATGACAACGATGTTCATAGACTGTTAACTAATTTGTATATAAAGGGAGTAGCTTATGCCAAACGTGTGGGGTATTGACCACCCGCATAATTAGGTAGGCGAAATGTGGTATTATCGCGCCTTTCCCTTTTCGTCCTGGGGTTTTTTTTATGCAACAACCTGTTGTTCGCGTTGGGGAATGGCTCGTTACTCCTTCTGTAAACCAAATTAGCCGGAACGGACGTCAGCTTACTCTCGAACCGCGTTTAATCGATCTTCTGGTCTACTTTGCTCAACATCCTGGCGAGGTACTCAGCCGGGACGAGCTTATCGATAACGTCTGGACGCGCAACGTGGTGACCAGCCATGTCGTCACCCAGAGTATTTCCGAATTGCGTAAATCGCTGAAAGACGGCGATGACGGCAGCATGGAATATATTGCGACGGTGCCAAAACGCGGTTACAAGCTAACGGTCCCGGTAATTTGGTGTACGGAAGAGGGCGAAGAGTTGGCGCCGGTCGTACCGCCAGCGGCCCCTGTCTCCGTTCCTGAAACGTCGCCACCGACTATCTCTTCTCCATCTGTCGCGCCAGCGGCGCCGGCAGTGCCGGAAAAACGTAAACGGATCACCACCTTCTGGGTGTGGACGCTGTTTCTGCTGGCGTTGGGCAGTTGCGTCGCGTTAGTCGCCTTGTCGTCGATAGAATCGCGGCCGCCGGAAACCAAAACTCGCCTGCTGCTAAACCCGCGCGATATCGACATACACCTGGTAAACGGCAGTTCATGCAACAACTGGGCGTCGCAGCATGCTTATGCCGTTGGGCTGGGCAGCCTGATTACTACTTCGCTCAATACCTTCTCGACCTTTATGGTCCATGATAAAACCAACTACAACATCAACGAACCCAGCAGTTCGGGTAAAACGTTGACCATCGAATTCGTTAATCAGCGCCACTATCGCGCCCAGCAGTGCTTTATGTCGGTGAAACTGGTCGATAACGCCGACGGCTCGACGATGCTCGATAAACGCTACTTTATTACCATGGATAACCAGCTCACCATCCAGAATGACCTGCTGGATAGTCTATCAACCGCGCTAATGCAGCCGTGGCCGGATCGCATGAAAGCGATGCTGAAACAGTATCAACCCGCGCAAAGCCCTTCGTTAACCCGTCTTTATCAGGCCCATCAGCTATTAATGAAAGGCGATGTCGATTCACTCGGTAAAGCCAGCGATATACTTGATGACGTCATTAAACAATCGCCGGACTTTATTTATGCTTACGCCGAAAAAGCGCTGGTGGATGTATTACGTCATTCGCAGCAGCCGTTGGATGAAAAACAATTAGCGACGCTGTATGCCGAGGTTGGGAAAGTAGGTGAAATGCCCGGCATTAAAGATATGGCGATCTTCTACCAGATAAAAACGGTAGATATGTTAGGCAAAGGGAAAATAGATGAAGCGTACAGCGCTATCAACACGGGCATTGATTTAGAAATGTCGTGGATGAATTATGTGCTGCTCGGTAAAGTCTATGAGATGAAAGGACAGAACCGCGAAGCTGCCGATGCCTACCTGACGGCGTTTAATTTACGCCCTGGCGAAAACACCTTGTACTGGATTGAAAACGGAGTATTCCAGACCTCCGTCACCCGCGTAGTACCGTATCTCGATAATTTCCTCGCTTCAGAATAAGTAAACCCTCATCATGCTCATGGTTTTGAGTATGATGAGGTTAAATTTATGTATCTCATGAGCACTCTGATTGTTACCTGAAATAAGCGTTATTTTCCTGCCTGGTAACACAATTTCAACACCGAAGTGACTCTATAACTCTTTGTAAGTAGACGATGTTTATCTTTTTTTGATATCAACATGTCATGTTTATATGTTAATCGAAAAAGGTCAAAATATCATTTGTCTGATGTTTGTAGTTATTTCACTTTATCTTTAGGATTTATCTCGTACGAATCAGTAATCTTGTTGGCAGTTGGTCGGGTCAATAAATGGTTCTATATCATGATCTGTACCTCCCAAATAAACTTAGGAGAAAAACAACCATGAGTTCTGCCAAGAAGATCGGGCTATTTGCCTGTACCGGCGTAGTCGCCGGTAATATGATGGGGAGCGGTATTGCACTATTACCTGCGAACCTCGCCAGCATCGGTGGTATTGCCATTTGGGGTTGGGTAATTTCTATTATTGGCGCGATGTCTTTGGCTTATGTTTATGCCCGACTGGCGACCAAGAATCCGCAGCAGGGTGGTCCAATTGCGTACGCAGGGGAAATTTCTCCGGCCTTCGGTTTCCAGACCGGCGTCCTTTATTATCATGCAAACTGGATTGGTAACCTGGCAATCGGTATTACCGCCGTCTCTTATCTCTCTACGTTCTTCCCAATTTTAAATAACCCGGTGCCAGCAGGTATTGCCTGTATTGCCATCGTGTGGATCTTTACTTTCGTTAATATGCTCGGCGGGACCTGGGTAAGCCGTCTGACCACCATTGGTCTGGTACTGGTGCTTATTCCGGTGGTGATGACTGCGGTCGTCGGCTGGCATTGGTTTGACGCGGCAACCTATCAGGCGAACTGGAACACCTCCAGCACCACCGATAGCCACGCGGTCATTAAAAGTATCCTGCTCTGCCTGTGGGCCTTCGTTGGCGTAGAATCCGCCGCAGTAAGTACCGGGATGGTGAAAAACCCGAAACGTACCGTACCGCTGGCAACCATGCTGGGTACTGCGATGGCCGGTATCGTCTATATCGCCGCGACTCAGGTTATCGCCGGTATGTATCCTGCTTCTCAGATGGCTGCGTCCGGCGCGCCGTTCGCAATTAGTGCCTCTACCATTCTCGGCGGCTGGGCTGCTCCGATGGTTTCCGCTTTCACCGCCTTCGCTTGCCTGACTTCTCTGGGCTCGTGGATGATGCTGGTTGGCCAGGCCGGTGTACGTGCCGCCAACGACGGTAACTTCCCGAAAGTGTATGGCGAAGTCGATAGCAACGGTATCCCGAAAAAAGGCCTGCTGCTGGCGGCGGTGAAAATGACCGCGCTGATGGTGCTGATTACCCTGATGAACTCCGCCGGTGGTAAAGCATCTGACCTGTTCGGCGAGCTGACCGGTATCGCGGTACTGCTGACCATGCTGCCTTACTTCTACTCCTGTGTTGACCTGATTCGTTTCGAAGGCATCAACATCCGCAACTTTGTTAGCCTGATTTGCTCGGTACTGGGTTGCGTGTTCTGCTTCATCGCGCTGATGGGCGCAAGCTCCTTCGAACTGGCCGGCACCTTCATCGTTAGCCTGATTATCCTGATGTTCTACGGTCGCAAAATGCACCAGCGCCAGCAGAACAACGCAGCGGATAACAACAGCCCCGCTAACGCGCACTAATCAGTAAACCGTTTTCCTGAGGCTCCTTCCATCACCTGTCACATCGTGACGGGAGGGGCTTTCTACATCTGGAGATTTGACTATGAACGTTATTGCAATCATGAATCACATGGGTGTTTACTTCAAAGAAGAACCCATCCGTGAACTGCATCGTGCTCTCGAACGCCTGGACTTCCGTATTGTCTACCCGAACGACCGTGACGACTTATTAAAACTTATCGAAAACAACTCTCGTCTGTGCGGCGTGATCTTCGACTGGGATAAATACAATCTCGAACTGTGCGAAGAAATCAGCAAAATGAACGAGTACATGCCGCTGTACGCTTTTGCTAACACCTACTCCACCCTGGATGTTAGCCTCAACGATCTGCGCATGCAGGTTCGCTTCTTCGAATATGCGCTGGGCGCCGCTGAAGATATCGCGAACAAAATCAAACAGAACACTGACGAATACATCGACACCATTCTGCCGCCGCTGACCAAAGCGCTGTTCAAATATGTACGTGAAGGCAAATACACCTTCTGTACCCCAGGCCACATGGGCGGTACCGCGTTCCAGAAAAGCCCGGTAGGCAGCATCTTCTATGATTTCTTTGGTTCCAACACCATGAAATCCGATATCTCCATTTCGGTTTCTGAACTGGGTTCACTGCTCGACCATAGCGGCCCGCACAAAGAAGCGGAAGAGTATATCGCTCGCGTTTTCAACGCCGAACGCAGCTACATGGTGACCAACGGTACATCTACCGCTAACAAAATCGTCGGTATGTACTCCGCGCCTGCCGGCAGCACCGTACTGATTGACCGTAACTGCCATAAATCGCTGACTCACCTGATGATGATGAGCGACATTACGCCGATCTACTTTCGTCCGACCCGTAACGCCTACGGTATCCTCGGCGGTATCCCGCAGAGCGAATTCCAGCACGCGACTATCGCCAAGCGTGTGAAAGAGACGCCGAATGCGACCTGGCCGGTACACGCGGTTATCACCAACTCAACCTATGATGGTCTGCTGTATAACACCGACTTCATCAAGAAAACCCTGGATGTGAAATCCATCCACTTTGACTCCGCATGGGTGCCTTACACCAACTTCTCGCCGATCTATGAAGGCAAATGCGGGATGAGCGGCGGCCGCGTTGAAGGGAAAGTGATCTACGAAACCCAGTCCACGCATAAACTGCTGGCGGCATTCTCCCAGGCTTCGATGATCCACGTGAAAGGTGACGTTAACGAAGAAACCTTCAACGAAGCCTACATGATGCACACCACCACTTCTCCGCACTACGGTATCGTGGCTTCCACCGAAACCGCGGCGGCGATGATGCGCGGTAACGCCGGTAAACGCCTGATCGACGGTTCTATCGAACGTTCTATCAAGTTCCGTAAAGAGATCAAACGTCTGAAAGGCGAGTCTGAAGGCTGGTTCTTCGATGTATGGCAGCCGGAACATATCGATGGCGCTGAATGCTGGCCGCTGCGTTCCGACAGCGCATGGCACGGTTTCAAAAACATCGATAACGAGCACATGTACCTCGACCCGATCAAAGTTACGCTGTTGACTCCGGGGATGAAGAAAGACGGCACCATGGATGATTTCGGTATTCCGGCAAGCATCGTGGCGAAATATCTCGACGAACACGGCATCGTGGTTGAGAAAACCGGTCCGTACAACCTGCTGTTCCTGTTCAGCATCGGTATCGATAAGACAAAAGCGCTGAGCCTGCTGCGCGCGCTGACCGACTTCAAACGCGCGTTCGACCTGAACCTGCGGGTGAAAAACATGCTGCCGTCTCTGTACCGTGAAGATCCTGAATTCTATGAAAACATGCGTATTCAGGACCTGGCGCAGAACATTCATAAACTGGTTGAGCATCACAACCTGCCGGACCTGATGTTCCGCGCATTCGAAGTGCTGCCATCCATGGTGATGACCCCGTATGCCGCGTTCCAGAAAGAGCTGCACGGTCAGACTGAAGAGGTTTACCTCGAAGAGATGGTAGGCCGCGTCAACGCCAACATGATCCTGCCGTATCCTCCGGGAGTTCCGCTGGTCATGCCTGGTGAAATGATCACCGAAGAAAGCCGCCCGGTACTGGAGTTCCTGCAGATGCTGTGCGAAATCGGCGCTCACTATCCGGGCTTCGAAACCGATATCCACGGCGCATACCGTCAGGCGGATGGTCGTTACACCGTTAAAGTGCTGAAAGAAGAAAACAACAAGTAATAGACGCACACAAGGGAAGTGGCTTGCCACTTCCCTTTTTTCACGCTGCAAGGAGAACCTATGAAAACACCCTCACAGCCGCGCGCGATTTACTACATCGTAGCGATCCAGATCTGGGAGTACTTCAGCTTTTACGGCATGCGCGCCTTACTCATCCTTTATCTCACCCACCAACTTGGCTTTGACGATAGCCACGCCATCAGTCTGTTCAGCGCCTACGCATCTTTAGTTTACGTAACCCCCATTCTCGGCGGCTGGCTTGCCGACCGCCTGCTCGGCAACCGCACGGCGGTGATTGCCGGGGCGTTGTTAATGACCCTCGGCCACGTGGTGCTGGGCGTCGAATCTGATTCCACCTGGAGCCTCTATCTGGCGCTGGCGATCATTATCTGCGGCTATGGCCTGTTCAAATCCAATATCAGCTGCCTGCTCGGCGAACTGTACGCCGCTGACGACCATCGTCGCGATGGCGGTTTCTCGCTGCTGTATGCCGCCGGTAACGTCGGTTCGATCGCCGCGCCGATTGCCTGTGGACTGGCGGCGCAGTGGTACGGCTGGCATATCGGCTTTGCGCTGGCGGGGATCGGCATGTTTATCGGCCTGATGATTTTCTTAAGCGGTAGCCGCTATTTCCGCGACACCCGCGGCGTCGATAAACAGGCGCTGTGCGCGGTGAAATTCGCGCTGCCGACCTGGGGCTGGCTGGTGGTGATGCTGTGCCTGGCGCCGGTGTTCTTCACCTTGCTGTTGGAAAACAACTGGTCCGGTTATCTGCTGGCGATTGTCTGCCTGTTCGCCGCGCAAATGGTGGCGCGGATCATGATCAAATCACCGCAGCATCGCCGCGCGCTGTGGCAAATCGTTCTGCTGATGTTGACCGGGACACTGTTCTGGGTGCTGGCGCAGCAGGGCGGAAGCTCAATTAGCCTGTTTATCGACCACTTTGTTGATCGTCGACTGTTCAATATTGAAGTGCCGACCGCGCTGTTCCAGTCGGTTAATGCGGTAGCGGTAATGGCGGCAGGCGTGATCCTGGCGTGGCTGATCCGCCCGGAAGGGCGAACCCGCTCGGTGTTAAAAGTGTGGCTGAAATTCGCATTCGGCCTGCTGCTGATGGGCGGCGGATTTATGCTGCTGGCGCTGAATGCCCGCCACGGCGCGGCTGACGGTCAGGCCTCGATGGGCATGATGGTCGCCGGGCTGGCGATGATGGGCTTTGCCGAGCTGTTTATTGATCCGGTGGCGATGGCGCAGATAACCCGTCTGAACATGCCCGGCGTCACCGGCGTATTGACCGGCATTTATATGCTGGCCACCGGCGCGGTCGCCAACTGGCTGGCCGGGGTGGTGGCGCAGCAAACTACCGAGTCGCAAATCAGCGACACGGCGATTGCCGCCTATCAGCATTTCTTCTCGCAGATGGGCGAATGGACCATCGGCTGCGTGGCGGTGATTGTCGTTATCGCCTTTGCCGCAGCCTGTAGCGTGGGCAAACGCCGTGCGGCTGCGGGTGAAGTTCCCGGCGGCGGCGCCTGATGCTCATCCCGGCTCGTGGCGTAAACGCCTTATCCGGGCCGCGATTCGTAGCCCGGTAAGCGCAGCGCGACCGGGGGGATTACATCAACAGCGGAGCGCGAAGTCGTTCCTTGCAAAGCCAAGTGAACAGGAGGTGGATATTCTGGCAGGCGCGGAGGCCAACGATAAAAAATACCGTTAGTGAAGCCATAGCTGAGTGAGATCAGCTTGTAGTGAATCCAGAGTCGTTAAGATTGTTCTCTGGTGTGTTACCAGAGACAGGCCGCGCTGAATGGTGACCTGGTTCAATTTATCGAAGCTAGTTTGAAAGCAGGGTTATGAGGAACCAACATGTCTGAACAACAAGCACAAGGTGCCGATGAGGCAATTGACCTTAATAATGAACTGAAAACTCGTCGCGAAAAATTGGCTGCGCTGCGTGAGCAGGGCGTCGCTTTCCCGAACGATTTCCGTCGCGATCATACCTCTGACCAATTGCACGCTGAATTCGATGCGAAGGATAACGATGAACTCGCTTCCCTGAACGTTGAAGTCTCTGTTGCTGGCCGTATGATGACCCGCCGCATCATGGGTAAAGCCTCTTTCGTTACCCTTCAGGACGTCGGCGGCCGCATTCAGCTGTACGTCGCGCGCGATGACCTGCCGGAAGGCGTCTATAACGAACAGTTTAAAAAATGGGATCTCGGCGACATCATCGCCGCCCGCGGCAAGCTGTTCAAAACGCAAACCGGCGAACTCTCCATTCACTGCACCGAACTGCGTCTGCTGACCAAAGCCCTGCGCCCGCTGCCGGATAAATTCCACGGCCTGCAGGATCAGGAAGTCCGCTATCGCCAGCGTTATCTGGATCTGATCGCCAACGAAGAGTCGCGTCATACGTTCCGTATCCGTTCGCAGATCCTTGCCACCATGCGTCAGTTCATGGTTGCCCGCGGCTTTATGGAAGTCGAAACCCCGATGATGCAGGTGATCCCAGGTGGCGCTTCCGCCCGTCCATTCATCACCCATCACAACGCGCTGGATCTGGATATGTACCTGCGCATCGCGCCGGAACTGTATCTGAAACGTCTGGTAGTCGGCGGCTTCGAACGCGTGTTCGAAATCAACCGTAACTTCCGTAACGAAGGGATCTCCGTACGCCATAACCCAGAGTTCACCATGATGGAACTGTATATGGCGTATGCGGATTACAAAGACCTGATCGAACTGACCGAGTCGCTGTTCCGCACTCTGGCGCAGACGGTGCTGGGCAAAACCGAAGTGCCGTATGGCGACCAGGTGTTTGACTTCGGCAAGCCGTTTGAAAAACTGACCATGCGTGAAGCTATCAAGAAACACCGCCCGGAAACCAATATGGCGGATCTGGATAACTTCGACGCGGCGAAAGCGCTGGCGGAATCTATCGGTATTCAGGTAGAGAAAAGCTGGGGTCTGGGACGTATCGTCACGGAGATCTTCGATGAAGTGGCGGAAGCGCATCTGATCCAGCCGACCTTCATCACCGAATATCCGGCGGAAGTTTCCCCGCTGGCGCGTCGCAACGACGTGAACCCGGAAATTACCGACCGCTTCGAGTTCTTCATCGGCGGCCGTGAAATCGGTAACGGTTTCAGCGAGCTGAACGATGCGGAAGATCAGGCGCAGCGTTTCCAGGATCAGGTCAACGCCAAAGCGGCGGGCGACGACGAAGCGATGTTCTATGACGAAGACTACGTTACCGCGCTGGAGTACGGCCTGCCGCCGACCGCCGGTCTGGGTATCGGTATCGACCGCATGGTGATGCTGTTCACCAACAGCCACACCATCCGCGACGTTATTCTGTTCCCGGCCATGCGTCCGCAGAAGTAATCGCGTCTGATAAATGACAAAACCCCGGCTTGCCGGGGTTTTTTACATGACGCTGGCATCAGGCGCCGACGCTGCCCCAGACCATCTTACCGTTATGGAAAGTGGCGGTGCGCGGCGAAATTCGCGCCACGGCTTCGGCGGAGCAGGAGGCATCAACCAGCACAAAGCTGGCGTCGTCCTGCACTTTTGGCCATACGCGCTCGCCTTTGTCATTCAGCGGCAGCACGTCGCCGGTGGCGATGGCCAGCGCGCGCGACAGGGTCTGCTCATTGGGGCGGATATACAGCTGCGCGTAGAGATTGGCTTTCTCCAGCATGTCGCCCAGCCCGTATGGCGACCAGTGGTCAATCACGCTATCGGTACCGGTCATCGCGAAGACGCCTTTTTCGCGCAGTTGCTTGAGCGGCATGTGCAGAGTGCCGATCGGCACGGTGGAGGCGATGGTGATCTGCTGCGCCGCCATGCGGCTCGCGATGGCATCTACCTGCTGTTCATTGAGCGTCGCCAGCGCGAAAGCGTGGCTGATGGTCAGCTTGCCTTTCAGCGCCGGCGTCTTCTCCACGGTTTCCACCATATAGTTCACCGCCGCCACGCCCGCCGGGCTGGTTTCATGCAGATGAATATCCACCCCTTTGTCATAATCGAGCGCAATCTGGAACATGGTATCGAGCGATTTCTCCATCGCGCCATCGACGTTAGTCGGGTCGAGGCCGCCTACGTAGTGGGCGCCGGCCTGCATCGCTTCGCGTACCAGTGATTCCGATTTCGACAGCAGCAGCCCGTGCTGCGGAAAAGCGACGATTTCGCAATCGAAGCCTGGTTTACGCCGCGCCAGCACTTCCTGCAGATTCTCCAGGTTCTTCAGCCCGGACACCGGCTCAATATTGCAGTGGCTGCGGGCGATAGTGGAGCCTTTGGATTGAATCAGGTCGATAAGCTTCTCGGCGTGCGCCTGCGTATAAGGCTGGAGTTCCGGCAGCAGTTTCTGCTCAAGCTTGATCATATCCTGAATGGTGGTGCCCGCCGGGCGGTTCAGCGAGCGCCACGGGCCGCCGTAAAACGTTTTGTCCAGATGGATATGCATGTCGCGCATGGCAGGCAACATCAGTTTACCGCCCGCATCGTAGCGCGGCAGCGTGGTGTCCGGGTGGCTCAGATTGCTGCGCAGGGCGACGATTTTGCCGTCTTTTATTTCCAGCGTTTGCAGCTCGGTCCGGGTGTGAACCACTACGCCGTTTTCATATTCGAAGCCGCTTTCCAGCAGGACGTTATCAAGGTAGTAGTGCTTATCGGCGACCCTGGCCGCGCCTTTATTATCGCAGGCGGCCGCGGACGGCTGGCCTCCGACGGCATACGCCGCAGGCGCGCCCGCCGCCAGCAGGGCGGCGGCGGTGACCATTTTGCCGCTTTGGGTAAGAAATTCGCGACGGCTGTTGTCTTTATTCATTCTTTTTTCCTTTTGTGTCAGTCATGCACAATATGGGTTCCCGTTTCGCCGCGTAGCGCGGCTGGCAGACATTCCGGCGTAGTGATGATCACCCGCTTGCCGCCGTGTTGCAGGAACGCGAGGCTGGCGACGATTTTTGGCAGCATGCTGCCAGCCGGGAAATGTCCTTCTTGCATATAGCGGCTCATCTCGCTGATGCCGACGCGACCCAGCGCCTGCTGATCAGGCTTGCCGAAATTAACGCACACTTTCTCCACCCCGGTGGTGATCACCAGAATATCAGCATCAATTTCGCGGGCCAGCAGGGCGGTTGAGAGATCTTTGTCGATCACCGCGTCCACGCTCTGGTAGTCGCCCTGCGGGCTGCGCACCACCGGGATCCCGCCGCCGCCGGCGCCGATCACCACAAAGTCTTGCCGGGTCAGCGCCTTGATGGCTTCTGCTTCGACAATGCGTTTCGGCTCCGGCGAGGCGACTACCCGGCGATAGCCACGGCCCGAATCTTCCACAAAGCGCCACTCAGGATGCGCCTGCTGCAGTTCATCGCGCTGGCTTTCGCTGAAGAACGCGCCGATAGGCTTAGTCGGATGGGTAAAGCCGGGATCGTTTTTATCGACTTCAACCTGCGTGACGACGGTAACCGCCTTTTGCTCGCCGCGCTGGGCGAGGCGGTTATTTAGCGCCTGCTGAATGAGGTAGCCGATGCCGCCCTGGGTATCGGCGACGCAGTTGGCCAGCGGCGTCAGCGGCAGACCTTCACGCTCGTGGGCTATCTCCGAGCGGCGTAAATCCAGCCCAACCTGCGGGCCGTTACCGTGGGTTAGTACCACGTTATAGTCCGATGCCAGCATCTCCAGCACCGTACTGGCCACCGCTTTGACCGCCTCGGCCTGATGCTCGATCGACTGGCTGGCGTTATCTTTGATAATGCTGTTGCCGCCAATGGCAACGACGATGAGTTCTTTCATATCTGACTTCCGCTACAGAAGGTGATGTAGTTATTGTTATTGTGTGGTCGTGGTAGTCGCCCGGCCAGGCGTAGGGCTGCCGGGGATTTCCCGGGGTCGGCGCAAACGCCTCGCCCGGGCTACAACGTTAAACGTCGTAACGATCGCACCAGCTGAGGATCGCTTTTTCGAAACAGGCGAACGGCGGGTGGACGATCCCGGCGCCGATCATGCCGATCCCGGCGTCTTTATGGGCGATAGCGGTGTTGATCACCGGTAAAATACCGCTGCTGCTGACGCGGGTGATGTCGATAGCGGTCGGGATCCCCATAAAGCCGAGCAGCGGAATGGTGACGTTCGGGTTTTCGCCAAGGGTGATTTCACGCATCTGGCGCGAGAAATCGACCGCTTCTTCTACCGTTCCGCCGACCAGCGCGACGATAGCCGGCGCCGTCGCCATGGCGAAACCGCCGATGCCATAGGTTTCGGTAATCGCGCTGTCGCCGATATCAAGGCCGGAGTCTTCCGGTTTAAAACCGGCAAACATCGGGCCTATCACCTGCTGCGCCGGGCCGGTAAACCACTGTCCCGGCAGGCCGCTGACCCGCAGTCCGAACTCGACGCCGTTGCGCGCCATGGTGGTGACCACGGTGCTGTATTCTATGCCGTGGGCCGCGTCCATCGCCGCTTTACACATCGCCATCCACGTCGGGCCGGAGAAGTAATCGCTGCTGGCGACAAATTCGAACAACTCGCGCTGCTGCTCTACCGGATAACCGGCCTGAATAATCCCCGGCGTAAGCGCCTGAATCAGCAGGGTGGTACCGGCGTTGTTGCGGTTATGGCACTCATCGCCCATGTGTAGCGCCTGCGCCAGCATTAAGCGCAGATCGATTTCGCCGATGATCTTCATGGCGTCGCGCAGCATGGGGCCCTGCACGTCGCGCATCCAGTTCAGACGATCGATCACGCTCTTGTCGTTAGCCCCCATGCGCAGGATCTTCGCCATCTGCTCGCTCATGTTGGTATAAGCGATATTGCCGTAGGTTTTGTTCTCGACGATATGCATGAACATCGACGCCGACGTCACGCCCGCCATCGAACCCACGCAGTCGTGTTCGTGACAGGGTGAGAAGGTAATTTCACCGGAGGCGGCAAGCTCGGCCGCTTCATCCAGATCTTTCGCCAGCCCTTCAAAGACCAGCGCGCCGGTGACCGCGCCTTTCATGGCGCCGCACATGTTTTGCCATTCCACCGGCGGGCCGGCATGCAGAATGGTTTTTGGCGTCATGCCCGGCACGACGTTAATGGCCTGATCAAAACCGATCAGCACCGGGTGCGATTGAATAATACGCTCCAGCGCCTGCTGGTTGGCGGCGGCGATTTTATCCGCCAGCGGCGAGCCGGCGATGCGATCCAGCGCCTCAACCAGCTGCAAATTGCCCTGGCCCGGCGGCGTCCAGTCGAGCTGGGTGACGGCGGTGTGCTGCTTTTTCAAATCGTCGCTGAACATGGCGATACCGACGTTAATCACGTTCAACGGCTGGTTAAATAGCGACTGGCTCATCAGGCTTGCTCCCCTTTGCAGATAAATTCACGCGCCAGCAAACCGGTATTGGTGCTGCTGCTGGCCAGAATGACTCCAGCGTCAAGCAGCATCTGGCGCTGTTGCTCCAGCGACGGCGTATCGATGTCGGTACCTAACACGTAAGCGAGGATCGTCAATGGGCGGCCATCGGCGGCGGCAATGGCTTTGGCCTCTTCGATCGCCGCGATCGTCGAACCCACCGGATCTTCATGCGCCCCGAAGCCCAGCACGAAGTCCATGACGATGACCGCCACTTCGGGATCGCGCGCTTCCTGCAACAGGCGGCTGATACGGTTGGTCGGGTCGATCATCGGGTGCGGCTTACCGTTGGTGAAATCGTCATCGCCGAAATCGAGGAAGGTGTGTTTGATGCTGCGATTGATATCGCTCAGGCGATAAGCCGGATCCGGCTGAATGTTGCTATAAACATCCGCGTGTTTTTCCAGTACCGCGAACATGGTTTCATCGCACAGGGTACCGCCGCAGAACAGGCCGCGAATGTATTTCTGCTGCGGCGTGAGCTGCGCGCGCACTTCGGCGATAAGCGCTTGATTTAGCGGATGCAGATCGAGGTTCTCTTGCTTAATACCGCTCAGCAGAACGGCCTTCAGCGCCGCTTCTTTGGTGCCGCGGGCGAACTGCAGACCTTGCTCATCGGCGGGGGGCTCGGCGCGGCCGAGGAAGCACGCCACCACCGGTTTACGGCAGGCGCGGGCGCGTTCGAGCACTTTTTTCGCCACCGTCGGCGCCGGCGGTTTGGAAACAAGGACGATAATTTCCGTTTGCGGATCGGCTTCCAGCATCTGAATGGCGTCGAGCATCATCAGGCCGCCGATTTTCTCACTCAGATCGCGACCGCCGGTACCGATTAGCTGCGAGATCCCGCCGCCGAAATCATGGATACGGACGCTCAGCTCCTGGCTACCGGTGCCGGAGGCGCCGATAATGCCGATGTTGCCGCGGCGAACCGCGTTACCGAAGCACAGCGCCGCGCCGTTAATAATGGCGGTGCCGCAGTCTGGCCCCATCATCAACAATCCCTTTTCGTGGGCCAGCTGTTTCAGCGCCAGTTCGTCGTCAATAGAGACGTTATCGGAAAACAACATCACGTTAAGATCGTTTTGCAGCGCCTGGCGCGCTTCGCGAGCGGCAAACAGGCCGTTGACCGAAATAATCGCGAGGTTACTTTGCGGAAGATGTTTTTTGGCGCTGGCGAGGGTGGCGTAGCGCGCTTCGTGCTGGCCGCTTTCGGCCTTTTTGCTGAACAGCGCTTCTATTTCACTGAGTATCTGTTCGCTATCGGCGCCGTCTTTGCCCTTGATGACGATCATCAGGTCGCCGTTTTTCGCCGCTTCCAGCTCCGGCGTCAGCAGCCCCAGGTTATTCAGCACCCCTTTGTTCATTTCCGTCGCCATCGCCACAAATGCCTGCTCTACGCCATCGAGCTTATTAGCGCGGGTGGAAATCGACATTAATGAGACCGAATCAAAATAGGTATTCTTCTTCACCACTATTTTAACTGACATTATTCCCTCCATACGTTTGGCTCAGCGCGCAGGCATCCGCCATGCCCAATAGCATGTCGCTGCCGGAACTTGAGCCAATATTTTTAATATCGGCAATAGCCTCAATAGAAAAGGTTGTCGGTTGATTAACCATCAGGTTAATCAACACGGCGATACTTTCTCGATAATGCTGATTAATCGCCGCCTCCAGCGTAATCGCGCTGAGCGGCGTAGTATTTTGTTGGGCGCTCTGCAGCGCGGTTATAAAAGCATTCCGGTATTGGTTAGCCGGGTGTCCCTTTATGAATAAAATAACGCTTAGACCTAGCAAATAATCATCCGCCGATGGCGTCAGGCCAATGCCTAATCCGATCATGTTCGCCACGGCGGCGCTGATATTTTTATTTTCGTGAAGTGCTTTAAATAATATTTCCCGTCGCTGCTGTAATTCACGACTCATTGCGTGATAAAAGGGATTGTCGCCGCGATAGAGAAATAACGTATCATCCTCATGTAACTGCGTAACGATAATGTTGTACCATCGTCGCCAGGCTATCTGGTTGAATGTTGCCGCGTTTAATACCGCTCGCGGCGTTTGCCAGCGCTTACACCGGTGGATCTCTATCCATTTATTATCGCCAATGTAAATTCCTGAATCGGTAAACCGGACGCTTTCCCCTGGCCGGAACAGGTTGTCAAAGTGGGTGAGTGCTAACCTACAGCTATTGGGCGCATTGTCAGAGGTTTCGCACAGCAGCGTCAGAAGCCCTGGTTTGCCCGGGGTAAGCAGGTTTACCGCATGGGTGAAAACCTGCCCGACCCGTCCACCGCCGCGCTGTGCGAGAAAGCGGGTATCCGCAGTTAGCGCTTGCACACACCACCGCGAGGAGGTGTTAATGGCGATTCTCCTTCCTCAGGCTCCGACGGCGACCAGCAGGTGGGCGATTTCACTGAATCCCTTATCCCATGCCAGCTCCAGCGGCGATTTACCATACTTATCGGTCATATGCGGGTTGGCGCCGTGATCCAGCAGCAGTTTGACGATCTCCTGCTGCGTCGCGCCGCCGTCGTTTAAGACAATCGCTTCCAGCAGCGGCGTCCAGCCGACGAAATTGGTGTGGTTCACGTTAATATCCGTTTCCGTCAGCAATATTTTCACGATTTCAAGATGGCCTTTTTCACAGGCCGGCGTCAGACCAACGCCGCCGAAACGCGTTAATCGTTCGAGGTCGGGATTTGCCGGCAAAATTAAGCGCAGTAGTTCGGCGTCGTTATTCAGACAGCTGATTAAAAACGGGTTAAAACAGGTCTGGTCCTGCTTATTAATATCTACGCCAGCGGCAATAAGAATAGAAACACAAGCATAATGTTTATTCAGGCTGGCGAGGGTAATGGCGGTTCGCCCCTGGCGATTACTGGCATTAATATCGATGCCGCTTGCTAAGCAGGCTTTTAATTTCGCGATATTTCCCTGCTCTGCAGCCAAAAGATAGTCAGCAATAATATTTTCCGTCGCCATCACCTTGCTCCTGTTGTTGCGGCTGAGACTTTCTTGATGGCTTGAGCATAGCAACCAGAAATAGATAAAAGAACCCGCTTAAATTTTATTCGCCATAATCCGGGGGATTATTGAATAAATTTCAATAATTGATGCAGACTGTGCGGCAGAGCAATGTTTACTTCTTTTATGCCTTTGTCCTTTAACGCAATCGGGTTTTCTTTCGATATAGTTGCCGTCAGAAAGCAATATCATCGATCTTTTTTCAGAGGGGAAAGAGATGAACGGACTCACCGCTACGGGGATCACCGTCGGTATTTGCGCAGGCGTTTGGCAGCTAATTTCCTCGCACGTCGGGCTGCAGCACGGTTGGGAATTATTGGGAACCATCGGCTTCGTCGCGTTCTGTAGTTTCTATGCGGCAGGGGGCGGTAAAAGCGGTTTTGTGAAAAGCCTGTGCGTTAACTATTCCGGGGCGGTGTGGGCGTGGCTGGCGGCGCTGGCCGCCGGCGCTCTCGCCTCGGCCAGCGGTATGTCGGGGTTCTGGGCAAGTGTCATTACCACGGTGCCATTTTCGGCAGTCATCGTCTGGCAGGGGCGTTTCACGCTAACCTCGTTTATTCCCGGCGGCTTCCTCGGCATGACGCTCTTTTTCGCCACCGGTCTGAACTGGACGGTGACTCTGTTGGGATTTCTGGCGGGCAACTGCGTCGGCTTTATTTCAGAATATAGCGGGCGCAAACTCAGCGAGGCGACCAGTAAGGAGCGAGCCTGAATTCACTACGGGTGTTAAGCATTGTTCAAAAATGATTGCCCCTCGCCACAGTAACCAATACATTCAGCTTACGTATGGTTTAGCGGAAGCGGGAAGGGCGCATGAACTCGATTTTTACTGAAGAAAATCTGCTGGCATTCACCACCGCGGCGCGTTTTGGCAGCTTCAGCAAGGCGGCCGACGAGCTGGGGTTAACCACCTCAGCCATCAGCTATACCATCAAACGGATGGAAGCCGGGCTGGACGTAGTGCTGTTTACCCGCAACACCCGCAGCATTGAACTGACGGAATCCGGCTACTATCTGTTTCGCAAGGCCACCGATCTGCTTAATGATTTCCACGCGATAAAGCGCAGCATAGATACTATCTCGCAAGGCATCGAAGCGCGGGTGCGGATCTGCATTAACCAACTGCTATACACGCCTCGCCATACCGCCCGCCTGCTGCAGGTGCTGAAAAAACAGTTTCCCACCTGTCAGATAACCGTCACCACCGAGGTGTACAACGGCGTCTGGGATTCGATCATCAATAACCAGGCGAATATTGCCATCGGTGCGCCGGACACGCTGCTCGACGGCGGCGGTATCGATTATACCGAGATCGGCGCGATCCGCTGGGTGTTTGCTATTGCCCCGGATCATCCGCTGGCGTTTATGCCCGAGCCTATCTCGGAAAGCCAGCTGCGCCTTTACCCCAATATCATGGTTGAGGACACCGCCAGCACGATCAATAAAAAGGTCGGTTGGCTGCTGCATGGCCAGGAGGCGATCCTGGTTCCTGACTTCAATACTAAATGCCAGTGTCAGATCCTCGGTGAGGGGATCGGTTTTTTACCGGACTATATGGTGAACGAAGCGATAGCCGAGAAACTGCTGGTGATTCGTCAGATCCACAATCCGCGTCAGGATTCCGGCATGCTGCTGGCGACGCAGCATGCCGCAACCGGCCAGGTGACGCAGTGGATTAAAAAGCAATTTCGCCCCGGCGGGATTTTAACGGCGATATATGCTGATTTATTGCATCGCGGAGAGGGAAAGTAAGTACCATTCAACGATGATCATTTATCATTTTGATATTACTGCATAAGTTGTCGCCATTAATAAATGGCGACAACTTGGTTAGTGATGAATTTTCTTTTCAATTAACTTATATAATATTAGTCCGAATGGAATGCATATTGCGATTGTAATAGCTCCGCCAATGGTACAACCCCAAGGGTTTGGGAATTTTTTGACAAATATCCCATATGCCATCACGATAAAATTATGCGTTAAATATATAGTATAAGAAGCATCACCGATTTTTAAAAGTAAGTTGTGTTTTTTTCTTACGGGTAATACAAATATTAAAATAGCTGCGCTTATTAAACAATCGATATATACAGGTTTTTCGATATAAATAGCTATACAAACAAGAAAAGCAGCCAAGGCCCAACATATTGTATCACTGAGTTTTGATGTTAAGTTTTGTAAGATGTTTTCGTTTCGCTCAATAAACACGCCAATTATAAATAGGAATATAATCCATTTGGAAAAGAATGCATTGGCTTCAGCAGTTGGTAGAGCATTCAGTGATGAGGTAATAAACAGTAAAGTGAAAATAAAAATTAGGCTTGCTATAATTCTTTCTTTTTTAATGCGTATAGAAATTAACAGAGCAAAAGTGAAATAGAAAAACATTTCATACGATAATGTCCAGCTTTGTGACATTACGGGGGTGTCGATCTTATTATCAGTTGCACCAAAAGGAATTAGTAGATATGAGAAGAATATTTTTTCTGCATTGATATCTTGTGATCTTAGCGCTATACCTGCAGCCCATAATATAACTAGTAAAGTAAAAAATATCCAATAAATAGGATAGATTCGGAGGAGGCGTTTTTTTATGAAGGTTGATGCATATTCAACCCCAAAATCTTTGTTTTTAGTGGTGTAAGACATTATGTATCCACTAATGACAAAGAAAACATAAACCCCAAGGTCACCTAAATGTGTCGTTCTCCGTATTATTTCATCAAATAATTTATTACCTGTGGTGCTATACATGTAAAATTGATTAACAGTATGAGCTATTATGACAAATATAGCGGCAAATGCTCTCGCATATTGTAATGAATCAAGCTTTTTCATTCATAACCCTGTTAAATTATTGAGCCCATATAATCGTTAAAATATTAAATTTGCTAATTTGCATAATAGCTTACTAGCATACTCAAGGTTTGAGTATATAACATAAAATTCACAAAAGAAATCAACTTGCAAGCTTTGTTTCTGAGTCAGAAAAATCCTTCAATCTATTTATGTAATTGGATTCTTCTGATTTAGTGCTTGAGTATGGAATAGAACTAGTCACTACGTCATATCCATTGCAATGTTGTGGTTTTTTGCGAGTACATACTATTTAGTTATAGCTAACCAGCATCAGGCAGTCGTCCGGTTAAGTTTACGACCCTCAAATGTTAAAAAAACGCCAAAACTCCAGCTGTGGACTTTTCCCCTCGCTTTGCCTTATATATATTTGATGACGTCGGTGATACGGGAAAGTACGGCAATGGATACGGGGAAGTTGAATAGCAGTTTTGGTCGTATTCATGCGTGCTACCAGAAGCTGCAGTTAAATGCGCATCTCCCACACGTCATCGCCTGTAGCGAAAACGTCGAGTGCGCCGCCGGCGAGCGTTTTCATCCGCAGGATGGGTTCATTTACTTTCTGCTGTCCGGGCAAATCACCCTCGCAGTCAACGACCCTGATAACCTGTTGGGGATTGTGATCGAGCATATGCCGCTGGGGCTGCTTGAGCACTACTGTCCGGCGGTAGAGCTGCTATATCAATGTCTCGATCGCTGCTGTTTTGCCAGAATCAGCGTGGAGGATTTCGAGCGTATCTTCTTTTACTCTTCGCCGGAGTATATGAAAGAGCTGACGACTATTCTGGCCTACATGGGCATTTTTGCTCTCGATGCGCACAACGAGCGCGGCAACCTGTCCGGTTTTCAGACCATAAAATCGATGCTATCGCGTTATCTGTACCGTAACGAGATCGATTGTGGAAAACGTGAAAGCCTGTCCGCTTTTATTATTAAACGGACCAATCTTTCGCGCAGCTATGTTTATCAGGTTTTAGCGGCGTTAAAAGAAGGCGGTTATATCACGGTGAAAAAAGGTCAACTGATTTCTATCAACCGAAAAATACCGGATAAATTCTGATTAATATGGTCAGTTGTCAGGGCGATTATGCCCGGCTTGCTGACGCCTGTATAAAGTGAATGTGAAATACGTCACACATTCTGGAGTTATTTTATGACCCTGGATTATATTGCTTTAGCCATCCTGATTGCGGTGGTGCTGATTTTATTTTATGGAATTATCGTGATCCACGATATTCCTTATGAAATAGCCAAAAAAAGAAATCATCCGCACCAGGATGCGATTCATTACGCTGGCTGGGTGAGCTTGTTCACCCTGCACGTGCTGTGGCCGCTGCTGTGGATCTGGGCCACGCTGTGGCGAGAAGACCGCGGCTGGGGAATGCAGCAGTTAAAGACCGACCAGCACGATTTACATCAGCGTCTGGATGCGATGCAGGCGGAATTAAACCGTCTGAAAAATAGCGCCGTCAATCAGGAGGGGAAATAATGGAAACGTTATTACTGCTGTGTTATGCCGCCTTGTGTATCGTGATATTTAAAGTATTCCGTATTCCATTAAATAAATGGACGGTTCCCACTGCGGTATTAGGTGGCGTGATACTGATTGGCATGTTAATCCTCGGTATGAATTATAACTTCCCCTATAGCGAAGTCGGGAAGCAGGTTTATCGCACGGTGCCCATTGTTTCGCAAACCCGCGGTCGAGTCACCAGCGTGCCGGTGAAACCAAATCAGATGCTGCATGAAGGCGACATCTTGTTCACCATCGACCCAACCCCGTTCCAGGCGAAGGTGGACGACCTGACCGCACAAGTGAAAGCGGCCAGCCAGGATGCGTTGTCGCTGGATGCGGGGTTAACCAGCGCGCAGGCTGATTTAAGCAAAGCGGTCGCCGAGCGCGACCGGGCCCAGCGTGAATACGCCCGCTTCCAGGCCGGTCATGATAAAGGGGCTTTTTCCGATCAGATGGTCGATACGCGTCGCCAGAACTGGAAAGCGACGCAGGCGGCGGTTGACGCCGCCCGGGCAAAGGTCGCACAGGCGCGTAACGATCTCAATTCGGTGGTGCACGGTGAGAACACCAAAGTCGCTTCGCTGCTGGCGCAGCTGCGCGAGGCGCAATTTAAGCTCGATAACACGGTGGTACGCGCGCCGTCTGACGGCTATGTCAGTACCGTCGGCCTGCGTCCTGGGACCATGTCCACCGCGTTGGGGCTGAAGCCGGTAATGACGTTTGTGCCAACGGATAATGCGAATTCACGTGAATACGTCGCCGCATTCCGTCAGAACGCGCTGCAGCGTTTGCAAAAAGGTGAACAGGCTGAATTACTGTTCCCCTCTATTCCGGGAACCGTATTTAAAGCGCAGGTCGCGGAAGTGCTGCCGGCGATTGGCGAAAGCCAGTTTCAGGGTCAGGGGACGTTGCTGACGGCCACCGATCTGGCGGCGCGCGGCCGAGCGCTGGTGGTATTAAAAGTGACCGACGATCGTCTGGCAAATTATCAGCTGCCGCAGGGCGCGGATGTCGAAGCCGCCGTCTATTCGGAACATTTTGAGCACCTGTCGCTGATAAGAAAGATCCTCATCCGTATGAAAAGCTGGGAAAGCTATCTCTATCTCGATCACTAAAACGACGGAATAGCGGTCAGGCAGTTTTAAGAACTTTTCCTAATGCCAAGCGCAGAAGCTTATGCCATGCTGAATGTGACTCGTAACATAAAGCACGCGTTAAGAGAGGAAAAATATGAAAAAAGCAATGATTGCACTATCCGCTATTCTGGTCGCTTCTCCGGTATTCGCGGCAACCACTACACATGCAACCGATGATACCGTGGCCGCAGCCCACGAAAATGCCAACACGGCAAAAGAAAAACTGCATCAGGCGCAGAATCAGGGCGAAGAGATGAAGCTCAAGTCCAAACATGCTGCTGAAGGGAAAAGCGATAGCGTCGGCAGCCAGATAAGCGAAGGCACGCAGAAAACCTGGAATAAAACCAAAGAAGGCGCCGAGAAGGGCTGGGATAAGACCAAAGAAGGCACTGAGAAAGGCTGGAACGCCACTAAAGAAGGCGCCAGCAAAGGTTGGGATAAAACCAAAGAAGTCAGCGAGAAAGGCTGGGATAAAACCAAGCAAGGCGCTGAAGAGTTAAAGAATAAAGTCTCTGAGTAATACTGACTCGCTGAGAACAAAAAAGGTCGCGTTAGCGGCCTTTTTTACGTCTGGCGCTCGCTGAAATTATTGTTTGCTGTCCTCCTGAATTAGCCAGGAATAGTCCTGGATAGGTTGCTAATCACTATTTCTCCACATTTGCAGGGTAAAAAAGAGATATATCAGGAGGTGTACTATGAAAAAGATTATTTCTCTGGCGGTTATTTTATCTTGCGTGCTGAGCGCTCAGGCTTTTGCCGATGGCCCAAATGACGGTCATCGTCCGGGGCAACAGCAGGTATGGCAGAATGGCCCGAAGCAGGGTGACCAGAATGGACACCACCAGTCGGGCGGTCCTGGAGATAACCATCAGGGCAACAATGATAGCCGCGGCCCGGACCGAAGAGGTCATGACGATCGTCGCCAGGAACGCCATGAACAGGACCATTTCGCCTGGAGGGGTAACGATTTCCGTAAAGGCCATCCGGCGCCGGAGCATTATCGCGGTGATGAATATCGCGTCAGTAACTGGAACGAGCGTGGCCTGCCGCGCCCGCCGGAGGGTCATCACTGGTCTTATATCGATGGCAATTACGTGCTGATCGCCGCAGCGACCGGAATTATTACTTCAATTCTGGTAAGCGGCGCCCTCGGTCATTAAATAATGATACTTGCGGCATGGCATTCGCGCCGGGTCAGGCTAACGTCTGACCCGGCTTATGGATGCTAACTTGTACGGACCGCAGTGGATCACCTTTTATTCAGCTCGTCATCCGGCCAGTATTTATAACCGTTGACCATTGCCTGAGCCGCCAAACCTTTCTCGGTGATTTCATAAACGTTGACTTTTGACGGCAGCGAAGAGGTATCTTTCGCCACGCCGTTGGCTGACGCGCCTATCGGGGCGATGCCGTTGTCGTCATATTTCGCTGCCGCGTTGGCATCCGCGCCGACCATATAGCCTTTAGTAATGAAAGTATTCAATGCGTCTTTATCGTGGAATACCAGTACGGTACGCAACTGTTTCACGCCCATACCCACACCGGCGCCGCCCTGGGCCATTTTCATATAGGTATCTTTGCCGGTGGCGCTATTTTTCACCACGCCGTAACCGCTACCGAATCCAAAGACTAATATCTTGCTGCTGTTACTGGCGAAGACCGCGTAGCCCTTTGAATGCTGGATATCGCTACGCGCTTCCGGGTACAGGCTATAGAGTTTACTGAGCGTGTTGGTACGCATCTTTTGGATGCTGGCGCGTTGCTGGCTGGCGGTGTCGCCCTCAGCGCTGCAGCCTGTTAGCGTCAGCGCGCAGGCAAGTAAAAGTAAATGATATTTCATGGCTGTTTATTTTTATTTAAAACTGAATTAAAGCGGGGATAGTAGAGTAAGTGTTGGTGTGTAACCCATAAAATAAACGTTTATATTTAAATTTTGCCAATTTTAATGGCTATTGTTCTGCGATTTGTCTGTATTAAAAATATGATGGATGGCGTTCCAGCAATTAGAAATGCTACTTGCATAAACTTTGCGCCAGGATAACTTGTTAAGTTCTTAATCTATTCCCGGAGAACGGCATGTCTGATTGTGTAATTCCAGAAATTAAAGCCACGGAAGATGAAATGATTTCTATCCGTCATTATTTACATGCCAATCCGGAATTAAGTCTGGAAGAGTTTAATACCAGCGAGCTGGTTGCCGGTAAGCTGACAGAATGGGGCTATCAGGTGACCCGCGGCCTCGGTAAAACCGGCGTCGTCGGCAGCCTGAGCAAAGGCGACTCGCCGCGCACTATTGGCCTGCGCGCCGATATGGACGCATTACCGATTTATGAAACCACCGATTTACCCTGGGCCAGTACCGTACCCGGAAAAATGCACGCCTGCGGCCATGATGGCCACACCACGATTTTGCTCGCGGCGGCGAAATATATCGCCTCGCCGGTCTGCCAGTTCAACGGCACGGTGCATCTGATTTTCCAGCCCGCGGAAGAAGCCATCGGCGGCGCGGATCTGATGATTAAAGATGGCCTGTTTGAGCAGTTCCCCTGCGAACGCATCTTCGGCCTGCACAATATGCCGGGGCTACCGGTTGGCAAGCTGGGCTTCTATGCCGGCAACTTTATGGCCTCGGCGGACACGGTCAAAATCACGATTACCGGCTACGGCGGCCACGGCGCGCATCCGGAACGCACCGTCGACCCTATCGTGGCCGGCGCGGCGCTGGTGATGGCATTGCAGAGCATCGTCGCGCGCAACGTGCCGCCGGGTGAAACGGCGGTCGTCAGCGTGGGGACTTTCCAGGCCGGCATCGCCTCGAACGTGATTCCTGAGAGCGTGGTGATGGAGCTCAGCGTGCGGGCGATGAAACCGGAAATTCGCGATCTGCTGATTAAGCGTATTCAAGAGCTGACCGAGTTTACTGCCAAAAGCTATGGCGCCAGCAGCGAAGTCGAGATTTACGACTCTTACCCGGTATTAACCAACAGTAGTGAAGAGACCGATTTCGCCCAGGCGCTGGCACTGGAAGTCTTTGGCCGCGAAGGGGTGCTGGAGTCGGTATCGCCAATGAACGCCAGCGAAGATTTCGCTTTTATGCTGCGCGAGCGTCCGGGCTGTTACTTCCTGCTCGGCAACGGTGAAAAAGGTGAGAAGGGCGGCTGCATGGTGCATAACCCCGGTTATGACTTTAACGATGACATTATCAGCACCGGCGCGACGCTGTTCGCGCGTTTAGTGCAAGCGCACTGCCGTTAATCCCTGGAGAAAATCTCGAATGAAAAAATCACTGTTGTTGTGTTTGGCATTAATGGCGTCGACGTCGGCGCTGGCCGCCGGGGCGAAAGAGATCCGTTTTGGCGTTGACCCGACCTTCGCGCCGTTTGAATGGAAAGATCCGCAGGGCAAGCTGGCGGGATTTGATATCGATTTGGGCAACGCGATTTGCCAGCAGCTGCAGGCGAAGTGCGTGTGGGTGGAAAGCAACTTCGACGGCATCATTCCGGCGCTGAAGGCACGTAAATTCGACGCGATCCTCTCAGGGATGTATATGACCGAGAAGCGTAAAGAGCAGATTGCCTTTAGCGATAAGCTCTACAACGGGCCGGTATTTCTGGTGGCGCGTAAAAATACCCTCAAAGGCAATACGCCGGAGCAGCTGAAGGGGAAAACCATCGGCGTCGAGCAGGGGTCGGCACAGGAAACTTATGTGAACCAGTACTGGCGACCGCAGGGTATCAACATTGTCGCCTATCAGGGCGCCGATAGCGTGGTGCGCGACCTTGAATCAGGCCGCCTCGATGGCGCGGTGCTCTCCGGCATGATGGCCGATTACAGTTTCCTGCAGCAGCCGCAGGGCAAGGATTTCGCCTTTGTTGGCGGACAGCTGCAGGATAATAAACTGTTCGGCGCCGGGGCGGCGATTGGCCTGCGTCAAGGCGACGATGCGCTGCGCGAAGAGATAAATGGCGCGATTGCGAAAATGCTTGCCGACGGCACCTACAAAAAACTGGCCGGGAAATATTTTAGCTTTGACGTTTATTCCGGGACATAATGTCAGAGTGTACCCTGCGGGCATGGACTGCCCGCCGCAAGATTCCTTTTCTGATTATCCACTCGACATCCTCTTCAGACCCCCTGCGGTTATCTGAGGGAAACAGAATATAAGCTAAGGAGTAATCGGCATGATGACACGTCCATTGGGCAAAAGCGGATTTTCCATCGCCCCATTAGTATTTGGCGGCAACGTCTTTGGCTGGACCATCGATGAGAAAACCAGTTTTGCCATTCTTGATGCTTTTGTTGACCACGGTTTTGATGCTATCGATACGGCGGATGTTTATTCCCGCTGGGCGGAGGGCAATCAGGGCGGCGAATCCGAAACCATTATTGGCCGCTGGCTACAGGCGCGCCCTGGCATACGCGATAAAGTCAAAATCTTCACTAAAGTTGGCTCTGATATGGGGCTACCCGGCCATAAAGGATTGAAAAAAGCCTGGATCCAGCAGGCGATTGACGACTCGTTGCGCCGCCTGAATACGGATTACGTCGACCTCTATTTCTCCCACTGGCCGGATCCTGAAACGCCAATCGATGAAACGTTAGAAGAATTCCAGGCGCTGCAGCAGGCCGGCAAGGTGCGGGCGATTGGCGCTTCAAATCTTGATGCCGGACAGCTGTCATCGGCGCTGGAAGTGGCGCGTAAAGGCGGCCTTCCTGCCTGGCAGGTGCTGCAGCCGGAATACAACCTCTATCACCGCACCGCCTTTGAAGGGGCGCTACGCGATCTCTGCGTCAGCCGCGATATAGGCGTAGTGACCTACTACAGTCTGGCTTCCGGCTTCCTGAGCGGCAAGTATCGCCAGCCGTCCGATTTAGCGCAAAGCCAGCGCGGTAGCGGCATCGCTAAATATCTCAATCCACGCGGAATGCGGATTATTGACACGCTGGTCGCGGTGGCGGAAGAACAGCAGGCGAAGCCCGCAGAAGTGGCGTTAGCGTGGTTGATGAGCCGGGAAGGCGTTACCGCGCCGATTGCCAGCGCCACCAGCCTGGCGCAGGTGGAAAGCTTCGCCCGCGCGGCGGCGCTGAGCCTTAGCAGCGAGCAGTTGGCGCGGCTCGACAGCGCCAGCGCCTGAATCAGTCGCTCATCCCCGGAGGCGGCGCGTTGCGCCTTGTCCGGGCTACCAAATCGCACAGTGCCGTAGCCCCGGTAAGCGGTAGCGCCACCGGGGATTTTGCGGCCCCCAACCTCGGCAGTTTCAGCCACCATGGTGAATAAATTAACGGCGGGCCCCACGAACGGTAGGCCGGATAAGGCGCAGCCGCCATCCGGCGCAAAGCTGCTCCTTATCCGCGGATGTTGCCCGGCGTAGCGACACATGACCCCCTTTACTCATCAGGCTCACCCGCCGTTTCTGCTCCTGAACATGCATTTCCGTCAGTGCCTGATGCCGAAGCACCCGCGCCCGCAGCGCCCGTTCAACCGGATGGGGCGCTTCCGGTTGAACGGGCGCGTCTCCCGGCCACGCAATATTATTCCTGATGGCGGGTGACGTTGAGGATCTTCGCGCTCGCGCCGACCGGGAAATTACTCAAGGCGCCAAAATCACTGCCCTGATAACCCATGATCTTACCGTCGGTGCGCATCTGCTGAAGATCGATCAAGATAACCCCCAGGGTGGGAATGATTTTCTCCCGCCAGACGAACAAATAGAGATCCTCCGCCACCTGTACGTAATGGCAGCGGTCGACATCCGCCAGCCCCTTTTCCACGCCGTCCAGACACTGCCAGGCGTAAAAATTATCGTTGAGATAGATGTGTTCATAACGCTCGGTCGGGCTATAGGTGTACTGATTGCGCATGCCGACCAGCGCGGTGGTAAAGTCCGGCAGCGGTCCCGGCTGGGTATCCAGGCGGGCGAAGACAAATCGCGCCTCGACGGCGGTCAGCGGCAACCCTTGCTCTACCCGGCTGAAGGCGTCCAGCCGCGCGGCGGCTTCGTCCGGTAGCTGGCCGTATACCAGCGTGGCGTTGCGCTGCGTCAGGTTGCATACCGCGCTGATACTGGCGTTATCGCGCTCCGGGTCAAGAAAATCGATAAACAGAATATCGGGGCGCAGGGCGGTTGCCCGCCAGGGCGCGCGGTTGCCGTTCCAGAGCAGTGTCTGGTCATTTTCGATAACCAACTGCTGCAGCTCGCTCCCGTCGGCATAAAAGGTAAAGCGTTCGCCTGCGGGCAGACTGGCGGTGGCCAGCAGGTTGCCGTGCGGGGCGAAACCATCGGCCAGCGCGCCGACCTGGATAAATACGGCTTCTGAAGTCATGTGAGCTCCTGAGTAGAGTAGGGCGTTAAGTAAACGCCAGCGTTGGAACATCGACGATGCTGGAACCGCCATCGGCGACCAGCGTCGCGCCGCTGATGATGGCGGCCTGCGGAGAGCAGAGAAACTGACAGGCCTGGGCTATCTCCTCGGGGCTGGCGGGGCGGCGTAGCGGAACGTCGCGGCACACCCGTTGATAGGCCTCGGCAAGCGACAGCCCGTGTTCCTGCATCAGTGGGATCATCTCTTCATCCGCCATCGGGGTGGTGACCCAGCCGGGACAAATCGCATTGGCGCGGACGCCTTGTGGGCCGTAATCACGGGCGATGGAGCGCATCAGGCCAATTAACGCGTGTTTGGCGGTGACATAGCCACAGGCCTGCGGCCCGGCAGCGAGCGAGGCGATGGAAGCGACAAACAGCACATTGCCGCGGCAGGCAATCAGTGAAGGCAGGCAGGCACGCACGCTGACGAAAGCGCTGTTCAGGTTCGCGTCCAGCGCCTCGCGCCATTGGCGATCGCTGGTGTCGGCGGCGGCGCTATTGCCCATGCCGCCGGCGCTGCAGATGAGTACATCAATACCGTGAGTCTGGTCGAGAATCGGCGGTAGCAGCCGTTCCCGCCAGACGTCGCCGTCGGCGGCATCGCCCACCAGCGCCGTCGCACCGGTTTCAACGGCGATCTTGTGTAGCGGCGCTTCACGTCTGCCGGTAATAAACACCCGATCTCCCGCCGCGCTCATCAACCGAGCGCAGGCGGCGCCGATCCCGCTTCCGCCGCCGGTAATCACCACGACTCTCGCCATCCGCTCTCTCCTGTAATGGGGTTCAGGATTACCTTAGAAAGCGAGTCTACTTCCGGCTATCGCCCGGAAGAACGATAACCGGGTTCGTTTATTTGCCCTCGCTCACAGGAATGGCTTGCGGCGCGGGCACCGGCTTCATGGTCGCCGGATCGACCGCCAGGTAGCGTCCGGTTTTGCTATCGATGCCGACATAATCGATCATCTTGCCCTGCGCTTTGGTAACCATGGTGCGCTTAGCAAATGCCTCGTAGGCGTCGCTCATGGCTTTGACCCTGTCGGCATGTTGGGCCGCGATATCGTGCGTTTCCAGCGGATCGTCATGCAGGTTAAACAGCTGCCACGGCGCGTCGCCGGCGCTGAGGCCGAGCTTGACTAAGCGCCGCAGCTTCCAGTCGCCATCGACCCAGGCCGCCTGATTATGCAATTCGACCCCGTACTTCGAGCGCGGTGGCGTCTGCGTTTCACCGGTCAGATAGCGCTTAAAGCTGACGCCAATCATCGGCAATACGGGTTTCTTAGCCAGCGATTTGTTGGGATCGATGCCGGCGAATTCATATAGCGTCGGCGCCACGTCGTACACCGCCATCGTTGAGGCGTCGATTTTACCGCGCCGGGTAATGCCGGGGCCGGAGATCATAAAGTCGGTATTGATGCCGCCCTGGGCGCTGGTGGTTTTGTGATAATTGGCGTAGGGGGCGTTGCTGACGTTGGCCCAGTGGGGACCGTAGGAGACAAAGGATCCTTTGCGGCCCACGTTGTCATAGCTGTTATCGAACTGCTTCCAGAATTCGGGGGTAGATTCGTAATAAAAACCCTGTGCCGGGTTGGCGCCGTTATCGGTTAAAAACACCAGCAGGGTATTTTTATCGCGCCCGGTTTGTTTCAGCGTCTCCATCAGCGTGCCGATTTGCGCGTCCATATTGGCGATCATCGCCGCATATACCTGCATCACTTTCGCCGTATATTTCTGCTGCTCTGGCGTTAGCGCTTCCCACTCTTTATCCAGCTCCAGATGCGGCAGCGGGGTGTCGTCATGAATAATTCCCAACGCTTTCAGGCGGGCGATGCGCTGGCGATAGACCTCGGCGTAACCCTGCTCATACTGGCCTTTAAAGCGCTTAATCCACTCGTCCGGCGCCTGCAGGGGGTCATGAGGGGCGGTGAAGGCGAGCCAGGCGAAGACCGGCTGCTCCTTTGGCGTCGCTTTAATCCAGCTATTCATCTGGCGGGCGTAAGCTTCGCTGGAGTAAAAATCATCCGGCAGGGAGATGCGCTCGCCATCGCGGGTATAGTAAGTGTGGAACGCCTCGACGGTTCCGAGCGGAATCGCATCGTTAAAGTGGCTGGTGCCGCCGCCCATAAAGGCGAAGGAGTGGTTAAAACCGCGGTCCTTCGGCGTGGCGCCGGGAACAAAACCGAGATGCCATTTGCCGGCCATCAGCGTGTTATAGCCGGCATCTTTAAAGCGTTCGGCCATGGTGGTGACGCGGTCGGTCAGCCGCAGTTCGTAACCCTCTTTGCCAATGGTGCTGTCGTACCACCACATGCCGCCCATCCCGGCCTGCTGGTTACTGTTGCCGGTCAACAGCATCGAACGCGCCGGGGCCGACATCGGTGAGGTGTAATACTGGCTCATGCGGATACTTTGCTCCGCCATGGCCTGCAGGTTGGGGGTGGGGATCTCACCGCCGAAGGGGCTAATATCGGAATAACCCATATCATCGGCGATAATCACGATGACGTTTGGATGCTCATTCTGTGCGCCGTGCGCGCCGCCGGCGAGGATCATGCTGACCGCCGCGGCCATGGCTTTTTTGTTCACGACTGACTCTCCTGTTCATAGTGGGACAACCATCAGGGCAAAGGGCTACGCGGGATGCGCGGCCCCAACAAACGCGGCCCGCCAGGCTTTCAGGCCGTTAAGGTCGCGGGAAAAGGGACGTAATGGCGCGAGGATTTCGCTAAAGAAACGGTAATAACCGCCGCATAGCCGATTGTTGCCAGCGGCGTTGAGATGCGCGGGGCAGCCGCCCTGGCAGACCATTTTTACGGAGCAAGTCTGACATTCGCGGCGCAGGCTTTTTTGCTGGCCGAAAGGGAGCTGAACGGATGCGTCGACCGCGGCGGCGAGCGTCTGCTCGTCAAGGCGGCCCAGACGGTGTTCGGCGTTGATCAGATGATCGCAGGCGTAAAGCTGGCCGTCAGACTCCATCACCAGATTGCTGCCGCAGCGGGCGCTATGCACGCAGCTGCCGCTGGTATGGGTAAAGTACTGCGCCCACGCCTGTTCGATATTGATGACGAACACCCGCCCCATATCGCAGCGCTTTTGCCACTGTCGCCAGATTCCGACCATAAAACGCCCCCAGTTTTCGGCGCTGAGCTGATAACCCTCGCGCAGCGCCGCTCCTTCGCTCATTAGCGGCTGGAACTGCAGATAACGTGCGCCAAGCGTGACCACCCGGTCATAAATCGCCGCCGCGTGGGCGGCCATCTCGTTATGCACCACCACCAGCAGATTAAACTCCACCTGATGCTGGTGGAGCAGGGCGATACCGCGTAGCGCCGCCGACCAGGAAGCCTGCCCGCGTTTATCCGGTCGATGGTGGTTTTGCAGCGCTTCGCTACCTTCGAGGCTGACGCCGATAATAAAGCGATGTTCGCGAAACAGCCGGCACCAGGCGTCGTTGATAAGCGTCCCGTTGGTCTGCAGGCTATTGCTGATGGTTACGCCGTCAGGGGCGTAGCGCTGCTGCAGGGCGAGCGCTTTTTTATAAAAACGTAGCCCGGCCAGTAGCGGCTCGCCGCCCTGCCAGACAAAGTTGATTTCCCGCGCGCTGGCGGGCTGGGCGGCAATATAGCGGCGGATAAACTGCTCCAGTCGCGCCTCGTCCATCTTCCTGACCGGCGTTTCATCCTGCGGGTAGTAGCAGTAGCGGCAGGCGAGGTTGCAGGCGGGGCCAATCGGTTTCATCAGAATATGAAACGGCAGCGATGAGCGCGGTTCGACGGCCAGCGGAATTTGCTGCTGGCGTAAGGCGGCGATATTCAGCATCGGCTTATCCTCTATTAATTGCTGGCCTGGGGCGGCATATTTGGGCAATAGCAAGTCAGGCGTAATCCGTTGATTAAGCCGCGGCGTTAAATTATCGACATCCTTTTTAGGGTATAAATGAAAAAATGCAAAAAACTATCGTTCTTAAGGATGAGATCGGACCTGCCAATATAAGGGTTTTTAATCCTCACGAGAAAATAACGCGTGATGTTAATAACTTTTGTTTATGTTTTAACACCGCTACGTTAACAGATAGCAGGGTGATTTTTAAATGCTTTAAATAACAATGTATTGATGAAAAGTTTGTAATGGATATCACATTGTTAACATGTTAATGATTGTGTTACTTAAATGTGAAATGTATGCTTCATCTTACTCTGGTAATCCGCGTGTTACGCACCACCACCTTGACGGGGGAAAATATCATGTCTGCTTTATTAAAAGCCAGTCGTAATGATGCGATAATAGCCCGTTGTTTACAGACTATTTCACAGTTAATTCCACTGTCTTCAGCGGTTTTTTATCGAGTAAATAATCGTTTAAAACCTGAAAACTATATATTGCATAATATTTCGGATAATACACACCAACAATATCTGGAAAGCTTCCAGCCGTTGGATCCGCACCTGCCGGCGCACTTTAGCCACCAGAGTACGACCATGGCAGCGATGACGCCGCGACTCTGTGACCGCAACCGCCACTACTATCATGAATTTATGTTGCCGAATAACGTACGCGACATGACCGAAATCTTTATTCGCCGCGAACGGCGGATCGTTGCCGGTATCTCGCTGATGCGCGACGTGCCTTTTTCCAGCGAGGAACGCCTCCGGGCCCAGGCGGTACTGCCGCTGGTGGAGCTGGCTATTCGCGATTTCCTGCAGGAAGAGGATCAACTCCCTGCCATCCTGACGGCCAAAGAGCGCGAAATCGTCGGCATGGTGCGTGAAGGCGCCAGCAACAAGCTGATTGCCCGCCAGCTGGATATCTCGCTCTCGACGGTGAAAACCCATCTGCGCAATATTTTCGCCAAGACTGAAGTCGTCAACCGGACTGAACTCGTTTCCCGAACCTGGATGCCTGCCGCTCAGCGTACGCTGCATCTGTAATCTGACTATCGCATCCCGCGCGCGCCGTGGCAGCACGGCGTTTTCCTGATGCCTGTGGGTATCACTCCCTGGATAACCGTCCGGGGGGAGGCTTTTTTGACTGGAGCACGCCCTACGATGTCGAGTACACCTCTTTCTGAAAATAGCCTTTCCCGGCCTGGCGGGCTGGTGGTGTCGCTGCGTTTGCTGGCGGCGATTGTTATTTTCGCCGCCATTGCGCCGGGGATATTAATGACCGCGCCGGCGGTGGCGGCGCAGCTGGCCAGCGAATGGCACCTTAAACCCGGACAGATCGGCTGGCTATTTTCGGCGGAGCTCGGCGCGATGAGCCTGGCGACGCTCCCGGCGTGGTGGTGGATGAACCGCCTCGACTGGCGGCGGGTGGCACTCGTCGCCTGCGCGGTATTTCTGCTCGCTAACCTTGCTTCGGCGGTAGTCACCCAGTATGCGTCGCTGCTGGCGGTACGCTTTATTGCTTCCCTGGCGGGCGGCACGCTAATGATTTTGTGCATCAGCTGCGCGGCGGGAACGCCGAATCCATCGCGGGTGTACGCATTTTGGGTACTGGGGCAGCTGCTGTTAGGTATGCTTGGCCTGCTGGTGTTGCCCGGCCTGTTCGTGACCTTTGGCCTGAAGGTCGTTTATCTGCTCCTCGCCGCCATCATGCTCTGCTGTTTGCCGCTGGTTTCTGCCTTCCCGTCGCGTTTTCAAGCGCAATCGGCTTCCCATCGCCAGCCACCTGCGGCGTCGTGGCGTAAGGCGCTGGCGGTACTGGCGGTTCTCACCTTCTATATCAGCCTCAGCGCGGTATGGACCTTTATCGGCACCATCGGCAGCGGGGCAGGGTTGAGTCCGACAGAGGTCGGTCTGGTGCTAGCGGCGGCGACGGTGTTCGGCATTATCGGCGCCGGCGGCGCGGCTCTACGCGGTACCCAACGTCCGGACCGGCTGGCGGTGTGGCTGGGATACGCGCTGCTGATCGCCAGCGTGCTGTTACTGACGGGCCATCCGCTGCTGGTGCGTTACGCCATCGCGGCGCTGCTGTTTAAGTTCACCTGGACTTTCGTGCTGCCTTTTATCCTCGCTCGCGTGGCCGCGCTCGATAACAGCGGCCGGTTGATGAACAGCATCAATCTGGTGATCGGCGGCGGAATGGCAGCCGGCCCGGCGCTCGCGGGGGCCTTACTGCAACATTTCGCCAGCGCCAATCCGCTGCTGGCGGCGGCAGGCGCCTGCGCGCTGCTGTCTCTGATTTTGATTGCGGCGGCGTCGTCCGCCGGAAAAGGTTTAGCCAACGGGAGGATAGAGTGAAAAGAAAAACCGGTTTCTTCTTTGATGAACGTTGTTTCTGGCACAGTACCGGCCTGCACGCGGTAACGCTGCCGGTCGGTGGCTGGGTACAGCCGCCCGCCGGCGGCGGCCATGCCGAGTCGCCGGAGACCAAACGGCGGATGAAAAACCTGATGGACGTCTCCGGGCTGACGCCGCAGCTGGAACTACGCAGCGCGGCGGCGGCGAGCTTTGAGGACCTGCGGCGGATCCATCCTGATAGCTATCTTGAGCGTTTTAAGACAATCAGCGATAACGGCGGCGGCATGCTCGGCAAAGAGGCGCCGCTGGGACCGGGGAGTTATGAAATCGCCTGCCTTTCCGCCGGACTGGCCTGTGCCGCCGTCGAGGCGGTGCTTAAGGGCGAACTGGATAACGCTTATTCGCTGTCGCGGCCGCCAGGACACCACTGCCTGCCGGACCAGTCGATGGGGTTTTGTTTCCTCGCCAATATTCCCATTGCCGTTGAACGGGCGAAAGCGTTGCTGGGGCTCGGCAAGGTGGCGATTATTGACTGGGACGTTCACCACGGTAACGGTACGCAGCATATCTATCTGCAGCGCGATGACGTGCTGACTATCTCATTGCATCAGGACGGCTGCTTCCCGCCGGGCTACTCCGGCGAGGACGATCGCGGCGTTGGCGCGGGCGAAGGTTACAACATCAATATTCCGATGCTGGCCGGGGCGGGCGACGACAGCTGGCGCTATGCGCTGGAAACTATCGTCATTCCCGCGCTGGCGCGTTTTGAGCCGGAACTGATTATTATCGCCTGCGGCTATGATGCCAACGCGATGGATCCATTAGCGCGGATGCAGCTACATAGCGACAGCTTCCGGGCGATGACCGAACAGGTCCAGCAGGCGGCGGATCGCCTGTGCGGCGGGAAACTGGTGATGGTGCACGAAGGCGGCTACGCCGAGTCCTACGTGCCGTTCTGCGGCCTGGCGGTGATGGAAACGCTGAGCGGCGTGCGCACCGAGGTTCAGGATCCGCTGCTGGAATTTATTCAGCAGCAGCAGCCGCGCGCCGCATTCGCGCAGTTCCAGCGCCAGGCCATCGATCGGCTGGCGCAGCAGTTCGGTCTGCTATAAAACGCCTCAGCTTCCCCGCTGTGATGGCGGGGAAGGGCAAGACGCAATGTGACTCAAAAGTCCCGTTTTGGGACTTTTTTCTTTACCTGGTCCCGAATTGGGACTAATATCCGTCCATGAAGATAATCTCAGTGAAAGTACTCAGGGATTTCTGGGCGGAGAATCCCGACGCGGAACAACCGCTAAAGGCTTGGGTGGACGAGGCAATAAAGGCTGACTGGAAAACCCCGGCGGAGATTAAGGACCAATACCGCAGCGCAAGCATATTGAAAAATAAGCGGGTGGTATTCAACATAAAGGGAAATGATTATCGGTTAATTGTAGCTGTTGCTTATCTGCGGGGATGGATGTTCGTTAAGTTTATCGGAACGCATAAGGAATATGACGTGATAAACGCTGAGACGATAGAGAGGAAGTAAATGATGAATGTTAAGCCTATCCGCACTGAACAAGATTACGAAGCCGCGTTAAGCGCGGTTGAACCTTTTTTTGATAATGAACCAGCGCCTGATACGCCAGAGGGCGATTTTTTTGAGGTGATGTGCTTGCTCATTGAAGAGTATGAGAAAAGGCACTATCCCATCGAGCCGCCCACCCCCATTGAAGCCATAAAATTTCGCATGGAGCAGCAGGGGCTTACCGTAAAAGATCTGGAACCAGCGATTGGTAAATCTAATCGCGTTTATGAAATTCTCAATGGCACGCGTAACCTGACGCTCCCGATGATTCGCCGGCTTCATGCACAGTTCGGCATTCCTCTGGAGAGTCTGATCGGCGCGTGATGTCATGGCAATATGGTCTTAATCATTGGTTTTCTCAGCCATCCACTGACTTACCGCCTGATTAATCATCGCCAGCACGCTGAGCAGCAGCATCCGCTGCTGCGCTTCGAGCTTCAGATAACGGCGCAGCGGCGGCATTTTACAGACCACTTCGCTGGCGGCCCAGGGTTCAATGCAACAGCGCCAGCCGCTATCGTCAAAGGTCAACGAAAAGCGGCGGTAGTCCAGCTCGCTTAAGGTGTGCTGGAGATTAGGAAAACCGTTGAGATAGCCGGCGAGTTCCGCGCTCTCTTTACTGCCGATAAAGCGGATGGGCTGACGTTTCAGCCAGCCGGATTGGTGGGCGCGGATCTTGCCGCGAGCGGGCCGGGTAACCGGCCCCTCGACGACAAACTCGCAGCTGTGAATGCTGGCCATAAATAGCCGCTTCTGGCGCACGCTGAAGGTGACGGCGGTGACGTCGTTCAACCGCAACATCGCGCTGCGTTCGCTGAGTTTTTCGCTCGGCCAGCCCGCTAAGTCACGCTGCACCGCGTTCATTAATGGCGTTTCAAACCAGGGGACGGAGGACATCAGGCGTCATCTCCCCGCGGGTCTGTTTCTCATAATTGCCGATAGCGCGCTCGACCACCTCTTCCACCTCCAGCGGCTTGAACGGATTAACGCGCTGTACGCATAGCGTCCAGAACAGGGCATAGGCGGCGGTCAGGCCGAGCATAATCCCGAACGGCACCAGCACCTCGCGGCTGTCCATCCCCGGTGGGGTAATATTCACAATCGCGATGATAATCCCGACGCTGGAGATAATCTGCGGTAGCGGGAACCACGGCGAGCGGTAGGCGCGCGGCAGGTCAGGGCGGCGAATGCGCAGCATCACCACCGACAGCGTGACCAGCAGATAGGCCACGCCCCAGGCGCAGACCGCGGCGAGGATCAGCGGTACGATACGGTCCAGATCGCCGTTCAGGTACCAGGCGTGCAGGCAGGGGATGGCCACGCCGATGGCAATTGCGATCACCGGCGTTTTGAAGCGTGGATGCAGCCAGGTAAGAAAACGCGGCAGCGCGCCGTCCAGCGCCATACCGTAAATAATACGCGGCACCGCGGCCATCAAGGTATTAATCGTGGCGCAGCCCGCCAGCAGCAGGCCGACCCCGAGCCAGTACTGGCCGGCGTGGCCCATCACCCGCTCGGCGAAGGCCGGGATCGCCATCGGCGTGTCCAGCAAATGGACGTTATTCGCCGCATCGATCACCACGTTTTCCACCTGGCGGTTAATCGCCGCGCCATAGATAAACATGCAGCTGGCGACCACCAGCAGACCCAACGCCATCGCCCGCGGAATGGTGCGATGGGCTTTTTTGATTTCCGGCGCCATCGGCGTCACCAGTTCGCAGCCGACGAACATAAACATCGCCATGCCGATATAGCCGAACAGGCCGGAGATATCGCTAACGTTCAGCGGCGTGCCGAACCAGCCGGAAAGATGAGTCACCGGCGCCATAAAAATGCCGCACAGGCCGAAAATGGTCAGCGTTGTCCACATGCCAAAGGTAAGCACCACTTCGACCTTGCCGAAAATTTCCACGCCAATGGCGTTGAGCAGGCCGAAAATGACCACCATACCGACGCCCACCATCCAGGTGTTTTGATGGGCGGCCATCTGCGCGTTGACCGATTCGAAGTTCACCAGCGCCATAATGCCGGCGAGAATGGTCTCCGCGGTGCCGGCGAAGATATGGACGATAAGATAGGCGCACAGCGCGCCGGTAATGGCGAAGAAGCGGCCCATACCGCAGGATATATAGTCGTACACCGAGCCGGTGGTAGGGATTAACGTTGCGGCTTCGGCGAAGGTAGTGACCTGTGCTTGCATCATAATAAAAGCCAGCAGTACCGCCAGCGCGAAGGTGTCGCCGCCCATGCCGAATCCGCTGGTGACCGTCAGGATCACCGGGCTTGCCATAATCAGCCCAACCGAGCTGGCGAGGGTCGTCGGAAAGCCGACGACGCCGCGTTCAAGATGGCTGGCGAGTCTGTTACTAAACATAGTCAACCTCTGCACAATGTAGGGGAGGGCAGGGAATAGCCAGCGCCACTCCCGGATAGTCATAATTTAGGCGGGCATCCTGCTCAACGAATATCGTCCGGAAGGTGGAGAGCAACGGGTGAATCTGTGACGTAGTCCATGAATGTGGCGGTTGATAAACAAGATGGCCCCGGAAAGCGGGGCCATCTGTCTTGCCACGTTGCGCGTATTTCTACCGGGTGGCGGCTAGCGCCTTACCCGGCCTACGGTCCGTGCGGCCTGCCTTTAATTTGGCCTCAAAACCCCGGTAGCGCCGACGCTTATCGGGGCGACAGCGCTGTGCGATTTGGTAGCCCGGAGAAGGCGTAATGCGCCGCCGGGCATTATCAGCGTGTTAGCGCGTCTCGACGTTCGCCAGATAGTGTTTGACGAAACGTGGGGTGAGGATTTTCCACTCCACTTCGGTGCCCTGTTTGACAAACCAGCTGTCCCCCGGCGCGAAGCGCTGCGGCTCGCCGCCGGCGACGGTCAGTTCAACTTCGCCCTCCAGCACGGTGGCGTGTTCGGTAAACGGGTAGGTCATGGTGAAGCTCCCTTCGGTGGACGAAAACAGTCCGCAGGTAAAGGCGTCCTGCGGCTCGCCGTATATCATCGCGCCCGCTACCTGCGGGTCGCCGGCGGTCGGCGTCGCGCCGAGCAGGCTGACGCTGCCGATCGGCTGTAGTTCAGGTACCGGGTGTTTGAGTTTAAAAGCGTGCATAGCGTTCTCCTGATTAACTCCGGCCTTTCCAGAAACCGGCGGTTTGATGCATCAGTTTTCCGGCGGTGACTAATAGCAAGCGCAGGCTGTCACGGCCGTGGATGGTCGCGTGGGGAATGCTGCTTAGCAGACGATAGCGGTCGGAACCGCCATTGATCCCTTCGGCGAGGATTTTGCACACGATGTGCGAGGGGGTGACGCCGAAGCCGGAGTACCCCTGGACGTAAAAGACGTTGTTATGGTCGCGTAAGGTGCCAATCTGCGGGAACAGGTTGGCGCTACAGGCCATCGGCCCGCCCCAGGCGAAATCGATCTTCACATCTTTCAGGTATGGGAAGACCTCCGCCAGCAGCGTACGGTTCCAGGCGGCGAAATCGTTCGGCGTATACTCCACGAAGCGGGTAGCGCTGCCGAACAGCAGGCGGTTTTCGCGGGTGACGCGGTAGTAGTTAATCACCGGGCGAATATCGCTGAAGGCGCCGCGCAGCGGGCTGATACGCTCGATCAGTTCATCGGAGAGCGGCTCGGTCGACACCTGATAGGAGTAGGTGACCAGCGTTTTGTTGTAGATCTCCGGCTCCATATTGTTGAGGAAGCTGTCGCAGGCCCACAGTAGTTTGGCGGCTTTAACGCTGCCCATCGCGGTGCGCACCCGTACCTGTTTGCCGTAATTCACCTCCACCACCGGCGAGGATTCGAAAATCTTCACCCCCAGCGAATGCGCGGCCTGCGCCGAACCAAGCAGCATATTGAGTGAATGGATCTGCCCGCCGCCCATATGTTTCAGCGCGCCGCAGTAAACTTCGGAGCCGACCACCTGCTGCACCTCTTTCCCGGTATACAGTTCGATTTCTTCATCGGGGGTGGCGGCTTTAAACTCCTTCTCCCACTGGCGTAGCGTTTTAAGCTGCCGCTGGTTATAGGCCAGGTAGCCGTAGCCGGGGACGAAATCGGCGTCGATGTTGTATTTGCGGATGCGTTCGCGAATGATACCCGCGCCGAGGTTGGCGATTTTAAATAGCGTCTCCAGCCCCTCTTTGCCGACGTGTTTTTTCACCGCTTCGATATCGTGGCCGATCCCAGCCATCACCTGACCGCCGTTGCGCCCGGTGCCGCCATAGCCAAGATGGCGCGCTTCCAGCACCACCACGTTGGTGATCCCCTGTTCCGCGAGTTCGAGCGCGGTGTTAATGCCGGAAAAGCCGCCGCCGATAATTACCACATCGGCTTCGATATCTTCCCGCAGCGCCGGAAAATGGAGCTGGTATTTCTTCGTCGCGCCGTAGTAGTTCAGCGCATCGATTTTAATATTCATCGCGTTACCCTGTCGTCTTGCCTGGCTCAATGTCCTCATCACAGCACGCCGCGCGGGCGCTGAATATCGTCCGGAAGAATGACGTTCTTTAGAACGATGGGCGGTGCGGCGCAACCGTGCTGTGATGGGCTAACTTTGCTAAAAAACGGGTGCTGACGATGAGCGAGATAACCTTACTGGCGGAAGTGACCGCCTTTTTACGCCAGCCGCACGGGCAGTTTATTGCCGGTCATCGGGAGGCGGGCCACGGCGCGCCGTTCGCGGTGATAAACCCAGCGACCGGACAGGCGATTGCCGAGGTCACGGCGGCGGATGTCGGCCAGGCGGACCGCGCGATGGAGAGCGCCCGCCTGGCGTTTAATCAGTGGCACGAGATACCGACGCTGGCGCGCGGCGCGCTGCTGCTGAAACTGGCGGACACGCTGGCAGAGCATCGCGAAGAGCTGGCGCAGCTGGAAAGCCTCTGCTCCGGTAAGACCATCACCCTGGCGCGGATGCTGGAACTGGATCAATCGGTAGCGTTTTTGCGCTACTTCGCCGGCTGGGCGGGAAAAATCACCGGGGAAACCCTGGATGTGTCGCTGCCGTCGATGGCCGGGGAGAAATATACCGCCTTTACCCGCCGCCAGCCGTTGGGCGTGGTGGTCGGCATCGTACCGTGGAACTTCTCGATTATGATTGCCATCTGGAAGATGGCGGCGGCGCTGGTCTGCGGCTGCACTATCGTCCTCAAGCCGAGCGAGTATACGCCGCTGACGCTGCTGCGGGTGGCGGAACTGGCGAAAGCGGCGGGTATCCCGGATGGCGTCATTAACGTGGTCAACGGCGCCGGAGGCGAAATCGCCCAACGGCTCATCACGCATCCGGCCTGCGCCAAAGTGAGCTTCACCGGCTCGGTGGCGACCGGGGAAAAAGTCCAGCAGTCGGCCAGCGGGTCAGGTAAACGGGTTACGCTGGAGCTGGGCGGTAAAAACGCCGCGCTGTTCCTCGATGATCTGACGCCGGAGGCCATGGTGAACGGCATCATTGAAGCCGGTTACCTCAACCAGGGGCAGATTTGCGCCGCCGCTGAGCGCTTTTATCTGCCGCAGGGCAAGCTGGATGCGGTACTGGCGCTGCTGAAAGACAAGCTCAGCGCTTTCGCGCCGGGGTCGCCGCTGGATGAACAAACGCTGATGGGGCCGCTGGCCAACCGCCAGCAGTATGACAAAGTCTTGCGGCTCATTCAGACCGCGCGCGATGAGGGCGATACCATCGTTTGCGGCGGCGAAGCGCTGCCCGGCGAGGGCTATTTCCTGCAGCCGACGGCGGTTAAAGTGCGCAGCGAAGAGAGCACCCTGATGCGCGAAGAGACCTTCGGCCCGGTATGCAGCTTTATTGGCTATCGCAGCGAAGAAGAGGCGCTGGCCCGAATTAATGCTTCGCCGTATGGGCTGGCGGCCAGCGTCTGGTCGGATAATATCCGCCAGGCGCTGCGCTACTCGCAGGCTATTGACGCCGGGATCGTATGGGTCAACATGCATACCTTCCTCGACCCGGCGGTGCCGTTCGGCGGCATGAAAGGATCGGGTATTGGCCGTGAGTTTGGTAGCGCGTTTATTGATGATTATACTGAACTTAAATCGGTGATGATGCGTTATTAAACCGCGGTAATACGTTGCTGCCGCTAATCCCCCTTCATTAAATATAAGACTTAATAGTTATTATTATCTAATCCTTACCCTGGCCGCTAAATAATAATTTAGTGGCCTTTTTGTTTACCTCGAATATGCGTGCAAGGAAATTGCCTGAAAACTTGTACAATAATATCCCGATTAAAAATTGCCGCCAATTAAATTTGCGATTACCAATATGCATCCCGTAATCATCTAATGGATGACTGGCATTTTATTGTTTGAATTATTGTTAACTAAAAATTATCTGAGAGTTTTTAATTAACATTTAATTAATTATTTTGGAGTTCACCTTGACTACGCCATTAAAAGAGATCGTTATTGTCGGCGGCGGCGCCGGCGGGCTGGAGCTAGCGACCCAACTGGGACGTAAATTAGGGCGTCGGCGGAAAGCGAATATTACCCTTGTCGACCGCAGCCAGAGTCATCTGTGGAAACCGCTATTGCATGAAGTCGCCACCGGTTCGCTGGATGAAGGCGTCGATGCGCTGAGCTTTCTCGCGCATGCCAGCAAGCATCATTTTTCCTTTCAGCACGGTTCGGTGATGGATATCGATCGGCAGAATAAAACCATTACTATCGCCGCACTGCTGGATGAGCAGGGTGAAGTGCTGGTGCCGGAGCGTAAGCTGAGCTGGGATACGCTGGTGATGGCGTTGGGCAGTACGTCTAACGATTTCAATACGCCGGGCGTTAAAGAGCACTGTATTTTCCTCGATAGCTCCGAGCAGGCAAAATTATTCCATCAGCAAATGCTTAACCAATTCCTGCGTTATTCAGCCGATCCAGATGCCACCGGTAAAGTTAATATTGCTATCGTCGGCGGCGGCGCGACCGGCGTTGAATTATCTGCCGAATTGCATAATGCGGTGAAAGAACTGCACAGCTATGGCTATAAAGATCTGACTAACGATGCGTTAAATGTCAGCCTGATTGAAGCCGGCGATGGTATTTTACCCGCGCTACCAAAACGAATTTCCAGCGCCGTCCACGATAAGTTGAGCAAGCTTGGCGTTAATGTAATGACCAACACCATGATCACCGGCGTTGAGGAAAATGGTCTGCATACCAAAGACGGCCAGTTTATCGAGGCGAATTTAATCGTTTGGGCGGCCGGGATTAAAGCGCCGGACTTCATGAAAGAGATTGCCGGACTGGAGACCAACCGTATCAATCAGCTGGTGGTGGAGCCTACGCTGCAAACGACGCGCGATGCCGATATTTTCGCCTTTGGCGACTGTGCGGCGTGCCCGCGTCCGGAAGGCGGATTTATCCCGCCGCGCGGCCAGGCGGCCCATCAGATGGCGCTGTTCACCGCCGATAATATTATCGCCCGCATGAAGGGGCATAAGCTGAAAGCGTTCTCCTATCGCGATCGCGGTTCGCTGGTTTCACTGTCCAGCTATACCACCTTCGGTAGCATTATGGGGCATCTGCCGATCGGCCCGCTGATGGTCGAAGGCCGTATTGCGCGCATGGTTTACGATTCGCTGTATCGGATGCATCAGGTGACGCTGCACGGTTATTTCAAAACCGGCCTGATGATGCTGTCCGGCGGGATTAACCGTATTATTCGCCCGCGCCTGAAATTGCATTAAACGTGCTAAGCCGCCCTTCGCCAGAAGCGTGCGGCTTAGCCTCCTGTCGCCCGGATAAGGCGTAATGCGCCGCTTTCCGGGTATGTATCGATCCCGCAGTTCTTTTCTCCCCCTATCAATCCGCCATCCCACGTTAAAAAATCAGCAGATAATCTTTTTTGCCCGCCGAGGCTTGTTTGACATTCGATAATGAGTATAGTTCTCATTCTCTTTTTTGTTCGCAGACTAAGCAGGGATCGATCTGCGCCAGTGAGTCGTTCACAAGGAACAGCGAAGGCGTAGGGTGACGCAAAGACAGCAGGCCGGAAACACACAATATCGGCCGCTGCGCGACCACCGGGTCATTGATTTTTTATAGGGTTGTTCCAATGAAATACACTCTTCCGGCGTTGGCGCTGGCCATCAGCGCGACGTTAGGCGGCTGCGCGACCCACCATTCCGCTGCCGTCGCTCAACCGGTTGTTAACTCTCCTGCGGCTAACGTGGCGCAACCTCTGCAGCGCCAGCTAGCGGAAGGGTTGTACGAGATGGCGCTAAGCCCGCAGGGCGATGCGCTGTACGTCGCCAGCGCCGAGGGCTTTAAAGATGTGCAGGGCGGAGCGGTTTACAAGCTGGATCCGCAAACCCTTAATACCATCGGCCTGACGCATACCGATCTGAAAAACTTCGCTTTACAGCTCTCTGCGGATGGTAAAACGCTATACGTCAGCAATTCGCTCGACGGCGGCATCAGCGCTATTGACACCGCCACCGGCAAGGTAAAAAACCGCCTGCTGTTCAGCGAGCGCAATGAAAAAGGGCTCCCCTATGGGGCGCGTCAGCTGCTGCTGTTAAATAATACCCTCTACGTTGGGGCGGTCGCCGACCCGGCGCAAATCTGGGTGGTTGACGCCACTACCCTGAAGCTGAAAACGCGGATTAAAAACACCGGTAAATGGATGACCGGCCTGCACTATTCTGCACAAACCGGGCGCGTATACGCCGCCAACGGCAGCGGTGAAATTCTGGTGATCAACCCGCGCAACCAACGCATTGAACAGCGCTGGAAGCCGCTGGGCGACAAGCCGGCGCTGCTGCTTAATATGGCCGAAGATAGCGAAACCGGTCGTCTGTTCGTGACCGATAACTCGAAAGCGAAAACCACCCTGGTGTTGGATATCCACAGCGGCAAACTGCTTAAACAGCTCGATGTCGGCGATTCGCTGGCGGTGCAGTTCAATGGGAAACGCCACGAGATTTATATTTCACAGCGTGAATCCGGCAAGGTTATCAGCCTTGACGCCAGCCGCTACACGCTGAAGAAAAGCTGGGCGCTGCCGGCCAATCCCAACAGCCTGCTGCTTTCCGCCGATGGTCAGACGCTGTTTGTCACCGTCAAACAGCCCTTCAATAAAGACCACTCCACTAAAGGCCCGGACAGCATCGTACGTATCGACCTGAACGCGCAATAAAAATAACTGGCCCGGCGACGGGCCCTTTGATCCATTTATCCTCATCCATGGGGCAAATTATGCACACCACGCACTATTCATCCTTCCCGCTGCGTAAAACGCTGCTGGCCTTAGCCATCAGCGCCGCCAGTCAAACGGCGATGGCCGCGGACGCTGCCGCCGCGAAGCAGCCTGGCGAAGAGACCATCATCGTCGAGGCTAACGAAAACAGCGATTTTAAATCCGGCGGCGACCTGGTAGTTCCGGCATTCCTCGACGGCCAGATCGCCCACGGCGGCCGTCTGGGAATGCTTGGCGAACAAAAAGCGATGGACGTCCCGTTTAACGTCATCGGCTATACCTCGAAGCTGATTCAGGACCAGCAGGCGAAAACTATCGCCGATGTCGTCAGCAACGACGCTGGCGTGCAGGCCGTACAGGGCTACGGCAACTTCGCCGAGACCTATCGAATCCGCGGGTTTAAGCTCGATGGCGATGACATGACCATGGGCGGACTGGCGGGCGTGGTGCCGCGTCAGGTGATGGATACCCAGATGCTGGAGCGCGTTGAAATTTTCAAAGGGGCTAACAGCCTGCTTAACGGCGCGGCCAGCAGCGGCGTCGGCGGGATGATTAACCTCGAGCCGAAGCGGGCGGAAGATCTGCCGACCGCACGCGTTGGCGTCGACTATACCTCTGATTCCCAGGTTGGCGGTACCCTCGACCTGGGGCGCCGTTTCGGCGATAACAACCAGTTCGGCGCCCGGGTCAACCTGGTGCATCGCGAGGGCGAAGGCGCTATCGATAACGATAAACGCCGTACCACGCTGGCTTCGCTGGGGCTTGATTACCGCGGCGATCGTTTCCGCTCCTCGCTCGATTTCGGCTATCAGAAGAAAACGTTCCACGGCGGTACGATGGGCGTCAATATCAGCGGCGTGGATTTCGTCCCGGCGCTGCCGGACAACAGCAAAAACTACAGCCAGAAGTGGGGCTATAGCGATATCGAAAGCGAGTTCGGCATGGCGAAGGCGGAATATGACCTGACCGATAGCTGGACGGTATACAGCGCCCTCGGCGGTCAGCATTCGCATGAAATCGGCACCTACAGCGCGCCGAAGCTGCTCAATAAAAACGGCGATGCGACGGTTGGCCGCCTTGATACTAACCGCATCATCGACGCGATCAGCGGCATGGGCGGGGTACGCGGCGATTTCAATACCGGCGCGATTTCGCATAAGGTGAATCTCGGCTATGCGGCGCAGGTGCATACCGATGCGACCGCCTGGCGGATGTCGGCGAAGAACCCGACCACCAATATCTATGACAACCGCGATGTGGCAATGCCGGATAACGCCTATTTTGGCGGCAACTACCACGATCCGCTGGTCACCTCGCGCAGCCGTACGCAGGGCTGGCTGCTGAGCGACACCCTCGGCTTCTTTAACGATAAGGTGCTGTTTACCGCGGCTGCTCGTCATCAGAAAGTGGTCGTGCGCAACTACAGCAACGCCACCGGACTGGAAGATACCTCGTCGCGTTATACCCAAAGCCGCTGGATGCCGACGTTTGGCCTGGTGTACAAGCCGTGGGAGCAGCTGTCGCTGTATGCTAACCATACCGAAGCGCTGCAGCCGGGCTCTGTGGCGCCGACTACGGCGGCCAATGCCGGGCAGAGTACCGGGATCGCGCACTCGAAGCAGGACGAAGTGGGCGTCAAGATCGACTACGGTACGATCGGCGGATCGCTGGCGCTGTTTGAAATCAAAAAACCGAACGCCATTTCCGATACCGCTGGCAATTACGGCCTCGACGGCGAGCAGCGTAACCGCGGCGTAGAGATGAACGTCTTCGGCGAGCCGATGCTGGGGCTGCGTCTTAACGCCAGTACGGTGTGGCTGGATGCCAAACAGACTAAAACCGCTAAAGGCGCAACCGACGGTAAAGATGCCATTGGGGTGGCTAACTTCTACGCGGTGCTTGGCGCCGAGTATGATATCAAGCCGGTGGAAGGCCTGACCGCGACCGCGCGTGTCAATCATAGCGGCTCGCAGTATGCCGATGCGGCCAACACCAAGAAGCTGGATAGCTACACCACCCTGGATTTAGGCCTGCGCTATCGTATGCGCCTGAACGCCGACCAGAACGAAATGACCTGGCGCATCGGGGTGACCAACGTGACCAACGAGAAGTACTGGTCCGGCATTGACGATACCGGAACCTATCTGTTCGAAGGCGATCCGCGTACCGTTCGCGTCTCAATGAGCTACGACTTCTAACGCTAAAAAAGCGGGGCGGGCGGCTGATGCTTGCCCCGCGCAACTTGCGACAATCCCCCCTAAGTGATAAAAGGTGCCCCTTCACAAAAACACACAGGGGAACGACGTGAAAGACGCGTCAACGTCGTCGGATGCCGTGGAAGAGAGCGGCCCGACGCTTCATCGCGGTTTACAAAACCGACATATTCAACTTATCGCCCTTGGCGGCGCGATTGGTACCGGCCTGTTTCTCGGCATTGGTCCCGCGATTCAAATGGCTGGCCCGGCGGTATTACTGGGTTACGCCGTGGCCGGTATTGTCGCTTTTTTGATTATGCGCCAGCTTGGCGAGATGGTGGTGGAAGAGCCGGTATCCGGTTCCTTTGCCCACTTTGCCTATAAATACTGGGGCCCGTTCGCCGGCTTTCTCTCCGGCTGGAACTACTGGGTCATGTTCGTGCTGGTAGGGATGGCGGAACTGACCGCCGCCGGGATTTATATGCAGTACTGGCTCCCGGACGTGCCCACCTGGGTTTGGGCGGCGGCCTTCTTCATCATTATTAACGCCGTCAACCTGGTCAATGTACGCCTGTATGGCGAAGCAGAATTCTGGTTCGCGCTGATTAAAGTGCTGGCGATTATCGGCATGATCGCCTTTGGCCTGTGGATGCTGTTTGGCGGCCACGGCGGCAGCAAAGCCGGTTTTGATAACCTGTGGAAGCATGGCGGTTTCCTTGCCACCGGCTGGCATGGCCTGGTGCTGTCGCTGGCGGTGATTATGTTTTCTTTCGGCGGGCTGGAGCTTATCGGCATTACCGCCGCGGAAGCGCAAAATCCGGAAAAGAGCATTCCGAAAGCGGTCAACCAGGTGGTTTACCGTATCCTGCTGTTTTACATCGGCTCGCTGGTGGTGCTGCTGGCGCTCTATCCGTGGGTGGAGATCAAATCCGATAGCAGCCCGTTTGTGATGATTTTCCATAATCTTGACAGCAACGTGGTGGCTTCCGCGCTGAATTTCGTCATTCTGGTGGCATCGCTGTCGGTCTATAACAGCGGCGTCTATTCCAATAGCCGGATGCTGTTCGGCCTGTCGGTACAGGGCAATGCGCCGAAGTTTCTCGCCCGCGTCAGCAAACGCGGCGTGCCGGTGAATTCGCTGCTGCTGTCAGGCGTCATTACCTCGCTGGTGGTGGTGCTGAACTATCTCCTGCCGCATGAAGCGCTGGGGCTGCTGATGGCGCTGGTAGTGGCGACGCTGCTGCTGAACTGGATAATGATCTGTATGGCGCACCTGAAGTTTCGCGCCGCGCAGCGTCGTAAAGGCCGCGAATCGAAGTTCAAAGCGTTACTGGCGCCAGCCAGCAACTACTTCTGCATCGCTTTTCTCGGTTTGATTCTGGTACTGATGTGCACCATTGACGGGATGCGTCTGTCGGCGATATTGCTGCCGGTGTGGATTATCTTCCTGTTTGCCGCCTTCAAACTGCTGCGCCGCCCGGCGTAAGGCTTATCGCCCCGCGGACTGGCGGGGCGACACAACTTATTTTATCCCGTGGAAGCCGTCCAGATAGGCGCCAGCCAGCTCATTACCAAACAGACGAGCATCTTTCGCTTCCATCGTTTCGCTCCACCGATCGCTCGCATTACCGTTGAAGGAGTGTTGTGACTTCACCCCTTCCAGCGCCTGTTGCTTAATGGCGTCGGCAACCCGCTGCGCATCGCTTTCACCCACCCCTTTTTTCCGATCTTCTTGCCCGCGGGCATAAATATCGCGGAAGTTAGGCAGGTTCATCTGATAATTTTGCTGACGGTTAACGGTGAAATTACCGCCGACGAAATCTGAACGGTGAGACACGAAGCTATAAGCATGGCGTTCTGGCGAGGTCTTCGATGAGGTGCAACCGGAAAGGAGTGCTAAAGCGCAGCCAAGCGCGACAAACGTTGTGGTTAATTTCATTATGCAGAGCGTCCTTTGGCGATAATCCATGTTGGTGAAAAGATCATCTGCTTAAACTGTGTCGACGGCTAGCCCTGAGAAATGATAGTGGAGTGAGAGTACGCTGGCGCGCAATGCGCGCCAGCCGGGAATCAGGACGACAGCGCGCCCGACAGTGAACGAATGTCGTTGCCGGTTGGCGTCTGGTGTATACGCAGGCCGAACTCGTCAACCACGGCAAAGATATGGTCGAAGATATCCGCCTGAATGCCTTCATACTCCGCCCACACCACGGTATTGGTAAAGCAGTAGATCTCAATCGGCAGGCCGTTAGCGTCCGGCGCTAACTGGCGCACCATCATGGTCATATCCTTGCGTAGCCGCGGATGGTTACGCAGATACTCCTGCAGATAGGCGCGGAAGGTGCCGATATTGGTCATTTTGCGCAGGTTGAGCACCGATGGCGCATTGGCGTGCTGTTGGTTCCACTCGTTAATTTCCTGATGGCGCGAGTCCATATAGGGCTTCAGCAATTTGGCCTGAATCAGGCGCTGTTGCTCCTGCTCGTCAAGAAAATGGATGCTGGTGGTATCGATGTTCAGGCTGCGCTTAATGCGACGACCGCCGGAGGCCGACATCCCGCTCCAGTTTTTAAACGAATCCGAGACCAGCGACCAGGTGGGGATTGTAGTGATGGTGTTATCCCAGTTGCGCACTTTTACCGTGGTCAGACCGATATCAATAACCGCGCCATCGGCGCCATATTTCGGCATCTCCAGCCAGTCGCCGAGTTTGAGCATGTCGTTGGCGGAAAGCTGGATCCCGGCCACCAGGCCAAGAATCGGGTCTTTAAATACTAACATCAGCACGGCGGCCATCGCGCCAAGGCCGCTAATCAGAATCGCCGGCGACTGGCCAATTAGCAGCGATATGATCAGAATGCCGATAATAATCGCCGTAACCAGCTTAATGCCCTGGAAGATGCCTTTTAACGGCAGCTGCGAGGCGGTGGGGAATTTTTGCGCCAGATTGAAAATCACGTCCAGCAGTGAGAAGAAGGAAAGCATGGCGTAAACCATTACCCACAGCTGCGCGCAGGTGGATAAAATTTCCGCCGCTTCGCTGCCTTTCTGCAGCCAGAGCACGGCCTGAACGTTGACGATAATTCCCTGTAGGGTGAACGCCAGGCGGTGAAAGAGTTTATTTTGCGTGATGATTTGCAGCCATAAATGGCTGCTGGCCTGCGCCCGCTTTTCGAAGGTGCGCAGTACCACTTTGTGCAGAATGAGATGAACGACAATCGCCGTCAGAAAAATAATGCCAAAGGTAATGATGAGCGAGGTGGTAGGGGTGATTTTGATGCCTAATGCGGCGATTTGCGATATTAATTCCTGCATAACGTCTCCTGTACATCCAGCGGTTATGATGACCGCTGGATGACTATTATGCAAATCAGAGGTTACACAGTTGTGAATCAGGACGCCGTCGCCGCCGGCTGCAGGTTCAGGTGATGGCGCAGCCAGAGGGCTATAGCGCCCAGCAGCAGCATCATCGCCACCTCGACCAGCAGGAAGACGATCAGCGCCTGCGCATAGTCGCCACCGCCGCGCTGGGCCAGGGTCAAGAACAGCGAGCCAAGAATGGCCGGCCCCAGGCCCAGCGTCGCCTGCTGCAGGGTACTGAGGATGGCGCTACCGGCTCCGGCGTCGCAGGCGCGAATGTCCCGCATCCCGATACGATAGAAACTGTTGACGATTAACGCCTGACCATAGCCGACTAGCGCGGTGGAGGGCACCAGCGCCAGCGTCGTGGTCCGCAGGCCAAGTTGATAAAAGGTGGCGCTCAGCAGCAGCAGGCCGCTAATCTGTACCGCCAGGCCTATCAGCAAAATGCGCCCCATGCTGTAGCGGGCGATAAGCTTCGGCGCGTACAACGCGGAGATAAAATAGGCCACCCCGAGAGCGATAAAACTGTTGCCGGACTGCCACGGCGCCATCCCAAGCCCGGCCTGCATGGTCAGCGCCATACAGAACATAAAGCCGGACCAGGCGCTGAAGAACAGCAGCGCGATAGCCATCCCAAAGCGGATACTGGTGAGCTTTAACAGCCGCGGCGGTAGCAGCGGTTGCTCGCCGCGCTGCTGTTTACGCAGCGCGCTCAGGCGCATCCAGCCGAGCAGGGGGAGTACGGCCAGCAAAAGCAGCTGTAGCTCCCATGGCCAGTGCAGTTCCGGCCCCAGCGCCATCGGGAACAGCAGGCAGCAGAGGATTAACGCCAGGCTGAAAGTTCCCTGCCAGTCGATGCTGGAATGGCTTTCGCGGCGGGTTTCCGGCACATAGCGGCGGCTAAAGGCCAACACCAGCAGGCAGATAGGCACGTTGATAAAGAAGGCGTTGCGCCAGCCGAGCCCGGCGATATCGGCGGAGACCAGCCAGCCGCCGCCCATCTGGCCGACGATAAACGCGATGCCGCCGATACCGCCGTAGAGGCTGATCGCCCTGGCGTGAGCGGTGCCTTTCAGGGTGACGTGCAGGGTGGCGAGGATCTGCGGCACGATCAGCGCCGCGCCGGCGCCTTGCAACGTTCGTGCGGCGAGTAGGGCGTTAATGGAGTTAGCCATTCCGCATAGCAGCGAGGCGATGCCGAATACCGCCACGCCCCAAAGAAACAGGCGGCGGCGCCCATAGTTATCGCCCAGTTTGCTGCCCATCGCCAGGCAGACGGCAAAGGCCACGCCGTACAGCGCGACGATAAGCTCCAGTTGGGTGGCGCTGGCGTCGAGGGAGTGGGTGATCGAATCCAGCGCCACGTTGGTTATCGAGGTATCAATTAACGGCAGCATCTGGCCGGTCAGTAACAGCAGTAAGCCGGCGCGGCCGGGTGAAACAGCAGACGAATTCATCGGATCTCTCCATTGCGTCATTCAGCGGATGGCCGTAGCATCTCCGATTAATTAAACGGGTACCAGTTCCTGTCTATACTGGTATTGGTACTACCATGTTGGAGGAATAATGACGCTAATACTGCAACGTGAGGCGCTGAATCTCGCGCCCGATGATAGCCGTAAACAGCTGGGGGCATTTCTGCGCGCCCGCCGCGAAAGCCTTGACCCGCAGCGTCTCGGCCTGCCGCGCGTCGGGCGGCGGCGGACGCCGGGGCTGCGCCGGGAGGAAGTGGCGATGCTGGCGGACGTCGGCGTGACCTGGTACACCTGGCTTGAGCAGGGGCGGGAAGTGAATCCGTCGGCGGCGGTATTAAGCGGCGTGGCCAGCGCGCTTCAGTGCAGCCCGCTGGAGACCCGTCATCTGTTCGTTCTGGCAGGCTTAACGCCCCCAGAGAATACGCAGGCCACGGTCTGCGAGGGGATAAGCCCCGGAACCCGACGCATGCTTGATAGCCTGATGCCGCAGCCCGCCAGCATTCAGAAACCGAACTTTGATATCGTCGCCTGGAATGACAGCTTTTGCCGTCTGATGGGCGTTGATTTCGCGACGATTGCCGAAGAAGACCGCAATTGTATCTATCTCTATCTCACCTGCGAAGCCTGGCGTAGCCGCATTGAAAATCGCGACGTGTTGCCGACTTTTGTTTCCTATTTTCGCGCGGCGATGGCTGAGCATCGCGGCTCGCCAGAGTGGGAAGATAAGCTGGCGCGTTTTTTCGCCGCCTCGTCGGAGTTTGAAGCGCTATGGCACCAGCGCTACGAGGTGCGCGGCGTCGAAAACCAGGTGAAAAATTTTAACCATCCGCAGCTCGGGCGCTTTAGTCTGCAGCAAATGTACTGGTATTCCGCGCCGCGCAACGGTTCGCGTCTGCTGGTCTATTTACCGCTGGATGAAACCGGAGAACAGGCGCTGGCCTGGCTGGATCAACAGGGCTAAGCCCGCAATGGACAAGGAACGCTTATGAACGTCACCCGCAAGCAGCAGCGGATTATTCAACGTGCTATCGAGCAATGGCAGCAGGAGGGGATCCTGAACAGCAGCGACGGCCAACGGCTGTCAGCGTCGCTATCTGTCCGTGCTTTCGACTGGCAGCGCCTGAGCCGCTATGCCTTCTGGACCGCGATAGCCTGCGTACTGATTGCGCTGGGCAGCCTGTTCGCCGATGCCGAACTGATTGCCGCGATTATCAATCTGTTCAGCGACTCCGCTGTCGCGCGCATTATCCTGCCGACGCTGCTGGCCATCGCATTTTATTATTGGGGGTTCCGCCGTCAGCGTCGCGAAGCGCAGTGGCACTATAGCACCGAGGCGATTTTGTTCCTCGGCGTGATTTGCACCGCCATTGCCTTGTGGCAGCTAGGCGATCGGCTGGACGACGGCAGCGGCCACGTGGCGCCGCTGATACTGCTCGGCTGCGCGATTTACGGCCTGATAGGGTATTTCGCCCGTTCCGGGCTGGTGTGGCTGTTCTTTCTGCTGGCGCTGGGGAACTGGTTTGGCGCGGAAACCGGCTACGTATCAGGCTGGGGGGCCTACTGGCTAGGGATGAGCTTCCCGATTCGTTTCGTGCTGTTCGGCGGCGTGCTGCTGGCGCTGTGCTACTTGATGCAAAATGTATTACACCAGCGGCAGTTGTTTACCGTCAGTAAGGCGATGGGGCTGACCTGGCTGTTTGTCGCGCTGTGGATCCTGTCGATATTCGGCAACTACGATTCCGAGAGCTGGTATGGGGTCAGTCAGGCGCAACTGCTGCCGTGGGGACTGCTGTTTGCGCTGGCGGCGGTGATCTGTATTTATATCAGCCTGAAAACCGACGATGGCATGCTGCGTGGATTTGGCCTGACGTTTCTCGCCATCAACCTTTACACTCGCTTTTTCGAATTCTTCTGGTACAGCCTGCACAAGGTGGTGTTTTTCCTGATCCTGGCGGCATCGCTGGCGATGATTGGCCGCTACGCCGAGCGGATCTGGCACGCCGGCGAGGGGGAGAAAAAGTAACGGTTTTTCCCTGCTAAGCGTAAGCGATCGCCGCCGTCCTCCCCGGATGGCGGCGCGTTGCGCCTTATCCGGGCTACGATCCGGCACTCGGTTGGTAGCCCCGGTAAGCGTCAGCGCCACCGGGGAGGGCAGTGCGCGGAGATTAGATCTCGGTGATGGTTGTGGACTGCGGCAGGCGGGATTTCGGCAGTGCGGCGTTGAAGTCCTCCACGCTGTGATGACCGACCGGCACCACAACTACGCTGGTATAACCTTGCGCTTTCAGGCCAAACTCTTCGTCGAGGATAGCGAAATCGACGCCTTCGATCGGCACCGCATCCAGCCCCATTGCCGCCACGCCGAGCAGGAAGTTGCCCACGTTAAGATAAACCTGTTTCGCCATCCACTGATCGTCATCTTTCAGCTCTTTGCGGTGCATATCAGCAAAGAAGGTGCGGCCTTTGTGGTTGCCGGCTTTGGCTTCCGGAGTGGCAAAACGGCCATCAGCGTCTTCCTGATCAACGACTTTTTCCAGCCACGCATCGTCCATCGCGGTTTTCGCACAGAACACGACAACGTGGGAAGCGTCGAGGATTTTACGTTCGTTGAACACGTAGGTGCCGCTGGCCGCTTTCGCGACGCGGGCTTTGCCTTCATCGCTGCTGGCGACGATAAAGTGCCACGGCTGGGAGTTGGTGCTCGACGGGCTATATTGCAGCAGCGTTTTCAGGTTTTCCGCCTGTTCGGCCGTCAGCTTTTTCGCCGGATCAAAGGCCTTAGTGGAGTAACGTTTTAAGGCAACTGAGATAATATCCATGACTCTTCCTCACAATTTTCAGCCCCTTACGGGCACATTTCGTGGGAGGAAGAGTACAGCGATGCGCGGGAAATGATAAGAGTGAAAAATGCGATAACACTTATCGCATTTATTTGAAAATCAGCCGGGACGCAGCCGACGTTGGTCTTTTTTCGCCAGCTTATCCACCACCAGATTCCACGAGTCGTCAATAAGCTCGGCAAGTAAATCCTCGCTGATATCCTCGCCCGGCACGACGGTGATCCAGTGCTTTTTGTTCATGTGATAGCCCGGCTCGATACTGCGGTAAATTTGCTGATTGAGCAGCGATTTTTGCGGATCGGCCTTCAGGTTGACGATTGCCCGCCCGCGAAGGGTCATGGTTAGCATGAAGATACGCCCGCCGACTTTAAACACGTCATACTCCGGGCCAAACGGCCAGCAGTGCTCAGTGAAAGGGTAGGTCAGCGCGATACGCTGCGCGTGATGGTGTAGCGCTTCGTTATCCATTAATGCTCACTCTCATGCAGCGCATTCCACATCGCCTCAAAACCGAGAGCGATAAGCTCACGGGCGCGCTGCGGATCGTGGCTGGCGAACTCGATGGTGGTCTCGGCCAGCGACAGGAACAGGGCATCGCCGAAAGCGCGATAGGCGTCGCTAAGGAAAACCGCTTTCACCGATAGTTGGCACATCTCGTTAAGCTCGGGAAAACTCTCTTTGACCAGGCTGCGGGTTTCATCGGTGATGCGTTCGCTCAATGCCATACGGCGAATGGCGCGATATTCCATAGGGTTACGCATCCCCCAGTCGATATAGCTGTTCCAGATATTGCGCGCGTTTTCCTTTGGGCGTTTTTCGTCAGGGTTGAGCCCGGCGATCATCGTCTGCACCAGGCGCAGCTTAATAGCGAGGTATAACTCGTTGAGCAACTCATCTTTGGTGGCGAAATAGCGAAACAGCGTCCCCTCGGCAACCCCCGCGCTGCGGGCTATCGCCGATGTTGAAGCGGCAATGCCGGACTGGGCGAAAGCGGCCGTAGCGGCTTCCAGTAACGCTTGTTTTTTATCTTCACTCTTAGGACGAGCCACTACATTTTACCTCGCTGAAAGTTAAACCCCGATCTAATCACGGCGGACCGCGCAACTGCAACGGCAGATGTCAAAAATTGAAAATAGGCTTGACGATTTTCTACTCCTTCCTAATAATGAGTGCTTACTCACTCATAATCAAGTTATATCATAAAGTCCCCTGGATGGGGCTTTTGTCTGGTCAGGATATGAACCGTGTCACCTTTAGCGTGGTCGCCATTATGTTATTAGCAGCAACAACGACATTGCCGTTTGTTCTCAATGCCGGTTTTGGCAAAGCGCCAAAGGGTGCGCAGCTTAGTCTTGTCGAACAGTCGCCGAATTACCGTGACGGCCAGTTCCATAATCAACTGCCGACGCCAGGATTCACCGGCCAGAAAAACATGCTGGCCGCGTGGTGGGATTTCCTGGTGACTAAGCGAGAAAACGCACGCCCGCTGCAGCCGTTGCCGCTGGTGAATACCGATCTTGCCAGCCTGCCGTCTGGCGAAGACGTGATGGTCTGGCTTGGCCACTCATCGTGGTATCTGCAGCTGGCGGGGAAACGTATCCTGATCGATCCGGTATTTAGCGATTATGCCGCGCCGTTCTCTTTCATCAATAAGGCCTTCCCCGGCGACTACCCGTGGAACGCGCAGCGGATGCCTGAGATCGATGTGCTGATAATTTCCCACGATCACTATGACCATCTCGACTACGCCACCATCAAAGCGCTGATGCCGAAAGTTAAACGCGTGGTGACGCCGCTCGGCGTCGGCTCGCATCTGCGCTACTGGGGAATGGATGCGGCGATTATCAACGAAGTGGACTGGAACCAGACGGTGATAATCAGCGATGAACTGACCGTACACGCGCTGCCGGCTCGCCATTTTTCCGGCCGCGGGCTGAAACGCAACCAGACCTTGTGGGCCAGCTTCCTGTTCGTCACCCCGCAGCAAAAGATTTATTACAGCGGCGATAGCGGCTATGGCCCGCATTTTAAGGCCATTGGCGAGCAGTTTGGTCCTATCGACCTGGCGATCATGGAAAACGGTCAATATGACCAGGACTGGAAGTACATCCACATGATGCCGGAAGAAACGGCGCAGGCCGCCGATGATTTACGCGCCCGGTCGGTATTACCGGGGCATGCCGGACGCTTTGTGCTGGCAAAACACAGCTGGGACGATCCGTACCAGCGGCTGGCGGCAGCCAGTGAAGGACGTGAGTGGCGTTTAGTCACGCCAATGCTGGGCGAACCGGTGTGGGTCGCTGATAAGACACAATCATTTAACGCCTGGTGGCGCTAACCGCCAGAGTGGTTCAGGAGGAGAGAAGAGATATGAATATATCCGCTCAGGTGATTGACACTATCGTGGAATGGATTGATGACAATCTGCATCAACCGCTGCGAATTGATGATATTGCGCGCCATGCCGGGTATTCGAAATGGCATCTGCAACGGCTGTTTTTACAGTACAAAGGGGAAAGTCTCGGGCGCTACATTCGCGAGCGTAAACTGCTGCTGGCGGCGCGCGACCTGCGAGATACCGACCAGCGGGTTTATGATATCTGCCTGAAATACGGCTTTGATTCGCAGCAAACCTTCACCCGTATCTTTACCCGTACCTTCAATCAGCCGCCGGGCGCGTATCGCAAAGAGAACCACAGCCGTGCGCACTGAGCGCCGGCCGCATACCAGTCCGCCTTTATCGGCGGGCTTTTTTTTCTCTCTTACTGCTTAATCTGCCAGTGAGAACCAGCGGCGCCATACCCAGCGTAATACCAGGTACTCGACGACTCCCAGCGCTAAGAACCACAGGCAGAAGATCAAGGTATAGAGCTGGTTGAGATCCATCAGGTGGAAGGATGTGACTAGCTTTTGCGCCAGCGTCAGGCCGAGCGAGGGCGCCGGCAATAGCAAGCAAGAAATCAGGGCTAACAGCAAAATGCCGGCGGCGGATAATAGCGTTTCCAGCGGGTGTTTCATTATGATGTTAATCTTCAGTTAAAAAACATATTGTCCGGTAAAAAGTCCGTTAACGCAATATGCTTTATCCGCTGATTAATTTACGTCATTCATATTATTTCTAATACTATTAATTAAAACCCCTCTGTTAATTTATTGAGTAATATTTGTGATTAAGTTAATTGCATCGTGATGTAAATTACCGTCATTTATTACCCCAGCATTTTTACAAAAGTATAAGTACTATATCCCACAATTGTGGCGATAATGATTGCCAGTACGACATACAGCGCCAGACGGCGCCCGCGGTAGATTCCAAACATGTTTTACCTCGTTTAGAAATGGTTTAGAAATACTCTGTAATATTTGTTTTCAGAACCAACTTACCATGTATTTTTAAATTTGCGAGTAAATAAATGTTGTGGCTGGATAATTTGATCTTGCTCGCAAAACGCATTAATTCATTGGCCAGAAATGATTTCAGGCTTTCCGATTCACGGAATTTAAAAGGAAACTTTATTTTGACCAGCATGATTAATCCCCACAACATCACGCCCTCGGGCGACGTCGCGCCGCAGCAGGCTTATCAGCAAACAGTCGAGGCGGTACTGGCGCAAAAAAAGAGCCATGCCGACGGTCTCAGCACCGCTGAAGCCGCCGGTCGCCTGAAATCATACGGCCCTAACGCGCTGCCGGAAAAGAAAGGCAAACCGGCATGGCTGCGTTTTCTCGCCCACTTCAACGATGTCCTGATTTACGTCCTGCTGGCCGCTGCCGCGCTCACCGCGGTGATGGGCCACTGGGTCGATACTCTGGTTATTCTCGGCGTTACCGTCATTAATGCGTTGATCGGTCATATTCAGGAGAGCAATGCCGAAAAATCGCTGCAGGGGATCCGCAACATGCTCTCCAGCGATGCCCGCGTGCTGCGCAACGGCAAGCATGAAACCATCCCCACCCGTGACCTGGTGCCGGGCGATATTGTTATTTTGCGCGCCGGCGACCGCGTTCCGGCGGATCTGCGCCTGATTGAAAGCCACAATCTACGGGTCGAAGAGGCGATCCTCACCGGCGAGTCGACGGTGGTGGATAAAACCACCGTGACGCTACAGGGCGAACTGCCGTTGGGCGACCGCACCAATATGGTCTTCTCCGGCACCACTATCAGCGCCGGCAGCGGCGTCGGTGTGGTTACCGCTACTGGTCAAGAGACCGAGCTAGGCCACATCAATCAGATGATGGCGGCTATTGAAAAGCACCGTACTCCGCTGCTGGTGCAGATGGATAAACTGGGGAAAGCGATTTTTGTCATCATCCTCGCGATGATGGTGGCGCTGTTCTTCTTTAGCCTCGCACTGCGCGACATCCCGCTTGGCGAGCTGCTGCTGTCGCTGATTAGCCTCGCGGTGGCGGCAGTACCGGAAGGACTGCCGGCGATTATCTCGATTATCCTGTCGCTCGGCGTACAGACGATGGCGCGTAAGCGGGCGATTATCCGCAAGCTGCCGACGGTTGAAACGCTTGGCGCGATGACCGTGGTGTGTTCGGATAAGACCGGCACCCTGACCATGAACGAGATGACGGTGAAAGCGATCATCACCGCCGACTGCTGCTACCGCGTTGAAGGCGACAGCTATGAGCCGCAGGGGCACATTTTCCAGGAGGGCAGCGACGAGCCGGTGGTGGTCCAGCCGGGCAGCGTGCTGGAAACCTACCTGCGCACCATCGATCTGTGCAATGACAGCCAGATCGTTCAGGACGAACGTGGTCTGTGGAGCATCACCGGCGGCCCGACCGAAGGGGCGCTGAAGGTATTAGCGGCGAAAGCCCAGTTAGCGCCGGTCGTCACCCGGCTGGTGGCGAAAATTCCGTTCGACTCGCAGTACAAATACATGGCCACCCATCAGCAGATTGGCGATGAGGAGCGGGTACTGATTACCGGCGCGCCGGATGTCATCTTCGCCCTGTGCGGCCAGCAGATGAGCAAGCAGGGGCCAATGCCGTTTGACCGTCAGTACTGGGAAGACGAAATGGCGCGCTTTGCCCGCCAGGGGTTACGGATGGTTGCCGCCGCCTGCAAACCGGCAGCCGTCGGCAGCGCCGCGTTGACCCACGATGACCTGAGGGAAGGGCTGGTGTTCCTCGGCATCGCCGGAATGATGGATCCGCCGCGTCCGGAGGCGATTGACGCGATCCACGCCTGCCAGGCCGCCGGGATCCGCGTGAAGATGATCACCGGCGACCACCCGCAGACGGCGATGAGCATCGGTCAGATGCTGGGGATCGCCAACAGCCGCCAGGCGATGACCGGCTATCAGCTTGAGCATATGGATGATGCCGAGCTGGCGAAGGCGGCGGTGGAGTTTGATATTTTCGCCCGTACCAGTCCGGAGCATAAGCTGCGTCTGGTAAAGGCGCTGCAGGATAGCGGCGAAGTGGTCGGCATGACCGGTGACGGCGTTAACGACGCCCCGGCGCTGCGCCAGGCCGACGTGGGCATCGCCATGGGCATTAAAGGGACCGAGGTGACCAAAGAGGCCGCCGATATGGTGCTCACCGACGACAACTTCGCCACCATCGCCAGTTCGGTGAAGGAGGGGCGTCGCGTCTACGACAACTTGAAAAAGACCATCCTGTTCATCATGCCGACCAACCTCGCGCAGGGGCTGTTGATCATCATCGCGCTGCTGGCGGGCAATATTATTCCGCTGACGCCGGTGCTGATTTTGTGGATGAACATGGCGACCTCGGCCACGCTCTCCTTCGGCCTGGCCTTTGAAGCCGCCGAGCGCAACGTGATGAACCGTCCGCCGCGTAAGACCGGCCAGCACGTGATGGATGGGTTCGCCGTCTGGCGCGTCGCTTTTGTCGGTTCGATGATTGCCGTCGCTGCTTTTATTCTCGAAGCCTGGCTGGCGCCGCGCGGCCACAGCGCCGAGTTCATCCGCACCGTGCTGCTGCAGATGCTGGTGACCGCGCAGTGGGTCTATATGATTAACTGCCGCAGCAGCGACAGTTTCTCCCTGAACAAAGGGTTGCTGCGCAACAAAGGTATCTGGCTGGTGACCGGCGTCCTGTTGCTGATGCAGCTGGTCATCATCTATGTACCGCTGATGCAGAACATGTTCGGCACTGAGGCGCTGCCGCTGCGCTACTGGTTCGTGACTCTGGTGATTGGTGTGGCTATGTTCCTGGTGGTTGAAATTGAGAAGCGGCTGACCCGCCGTTTCCGTAAAGCTGCCTGATCCCCTCCGGCGCCCCTTCAGGATTGAGCGGGCGCCATTTTCCTTTAGCCTGGTTTTTTGATTTCCACCGCGATCATGGTGACGAACGGATGGTACTGCCACGGTATGCTGCCGCCCTTTTGATACATTTTTGAGATGGTGCCGTCGAGGTAGAGCATCTGGCGCACGTGGAGTTTGGACTGCGCGTAACAGGCGAAATCGTAGAAATTGGTTTCACGCTCGCTAAGCATAAATACCACCCGTCCCTGCTTATCAATGCCGACGCCGTTGCGCAGTTTGCGCGAGCTGGCGGAGGGCTTCAGCCGCCAGTTGATGGCGCCGTTTTCAATCAGCATTGGCCCGGACTGCACGGCGTAGGTTATCTCAGGCGATGGCTTAAAGTTGTTGATAGGCGTTATTCCCGCCCGCTGGCCCTTCAGCCAGAATACGCCGCCGGGGCGGATGAAAAAGTTGCCGCCGCCGGAGGCGCGGTTGATCGGCTTTAGCAGCTCGCCGTTTTCGATATACAAGCCCAGCGGTTCGTAGGCCTTATCGTATATCCCGCCGTTCATCGCCATCTGGACGCTGCCGTCTTTATCGATATCGGACAGCAGCGAGCGCAACGATCCCCAGGCTTTACCATTTTGCTTTTGCCAGTACATCACGATGCGCTCCTGCTGCGGATTAACCGTATAGCTTTGCAAGGTCAGCGTCGGGTCGGTGAGCGTACAGGCGGCATGGGTAAAAGCGGTGAAGGGAAGAAGCGCAAGAGGGATCAGGCGGCGTAATAACATGAACATTCCTTTTAAATATCCTGCGCCGAGTATACCCGTTTCGCTTCCTTATGCCGCCCAAATCTCGCAATGCTTTTGTACCAGACCAATCAGCGAACCGCCGTTGGCGATGAATTCGCGCATCTGCTGCGCTTCGCTGATGGGGGACCTGGCCTGGCGCACAACCGACTCCAGCGCCGCGCTGGCATGCACCTTGTGGGCAAAAGGCGCCAATCGGTCGGCCAACTGCAGAATGTTCGCGCGGATGCTCTGCTGTTCGCCGGACCAGACATCGGTTATCACCCCGTCGAGGCCGTAGCGACAGGCCTGATAGCGGTTGAAAGGGTAGAGGAGGTAATCCTCCGGCTGATGTTTAAATGGCCGTTCGCTTAACAGCCAGCAGGCCAGCGTCTGGATAAATCCGGCGATATTCACCGCCTGGCCTATCGTCAGCGGCGTATCCATTACCCGCACCTCGACGGTACCGAACACCGGGCTCGGGCGGATATCCCAGTGCAGATCCTTCATGCTGTCGATCATGCTGGTGTAGCTCAGGCGGCGGAATAAACGCTGAAAGGCCTGCCAGTTCTCAACCCACGGCATTGGCCCGTTATCGGGATAGGAAGAGAAACGATTCAGACGCGAACAGGCAAAGCGGCTGTCGGTGCTGTCGAACCACGGCGAGGCGGCGTTGAGGGCAATAAAGTGAGGTACAAAGCGTGACAGCCCGTGCAGCAAATAGATGGCGTCATCGCCGCTCTGACAGCCGACGTGAACGTGCTGGCCAAATACCGTCGCCTGCTTTGCCAGATAGCCGAAGTGCTCGACGGTTTTCACATAGCGCGGATTATCGCTGATTTGCTGGCGCTGCCAGGCGTGGAAAGGGTGCGATCCGCCGCCGCAGATCTGCAGATGGTGACGGAGAGCGGCGCGCTGTACCGCCTGATGGATGGCGCCGAGCTGTGCGGTGGCGTGGCTAATATCGCGACAGATGCCGGTGGCTATCTCCAGCATGCTTTCGGTGATGTCGTGTTTAGCCTCTCCCGTCGTTAGTTCACTTTGCACATCGGCAATCAGCGTGGAGGCATCCTGGCTGAGGTCGTATCCCGGCGGGTTGACGACCTGTAGCTCCAGCTCAATACCAAGCGTAAAAGGCGCTGAGACGTGAAAATCGGGTAGCGTCATCGTCTTTCTCCTGTCCCCGCTTAAACTGCAAGTATAGGTGAAGCGCAGAGAGTGCGGGCGGGATGAGAAAACCCCGGTGGCGCTGTCGCTTACCGGGGCTACAGCGTTGTGCGATTTGGTAGCCCGGATGAGCGTAGCGCAATCCGGGAAGGCCGGGTGGCGTATCGCTGACACCGGTGCTGGTGGCTTCAAAATCCCCGGTAGCGCTGTCGCTTACCGGGGCTACAGAGTTGTGTGATTTGGTAGCCCGGATGAGCGTAGCGCAATCCGGGGAGGGCGTATCGCTGACACCGGTGCTGGCGGCTTCAAAATCCCCGGTGGCGCAGTCGCTTACCGGGGCTACAACGTTGTGTGATTTGGTAGCCCGGATGAGCGTAGCGCAATCCGGGGAGGGCGTATCGCTGACACCGGTGCTGGCGGCTTCAAAATCCCCGGTGGCGC